>JALOBC010000007.1 GCA_023228465.1 Dokdonella sp. | reverse complement strand
CGACGGGTCTGCTTGCGCTTGCCAAGGTACTCTGCGTCGGAAAAGCTGATCTGCTTCATGGGCCGCGGTCGCTCGATGGAGTGCGCACAATTATACATGTGGACGGGCGGACTTGTTCAGAGTTTCCCTAGAACCGGAGGCAACCATGCTTCAATGAGGCCGCGGCGATATCGCCGCGGAAACACAAACCCGCCGAAGACACCGCACCACATGAGCGCGGTGCTTCAATGAGGCCGCGGCGATATCGCCGCGGAAACTCCGGCGCATGTGGGAGCAGCACCATGGCACGTATCACGCTTCAATGAGGCCGCGGCGATATCGCCGCGGAAACCGACTGGCCGAGGTCGAGGGTCGTTTTCGGGTCGGCGCTTCAATGAGGCCGCGGCGATATCGCCGCGGAAACATCTGTCGGAAGGCGGCTGCACAGCGCGCACGGGCGTGCTTCAATGAGGCCGCGGCGATATCGCCGCGGAAACCAGCCACTTGTAGCGCCCGGTCTCGCGGGCGCACTGGCTTCAATGAGGCCGCGGCGATATCGCCGCGGAAACTGCTGGTGTGCGCCGACGACGATTGCTGGACAGACGGGCTTCAATGAGGCCGCGGCGATATCGCCGCGGAAACACCGGCTTCGCTGCGCGGTCGGAGCCGGTCAAGGTGCTTCAATGAGGCCGCGGCGATATCGCCGCGGAAACATCAGCGACGGAGAGCGCGATCTTGGCGGGAGGAATTGGCTTCAATGAGGCCGCGGCGATATCGCCGCGGAAACCGCTTTGTCTTGCTGTCTGCGAAGCCGGGCTGGAAGGCGCTTCAATGAGGCCGCGGCGATATCGCCGCGGAAACGAGTATGACTACGAAACGTTCTGTTCCTACTACAACGGCTTCAATGAGGCCGCGGCGATATCGCCGCGGAAACGGGCGCAGGGCGCAGGGCGCAGGGCGCAGGGCTTCAATGAGGCCGCGGCGATATCGCCGCGGAAACCTGTGGGGTGGCTGGCCGGAAACGCCAAAGGCGGGGCTTCAATGAGGCCGCGGCGATATCGCCGCGGAAACCGTAGAATAAGAAAACGTCCGCTTGTCTTCCTTGCGCTTCAATGAGGCCGCGGCGATATCGCCGCGGAAACCTGAAGTGCAGGCACTGGAACCTCACGTCGCGCACGCTTCAATGAGGCCGCGGCGATATCGCCGCGGAAACCCTCACCTCCCGGCGAAAGACCCGTGCCATGGCTGAGGCTTCAATGAGGCCGCGGCGATATCGCCGCGGAAACCGACGGGGAGCTTATCGCAGGGGCGCCCAATGCGCCGGCTTCAATGAGGCCGCGGCGATATCGCCGCGGAAACAGTTGAGGCAGGTGTACCTTAGTAATCAAGGTCATGCTTCAATGAGGCCGCGGCGATATCGCCGCGGAAACAGGCAGTTGAGCATTATGGAGCAAGCAAGGCTGCCCAGCTTCAATGAGGCCGCGGCGATATCGCCGCGGAAACACTGGTTATGCCGATAGACTCCGGATGCGCAGGGATCGGCTTCAATGAGGCCGCGGCGATATCGCCGCGGAAACCGGGGGAAGCCCTGCGCGAGAAGCAGGCCGCACTGGCTTCAATGAGGCCGCGGCGATATCGCCGCGGAAACGCAGGGCAAGCTACTGCTGCGCCGCGAGGTGCCGGGGCTTCAATGAGGCCGCGGCGATATCGCCGCGGAAACCAGATGGGTACAGGTAAGTATGACAAGACCGGAGAAGCTTCAATGAGGCCGCGGCGATATCGCCGCGGAAACTTCGCGTCGGTATCTGGCGGCGGCGTGCCAGGGTGGCTTCAATGAGGCCGCGGCGATATCGCCGCGGAAACTGCAGATCGACTTGCCCGAGCCGCTCTACAACAACCTGCTTCAATGAGGCCGCGGCGATATCGCCGCGGAAACGGGCATTTCTTGGCGACCTTCGCCTCGTTGATCGTGACGCTTCAATGAGGCCGCGGCGATATCGCCGCGGAAACTGGCCATCTGCCCCAGTCCGGCCACGGCGCCTGCCAGGCTTCAATGAGGCCGCGGCGATATCGCCGCGGAAACGTCGGGTGCAGTGGCACGGCCGATGACAAACCCGGCGCTTCAATGAGGCCGCGGCGATATCGCCGCGGAAACCGGAGGAATCGAACGCGCTCACCAGCGCGGAATACCGCGCTTCAATGAGGCCGCGGCGATATCGCCGCGGAAACCTGCGAAGGCTGACCCGGAGGGGGCGAGCGACGCGGAGCTTCAATGAGGCCGCGGCGATATCGCCGCGGAAACTGACACGGCCTTTCCACCTCCTTCAATCCAAGGTGTTGCTTCAATGAGGCCGCGGCGATATCGCCGCGGAAACCGCGGATGCCGAGCATGAATGGGAGACATGGACGGCGGCTTCAATGAGGCCGCGGCGATATCGCCGCGGAAACCGCGGGTATCGCGCGTGTCCGAGTCGCGAAGCGCGTTGCTTCAATGAGGCCGCGGCGATATCGCCGCGGAAACTTAATAGATCATTAATAAGTGGGGGGAAGGGGCCAAAGCTTCAATGAGGCCGCGGCGATATCGCCGCGGAAACCACTCAGGGAGCTTAAGATGCCTAGATCCGCGCGCGCAGCTTCAATGAGGCCGCGGCGATATCGCCGCGGAAACAGCCGAACCGCTTGAGCGTCTCCCACAGGTCGAGCACGCTTCAATGAGGCCGCGGCGATATCGCCGCGGAAACCGGCGAATGGAGAACGTCTCACAATCACGACCGGATCGCTTCAATGAGGCCGCGGCGATATCGCCGCGGAAACAAGGAGCCGGTACGCGCAATCCTCGACCTGAACGAGCTTCAATGAGGCCGCGGCGATATCGCCGCGGAAACCGCGGTACAACGCGAAGAACTCTGACACCGCTGCACGGCTTCAATGAGGCCGCGGCGATATCGCCGCGGAAACCGCAAGCGGTTTCTCGCGGAGGGCGTATTTCTGAACGCTTCAATGAGGCCGCGGCGATATCGCCGCGGAAACTTGCGAAGCTGCGGAGTTAGCCGATGCCACCACTAGCTTCAATGAGGCCGCGGCGATATCGCCGCGGAAACGCGCCCGCACTTCATGCACGCGGGCGCGAGGTCGGGCTTCAATGAGGCCGCGGCGATATCGCCGCGGAAACCGGAAAAGGCGCCAATGGAATGACAGAGGTCCGCGGCTTCAATGAGGCCGCGGCGATATCGCCGCGGAAACCGCCGCCGACCGCGCTGCCGACGAACTCGATGACGGGGCTTCAATGAGGCCGCGGCGATATCGCCGCGGAAACCCCATCGTTGAGCCTGTTTCTAAACATCTTATCTGCTAGCTTCAATGAGGCCGCGGCGATATCGCCGCGGAAACCGTACCCCAGCAAGCCTCGGGGGCACAAGGGGTTTTGCCGGGTTCTGCGAGAGGTGAGTGGAACTGGGGCGCTCCGGGAACAGCCGCCTGCCAAAGCGCCTTCAGTTCCAACTGGAACGTGCTGATTTTCAAGGAGCCGACGAGTGCGAGCCGTGCCCGGGCTTGCGGACACCACATGACCGCTCGCGCTGCCAGGGCGAGTATCGCGCACACATGGCCGAGGTTCCACCTTGGATCTCACACGATGATTGGCTGACGCGTGACGGCCTCGAACTTGTCGCCGAGGCTGACGACCTTGGGCTTCACCTTGTCGGCGGGCCCGATGTCAATGATGAGCAAGGCATCGACCTTGTGGTTGATGATTCCGTCGAGCAACTGAACCAATTCCGCGTGGCCACGGGCGCTGAGACGGCATTGGAACACCGACAGCTGAAGCCACTCGCCGAAGCCCTTCATTAACTTGAAGACCCGCCGCCAGCGCTTGTCGTCACGAATGTCGTAGGTGACCAGGTACAAGTGTTCGTCCATCGCCTTCCCTTCCCGCCACACCCGCTCAGCGGGTGGTGAAGTCAGGATACTCGTCAAGCTCGCCAAGCAGAAATCGGCCGAGGAGTCGCGCCTGGAGTTCCAACAGACGCCGATAGCTCAGGCGGTAGCCAAACAGCGGATGGGTGATCTCCTGGCCGAGGCGACGCTCGAACGCCGCAATGAAGCGTTTGCGGCCGCTGGCGTCCAGATTGACGCTGCCGGCGGCACGCACGAAGTCGGAAGGATGAATCTCGCCATTGTTGATGACCTGCATCACCACCGAATCGGCAAGCAGCGGGCGAAATGGTTCCATCATGTCCAGAGCCAGCGCGGGACGCCCGTAGCGCGGCTGGTGGTAGAAGCCGCGGTAGGGGTCGAAGCCGACCGCGGCGAGCACGGTCGTCCAGGTGCGGGCAAGCATCGCATAGGCAAAGGACAGCATGGCATTCACCGGATCCGTCGGCGGGCGCCGGTTGCGGCGCGTGAAGTCGAATGCAAGCAGCGGGCCGTCTTCCGCACTGGGCGGCTTCAGGGTGTTGCGAAATTCGCGGAAGTAGATGGCGGCCGCGTTGCCCTCGAAGCCGAGCAGGGTTTCGATACTGGTGGCACGCTGGGCCTGGTCACGCGTGTGTTTGAGATCGGCCAGTACCCGTTCGGGCTTTTCCTCCGGCTTCCAGTTGCGGCGCAGTTGGGTTCGGCAGTTGGCGATCTTGGCGGCGACGAGACCGCGCGCGATGCGCAGGCAGGTCTGATCGGAAAAGCTGGCGCGAAACTGCGCCGTGCGAAGCTCGACGTTCTTGTGCCCGTTGCCCTGGGTGTGGCCGAAGAAAAACCCGCCATAGCTGTGCCAGGTCACCGGGATGTCGCGCTGCAAGAGCTCATGGAGGCAAGGCGTGGTGACATAGATATTGCCTTGCAGGACAACCTGCGAAACCTCGCGAAGGCGCGCCGTCGCCAGGACGCGCCCATCCTTGTCGGTGACCTCGAGCATGTCGCCCTTCTTCGCGAGCTTGGCACTGTAATGCTGGATGTAGAGCGGCAGGGCCTCATGGTAAGGCACGGCCAGCGGTCGCGGTGCCAGCTCGGCACGCTGCAGGAACTGCACTTCATCGGGCAGACAGATGGTGACCAGCGAGCAGCGTGAGCATTTCGGGCTATCCACCAGTGGCGGTGGGATGCGGCCACCGGCCGCCATGGCGCGCAACTCGTCGATCGCCTTGCGAGTCAACGCCAGGAGTTCGTCATCGAAAGCGACAGAGACGCGCTCCTTGCTGCCAACGTAGTAGATGGCGCCCTCCTCGCAGGTATAGCCATGCTCGCGCAGCAGAAGTCCCTGCGCGCAGAGCTGCACGCGTTCGGGATCGTACACGCCGCGCGCGGTATGCGGCCGCTTGCCGCGCTTGTAGTCCACCGGCGTCACGACGTTGGCGACGCCTTCGATCAAGTCCAGTCTGGCGATCAGGCCGAGCGCATTCGACGACAGCGTGATCGATCGCGCGTGGATTTCCACGCGCTCTTCCTCTGCCGATTCGGCATCCGGCAGATCACCCGCAGGCTTGTCCACGCGCCGGTGCGCATGGCGGCCCTCCACCGTATCGGACGTGTCGGCCCATTCGCCCTGCACCCATTCGAGGTAGGCCAGACGCGGACAATACACATGCTCGTTGAGCATGCGCACGGGGATCAATGGTTGGTCGGCGCCGAGGTCGGGGAATGGAAGTTCGAGTTCGCCTTGTTTGGGTTGCATCGTTACCGAGCCATCCAATCAAACTACACTGGTCTGAACAGCCCCAACCCGAAGCAGCTTGAGTGCCCAATGCGAATTGGTCCTTCGACAACAGCCGCGAAGCGGAGGCGGATTCGATACGCGCGACGTTGCCCGAGCGCCGGCCGATGACACGCCTGTCGACGCGGTGCATGTACGGAAACCCACACGTTTTCCTCAATGATCTCAACCGAGACTGGCTCGGAGATTCCTCTACGGGTGAGTTCACGACAGATCTGCTCAGCTACCGACTCGCCCGAACGCTCCCTGGTTCCCCGAAAACGATGACGCGAGGGGACGTAGGGGGTTATAGACTCCCATACTCGTGATGGCAATCCGTCAAAGCCCGGCGGTAGGGGCACGGCAGCATCGAGTGGGACCAAGCGCACCCTCCAATCGTCCACGTCAGATCCAATTGCCGTCCACGAGAAGTCCTTCCTGGCAGCGAACAGGATAGCCTCCTGTTCATCAGCACTGAATGGGTGCGACCCCCTCCAGACCAGAAGCCGCGATGGACGACCACGCTCGAACCAGACCATGAACTCTGTGTGACGACGATGCTCATCCGGCTTTCCGTCGGCGTCCTTTCCAACCATGCTAGCAACGCACTCGCGTGTCGCTCGGTCGGCACGTGTCCACTGTGATGCCGAGCCCTCGGTCACTAGTTGAATCAACTCATTCACCACCATTCCGCGAAAGCGAGAAGTAAGCCGTACGATTGCTCTCGGATCGGGGGCGACGTTCCAACCGATGGCGAACTGCATCAGATGACAGTTGCGGCGGTTCTCGCGTACGCGACGGCGCTCGCGAACTGCGGGCCGTTGCGGTCGCACCGTGTAGAGCCACTGTGCACCCGGCGGAACCGCTCGCTTCGCGGCCGCGGGGTTGTCGGACGTGCGCTCGATGTCTTCGCGCGTGGCCTTCTCGAGCGGCGACAGCACAGGCACTGCGCCCGCCGTGCGCTTGCCGACGAGCATGCAGTTGACTCGAGGGATCTCTTCGGACGAATCCGCCATGCGAATGCGCGTGAGTGTCTCGGCACGCCCGAAGTAGGTCATGCGCTCGAGGCACCGGGCGAGCAGCACCTGCAACTCGTCGACCCAGTCATCGCCCTCGATGAACCACCACACGGGAGCCTCGGACGGCACGCACCAGTAGTTGTCCTGCACGAGGCTGGTTTGGTAACTGCGAACTCCGGCGTCAGCGATGCGTTGCCAGCCACCTGTCGGCTGACCGAGAATTTTCTCAAGACGACTGATGCTCGCCTCATCCCGTGCCGCTTGTTTGAGGGTCTTGATCTCGATCGTCCATTTCCCGTCGTCACTGGTCGTCAGCGACAGCTTCTTGATGCCGAGGTCCTTGATCTGCTTCTCGATCTTCTTCTCACCTTCAGAGAGTTCCTTCTCGCCCTGCTGTCCCTTCTTGCCCTTTCTGGGGACCTTTGGTGCCCTGACGAAGACGCCTTGATCACGCCAGTTCGGCGCGTCCATTGCGAACTCGGTCGGGTGGTACTGCCTGAGCGGGGTTCCCTTCCTCGCGTCGGGTGGCAAGTGGAATGCGTAGGTGCTCTTGCACAGCGCACTCTGCAGCTTCTCCAACTGCCTGAGGTCGGGCTCCCTCTCCGCTTCGCGCGCCCACTGGTACCAGCGCGCGGTGACGGCGCGAACGAGGCGCCATGGGCTCGGCGGCCATTCGCCGTGAGGATCGTCGAACGGGTTCGCGCGCCACAACGTGGCGTGGAAGCGCCCAAGCGGGAACTCCTGTCGGAGGACGATCCTCATTCCTCGGTCTCTTCCAATGCCTCGTCTTCGTCAGCGCTCTTGGCGGCCTCGGCTTGGCCTTCTCGGTACAGCTCCTCACGCGGCCAGAAGACGTCCGTGACGGGTCGCGCGCCGAAGGCTGCCGCGTTGATTGCTGTCCCAATGTCGACGTCGAACTCGACCTCCTGCTCGTAGCGCTTGAGGGTCGCGCACCGGAGATGACAGCCGGACCGGAAGCGGAACGGCGACGCGAGGAGCTTCTGGATCTTCCAGAGCGCGAGCGCGACGAGGAACTCCTGCTGCTTCTCCGAAAGGCCGAGAGTCGACCCGCCCTTCAGACGTCCGAACGATCGGATGAGGCTGACGTCGAGCACGAATGTCGCGCGGATCGATTCGGCGGTCACGTCATCGACCGCAAAGATCGGCTGCCTCGACGTCGTCTTACCGAGGCGGTCGAACTTCACGCCCGAGCGATCCACACGACCCGCACCGAAGGCCTCGAGGTGCGCCGTGAGCGCACGCGGGATCTTGATCTGCCACTGCGGGAACATCACGCCGTGAACGAGGGAGTTCGGATCGATCTCGAAGATCGTCTTGAAGACGTTCCACCACTTTTCTGGCGGTGGATGCGCAACTTTCTCCCCATCCAGCGCGATTCCAAACTTGCCTCCCGTGGCCAGTTCGTCGCCGAAGCTAACCGTGCTGACGGTGCCATCAGGGTCAACTCGTTGGCCGCCCTTCCCATCCCACTTGAGCGACTTCTTGTTACGCGCCCCAAAGAAGTACGTTGAGGCGATGCGGTGGCCTTCGGTGAGGCTGGTGACGATCGTCTCCCGCTTGTCGCTCGGGAGCTTGTCATCGACGAGATCGCCGGTGACGCAGCGAATGTAGGGCATCCCGCTGAGCTCATCGACAAGGTCGAGATCGTGCGCGCCACGCTGGCAGACCGCCTCGAGGTGGTTGGCCATGCTCGCCGCGCTGTCGACGATGCAGACATTTTCGGTGCTGCCGTCCTTGCGCGGGGCCTTGTAGATGACGTGGCCGATCTCGGGGAATCCCGCGGGCTGGAACCGGTCACCGACGATCGGCTCGAGCGTCGCTGTCAGGACGAGCGGCGACTCACCCTTCAGAACGTCGGCAGGCGTGAGCTTCTTCGGCGGACTTTTCTTCTCTGCGTCAGACATGTGCTCCTCCTCTTTGTGGCCGGCGTCGAGGGCGAAGCCAGCGTTCGAACAGGCCCGCGCGATCGCGGTCCGAGATGGTGAACAGCAGGGCCGCGGCGAGGCGGTCGGGGTGGTGCGTGGTGAATGACACATCGAACGTCGCGAGGCGCGCACCAGCCATCGCGTAGCGACTGCTCGCGAGCCGGAGCACGGCGTCGAAGTTGCCCGCGCGGGTCAACGTGACGAGAGAGCGCGCAGCTTCCGTCGTGCGTGCGCCCGTCTCCTCAGCGAGCAGGTCGTCGCCTCCGAGGTCGCGGATGGCCAAGGGGCGCTGGTCGATGAGCGGTTGCAGGAGTCCGAGCAAGGCCAGTTCGCCATCGACTCGCGACGTGCTGTCGTCCCTTGGAACGAGCGCGCGAACCTCTTGCGGAACCCTTCTCCAATCGAAAAGCGCGAGTCGCGAGATCCAGGCCGAGAACAGTGACGCATCGAGATCGCCGGCAAGCCAATGCCGTACCTGCGACGTCGTCGCTGGTAGGGGCGCACGGCCGAGGGGGCGTCTGGGGTGGGTCGCATCAAGCTTTGCCCCTTCGACGAGCCGACGTGACAGAACCGCGCCGAGAACACGCGCGAGTTCTCCCGGCCCCCACACCCGACGCGCTGGAGCGACCTTGGAATGTTCGAACCGTCTCGGCTGAGCCGCCCAGTCGTACTCGTACTTGCCGTTCTGTTCGCGGGCCCACTCCACGCCAAAGCGGAAGGACGCAAACGGCAACGTCTCGGGAAAGGCGGACACGAGGGCAAGAGCCAGCCGTGCCTCGACGCCTGGCTGTTCATCAGCGAACAATGAAGGCAGCCACTCGAGCGGCAGCGGTTCCCAGCGGACCTTGCCCTCCCGGAAGCTCCGGTTGCGGTCGATGCGATCCAGCGCGCCAACGATCGCGTCGAGCAACGCGATGCCCGCTTCGGGGCGGTGTGGCTCAGAAGCGACGTCGAGGAGTGCTGACTCGATGGGCCCGCGAAGTCCCACGAAGCGCTTGCCGTCCCGCGGAAAGCCACGCTGCTCGATGAGGGCGGTGACGCGTTCGAGTGTCGAAGAGGTGGCCGGGCGTGCGTCAGTCCCGCTCTCAAGCGAGAAGCGAGTTTCCAGTCGGGGCTCGAACGTGTTCGAGCTCGTCGTTCGTCCCAGCGTGAAACGGCGGAACTCGCTGACCCCAGCGTCCACGCCGCGCTTTCGGATGGCCGTCGCGAACGCAGCGGGGGTGAGCGCTCCACGCCCGTGCAGCTCAGCGCGTCCACGCGAGAACAGCGTACTCACCTCGGCGAGCGACATTGGCCGGCTCCACAGTGGAGTCCAGATTTCGCCACGCAGTCGGTCTGCTTCCTTCTCAGCGCTCGCAGCGATGGGCTGAGTGATGAAGGGGAAGGCGCCGACGGCGCGCGCTGATCGAGCCCCGAGACGTCGAGACGCGCCGCCAGCGAGGAAGGCCAGGCCTTCGCAGGCAAGAACCATCGCCCATGGAGAGATTTGTCCCTCACGCGCAGGTGACTGACCGCTGTTGTAGAGTTTCGTTGCATCGCTGAACCAAGAGCCTGCGGCCAGCTTCTCGACCATCCACGTGACGGGGCGCCCGAGGAGCAAGGTATGCAGCGCATTCTTTTTTTCATCCGAAGGCGCTGCGCTGTTGGCGTTGGCCTCCGCTTTCCTTTTCCCACGTCCCTTCGCCGGCTTTGGCGCGACCGCGAGGGCGTCGACGGCTTTCTGCCATCCCGCCGCGAAGTCGCGGCGACCCGCGTTGCCGCCACTGCCAAGAAGCGGGTTGAAGCTCACGCGAGCGTGAGGCACCGCGTGGGCAGCGAAGAACGGAAGCTGGGCCTCCTGGGCCTCTGCTTGCCAGAGGGCGAGCGGTGCGCCCGATTTGGCCTTCGTGCCCTTCTTCTGCGCGTCAGACCACGCCTTGTCATACTGGGTCCATTCGCGCTTACTGACCTCAGACTCGACTTGTGTATTTGCGATCCGCACCAGCTCCTCGAGTAGTTCGTCGATCGTCGTCGGGCCGCCGACCACCTGCAGCACCTCGTCTCGCCACGCGATCCGCGTGCTCGGCCACCTTCGGGACAGCACCCGCAAGAGGCCGAGCGACGCGAGGTAGTTGCCAAGGCTGTCGGGGACGAGGCCGGGGAGCGGGAGCACCGGAAGCCGAAGTTCAGCGGCCATCGGGAATCCTCGGCTGCAACGTCTCGGCAGCAAGGACGTCCGCGGTCAATGGTGCGCATAGCCGCCCGCGAGCGTCAGTGAGAAGATCCTCCAACAGCCTCTCGGGGTTGGCTTCACCCAAGTCCTCCAGGACGGCCTGCACGAGCGGCTGGCTCAGGAACGTGCCGGACGCCGACCAGAGCGCGGCGGCCTGCATGCGGATGCGCGCCTCGTTCATCAGGTCGGGCGTGGGCTCGTTGTGGGCGACATCGTTGCGGAGCTCACGGATGCTGCTGCCGAGCGCGGCATCGAACTTCGCCAACGCGTCGCTCTGGAGGAAGTACTTGGCGATACGCGCTCCGGGACCGCCGTCTCCGTCATAAACCCAGTACCAATCGATGCCGCCGACCCTGTCTTTCCACTCGAACGGACGCTTCCGATCGTCGTCGGAACCGTCACCTCGTCGGAGGAGCTTGTCGCCCGTTGGCGCGTCACCGCTCTTGATCTTGAAGAATCGGCGCCTCTTCGGGTCGGGGGACCGCTCGATGCGCTCACCGAGCCTGTCCCATAACGCGGCTTCGTAGAATGCCACGGTGCCCTGAACCGCTCTCGGAATGTCGCGCGCGCGAAGCGCCAGCTCAACGCGCAGCCCGGCTCGCACCGCCATGGACTCGTGGTTCAGAACCGCCAAGTCGCAGCCCGGCGGCAGTGGCAAGGATGAGGCGAAGTGCGCGAGCCACTTGATGACCTGCGTCCACTCCTGGCCCGGCGTACCTTCGAGATGACTGACGGCACCACGCGCGCCAAGCAGGTTGCCCTTTTCGACAAGCGAGAGGGCATGCCAGCGCGCCCGGTACCCCGCTGCGGGGTGGAACTGCTCTTCGACGGCTCGATCGGCCTGCTTGGCGCGATCACCATCGGGCACCTCGAGCGCCGTGACCCCCGGCCCGCCGACGCAGTGCAGACGCACCAACTC
This sequence comes from Dokdonella sp., assembly GCA_023228465.1. GTDB lineage: Bacteria > Pseudomonadota > Gammaproteobacteria > Xanthomonadales > Rhodanobacteraceae > Dokdonella_A. The sequence continues at coordinate 103,247 of JALOBC010000007.1, read as the reverse complement.
GTTGATGAGCTCGTTGGCCGCCGCGAGGCCGCCCGTCGTTGCCACGAACACGAGGTCATCTGGCTTCAGGCTCGCTGTGGCGAGACCGACGCCGTTCGACAGCGTGGCGACGACCGAGCGCCGAACGACCGCGTCGACCTCGTTCGACGGATCTTCGAGCTGTTCGTCTCCTGTCAGAAACGCTACGCGCGTCACGTTCTCTACGCCGCGATCGCGAAGTCGGCGCTCCATGACCGCGCCGGCGAAGCGCGGATCCCTCGCATCCTGCCGCCTGGTCTCGAAGATGAGCGCCGACGTTGGCAATGAGGGACCGAAGTGCGCGAGTACGGCGTCGAGCTTCGGCGTGCAGAGAAGCAGCTCGCCCTCGGGCAACGAATCGAAGAAGCGTCGGCTCCTGCCCTTCGGAGCGTCGACCACCGACCACGAGCGCTCCTTGATGGCGTCGTGCAACGTGCCGCAGATGTTGCCATCGAGCTTGTGCCGCTGCTCGTTCACGACGAGCTGCACGTCGGTCTGGCCCGCCGTCATCACGAGCAGCGTCGTCATGACGACCTGCCGTTCTTGTAGCGGCGGTTGCGCGAGTGCTCCGCGCGCAGCGTGGTGTGGAAGGTGTAGATGTTCTCGTTTCCATCGCGGTCTCGGGCTCGCGGATAGTCCGCCGCGCTCGGATGGTTGCGGCGGTGGATGGCGAGCCACTCGTCCTGGGTCGCGGTCTTCTGGTGGTTCCTCGTCACCCAGGCTGCGAGGTCGCCCTCGGGCTTCAGCGTCGGCGCTTCACCAGCTTCGTCGAGGAACAGGAGCTGCCTGGCCTCGATGCGTACGCTGCCCCAGCCGAGAGGACGCGCGTAACCGAGCTTCGAGCAGTAGCCGCCGGTGTCTGCGCCACCAAGCCCGGTCTTGAACTGGTCTGGGCTGAGCGCGACGAGGATTGCCGACAGCTCGGCGGCGTCGAGATCGCGGAAGCGCACGGTGAAGCGAAACTTGCGCCCGGGCTTCGACGCCTCGAGTGCGAGCGTGCTGCGCTCGTTCTGTCTATTTGTGTCGGAGGCGTCCTCGGCGACGGCATTCGGACGATCGAGGTAGAACTTCCGGCCCGCCAGCTCGCCGGGCGTGTCGTAGCCAGCGGCATCGCCGTAGGTCACGAGGCTGGCGTTGTCCGAGGGGCGCGAACGCGGGTGGTCTGGCTGTTTCAGGTAGTGCTCGACCGCGCTTGGACGTGGCATGCCCAGCTCTTTGAGGAACGTCGGCCGCAGGAAGCGCTGCTCGTCGCTGTCGTTCTCCCCGACGAGCTCGAGCCCCGAGTTGACGAAGACGCGGCCCATGAGCTGCGCGTGGTCGTTCTCCCCGATCCCGGCGCTGCCTTCGTTGTCGCCGGTGTAGCCGAAGAGTCGTCGTACCGCCGAGAGCTCCTTCGGAGCGTCGCCGTTCTTTTCGCGCTCCCCGTCGAGAGGGAAGAGGCCGTGCCGTTCGAGCCCTGGCACGTCAGCGTCCTTGCGAACCGAGTCGGTATAGGCCCAGCGGTAGTAATAGTGCCAGCCGAGCGAGACGACACACTCCTCCTCGGTATCCCACTCGACCCAGACGAGATCGCCGGGCTGGAATACCTCGTCCTGCGCCGCCTTGAGGATGCGATTGCGTGCCGCGTCCCCCGCGACCGTCTTGGGCACATCGGGGTGGCGCTCAGAGAAGTGTCCGTGGTCGAGATCGACGAGGTGACGAACCGTCGCGAGGTAGCCGTCTTGCGCTGCTATCGGCACGTCGAACGGTTCGGCGGATGCATCTCGGAGGATCTTGAGGGAGGTGTGGACCCTGGGCTTGGAGTTCAGCCTCTGGCCCGCGCCTTGCCCACCTCGGTACGGCGCACCGCCCCGCTGATCGAAGCGGTAGTCGAGATTGTTGGCCTTCTTATTATACTCGAGCTCGGCCGGGAACAGCTCCAAGCGCGTCGGCACGCGTGCTTGATGCTCGTCGTTGAGCGGCCTGGTCTCGACATGGTCTTCCAGTACGCGCGCCAGTCGAGGAACCAAGAACCTGTTCTCGGCCCTGAGCGGGTACATCGCGTTCGGGCGATACGAGTACGAGCGCTCCGCGACGCGCTCCATCGGCGCGCCGAGCAGCGCGCCCAACTCGTGGCGCAGGAGGCCCTTCAGCGAGTCGCCGGGGATGACGACGGGACGTTTGCCCCAAGGCGCACGCAGCGGGCAGAGCACTGACTTCTTGCTGTCCGCGAGGTCGGCAGGAATGGGCCAGTCGCTCTCGTTGTCTCCGACCTGTCCACGCTCCCAGCCGACGAGGAGCGGCGTGAGCGTCTCGAACTCGAAGCGGATCTCGCCCGAGAGTCGGTCCTTGCTGCTCGTGCCGTCGTGCCAGATCGGCGGTGAGGTCGCGAGGTCCTTCGGGAGCGCGACGAAACCGTAGGGCTTGCCGGGGAGCGGCTGCGCGTTGTTCGCCGGGGTTGCCTGACGGCCTTGTTGCGGTCGTCCTTGGCCTCCACGCGGATGGCCACCTCGCTGCTGATAGGAACCCCCCGATCGTTGTTGCCGCTGCGCGGGTATCGGTGCGGCGACTGCTGCAATGGCCGTATCGCCGCCGTCGATCGCCGCGAGACCAGCGCCTTGAAGTTTCGCGCGCACGCGCTCGATGTGTGTGTCCTTCGATGCGCAGATGATGAACTCGGCGGGCACGCTGGTGCCGACGATATCGAGGTGTGGCATCCCGAGCTGGTTGCTCTTCAGCTTGTTGAGCTCCTTGCCGTCGCGCGGTTTGCCGTCAAGGGTCCGGATGCGGATCCGATGAGGCTTGTCAGACTTGCAAGGCATCAGCGTATCTCCGTCATAATGGTGAAGCCGAGCACTTCCTCGCCGATGTGCCACTCGCGCAGGAGCACGTTGCCCTGGCCGGTGTTGGCTGCGGAGAAGCGCTGGAAACCGTGTAAGCGCGCAGGCGTGTGGACCACGCGGCTCAACTTCGCGTCGTCGGCTTGTGCTGTCTCCTCGATGAGCACGAACCGCGCGCCGCTCGACGTGCGGACCGCGCGCCAGACCGCGCGCTCGGCGTAGAACGCGATCTCGTCGACCTGTAGCCTGTCGTCTTCGGCGGGCCATTCGCGACCGAAGGTCGCGGGCGGCGCACTCAAGCTGAGATCTATGCTCGGATCGCACCACCACGCGACGAGCTTCTCGCCAAGCGCAGCCTTCGCGACCCTCGCAGCGGCTCCAAGCATGAGCGCTTCGGTGATCGTGCCGGTCTTCGTGCGCACCCAGGCGTCGGCGGTGGTGGGGCGGTCGATGAAGATGCGCTTCGAGCGCGCGCCGTTCTTCACCTGCTCTGTGGGCTCCTTCGGCGGCGCCCAGTCCCGCGCCCTGGTCACGTCGTCGTTGACCCACGGCTTCGCCTGCCAGTGCCCCGCGCCTGCACCGCGCGTTTTGTGGCCGCCCACCAGCAGATGCCCCAGCACTCCAAGCGCGACCTGACGATCGGCGAGCTTTACCAGCGGCTCGATCTCTTCACTCGTCGCGCCTTCGACGACGATGCGCACCGGGAACGTGCCTCGGAGCACGCGAACCGCGTCGCGCTTGGCGCTGCCGTAGGAGCCCGCCGAGAACTCGTCCTCGGCGTGCATGTGGAGTTTCGCCGCCGCCCACTCGCCTTCAGCACGCGCATCGCGGATGAGGATGCGGCTGCTCTGGCTGACGGTTCCGAACGCCTTCCCGGCCAGGTCGTCTTCGCCGACCTTGCCCCCCACGATGTGCGGGTCCTCGATGTCGTGGCCTGCCGCGCGCTCGAGGCGCGAGAAGGCATGGCGCAGCGATCCGCGCACGCTCGCGCCGGGGAGCAGCGGACGTCCACCATCCATGAGTAGCGCACGATCGGTGGCCAGCGTATCGGGCATCTTTGCGTTCGTCGCCCACGCGGGCCTGGCCCACAGGCCGTCGCCGGTCGGCTGCACCGTCCGCTCGGTGTCGTGCGGACCGACGGCGAACATGTCGAGGCCCCATGCGGCCTCGCTGGACTCAGGCTCGTACTCACCGAACGAGACGTCCACATCGAGCGTGCGAAAGCACCACGAGCGCGTCGGCGAGACGACCGGCACGGCCGCGAGCACCTCCGGAAGCGTCGTGCGGCCTGACTTCACCCACACCTCGTAGGAGGCGACGTCGAGGCGATACGCCTTCAACTCATCGAGGTGGCACCAGCCGAGTCCGCGCGCGGCACCGCCACCGAGCCAGCAGCGCCCCCTGGCCCAGTGCTCGGCCAGCACGTAGCCGAGGATGCCCTCGGCCTCAGCGAAGTCGGCGTCATCGTGCGCATACGAGCGATCGACGCGAAAGCTGAGCTGCCACTTCGTGCCCGCGGGAATGACCTCACGGTCGTAGAGCACGCCACCCGCACGCGCGCTGGTAGCGTGGCGAATGCCGACGCCCGCGCGGATGTGGGGAACGCCAGTGCTGGTCGCGTCGGCAAACTCCCACGCCGAACGACGTAACGCGCCGTGCTTGATGTCGTCGGAGACGGCGCGCGGCAGCGGATCGAAGAAGCGCTTAGCCATGGCAACCACGGCGCCCTTGAGGCCGCGCCCGACAAGCGTCGGCACGCCATCAACGAGCGCGAAGGATTGGTCGGCGCTGGTCTCGCGATCGAACCCAGACACCGAGAGCGCCGAGTCCTGCACGAGGGTAGCGGTGAACAGCGTGAGCTTCGTGGTCATAGAGCATCCCTCGAGGTTGTGCGCATGTCGGCGCGCAGCCAGCGGACGAAGAGGCGCGCGTAGATTTTACGTCGGGACGCCTGGGCCCTGTTCAGCTCATCCAGGATCGCCTTCGCGTCCTTGTGCTTCCAGCTCTTGCCGCCCGCCGTCGCGGAGTTGAGGCGGTTCGAGAGCGCGTTCGCGTCGCCGCGTTCGAGGTCGCCGACGAGGTCCAGCCACTGTGAGAGGCTCGGCTTGCGATCGCTGCCTCCCCCTGGCTTCGTCAACGACCTGTGCGCGCTGAGCCACTCCTGCGTCTTCGCGGCGACGGCCTCTTCCTCGATGTCGGCTGCGGCGGTCGTCGCTGCGTTGCTCGCAGGGGCATCTCCAGTCACTCCAGGGAGCACAGCGTCGAGCCGGAAGCGTCCGAAGCCTTCGTGCATGCGCTCGCCGAGCCATTCGTTCTTGGCAGCACGCTCCGCGAGCGTGGCAACTCCCACACCGGAAATCTCGAACACCGAGCCGCGTCGAATGGCGGCCGCAGGCATGCGCCACAGGCGTGAGGTGCCGTTGAAGCCGTGAACCATCACGCTGTCTTGCAGCGACTTGCCGAGCTGAACGTCGACGCCCAGCAGTTCCTTCAGCGCGGTCTCGTCGAGTGCGGTGCGCCAGCGCAGGTGCTCGTCACGCACGAGTAGGTCTGACGTGAGCGTGAGCAGTGCCTTGTGCTCCCGCTTCAGCGTGCGAGCAGCGCCAGACCACGCGAGCTGCGCCACCTCGACGGGCGCACCCGCACGGCCCACGCGCAGCCAGCGTCTGCCTTCGAGCACGGGCGCGAGCTTCTCGGCCAGCTTCTTCAGGTCCTCGACCGGGCCGTGAAGTTCCGCGAGGAAGTGCGTCTCCTCGACGATCTGTTCGATGGCGAAGAGCGAGGCATCGGCCTGCTTGGGATCGGGGCGACCGTTGCGCAGTCGCACCCGGCGCGCAGGGCGGAACGTAGTCCACGCCGCGCTCGCGCTCGCGCGGTAGACGAAGAGATCGTCCTCTGGCCGCTTGGGCTTCACCCCATTCCGCTTCTTCTCGACCTCAGCGTCCCACGCATCGAAGCGCTTGGTCGGAATCGTCGGCTGCGCCCACCAGGGCACGTCACCGGCAGCACCTTTCGGCTTCCCGCTCTGGAGCACGAGTGGCGCGGGCAATACCTCCACGCCCTCGAGCTTCGACGGCGCGTGCGGCAGAGGCAGCGCGTCGCTTACTGAGATCTTCCCCGACGTGAGCAGCGCGGCCGTGTCGCGATCACCATCGGTGATGAGCCACGCGGCCACCGCGCCGAGAAGTGTGCGGCCGGGCACGAAGGCGAGGCTTGGGATCAGGTTATCAGGCGTCGCCGTCGCCGTGATGCAAAGCGGATCGCGGTTCTTCAGCAGCAGTGCGAGGCGACCCGTGGGCGTTCCAGTTTCCCGCGAAGTGCTCGCGACGACGGACAACGCGAGTTTCACCCGACCCGCGCCGGTGGAACGGCCCCCACCGAGTGCGTCGACCTCCTGCACGAGGCGCTGCAGCGTCGGCAGCTCGCTGGCGGGCAACTCGACCTCGCCCACGAGCACGGTGCCCCGAGGCACGTACTCGATGACCCGCAGCGTGTCATCTTTCGGCGCGCGGTTGTCGAACGCCTCGCGCGCGGTGGAGCGCCAGACGTGGCTCCCGGGATTGTCCTTCGCGTAAAGCGACGTGAACACCGCGCGCTGTTGCTGGCACCCGGCACGACCGAAGAACGCGCTCGCCTCCTCGTCGCCAAGGAGCCTGCGCGCGGCGTCGCGCAGCACGCCCTCGACGTGCGAGGCCCAGATAACGGGACGGTCGTGACGGTCGCGCGCAACGAGCGCGTCGATGCCACCGCCGCCCGAGCCCGAGCCGAGGTGCGCATCCGAGATCAACTCGGCGGTGAGCGTCTGGCGAACCCATTTCTCAGACATGGGCGGCCTCCTCGTCGGCGTCGGCCCGCTCGGTGTTGCGACCCAAGCGAGCGATCTCGGCGACCTCGACGAGATCGAGCAGCGCGGTGATCGAGACATTCTCCGCGCACCGCCATAGCTTCGTCACGCCCGCTTCGGCGAGCGGCTCCTTCACCTCATGCGGCAGCTCAGCGAACGCCAGTTCCGAGAGCGCACGACCACGTGGGAGCTGCTCGACGAGGTAGCGGAGCTGTGAGCGCGGCGCGCGGGTGAGCTGGCCCGCGCCACGTAAGAGCCCTTGCAGTGAATCAATCCGCGTCTCGCCGAGCACATCGATCGGGCGCTGCGAGAGCACGCGCAGGTTGTTGCCGCTGTCGCGCAGCCAGTCGCGCCGTCGTATCTCTTCGGGATCGTCGACCCACGCGGTACTGAACACGGCCCAGTCCACGACGGAGCACTTCTTGTCCGCGTCGAGCCCACGGAAGCGGCGTTTCGCCGAGCTGGCGAGCTGCTCGGCGACCTCGTGCAACCGATGAATGGGGATGGTGTGCTTGGCGAACACCACGCCGACGCCGAGGGTCAGCTTGAAGCCCGTGCTCTCATTCTGGAGCGCGTCCAGCTCCGCACAGAGCGTGACGACGAAGGGCAGCGCAATCTCCGCGCGGACCACGAGCAGGAGGTCGTCGCCACCGAGCATCAAGGGGATGAGCGGTGCCTGGCCCTGGTCAGGACAATGTGCATCGATGGCCTTGTTCAGCGCACGCCGGAGCAGCACGCGATTACGATGGAAGAACGCAGCGCGTCCACTGTCCGGCGTATCTCTTGCGAGGCGACTACCCACGCCGTTGCCGTCGGCATGGATGAGCGCAAGGTAGCCATTGCCGACCAGTTCCTTCAGCTCTTGCGCGCGTCCGAGTTCGTGGAGCTTTGTCTTCGCGCTCAGCAGGCTCGCCACGTCGGTCGCCGTGCCGTCTTCGATGCGCCGCGCTGCCTCGTGTCGCCGGGCCACGTCGAGCGAAACGGCGGGGTGTTCGTCGCCCTGCTCGACGATGGCCGACGCGAGCCCGCGTCCAGTCCACTCGCAGGGGGCGAGCACCGGCAGTTCGGTCGAAATATGCACCTGGCTGTTGGTGCGCAGCTCGCGGTCGATGGCGGTGCGGAACCGCAACCCTGGGAGGGTCGAGCGCAAGAGCTGCCCAGCCGCGTCGACGAACGTTTCGGCGCCGCCCGCAAACAGCGCCTCGAAGTGCCCACCGTCGCGCGAGACGATGCCCACTTTCGCGTCGGCGGACGGGTCGTCGTGGTCCTTCAGCGGATCTTTCGGATCGGCGGCGGGGTAGCATTCGCTGCTCGGGGCCAACGCCCAGCCGCGCCCGGCCTCACGCGCCAACTTTGGCAACGCTACGCGCAGTGTTTCGCCGAGCAGCGCATTGGCACCAACCATCGCCCGCAGTCGCGGTACTGCGAAGAGCCACGTTTGCACGCGCGACAGCTCGATATGGACTCGTCGGAGATCGCACTCAGTCATGTCAAGGACTCGCTTTGATTGCCAGCGCTGCACATAGCGCTCGGCCTCTTACTCGCGCTCGGCTGCGCGCTCGCGCGCCAGTCCGCGACGCGGACGAGCGCTTCGAGATACGCCAGGGCGAAGGGACCAAGATGCCTCGGTTCGCCCTCCGGCACAGCGCCGGCGTCACTCATCTCTTCTGGCCGCCAGGGCCCGAGAAGATCGGCGACGAGGCCGGTCCAGCCGGGCCCGGTCATCACGAACTCGTCACCCTCCCATCGTCCCTCGGCACCGTCCTTCGCGATCGAGAAGTCGAGCGGCCACTCGTCACCGCCGATTACGAGCACGCTCGGCTCGCGCCGCATGCCGAAGACGTCATCGCCTTCACCCGTCGTCGAGCGCATCACGGTGCGCGCCTTTCCGTGGTGCGTAGCCGCCAGGTAGACGGCGAGCGCTGGATACGGCTTCGCCTCGCTGTCGCGGTACTTCCGCCACATCGCGACGGCAGAGGCGACCTCATGGCGAAGGCCGGGGCGAAACTGGAGGTGGCCTGCCCAGCGAACACCGGCGACAGCGCGTAGCGACTTCACCTCGGCGTCGCTGAGTCTGTCCTCGATGGCCCACCGAAGACGAACGACATCTTCACGACCACGCCGGCGTGCTTCATCCGGCAGAGCATGGGCCCGCGGTCGAAGTTTGACGAACTCTGCGCGGGCGGCGGATGCGTCACCCCATACATCGACGGCGACGACGCGCGGGCTCTTGGCGAGCAGCGCATAGGGGATGCCGGAGCGATCGGGCAACGCCGCCTGCCACTGCGGATGCGCCTTGCCGAGGTCGTGGAGGCCCGCAGCTTCGATGACGGCCGCTCTCGTTTTGCCATCCAGTGAGAGCGCGTCGCACAACTTCTCGGCCTCACCTCTTGCATCCCTGAGGTGGTCTTCAAGCTTCGACCAGTAGCCGGCCTCGGTCCACGTATCATCCCGCAGCGCCGCGCCGCGACCAACGCGCGGCGCGTCAGCAAGCACGTTCGACCTGTCGCCAGTCCAACCTTCGACGGCATCGTAGCCGCCGACGTCGCGCTTGAGCATCACGAGCATGCCGGGGCGGATGTCCCCGTGGTTCAGGCGCTCCCAATTGTCCGCCTCATCGTCCCACAGCCACGCCTTGGCCTTGCTGCTCTCGAGCATTTTCTGGACGTGAACGAAGGAGACTGGGCAGCCCTCCTTTGCGGGCTCGAGCAACGGACCGTCGAGGTCGTCACCGCGCGGAGGGTTGTCGTCGGACCAGTCGCGCCAGAACACCGTTACATCGAGGTCGGGATCGGTACCGCGCACGAAGGGGCTGACATCGGTGAAGCCGCCGTGAACGTCACGCTCGGTGGAGAAGAGGCCATGGACGACGAGAGCGCGCGGAAGCGGGCTTGGCTTCGGCTGCAAGGCTGCGGACACTTCCTTGTGTTTGTTCCTGGTGACCTCGGCGATGGCCTCCGAGAAGGCGTTTGCCTGAGAGAGAGGGGCGAAGGCGCTTACGAGCTTCTTGGCGAGCTCGATGTCGGTGAATTCATAAGGACCGATGCGCTCACGCTTCTTGCTTCCACCTTCCTTCGGTGTTTCCCAGACCCAGGCCTGAGCATCCTGGTCGTCTCCCTTTCGGTTGAGACGCCCAAGTCGTTGCAGCATCGAGGGCCACGGCGCGAGTTCGGTGAATAGGCGATGCGCGGAAATGTCCACTCCGGCTTCGACGACCTGCGTGCTCACGCAGATGAGACCAGGGTCATTTTTCGGCAAGCTGCCATTCTTGCGTTTGGTGTCGAAGTCAATGAGTCGCTCTTCGTGTTGCGCGCGGTCTTCACGACGGAACCGCGAGGTGAGTAGCACCTTGTGATTGATCGACGACAACGCGCCGAACACCGCACGCGCCATGTCGACCGTGTTGCAAATGACGAGCGTGAGGGTACGCGCCACGTGCTTCGCCTTCACGGAGCCAGCGATGACGTCGGGCGTGACCGTCACGGGCTTGGTTGCGCGTCGCTTCCTGCCTCCGCCAGGTTTCGGTGCCGATGCATCCGGCTGCCACCACGCCAGAGGGCGCTTCGCCTCTCTCCACCAATCGAGTCCGTTGTCACGATCGAGCGCGGCCTCAATCTTGCCTTCGAATGCGACCTGCTGCTGAGACGGTTCGCTGAGCGCCTCGCGTACTCGATCTGTGGTGCTCAGAAACGATGTGTCGATGGTGGCGCTCATCCACGTCGTCAGGCACGGCTTCAACGACGGGAATCGCTTTCGGCGCATCCAGTCGAGTTGCGAGGTGGTCCAAAGCCCCGGCCCCATGAGCTGAACCTCGTCGATAAGCCACCGGCAGTCGTTGTTCAGCAGGCCAAAGTGAACCGGCCACTCGAAGCGGCTCATTGCGTAGCCACGGTTCAGTGCGCGCGAAAGCAGTTGGTCCTGCGTGCCGACGAGCACCCAAGGTTTATCGGGCTTGCCAGCCCAGTCGTCATCGATGGCGCCACCCATCAGCTGATGAACCCTGATTTCGAAATCTGGCCGTGTCTCACTCAACACACGGAAATAGGCTTGCAAGCGCTGCACGGTCTGTGAAACCAAACTGCGCATAGGGAGGCAGACTACCAGATGGCGCGGTTCAAGCTTGTGATCAACGAACAAGCGCCAAGCCCATGCAAGGGCTGCTTCTGTTTTTCCAAGCCCGGTCGGGATACGAAGAGTATCCGGGAATCCATCCTTGGCCACCAGGCATTGCCATTCATACGGAACCAGCCCGCGCGTCGCAATTTGAAAAAAGTCAGAGAACTCCAATACGCTACTCCCCATGGTCATCACCTCCCGTCATGATCGATCCTGTTCCTCGTCATTCCCGTCCAATTGATCTCTCCGTACTGGTTCTGCTACGCCAGACCGGCCAATGGCAATCACACAAGACTTGTGCGAGCGGAGTCGAGCATCAGACGATTCCATGCAACACGTGTGGCAAGTGAAGCGGTGCGAGCAAAGATCGATCTGCCAAAAGCTCAGTTGGCGCAAACAAGCCAAGACCGAAATGGCAGCCGAAGCCGAACGCCAGCGGGCCCTGCACGGGTTCAGGGAAGGTCAGGCGCAGGAAGCTGCCTTGGCGATCGGGCTGCTGCAGGCCTCGCCGGTTGCGAAACCGGTGAAAATGGATCGGACGACGCTGCCGCCCGTTGATCGTGATGGTCGGAAGGATCTCGACCTGTGGTTTCGGCAGGCCCCGCAGGTGGCATTCGCGCTGAATCTGCTCGGCCACGCCAAAGTCAGACTTGGCATGCCATGGACGCAGATAAGGGGTGGCCGATTCCCAGCTTAGGCCCGTGCCCAGATAGCGCAGGGTGAGCGCAGCCGTGTCCTGCATGCTGCCCTCAAACAGCACGCGCCATTCGCTCCCATCGCGTTGCCACAGTCGCTGCACACTTGCCAGCGCGGCCACCGCATTGGCATCCAGACCGTCACTCGAATACACCGTGAGATGGTCGATATGACCATCGTGATCGGCATCCTCCGGCAGATAGAACGCATGTGCATGCCGGTTTTCGGCCGGCAGATCATGGCCGGAGAGCACCGGTGGGATCGGCAGACCCAGCCGGTCCGCAGATTTGAGCGCGGCCTTTCGCACCAGCTCGCCGATACGCAGGGCATCTTCGATGCGTGGCAGCGGCTTGCCCTGCAGGGCAAGCCGTACGGCCTGGGCCGGGATGGGTCGAAACGGTCGACGCGTACGGACACTCGGCGCGAAGCAGTCCAGCGGACGCTGGTAGGTCACGAACTGCGACGCCGGAGGGCGGCTCCAGCCGACGGCCTGCAGGTCGGCGGTGTCCAGGCTCATGGCATCGCACAGGCGCTCCGGCAAGGTCGCGCGCAGTTGCTCGCGCGACTTGGCCTTCATGGCGCTCCAATCGGTGCCGTCGATAAACTCCCTGCGCCAGACTTGCCACGCGCCTGCCGAGAGCGGGGCGATCATCTGCACCGGTTCCAGCACCTCCCCGGTGCGCATGTCCACGCACAGTTCCGACGCCACGCAATTGGGCACGCCTTGCCAATCATCCAGCATGTTTGCTTCAACCCAGCTTTCGGCCCGTCCCAGAAAGCCGAGTCTGTCAAGCAATACGTGCAATAGTTCGCGATCGGAATCGTCCAGGGCCATCTGCGGCCACGCCATGATGAGTTCGGCATCCGTTTGCAGATGGACGAACGCATCGAAGATCAGGACCGGCTTGTCGCGACTGCCTTCGCGCACCGGCATGTAATGACGCGTATGTGCGCGCACGGCAGGGGGCAGCTGATAGACCGGCAAGGTCTCGCACAGATGCTCGATCAGCTTGACCAGCCGCGCCCTGGAAAATCGATCGGCATCCAGCTTGCGATGCCAGGTGGCCACCAGCGCGCGCAACAGTCGCCATGGCGACGGTGGCCATTCCACGTCGGCTTCGTTGACGTGTCGCCCCCATGGGGTCGCGTGGTAACGACCGGCGGGAAAGCGCAAACGAATCGCCAGCATGATCAGTCTCCCGCCGGTTCCGCGTCGCCTTTTCTGGCTGGCTTCCTGCCGCCGCCATCGTAGGTCACCGCGGTGACGCGTGGCTCGGCGAACCTGCCCTCGCCGGCGACAGCCGCGATCAGTGCCGGCAAGGCATCTTCGAGCACAGCGAGATCGGGCACGACAAAGCCCTGGGGCCGCGTTGCGACGACCGCTTCGGCGTCGAGGTCGCATGCGGTGCGCAGGCGCAGACCCACGGCAAGGAAGCGCTGGATCTTGTATAGCGCCAGTGCGATCAGCAGCGTCTCCACTGCTGGGCCCAATCCGAATGCACGAATCTGCGCCAGATCCAGATTGAAGTAGGCCACGATGTGCGGCGAAACGTACTCGTCGCGGGAAAAGGGTACGTTGCCGAAGCCCTTTGCGGTGTCACCACTCGGGTTCACGCTGTCGTTCTTCACTCCGCCGCTGGCGGCAACCTTGGCGTCCTGAGCTTCGATGAATGCGGAAAGCGCACGCGGCAGGCGCAGGCGCCCACCCGCCAGTTCCTTCTTGGCCAGGAAGATGCCGTGCAGCAGGGCGTTGGTGTCCACGCGCAACAGCGTGCTGACCAACTTGCGGATCTCGACCCGCCCCTCCTCCATGTCTGCCAGCTCGGACTTGAGCATGTCGAGCACCGACTTGTCCTTACCTTCCAGAATGTAGGGCGAGTTCAGACGGTGCGCCTCAAGGACTGAATTGGTCAGCGGCGCGCCCGTCTTGTCGGTGACCTTGACCAACGGCAGACCCTCGAGCGGCGCCACCCAGCGGTCGTTGACGTCGTCCCAGCAGACGGCTTCCAGGCGGTTGGCCATGCTTTGCGCCGATTCGACCAGAACCACGCGGCTGCTGCCGTCCGGGCTGGAATATTCGGCCGCGCCGAGATCGGGAAAGCCGGTTGGTTGGAAACGGGTACCCTGCAGCGGCCTGAGGCGCGCTTCGATCAACAGGCGGGGGGCCATGGCGAGAGCTGTGAAATCCAGGGACATGACGGGTTCTCCTTGTCAGGCGATAGCGGGTTCGGGGTCACGCGTGGATGACTGCAGGCGCTTGAGCAGTCGCTTCAGATCGTCGTCGGCAACGGGAATCAGCAGCCCTGCCAGCAAGCGCTGGGGATTCGTGAAGCCGAGATCGATATGGTCGGTTTCCAGCCGCAGGCCGGCGGCGTGCAGGCGCCGCGTTGCCTGGCGCAGGGCATCGGGTGCACCAAGCCACAGGCGCTTGAGCCAGGCCCGTTCCAGCGGAAGCCGTGCATCCGCGGCAAGCAGCTCGCAACGGCGCAATTGCTGTTCGGTGCAGAACAGGGGCTTGAGCGCCGCGTATGCAGCCGGCAGGGGTGCGGCTGGCGGCGTCCTGCCCGGAAAGCGCCACGGGATCCGGGTCAGCACGAGGCCACGCAAGAGGGCATCGACCTGCGCATCCATGGCCGGGGATGCCAGCCACTCGGCGATGTGGGCCGGCGCCACGCTGGCGCAGTGCGCCAGCGGCTTCCCCCCGCCATGGCCCTCGCGCTCAGCGTCGAGCAGGCGGCGTTCGGCGACGGCGAACAGATTGCGACACAGGCTGCCGGCGCGCCAGACCATGGCCGCAAGCTTCGGATCCTTGGGCCAGGCGCCCTTGCCGCCTGGATCGACGGGAGCAAAGTGCACGGCCATGGGCATGTCGGGGCGCCCGCCGTCATCGCCAGCCGGCCGATGCAGGCCCGCCAATGCGGCAGCAATCCTGAAGTTCGCGCTGCCATCATCCGCGGCCAGGCTCCACGCGGTACTGAGGCGGGGCACCGGCGGGCAGTCCTTGCGGGCGCCGGGGCTGGTCGCGAGATAGGCCTGCACTTGCCCGAGTGCGACGAGCACCTGCTGCACATGGCGCGGATCGCCAAAGCGCGCAAGATCAAACAGGGCATCCTCCAACCGGCGAACCAGACTGCGCAACCTCGCCGCGGCTTCCCGGCGCCGCCCCAATGAACGGAAGCGCTGCAACCAGCGATAGGTATCGAGTTCATCGATCAGGTTCGCAGCGGGATTGCGTTGCACCCGGACGCGGTTCAAAGGCGTGGCAAGGAATGCCTTGCCCGATCGCATCAGGAAGCCGTAGCGCTGAAACGCACTGATGCCCCGCTGTACGCCCAGTTGCGAAACGGCGCGGATGAAATCGAGCCCGTCGCGGGCCGGACGGCGTTGCAGGGTGACGCGACCTTCAGACAGCAGGGCACGCAGCTCGTCCAGCGTCGTCGCGCGACTCCATAGCGGCATCCAGACTTCCGCACGCGCACTGCCCTCGTCCTCCAACGCCGTGCTGCCATCGCTGCTGCCCGTGGTGCGCACCGTGAAGGGATAGCTGAGCGCTACCGGATCACGCGATTCCAGGCGCCGTGTGGCAGCGGCGGCGAACAGCACCGCGCCTTCCAGCATGAAGACGAAGTCCCAGGGGTTGAAGCCGGACTTGCTCTCGAATCCGGTCGTGCCGTTGGGACTTCCTGCGCCACCGGGTGCAAACTGTCCGATGGCTGCGGAGATCTGTCCCGGCACGGCGACGCCGAACAGGCTTTCCGGAAGTTGCTGCCGGGCCAGCGGGGTTGCTTCACCTGTCTCGCAATCGATCAGGCTGACCAGCCGTTGCAGGAAGTTGTTGGTGAAATCGAGGTTCCCGTCGTTGCCTCCGGTACCAAGCAGTGGTGGAAACTTCGTCTGCTCCGAAGTCACCAACAATGCCGCATCAAGCCAGACAAGGGCATCATCTGCAAGTCGCGATCGGAGCGCCTCAACGAAACGATCTTTCTCACGTTCTTTCGGTGCCTCCAAAAAGCCGAATGCCCGTACTTGCAGTTTGCACTGCTGGATAGCAGACCGAAAGCATCCTAGCCTTTCACAGGAACTTCCCAACACTGAATCGACAACCTTGGTCGCTTCCGTGGGCTGGTCCCGGATTCCAGTCTTGATCCGCTTACCCGTGAGCGGGTCTTTCGCACTGAGCTTTCTTTCCTGGAAGTAGAAACCGCTGCCTCCATTCCATGGCGCCAGGATCGGCGTCGGCCGGTAGTGATCGAGAAAGAACGCCTGCAGCGCGGCCCGATCCAGCGTGCTCTGCAGGACGAAGGCCTCATCCATCCAATACCCGCAGGCGTCCGGATCGGCCTGCTCGGCGACCAGGCGCAGGATGCCGAGCGCCTTCAGATAGCTGGCCAATGGCGTGGGCTTGCAGCCTTCCAGAACCAGGGCATGCAGAGTGCCAGCTGCGGGATAACGCTGGCCATCTTCATGCACGCCGGAGCCGACCTTATCCGCTGGAGCGTCACCTGGCTGTTTCGGCATGGCCTGCATGCGTTCAGCCAGTCTTGTGAGCTCATCCAATGCCTCGAGCCGTTGGCGCAGGCTCATGGATTGGACTCGCCGCAACTGTTCGCGGCGTACGCCTTCGTAGGTGGTCTTGCTCCAGTCGATATCCTCACGGTGCTCAGTCATGCTGCTTGCCCTCCTGCAACTGGCGCAGGTGCTCGATGTCGTCCAGATCACGGGCGCGCCCGGCGACCTGCTTCATGCGGATCAGCGTGGAGATGGATACGAAGCGCACGGTGAGTCCCGGCAGGAGTTCACCTTGCAGCGCGGCGACGCACTCCGCGGAGAAATCGAACGGTTCATATACGAATACATCCACCGAGGTTTCCGGGTGGGCGTTGCTGTGGAAGTTGAGGACCTGCATGCCCTTTTCCTGCCGCCACCGATCGCGCTGCGCTGGGCTTGCGAACATGGTCGCCGTGATGGGAACCGAGGGCACATAGCCAATGTCCGACAGCGCCCTGAATGCGCGCGTGATGTTGTCCGCATCCAGCGCAATGACCAGGTCGATGTCGGCAGTGAGACGGATGTAGCCATGCGCGTTGACGGCCAGCCCGCCGGCCACGAGGTAACGTACGCCTGCGGCATCCAGCGCCTTGGCCACGGCTTCGAATGCGAGCAGCCTCATGGTTTGGCCTCGCGCGCCGATGCACGCCAGTCGGCAATGCGCACCAGCGCCTCGAACCAGGCGAGGCGAAACGGCCCGTGCTGCCTGAGCAAGGCCTGGGTGCGTGCCGACCAGGACGCGCCCTGTCGTTCGCTGCGGCCCAACTGCATCAGATCGAGGCGCAGGGTGGTCTGCGGGATCTGCCGGCCATCGAATGCCAGCGCCGGCAGTTGATCCCCATCCCAAACGCCGCGGGCAAACAGTGTGTCCGGGCTTTCCTTCGCGCCGTGCTCGTCAGGCAGCGCACGCAACCCCATACGCACCTTGCCGTGGTGCGCGGCGATCAGGTAGGCGATGAGGTCGTGGTGTTCACTGCGTGGTCCGTGCTCCAGCCAGGCCAGCATGGAAGCCAGCTCATGTCGAAAGTGTCGACGCAGTTGCCTTCCTTCGGCGGCTTCGACGAAATATCGCAGTCGCCCGCGACCATTGGACTTGGCCCAGGGCGGCGCGGCATCCGGTTCGTGGCCACTGGCTTCGAGTGCATTCTGGAATGCCGCGTGTGCCTTGCCGAGGTCGTGCCAGCGCCCTGCTTCGACAATGGCGTCAGCCAGCGCGGAGTCGGTATGCAATGACTGGCACAGGCGGACGGCATCCTCGGCGACGTCGGCCAGATGCTGCGGCAGGGATACCCAACGTCCAATCTGGGTCAGAAAATCGGCCTCGTTGCTGTCTGCTTCCGTGCCGCCGACCGTCGCCATCAACGGTTCGACCGGCCGCTTCCCGCCGGGGACGAATCCAAGTCGCGCGTCGTAGCCGCCATCGGCCGCGTCGAGCAGCAAGGTCATGCCTGGGCGTATCTGGTCCGCTGCGACCTTCACCCAGCCGCGCTCTAGCACGTCCCAGCGCCATGCCTGTCGCGCCGCCCCCTTGAGCGCGCTTCCCAAATGACCCCTGAGCTGGCCGATGGAGGCAGGACAAAGTTCCCTGCGCTCCGGCCTCCCCTGCGCCTCCGTTCCATCCTTGCCGAGCTTCCGCCAGAACACCTGCACCGGCGGTATGCCGCTGTCGCGGATGTACGGAGAGACATCGACGTCGAAGCCGGAAAGATCCGCCTCGGTGTTGAACAGTTCGAGCAGGTCGCGGCGTCGCAACACCTGGGTCAGCGGACGGGCCGCATCCACCTGCGGCAAGTGCGAGGAGCCAACATCGTCCAGACCGATCAGCAATTCGCGCGAGGCGCTCAACGACTGATCGTCATACGGGCGCGCCAGCTTGTCGGCGTCGGCCGCGATGTCGATCCAGAACACATCGGCATGTGCATGAACACCATCGCGATTGCAGCGACCAAAGCGCTGCACCATCGACGCCCAGGGCGCAAGCTCACTGAACAGGGTGCGGCTGGTGATATCCACACCGGCTTCGATGGCCTGGGTGGCGATGATGATCCGACCCTGCGCCGACGGCTCGCGCCGCAACGCCTGCTCGATCTCCCTGCGTTCTTCGGCACGAAAGCGTGCGTGCAGGAGCAATAACGTCGCATCGGCCCGCCGCGCGCCAAGTGCCTCATGCAATCTCTGGGCGCGTTCGACGTTATTGAGGATTACCAGCGTCTGGCTGCCAGTCTGATGCTGCGCGGCGACCTCATCGGCCAGCGAGTCAATGTAGGCTTGCAGGTCGCCCTTGCTGCCGCCCGCCAGACAGGTGTTTGCACGATGGAGCGCCTTGCGTGCACTCAGGCGCTGCTGCACCGACTGCTGTGCCAGGTCGTCCGGTTGCAGGCGAGCCGCCTGCAATGTATCCAGGTGCGGCGCGAAATCCACGGTTCCCAGCCAGTCCTTGTGCAAGGTTGCCGATACCCACAGGCTGCGGCTGGCGCGCGCCGGTGCCAGCGCAGCGTCGCGACGGAAGGCCTCCAACTGCGTGCTGGTCGGCAGGCCCGCGCCCATCAGCTGCACTTCATCGAAGACCCACAGGCAATCGTTATGCAGCAAGGCAAAGTGGATCGGCCACTGATAGCGGCTCATCCCATAGCCACGCATCAGCGCACGCGAGAGCAGCATGTCCTGGGTGCCGATGAGGATCATGTCCTCCTCGGGATGTTCAGCCCAGCTGCCGAGATCTTCCGCGCCGCCGATCAGGACGTGCACGGACACCTTGCCGCCACCAGGGGCTGCCGCGATTCCCAATGCGTCCAGCCAGGACCGGATGTTGCTCTCGGCCTGTTCCACCAGGACGCGCATGGGCAGGCACCACACGAGCCGCCGCGGGGTGGTGGGGTCAATGGCTTCGCTGCGCCCACCCCGCCGCCAGCCGCGCTTCCACAACCACGCGAGTGTCACCGCAGCGGTCTTGCCCAGGCCGGTCGGCACATCCAGCAGATCGGGCCAGGTCGCCTGCGCAAGGCGTTGCTGATACGCGTAGGGCACCAGGCCCGACGGGTCGCCGCGGCCCAATGCGTCGGCGAAAAAGCGGTCAAACGCCATATTCCTTCCCCCTGTGCTCCAAGTCCATGCGCCCCATGCCGCGCGTGATCGAAGGAATATCACGCGCGCGTCTCAAATGCTGAGACGGGTCGTTGACGGCTCCCGGCCGCCTCGTCGACCGCCGGCACCCGCCCCCTGCAGAGGCAATCTGCCAGTTTGGAGGGCGTTGTGCCAGCGATCCGACGTCAACCTGGCGGCGGGGCGCAACGCTGCCCATGGGTTTCGCTGGTTCCCGGCGTGTGCCGGGATGGCGAAAGGCTGGGTCGCGACGTCGCAGGTGCGGCTTCCCGGCGAGCGCCGGGACGATCAAGGGGGTCGTCGCGGCGTCAAGGGCATCCGGGTGCCGCGTGCTGTGGGGCGTGAAGCGTGGGGAGGTGCTTGCAGGTGCGGTGCTATTCGCTGTAGCCGAACTGCTTCAGGGCACGGGCGTCGTTGCTCCAGGATTCGCGTACGCGCACCCACAGTTCGAGGTGGATGCGGCGCTCGAAGGCCTGCTGCATGGCGCGGCGGGCGGCGCTGCCGACCTGTTTCAGGCGGCTGCCGCCGGCGCCGATGACGATGCCCTTCTGGCTGTCGCGTTCGACCCAGATGACGGCGCCGATGCGCGTGATGCCGGGGGCATCCTCGAAACGCTCGATTTCCACCGCGGTGGCATAGGGGAGCTCGGCGCCGAGCTGCAGCATCAACTGCTCGCGCACGAACTCGGCGGCGAGGAAGCGTTCGCTGCGGTCGGTGTACTCATCCTCCGGATAGGCGGCCGGCCCTTCGGGCAGGCGTCGGGTGATGTCATCGAGCAGGGCCGGCACGCCGTCGCCGCGACGGGCGGCGATGAAGTGCACGCCGGCATAGGGACGCGCGCGCGTGAGCTCGGCCGCCAGCGGCAGCAGCGCGGTCTTGTCGGCGAGCTTGTCCACCTTGTTGATGGCAAGCAGGCGCGGCGCCGGCTGCGCAGCCAGGAGCCGCCACACGGCCTCATCCTCGTCCGTCCAACGCAGGCCATCGACAACGTGCACCAGCACGTCGGCTTCTCCCGGTACCTGTTGGGCCACGCGGTTGAGCTGGCGGTTCAGGGCGTGCTTGCCGCCCTGGTGCAGGCCGGGCGTGTCGATGAAGGCAAGTTGCGCGTCGGGCCGGCTGAGGATGCCGAGGATCCGGTGCCGCGTGGTCTGCGGCTTGGGCGTGACGATGCTGAGCTTGGTGCCGAGAATGGCATTCAGCAGGGTGGACTTGCCGACATTGGGCCGGCCGAGCAGGGCCACGTGGCCGAAGCGGTGCGGGGCGTCAGTCATGCCGGTCGCCCCTGGCCACGATTTCGTCCAGTGCGCGCGCGGCGGCCAGTTGTTCGGCGGCGCGGCGACCCGATGCGCTGCCGGCGGTGGTGATGTCGAGCGCCTCGATGCGGCAGCACACCTCGAAGATGCGCGCGTGCTCCTCGCCGGTGGTGGCGACGAGCTCGTAGGCCGGCAAGGCCAGGTTGCGCGCCTGCAACCATTCCTGCAGGCGCGTCTTGGCATCCTTGGGCGCGTGTTCGATGTTGGCCACGCGCGTGGCGAACAGGCGGCGCACGGTATCGCGGCAGACCTGCCAGTCGGCGTCGGCGTAGATCGCCGCGATCAGGGCCTCGAGCGCATCGGCGAGGATGGAATCGCGCCGGAAGCCGCCGCTCTTGAGCTCGCCCGGACCCAGGTGCAGGCGTTCGCCGATGCCGTGTTCGCGGGCGATCTCGGCCAGGGTGCCACCATTGACCAGCGCGGCGCGCAGGCGCGTCATCTCGCCTTCATCGGCGCGCGGGTGCTGCTCGTAGATCAGCTCGGCCACGTACAGGTTGAGCAGGGCGTCGCCCAGGAACTCCAGCCGCTCGTTGTTCTGGTGGCCCGCGCTGCGGTGCGTCAGGGCGCGTTCCAGCAGGTCGGGGTCACCGAATCGATGGCCAAGAATGACGTGCTCAGCCACCCGAGTTGGTGAGCCTGACCGATTTGTCGAACTTGCCGACCAGGTCGATGTTGTAGAGGAACGGCACGCGCTTCTCATAGGCGATGCGCAGCGTGGTGCCGCCGCTTTCGCGCTTGATGGAGATGGCCGAGGGCGGTACCGAAGTATCGTCCACATACTGGGTGTTGAACTTCAGGCTGAGATCGCTGCGGATCTGGTCGATCGATTTCTGCGCCGAGTTCGGCTCATTGCGCACCATCTCCATGGACTTCACCACGCCAAAGTATTCGACGTACATGGGCACCAGGCGCATTGCCAGGTAGGCGAAAAACCCGAGTACGCACAGCCCGATCAGGAATCCGATCAGGGTGATGCCCCGCGCCTTGCCGATCATCTTCATGTCCCCTCCTCCCAGCTTGCCCACTACGCGGCCACGTCGGCCTGCGTGCCTATTTGATCACGGTACCGATGCGGCTGAAATCGATGCCGTCATCAAAGTTCATCCAGATCAGGAATGCGCGACCGACCAGGTTCTGCTCCGGCACGAAGCCCCAGAAGCGGCTGTCGGCGCTGTTGTCGCGATTGTCGCCCATGGCGAAATAATGTCCATCGGGCACCTTCCAGGTGCCTTCATGACCGATCCACACCTGCGGCATCTCGAGGATCCGGTGCTCGGTATCGCCCAGATCCTCCTGCAGCACTTCGGCGCCGGCCATGCTGCGTCCGGGCTCGGAAGGACCGGTGTAGCTGCCCATGGGGGTTTGCGGCACTTCCACGCCGTTGATGTAGAGCGTCTTGTTCCGATAGGTGATCTGGTCGCCCGGCAGCCCGACCACGCGCTTGATGTAGTCCTCGCGCGCCACCTTGCGGAACGGCTGGTTGCACGGGTTGCCGCTCTGCACCCATCGGCCATCCACCTGACAGCGATAGCCGGGATAGCGGAACACGAACACGTCGCCGCGCTCGGGCTCGCCGATGTTGACGATCTTCGTGTTCAGCACCGGCAGGCGCAGGCCGTAGGCGAACTTGTTGACCAGGATGAAATCGCCGACCAGCAGGGTCGGCATCATCGAGCCGGAGGGAATCTTGAAGGGCTCGGCGACGAACGAGCGGAACAGCAGGATCAGCAGCAGCACCGGGAAGAACGAGTGCGCGTACTCCACCACGATGGGCTCGCGCAGCGCATTCTTCATGCGCGCCTCGCGCTCTTCGGGCGACAGCGCGGACATTTCCGCGACGGCGGCCGCACGGCGCCTGCGTCCGGGCTTCAGCAACAGGTGGTCGAGCAGCCAGATCACGCCGGAAACGGCCGTCAGCACCACCAGCAACAATGCGAAATCAAAGTCCATGGGTCTTCCTTCGGGAAAACGGGAATGGAGAATCGGGAAGCAAGCATCGCCTGCGCGGCACGCCCTGAACGGCCTGGCGCCTGCGATCCTCGGCTTTCCGCTCCCGACCCCCGGCTATTTGTCCATCTGCAACACCGCCAGGAAGGCTTCCTGCGGTATCTCGACGTTGCCCACCTGCTTCATGCGCTTCTTGCCTTCCTTCTGCTTTTCCAGCAGCTTGCGCTTGCGTGACACGTCGCCACCGTAACACTTGGCGAGCACGTTCTTGCGCAGCGCCTTGACGCTGGAACGGGCGATGATCTGCGAGCCGATGGCGGCCTGGATGGCCACGTCGAACTGCTGGCGCGGGATCAGATCCTTCATCTTCTCGACCAGCTCGCGCCCGCGCCGGTCGGCGCTGGTGCGGTGCAGGATGAGACTGAGCGCGTCCACGCGGTCGCCGTTGATGAGCACGTCCACGCGCACGAACGGGCCGGCCTGGAAGCGATCGAAGGCATAGTCCATCGACGCATAGCCGCGCGATACGGACTTGAGCTTGTCGAAGAAGTCCAGCACCACCTCGGCCAACGGCAGCTCGTAGGTGATCTGCACCTGGCTGGCCATGTAGTGGATGGAACGCTGCACGCCGCGCTTTTCCTCGCACAGCTTGATGACGCTGCCGATGTGATCGGGCGGCGTGAGGATGCTGGCGACGATGATCGGCTCGCGTACTTCCTCGATGTTCTGCGAGGGCGGCAGCTTGGCCGGGTTGTCCAGGGTGAGGATCCTGCCATCGGTCAGCAACACCTCGTAGACCACCGTCGGCGCCGTGGTGATGAGGTCGAGGTCGTATTCGCGCTCCAGCCGCTCCTGGATGATTTCCATGTGCAGCAGGCCAAGGAAGCCGCAACGGAAACCAAAGCCCATGGCTTCGGACGTTTCCGGCTCGAAGTGCAGCGCGGCGTCGTTGAGCTTGAGCTTGTCCAGCGCCTCGCGCAGCGCCGGGTAGTCGTCCGCAGCGGTCGGGAACAGGCCGGCAAACACGCGCGGCTGCATCTGCTGGAAGCCCGGCAGCGGCTGTGCGGCCGGGTCGCGCGCCAGGGTCAGCGTATCGCCGACCGGGGCGCCGTGCACTTCCTTGATGGAAGCGGTGACCCAGCCGACCTCGCCCGCGCGCAGGGCATCCCTGACCACGCGCTTGGGCGTGAACACGCCGACCTGATCGACCTCGTGCGTGCGCCCGGTGGACATCACCAGCAGCTTGCTGCCGGCCTTCAGCTCGCCCTGCATCACGCGCACCAGCGAGACGACGCCGAGGTAGTTGTCGAACCAGGAATCGATGATCAGCGCCTGCAGCTTGTCGCTGCCGCGCGGCGTCGGTGGCGGAATGCGCGCAACGATGGCTTCCAGCACCGCTTCCACGTTCAGCCCGGTCTTGGCACTGATGGCGATCGCGTCGGCGGCATCGATGCCGATGACGGCCTCGATTTCTTCCTTGACCTTGTCGGGATCGGCGGTCGGCAGGTCGATCTTGTTCAGCACCGGCACCACTTCCAACCCCATCTCGACCGCCGTGTAGCAGTTGGCCACGGATTGCGCCTCGACGCCCTGCGCTGCATCGACCACCAGCAGCGCGCCTTCGCAGGCCGCCAGCGAGCGGCTGACCTCGTAGCTGAAATCGACGTGGCCCGGGGTATCGATGAAGTTGAGCTGATAGACCGTGCCGTCCCTGGCCGTGTAGGGCAGCGACACCGATTGCGCCTTGATGGTGATGCCGCGCTCGCGCTCGATCGGGTTGTTGTCGAGCACCTGGGCGGCCATCTCGCGCGCGGTCAAGCCGCCACACAGCTGGATGATGCGGTCGGCGAGCGTGGACTTGCCGTGATCGACATGGGCAATGATCGAAAAATTGCGGATGTGGCGCATCGGGTCTGACAAGCTGGAACCGCTCCGGAAGGTCTGCGGGTGCCCGCTGCTGCAGCGCGGCAAAGCGCGGGATTATCGCAGAAATGAGCGTCCCTGCGGGATTCCGGTCCCAACCGGCCAAAGCCGCATGCAGCCCGGGCAAGGCTGCATGCGGAGCGTTCGTCGGGTGCCTGACGGTCGCTGCGCGGCGAACCGTTGGCGGGTGTGCACCGCTTGTCCGGACTGCCCGAGGCGGTTCGCGAGGGCGCCGCCAGCGCAACCCGGGTACGGCCGCGCGCCGTACCCGGGAGAAGCGGCGTCTAATCGCCGGACTTGGGTACCGTCATGGCAATGAACTGGGTCTGGTCGTTGCGCCGCACCAGCAGCATCACTGCATCGCCGGGCTTGGCGGACTTGAGTGCCGCATTGAAATCGGCGGCCGACTTCACCGGCTTGCGCCCGACCATCAGGATCACGTCCCCGGGCGCCAGCGCCGAGCGACGCGCCGTTTCACCGATCAGGCGCGTGACCACCACGCCCTCGTCACGGTCGATGCCGAGCTGCTTGCGCTGTTCGGGGGTGAGCTCCTGCACCACGATACCGAGCGGGTTGCCCGCGGCGGCGGGCTCGCCCGCGTTGCGCGCCACCTGCTTGCCGACGTCGGTCGGCTGCGTGCCGACGACGACGGGCACGGTGATGATCTTGCCGTTGCGCCAGATGCGCATGTCCACCTTGCTGCCCGGCTTGGTGGTGCCCACCATCGGCGGCAGGTCGGCCGAAGTGGCCACGTCTTCGCCGGCCCAGCCGAGGATCACGTCACCGACCTGCACACCCGCCTTGTCGGCGGCGCCGCCCGGCGTCACCTCGTTGACCAGCGCGCCGCCGATGCGTGGCAGGCCGAGCGCCTTGGCCTGGTCGCGATCCACGTTCTGGATGCGCACGCCGATCATGCCGCGGCTGACGTGGCCGGTGGTCTTGATCTGCTCGACCGCATCCATGGCAATGTCGATGGGGATGGCGAAGGACAGGCCCATGAAACCGCCGGTATTGGAGAAGATCTGCGAGTTGATCCCGACCACCTGTCCGTCGAGGTTGAACAGCGGACCGCCCGAATTGCCGCGGTTGATCGGCACGTCGGTCTGAATGAACGGCACGTACTGCTGATCGGCGCCCCCGAAGCTGCGGCCCACGGCGCTGACGATGCCGGCGGTCACGGAGTGATCGAAGCCGAACGGCGAGCCGATCGCCACTACCCACTGGCCGGGCTTGAGCGCCTTGGAATCGCCGATGCTGACGACGGGAAGGTTGTTCGCATCGAGCTTGAGCAGCGCGATGTCGTACTGCGAATCGGTGCCGATCACCTTGGCGTCCAGCACGCGCCGGTCGGACAGGCGCACGGTCACGTGATCGGAGCCATCGACGACGTGGTTGTTGGTGAGCACGTAGCCATCGGCGGAAATGATGAAGCCCGAACCCATCGATATCCGCTCGCCGCTGCGCGGCTGCTGCGGCGGCAGCGGGCCGAAGAAGCGGCGGAAGATCTCGGGCACGTCCTGCAGGGCATCGGCACCTTGCATGTCCACGCTGCCGGTGGCCTGCACGTTGACCACCGCCGGGCCGTACTTTTCGACCAGCGGGGAGAAATCGGGCAATTCGACTGTCAGCGCCGGCGTGCTGGCGAGCAGCATCAGTACCGGTACCAGCAGCCAGCGACAAAGCGTTCCACTGCGCATGATCGTCATGATGGTTGAACCTCGCTTTTCCCTGGTGAATGGAACTTTATCCGCGACGCCCCCAGTGACCACCGGCGTCGAACGGGCGCCCCTTGGACGCGACGCGTCCGGCAAAGTTCCGGCTGCGGCGCTGTTGCGCGCGCGCGCTCAGGAACGCTTCAGCGAGACGGCTCCAGCAGCCGCGCCGAGCGCGCCATGCGCTCGACCGTGGCGGCCGGCACGTCGCCGAGCGCGGTGACCTGCCAGCCGTCGCGCGCGTGCGTCCAGGCATTGATGACGCCGCGCGTGGCAACGCGTTCGGGCGCCGTCCGGTCGGCCGTGACCGGCTCCACATAGACCGACACGTTGGCCAGCCCATCGGTATAGATCTGATGCTCGGCGCCTTGCGGGCCAGCGACGGGTTGCTGCGTGCGCACCAGGACGAAGCCTGGCGGCAGATCGGCAACCTGCCAGTGCGTGGTGCGCAGGGGCGCCTCGGTTGCCGCGGCCAGCAGACCGACCTCGGCGCCGGCAGCGAGATCGCCTTCCTTCGGCACGGCGCCGATTTCCAGGGAGACGAACATGAACTGCTCGAGTGCGCGCTGGCGGGCATCGATGATGGCCGCACGCAGCGGCAGATGGGCGCCCTCCTCGATCCACACGCGGTAGCCATACAGGAACTCGTCGCGTGGCACGACCTCGACGATGCGCGCGTGATAGCCGGCCACCCGATCGCTGCCGCCGGCGCGCACCGTGTAATGCTGCGCCGCGCGCGCGGACAGGTTCGGCAACAGGGGCAGCAGACGCGCATCGTGCTCGTCGCGGAACAACATGCTGGGGGCGCTGCCATGCAGGCAGGTCACGCTGTTGCCGATACGCACCACCTCGCTGCGCGGGCCACTGAGGCTCACCAGGCGCGCGCGGCCGCGGCCAGCGCCGGCGTGGAAGATGCGCAGCGCATCGAGCCGGCCATCATGCTCGTAGACGAAACTGCCCTGGTAATCGAGGCTGGCCAGGGCGCGGTTCATCTGCATCAGCAGCCCTTCCGGCGTGGTGGCCTCGGCGGCCTGCAGCGCACCGCCCGCACCCAGCACGGCGAGCGCGAACATCACGCGCGCCACGCCACTGACCCATCCTGCGGCACCGCCGCGCCGCGACGGGAAGGCAGGCTCTGCCACGCCGCTCAGCGCTCCTGGCGATCCGGCTGCTGCGCGGGCGCGGGCTGGGGCGTCACCAGCAACACGTAGGGCACGTAGGGCGACTGGCCGCTGCGGCCCACGCTCTGGTAATGGCGCAGCAGGTAGGACTGCATGTGCGGGTCGAAGCCGATCGCGCCCCCCGCATCACCGCCGAAGCTGGCCGGGGCGGCCTCGATCGGCGCCGTCGCGGGCAGCAGCGGGGCACGGAAATCGCGCGCGGCCGAAGTGGCCGCGACCGGTGTCGCGCCAATCGCACCAAGGCCCTGCACCGGTGTGAGCGGCGCGGTTGCCGTGGCCATCGGCGCCACGCCGGCCGGTTCGGCGCCGGGCGGCGGCAGGACCATCAGGGCCGCCACGGCTACGGCTGCGGCAATCGCACCACCGGCGCCCCAGCGCAACCACGGATGCACGGCGCCACGGCGGGGCTCGACCTGCACCATCTCCAGCCGCGCCATCACCGCATCGGCAAACCCGGCGGGCACGAACACCACGCCGCCCTGGCGCCGCAGGACCTCGCGCGCAACATGCCAGCGGCCCCAATCCAGGCGCAGCTCGCGCTCGCTGCCGGCGCGCTTCAGCACGAAGCGCGTGGCATCGGCGCCAAGCTCGCCATCCATCAGTGCCGAAAGCTGTTCGTGAATCGGGTTCATCGATTAGTTCTCCGACAGCAGCGGGCGCAATCGCTCGTCGATTGCCTCGCGGGCGCGGAAGATGCGTGACCTGACTGTTCCGATCGGACAGTTCATCGCTTCCGCGATTTCCTCGTAGCTCAGGCCGTCCACCTCACGCAGCGTGATCGCGGTCCGCAGCTCCTCTGGCAGCGCTTGGACAGTGGCGAACACGGTTTGTTCAATTTCCTGGCGCATCAGTTCGCGTTCGGGCGTGGCCGACTCGTGCAGGCGCGTGGCGCCCTCGAACTGCACCGCATCCTCGACGACCACGTCTTCGGTCGGCGGGCGCCGCCCCTGCGAGACGAGATGGTTCTTGGCGGTGTTGATGGCGATCTTGTACATCCAGGTATAGAACTGCGCATCGCCGCGGAACGAGCCGATCGCCCGATAGGCACGGATGAACGCCTCCTGCGCCACGTCCTGGCATTCACTCCAGTCGTTGACATAGCGCGAGATCACGCTGACCAGCTTGTGCTGGTACTTCCTGACCAGCAGGTCAAAGGCGTGTTTGTCGCCGTGCTGAACTCGCTCGACGAGCGCACGATCCGAGTCGCTTTCGCCCATCCGGGCCTTACTCCAATGGTTCCGAAGGGCCGCGCGCCGGTCGCCGGAGCCACCGCGGGCGGAACGGGGTGCGCAAGATTGCCAGACACATGGGGTTGGCGCCGCGCCGGCTCAAGCGGGAATCGCCGGCGCGCCGCGCATTTCGCCCAGCAGGTGGGCGCGCTGTTCGAGCAGGCGCTCGAATCCGGCCGCCGGCAACGGGCGGCAGAACAGGAAGCCCTGCACCACCTCGCAACCCTGCTTGCGCAGGAACTCCAGGTGCTGCTCGCTCTCCACGCCCTCGGCCACTACCTCGCGCTTGAGGTTGTGCGCCATCGTGATGGTGCCGTGCACGATCGCCTCGTCATCCGGATCGATGCCGATGTTGCGCACGAAGGCCTGGTCGATCTTGATGCGATCGGCCGGGAAGCGGCGCATGTATTCCAGCGAAGCCTGGCCGGTGCCGAAATCGTCGATCGACACGCCGCAACCCATGCGGCGCAGGCCGTTCAGGGTTTCCAGCAGGTTCGGGATCGACTTCATGCTCATGCTCTCGGTGATCTCCAGATCCAGCAGTTGCGGTGGCAGGCCGCTGTCGCGCAGCACGGCCGCCACCAGGCGCACGAAGCCGGGCTGGCGCAACTGCAGGGCCGAGAGGTTCACCCCCACGCGCAGGCGCAGGCCGAACTTCTGCACCCAGCGCTGCGCATCATGGCAGGCCTGGCGCAGGATCCATTCGCCCATCGAGATGATGAGTCCGGACTCCTCGGCCAGCGGGATGAAGAACCCGGGGCTGATCATGCCCAGCTCCGGATGCTCCCAGCGGATCAGTGCCTCCATGCCGACGATATCCTCGCTGGCGGTGCCCAGCTGCGGCTGGTAGAAGGCGCGCAACTGCCCGCTGGCCTCGGCCTGGCGCAGCTTGGTTTCCAGCATCAGGCGTTGCTGATGGGCTTCCTCGGGCACGGCGACATAGGCCTGCACGTTGTTGCGGCCCAGCCCCTTGGCCGAATACATGGCGACATCGGCGTGCTTGAGCAGGCGTTCGGCATCGGTGGCGTCCTCCGGGTAGAAGCTCAGGCCCAGCGAGGCGGTGATGCCCAGCTCCAGGCCATCGGCAAGCTCGAGCGGCGCCTCCATCGCGCGCACGATCTTGTCGGCCACGCGCACGGCATCCTCGCGCTGGCCCACGTGGCGCAGGATCAGGGTGAACTCGTCGCCGGCATAGCGCGCCACCGTGTCCGATTCGCGCACGCAGGCACGCAGGCGGTTGGCGACCGCGATCAGCACCTGGTCGCCCACGCCGTGGCCGAGCGAGTCGTTGATGGTCTTGAAACGGTCCAGATCGACGAACAGCAGCGCGAAGTGCTCCTGGCTGCGCTGCGCCTCGCGGATGGCCAGTTCCAGGCGATCGTTGAAAAGCAGCCGGTTGGGCAGCCCGGTGAGCGGATCACCCAGGCTGACGCTGCGATCGCGTTCGCGCAACTGGCGCAGCGCCAGCTCCGCGGCGGCGGCCGCGGCAAACACGCGCAGGGCCGCCAGCGCGCTGCCTTCGGCATCCAGCGCACGCGACCGCGCGAGCAGCAGGACGCCAAGCACATCCTGGCGCTCGTCGCAAAGCGGCAGCGCCACCATGCATTCGAGACCGTTGGCGCGCACGAAATCGGCCGAATTCGGATGCCGCCAGGCGCCGTTCGCACGCACCACTTCATTGCCATCCAGGGCTTCGGTGAGCGCGTTGATGGCAAACAGGTCGAGGCCGGAGTCGGTCCCCACGCGGTGATGGAACATCAGCACTTCCGGCATGGTGGCCGGCCCGTTCGGCGCGGCGACCACGGCGACCAGCTCCGGCGCCAGCCACTCGCCAAGCGCGCGCGCGAGGGTGTCGAACATGCCCTCGTGCTGGGCCGCGGAACGCGTGAGCTGCGCCACCGCGTCCAGCGCATCCCGGCAGCGGCCCAGCTCGCCGATATCGCGGAACATGTACAGGTGCACCAGGCTGCCATCGCGCAGGGCCCGGCGCACATGCATGTCCACGCGGTAGGAATCGCCGTCCGCGCGCGGCTTGCGACAGCGCAGGCTGCAGCTGTCCGCGCCGCCCAGGTGCGTTGCCCAGGCGCTGCGCTGGGCCGGATCGAGCAGGGCGTCGAAGCGATCGATGCGCGCGCCGATGAGTTCCGTCCGCGCGTGGCCGGAACGCTGCACGAAGGCGGCATTGACATCCAGGATGCAGCCGCTCTGCGGATCGACGATGGCCAGCTCGTCGATGCTGCCCTCGAATACGAAACGGTAGCGGTCGGCCTCGCCACTCATCGCCAGCGGCGTGGCCGGCGCGCCGCCTTGCGCCGCCAGTGCGGCCTCGATGCGCGCGGTCGCGTCGAAGGCACGCACGGGACTGGCGATCCATTCGACCAACCCGGCCGGCTTGGCGCCGCCGCGCGCGGCGGCATCGCCGACGACGCCGATCACCGGCACGCGATCGGCCACCTCGGCGCAAAACGCCGCGGCCTCGACCGGATCGGCGGCAAACTCCAGCAGCACCAGGCGGATCGACGGATCCTCGGCAAAGAATGCGCGGGCCTGGCGCGTGTCGCGGGCCGAATAGACCGCGTCGAGCTGCAGGGCGTCGAGTACGTCGAACAGGACCCGGCGGTCCTCGCGGCCGGAAGCCACGATCAGTGCCGCGCCGCCTGCCGCCCCGGCCGGCCCTGGCATGCTCAGGCCACCCACCGGCCGTCGCGCAGGCGCAGTTGCGGCCGCACGGTACCGGCACCCTCCAGCCGGTCGAAGAAGCCTTCCAGTTCTTCCGGCATTTCGACGCTGGCGCCGAGAAACACCAGCTTGCGCCCGTTCGGCGTCGCCATGCGCGAGATGCGCCGCAGCAGCAGGATATCGACCGCCTTGAGGTGCTCCTCGAAGGCAGTAAACAGGTACACGCCAAAATGCGTGCTGTGCGTGATATAGCGCAGCGCATCGGTCAGGCGCCGCGAACCGGGCACGTTGAGGCCGCTTTCGCGCAGCGAGACCAGGCCGGCATCGGGCTCCCAGGCATACACCGACGCGCCACCGCGCATGGCGAAGATGCGCAGTTGCGCCAGCACCTCGCCGGCCTGCACCGTCTGCAAGGCGAGCAGATGCTGCGACGAACCCACGATGCGCTCGAACAGCTTGCGTACGACGACGAGACCGTCGGCTTGATCGACCACCAGCGTCTCCCTGGACCGCCGCATTGACCCGACGTACGGCTTGCCGGGATTATAGCCATCCCGCCAGCGATTTCCGGAGCCTGCCATGTTCGAAGGCCTGCGTTTCCAGCATTGGCAGTCATCGCTCGACGAAGATGGCATTGTCACGCTGACCCTCGATCGCGCCGGCCGCTCGGCCAACGCGCTGAGCCGCGAGGTCATGGATGAGCTGGCCGAGATCGTCGAGCGACTGTCCTTCGAGCCGCCGCGCGGCGTGGTGATCCGCTCCGGCAAGCGCGGCTTCATCGTCGGCGCCGATCTCACCGAATTCGAACAGTACGCGCGCGACGGCCGCGTCCAGGATGTCCTGGAGAACGGCCAGCGCGTGCTGCAGAAACTCGCCCAGCTGCCCTGCCCGACCGTGGCCGCGATCCACGGCGCCTGCATGGGCGGCGGCACCGAGATGGCCCTGGCCTGCCGCTACCGGGTCGCGTCGCGCGATCCGTCCACGCGCATCGGCCTGCCCGAAGTCAAGCTCGGGATCTTTCCCGGCTGGGGTGGCAGCGCGCGCCTGCCACGCCTGATCGGCGCCCCGGCGGCACTCGAACTGATGCTGACCGGCCGCGCCGCCTCGGCGGAAAACTGCCGCAAGCTGGGCCTGGTCGATCGCCTGGCCGACGCGGACCGGCTGCTGCAGACCGCCAGGGAGCTCATCACCCGCCCGCCGCACCGCAGCCTCAGGCAGCGCGCCACGGCCTGGGCGAGCAACACCTGGCCGGCGCGCCAGGTGCTCGCCGAGCTGATGCTCAAGCAGACCGCGGCCAAGGTGCGCAAGCAGCATTATCCCGCGCCGTTTGCGCTCATCGACACCTGGCGCCGCGGTGGCGCCCGCCTCAGCCAGCGCCTGAAGCTGGAGGCACGCGCAGTGGCGAAACTCGCCGCCACGCCCACCGCCCGCCAGCTGGTGCGCGTGTTCTTCCTGCAGGAACGCCTGAAGTCACTGGGCAAGGATGCCGAGCACGGCATCCACCACGTGCACGTGGTCGGCGCCGGCGTCATGGGCGGCGACATTGCCGCCTGGTGCGCGCTGCGCGAGTTCCAGGTGACCCTGCAGGATCGCGAAATGAAGTACGTGCAGCCGGCGCTGGAGCGTGCCCGCACCCTGTTCACCCGAAGATTGAAGACCCCCGAGCGCATCGACGCCGCACTGGCGCGCCTGCGCGCCGACGTCGAGGGCAGCGGCATCGCCGCGGCAGACCTGCTGATCGAGGCCATCTACGAGAACGGCGAGGCGAAGGAAGCGCTGTACCGGGACGCCGAGCCGAAACTGAAGGCCGATGCGCTGCTGGCCACCAATACCTCCAGCATTCCGCTCGACGAACTGCGCCAGGCAGTGGCCCAGCCCGGCCGCTTCCTCGGCCTGCACTACTTCAACCCGGTGGCCCTGATGCCGCTGGTCGAGGTGGTGCGCCACGACCGCCTGGCCGACGCCAGCGAGAAACGTGCGCTGGCGTTCTGCAGGGCCATCGGCAAGCTGCCGCTGGCGGTGGCTGGCACGCCGGGCTTCCTCGTCAACCGCATTCTCATGCCCTACATGCTGGAGGCGGCACGCGCCTTCAGCGAAGGCATCCCGGGTCCGGTGATCGACAAGGCGGCCAGGCACTTCGGCATGCCGATGGGGCCGATCGAGCTGATCGATACGGTGGGCCTGGACGTGGCCGCCTCGGTCGGCGCGGTGCTCGGTCCGTTCCTCGAGCTCGAAATCCCCCCGGCCCTGGAGGAACTCGTCCAGGGGGGCAAGCGCGGCAAGAAGGACGGCCAGGGCTTCTACAAGTGGGAGGATGGCAAGCCGCAGAAGCCTGCGGTCGATCCGGCCGACCAGGCGCCGGCCGACCTCGAGGACCGG
This sequence comes from Dokdonella sp., assembly GCA_023228465.1. GTDB lineage: Bacteria > Pseudomonadota > Gammaproteobacteria > Xanthomonadales > Rhodanobacteraceae > Dokdonella_A. The sequence goes on along the minus strand of JALOBC010000007.1, from coordinate 69,741 downwards.
CTCATCCTGCCGCTGCTCAACGAAGCCGTGGCCTGTCTGCACGACCGCGTGGTGGACGATGCCGACCTGCTCGACGCCGGCGTGATCTTCGGCACCGGCTTCGCACCCTTCCGCGGCGGCCCCATCCAGTACATCCGCGACACCGGCACCGCGGCGCTGCAGGCCAGGCTGGAAACCCTCACCCGCACCTACGGCCCGCGCTTTGCCCCGCGTCCCGGCTGGGATGCCCCGGAGCTGACCGCGCCCGCCTGAGGCGGGCTACGTTCCGGCAGGCTGGGTATCCCGCACCAACGGCAAGGGCGGGATCGCCAGGCTGCGCCTGGGGTCGCCGGTCGCGCCACTCTGCATGTTCGGCGGAATGTGCCCGCTGTCGCCCACCGCGATCACCTTGAAACGTCCATCGGCTTCGATGCGAATGGTGGTGATGCTGGCATGGCGCACCGACATCTCCAGCCAGCTCATGGTGTCCACACCGAGCGCGCGACTGACCAGGTAGCGGATGACGTTGCCATGGCAGACCAGCATCTCGGTGCGCGGCGTGCCGCTGGCGGGCTTGAAGAACCGATCGAAGGCCCGGTCGAGCTGGGCCTTGCAGCGCGCCAGGCCTTCGGCGGTCTTGCGCTGCATGACGTCCTCGCGGCGCGTCGGCGGTGTGCACTCGGCAAGATCGTCGACGATCTCGAACCGGCGGCCGGGAAAGTCTGCGGCGATCACGGCCGCGGTATCACGCGCGCGCTGCACCGGGCTTGACCAGAGGGCGTCGAAGTGGCCCGGCATGCCGGCGAGACGGGCGCCGGCCAGCTGCGCCTGTGCCACGCCGATCGGCGCAAGGTGCGGCCCCAGCCTTTCGTCCGCCTGCGGATCGCGCTCGTAGAGTCCGTGGCGCACCAGCACCAGGGTGCGCACGGCAGGCGCGTTTGCGGGATCGGGGGCCTTGCCCTGCGCCTCGGCGGCGAGCGCGGGCGCGGTCAACAGCAGCATGCAAAGCGCGGCAAACAGATGTTTCATGGGCAAACCTCGTGAGGTGCCGCTGCGGCACGCCGGTCGCCCGATGGTGGGCGCCGTGCGGCCCGCGGTCAACGGCCGCGCACGCGCATCATCCGACATGGCGCTTGACCTGGCGTCCCCGCGTTCGGGAACATGGCGCCAACGGGGGTGCACGCCATTTGATCCCCGAAGCCTTCCCGCCGCGGTCATCGATCCGGCCGCCACAGCCTTGGGGCAACCTATGAACCTGATCCGTATGCTGATCGCAGCGTCGTTGGCCGCCGGCCTGCTGTCCGCGCCGGCACGGGCGCACGCCGCACCGGAAATCACGACGCGAACCCACGCCGCCGCAGCACCCGTCTACGTGGTGACTTCACGCGAAGCCTTCGCCGGCGTGGCCACCCTGGCCAGCGACGCCCAGGACTGGACCGACCGCCTGGGCCGGCAACTGGTCGTCGCCCAGCTCGATCGCGCGGGCATTGCCGCCCTGGTGCGCCACGTGCACGAAGTCGAGCATCGCTGCGGCGGCTTCTTCGCCTTCGGCTCGCGCCCGGAAGCCGAGGCCTTCATCGCCAGCGACCGCAGCCATGAAGCCATGCACCTGCCGCTGGGCGGGCTCTACACCATCGACAACCCGGCCACCGTCGGCCCCTGGCTGGACAGCGTGAGCGAAGGCAACCTCTACGACACCATCGCCACCCTGTCCGCCTTCCACAACCGCTACTACGAATCGACCCACGGCCGCGACGCCGCACTGTGGATACGCGACCGATGGCAGGCGCTGGCGCATGGGCGCAGCGACGTGCAGGTGGACCTGTTCGAGGGCTGCACCAGCTGTTCGACCCAGCCGTCGGTGATCATGACGGTCCAGGGCAACGCGTACGCGGACGAAGTGGTCGTCATTGGCGGGCACCTCGATTCGGTCAACTGGAATCAGCCCTATGACGTCAACATGCGCGCGCCCGGCGCGGACGACGATGCGTCCGGCATTGCCACCATCACCGAAATCATCCGCATCGCGCTGGCCAACGGCTGGAAGCCGCAGCGTACCGTGCAGTTCATGGGCTATGCGGCGGAAGAAGTCGGCCTGCTGGGCTCCAAGGCCATTGCCGCAAGCCATGAAGCGGCGGGCATCGACGTGGTCGGTGTGCTGCAGCTGGACATGACCAACTACGCCGACGGCGCGCCCGTGGACCTGCGCATCGTCACGGACAATTCCAACCCGGCTCTGGTCGCATGGTTCGGCGAACTGTTCGATGAATATCTCGCGCCCCGCGGCTTCACGCGCGGCGCGATGACCTGCGGCTACGGCTGTTCCGACCACGCCGCGTGGACCCAGAAGGGCTATCCCGCCGGCATGGTGTTCGAAGCCGGCCGCCCGCCCAGCTCCCCGGCCGACATGGCCGCCTTTCCCTACATCCATACGGCCAACGACACCCTCGCCAACATGGGTCACTCGACGCTCAACAGTGTCCCCTTCGCCCAGTTCGGCCTCGCCTTCCTCGGTGAACTGGCCAAGACGCATGACCCGGGATCGTTCAACATGCCGCCGGTGGCCGCATTCACCTGGCAGGCGTCGGGACTGAGCGTGCAGTTCACCGACGCATCGAACGATCTGGGCGGAACGATCGTCGCGCACGCGTGGGATTTCGGCGATGGCAGCACCTCGACCCTGGCCAATCCCGGCAAGACCTTCGCCACCGCCGACACGCACCTGGTGACCCTCACGGTGACCGATGATGGCGGCCTGACCGATACCATCGCCGCCAGCATCGACCTGGTTGACGAACGGATCTTCGGCGACGGTTTCGAGGCCTGAGCCGCTGGCCCAATGCGCGCGCGCTCGTGACCCGCGCGGCGGGTGGCTCGCGCCATCCGGCCATGGTGATGCGCGTCGCGCGGGTCCACCCAGCGCGGGCGCCGGACGCCCCGGCGGCTAATCCGCTTGCGCCAGCAGGATCAACGCCAGCAGCAGCACCACCACGAAGCGGAACGCGCTGTCCAGGCCGTTCCATTCGCTGGACATCCACATGCCGAACCATTCACCACCGATGGCCATGAAGCCGCCGAGCCAGAGCAGGAGACCCAGGACGAGTCCGATCACGGCCGCCCCGCGGGCGCGCTGGAACACCTCCACGGGCGCCCGGCGCGCCTGCCACAGCCGCCAGGTGCCCAGGCCACACAGCACGGCGGCGAGTGATTCGACCGCAATGATGAATACATAGGCTGCATGCTGCAGCCAGGGCAGCGCGATCGCCCGGTAACGGATGCGCGCATCCGGAAAGATCGTGTCCATCGCCAGCACGTGCTGCACGAAGGGCCAGTTGCTGCCGTAGTCGCTGATATTGCCGAATGCGACCAGCGCCAGCCACAGCGTGACCGCGGCCATCGCGGCGATCTTCGCGAGGCGCATGGGCGCGCACCCCGTCACGGCGTCCCTGCCCCTCAGGGCAGCGGATGCGCCAGCGCGAAGGCGAGCGCGGCACGCACGGCGGCGACCTGCGCGGCGTTGCATTGCGCTGGCGTCGCACGCGGGCTGTCGGGATACACCTCGGTGGTCGTGCGATACGGCGCCGGCGTGATGCCGGCACACAGCCCGAGCGGCTCCAGCGCATAGCGGATCACGCCGGGCGACACGACGGCCGAGCCGATGATCTCGCCGTTTTCGTCCGCCGGTGCGATGTGCGTGACCTTCGCCACCGCGTCGATGATGGCCTGCTGGAACGCCGGCTGCGGCCGTTCGGTATCGTCCACCAGGTAGAACCCGTCCGGGATGGTGCCGGGCGTGAAGGGTTTGCCGTCGCGCGCAGCCAGCGTGGGCCGGAACTCGGATTCATCGCTGTCGGTCGTTTCGTGCAGATCGATGTGCACCCTGATGCGCTCGCGCAGCGGTGCCACCAGGCGCAGCACTGCCGCGACTTCCGCGGCCGGGCTGTCGGCATGGAAGGAACGGTTCGGGTCGAGCGCATCCGGGTTCCAGCGGTGGATGCGCTCATAGCCCCACGGGCTGACGCAGGGCAAGACCAGCACGTCCAGTCGGCCGGCATGTTCGCCGAGGTGCTGCTCGGCGAATTGCAGCGCGCCATGCACGCCACTGGTTTCATAGCCATGCACGCCGCCGGTCACCAGCGCCAGCGGGCGCGCCGCGTCCCACTGGCGGCTGCGCACCGCAAACAGCGGGTAGCGATCCGGGGTGTAGTCGAGCTCGCCGTAAGACTCCACGTCGCAATGCGCGCGCAAGGCATCGACCCGCGACAGCACGTCCTCGGCGTAGCTGCGCCGAGGCTGCTGGCGCGCGCGCCAGGCGGCGACTTCCGCGCTGCCCCAGGGCACGCCCGGGGTTCCGATCGGGTAGGACGAAGTGCGGTTCATGGCAATTCCTCGATGCATGGGTGCGTCAGAACAGGGTCACCCTCGCCCTCACGCGGCGCGGTAATGATCCTGCATCGGATAGCGGCGCGCATAGGCTGCAAAGGCGGCCGCCGCGACGAAGGCAAAGCCGGCGAAGAAGAACATCAGGAAGGCATTCTCGCTCATGCCGGTTGCGGCAATCTGCCGGATGACCGCGTCATTGCGTACCGCGGCGTTGGTCAGCAGCACCCACAGGTTGCCGAAGGTGACCGACAGGTACCAGAAGGCCATGATGGCGCCCTTCATCGCCGCCGTCGCCTGGCTGTAGGCGAACTCCAGCGCGGTCGCCGACACCAGCACCTCGCCGAAGGTCAGCAGCAGGTAGGGCAGCGCCTGCCAGGCGAGCGAAGTGGAAGCGCCGCCGTCCATGTGCAGCTGGATGAGGCCCGCCGCGATCCACGACAGGCCGGAAATGGCAATGCCCCAGCCCATGCGGCGCAGCGCGGTCGGCTCCCATCCCAAGCGCCGCAGCAAGGGATACAGCACGATGTTGTTGAACGGGATCAACAGCATCACCAGCAACGGGTTGAGCGCCTGCATCTGCGCCGGCGACTTCACCAGCCAGCTCGGCCACCACCAGGCTTCGTGCGGCATGCGCATGTCGTTGCCCTGCAGGATCCAGGTCGAGGCCTTCTGGTCGAACAGCGACCAGAACGGCGTCACCAGGGCGAACACGATGAGGATCCGCAGCACCGCGCGCACATCCTCGACCGCCGCGGCAGGATGGCTGCCGAGCGCGCGGTCGAGCTGCATCCAGGTACCCACGCCGCCGAGCACGATCAGTGCGCCCAGCGCCAGGCAGGCGGTGATGACGAAATCGAAATCCTGCGGCCAGAAGCCGAAACCGGCCACCCAGCACAGCAGCATGACCGCGGCCAGCACGGCACCGGCGACGGCCACCACGAAGCCCGGGCGCCCGGCGCCCGGCGCCCGGGCCAGCAGCGCGGTGCGGGCGACGCGCATGAAGGAATGCGGATTCTCGCCGCGCGTGGGCGGCACCTGCACGTACAGCTTGCGCCCCATCCAGAACACCAGCGTGGCCACGCCCATCAGGATGCCGGGAATGCCGAACGCGACCCCGGCGCCGTATTCACGCAGGAAGATCGGCATCAGCAGCGAGGCGAAGAAGCTGCCGAAGTTGATCGTCCAGTAGAAGCCGTCGAACACGATCTTCGCCAGGTGCTTGTTGGCCTGGGTGAACTGGTCGCCGACAAAGGACACCACCAGCGGCTTGATGCCGCCCGAACCCAGGGCAATCAGGAACAGGCCGCAATAGAAACCGGTGCGATTGCCCTCGAACAGGGCCAGCATGGCATGGCCGGCGCAATACAGAAGGGAAAACCACAGCACCGTGTGGTACTTGCCGAAGAAGCGATCGGACAGCCAGCCGCCCAGCAGGGGAAAGAAATAGACACCGATGACGAAGCTGTGGAACACGTCCTTGGCAATGCCGGCGCGCTCGGCTTCCGGGGCATACAGCAGCAGGCTCGACACCAGGAACGGCGTGAGGATGTTGCGCATGCCATAGAAGCTGAAGCGTTCGCACGCTTCATTGCCGATGATGTAGGGGATCTGCCTGGGCAGGCGTGCGGCCGGCGCGGCGGTTGGCGCGTCGCTCATGCGGTCGAATCCTGGAGTGGCGGCGGATCGGCAAGCCTAACCGCGAATCGGCCCCGCCACGAGTCCCGGAAGGCATGCACGGGCGGCACTCTGCACGCATGCGGCCGGTCGCCCGCCGATCACGCCCGTTCGCCGCCGTTCACCTAGCGCAGGGTGCGGTAGCGGGATAATGGTCGGTGTCTGTCAACCAGGAGCACGATCATGAACATCCGCATCTCCCTGCTTGCCGGCGCCTGCCTGCTGGCGCTCGCCGCGTGTGGCAACCAGTCGCAGGAACCGGCCGGCACCAGCGCGCCGCCTGAATCGACCACTCCGGCCAGCGAACCCACGCAGGCCCCGGCCACGGCGCCTGAGGAATCCGCCCCGGCCACGCCGCCCGCGGCCGCGCCCGCAGCATCCGACAAGCCGGCCGCCGTGGTCACCGACTGCGCCACCACCATCGTCGGCAGCGACGCCATGCAGTACGACGTCGGCTCCATCACCGTGCCCGCCTCGTGCACCGAGTTCAAGATCACCCTCAACCACTCCGGCAGCATGCCGGTCGCCGCGATGGGCCACAACGTGGTCATCGCCAAGGCTTCGGACATGGCGGGCATCGATGCGGACGGCATGGCGGCCGGTATTGCCCACGACTATGTCAAGCCGGACGACCCGCGCGTGATCGCGCACACCAAACTGATCGGCGGCGGCGAATCCACCTCGGTGAGCTTCGACGTGAGCAAGATCAAGACCGGCGGTCCCTACGAATTCTTCTGCAGCTTCCCCGGCCATTCGGCGATCATGCACGGCTCGATCACGGTGCAGTAGCCGGATTTCGCGACACCTGCCCACGGGCGCCCGCGGGGCGCCCGTGACGCGCCTGCGCCCCTGCGTGGGCCACCTGTTCGCCGGTGCCTGTTCGCCGGTGAATGAGCTGCCTTACACTGCGTGACTCTCGGGAGCGCAGGGCGTGCGCAGTGCCAATACACGGACAGCGGGCAGTCTTCTCCACCGAAGTTCTCGTTTCGCCAGGCCAGCACTCGGTGTGGCTGCGCAGGCTGGGCGCGCCCCTGCTGTCACTGGGCATGCTGGCCCTCGCCCTGCTCGCCCTGCACCTGCTGACGCGCGACGTCACCTACCACCAGGTGCGCCAGTACGCGAGCGGCATCCCGCACGCACGCCTGCTGCTCGCGATCGCGCTGACCGCGCTCGGCTTCGGCGTGATGTCCCTCTACGATCGCTTCGGCCTCGCGGCGATCGGCCGGCCGCTGCCCTGGCGACGGGTCGGCCTGGTGTCCTTCATCAGCTATGCCTTCAGCAATGCGATCGGCATGTCGGTGCTGGTGTCCGGGTCGATCCGCTACCGCTTCTACCTGCAGAACGGACTCACCGCCGGTGAAATCGCGCGCCTGGTGGTGTATTGCACGCTGAGTTTCTGGCTCGGTCTGCTCGCGATCACCGGCATTACCCTGCTGCTGGTGCCGCTACCGCCAGGCTTGCCGTTGAGCGGCTGGCGGATCCCGCTGGCAGGCGTGCTCGCCGCCGTGCCGGCATTGTGGCTGGCGACCAGCTTCCTGCAACGCACGCGCAGGCGCTGGCGCCTGCCCGTGCCCGCACCGCGCGACGCCCTGCGTCAGGTCGCGGTCGGTGCCCTCGACTGGGGTCTCGCGGCGGCGGTGATGTATGTGCTGATGCCGGATGGTTTCACCGGCGGCTTCGGGCATTTTCTTGCCGTCTTCGTGATCGCGCAGATCGCCGGCCTCGTCAGCCACGTCCCGGGCGGACTCGGCGTATTCGAGGCGGTGATGCTGGCCGGCTTCGGGGCCAGCGGCAACCAGGCATTGGCGGCGCCCATCCTCGGTTCGCTGGCCATGTTCCGGGTCGTCTACTACCTGCTGCCCTTGTGCGCCGCAACCTTGCTGGTGCTGCTGCGCGAGGCACGCGGTCTGCAACGACAGGCCGTGTGGGTGCCGTGGTTCAGCGGCCTGCTCCCGGTCTTCTTCGCCGGCCTCACGCTGGTGTGTGGCGCGGTACTGCTGTTTTCGGGCGCGACGCGCGGCTTGCCGGGTCGCATGGCGCTCGCGCAGTCGCTGTTGCCGCTGCCGATCCTGGAGTTGTCCCATCTGCTTGCGAGCGTGAGCGGCATGCTGCTCCTGATCCTCGCCCGGGGTTTGCAGCGGCGCCTGGACGCGGCCTACTGGCTGACCCTGGCGCTGCTGGTGGCGGGCTCGGCGTTTTCCCTGCTGAAGGGCATCGATTACGAGGAAGCCAGCCTGCTGGTCCTGCTGGCGCTCGCGCTGGCACCGGCGCACAAGCTGTTCTACCGGCGCGCCTCGCTGTTCAGTGCGAGCTTCACCTGGCCCTGGATCGTCGCCATCCTGGTGGTCTTCGGCTGTACCGCCTGGCTGGTGCTGTTCAGCTACAAGCACGTGGACTACAGCAACAGCCTGTGGTGGGAGTTCAGCTTCCACCAGGGTGGCGCGCCGCGCGCATTGCGTGCGCTGGTGGCCGCGGCGGTCGCCGGATTGCTCTTCGCGCTGATGACCCTGATCCGCCCACAGCGATTGCAGCACGCATTGCCGAGTGCCGCCGACCTGGCGCGCGCACTGCCCCTGATCCGGCGCGCCCCCTCGACGACCGGTTGGCTCGCGCTGATGGGCGACAAGCAACTGCTGTTCGATGCCGACGACCGCGCGTTCCTGATGTACGCCATCGAGGGTCGCAGCTGCGTGGCCCTCGGCGATCCGATCGGCGCGGATGCCGATGCACGCCAGGAACTGGTGTGGACCTTCCTCGACCAGTGCGAGCGGGCCGGCGGCTGGCCGGTGTTCTACGAAGTTGGCGGCACCGACCTCGACCCCTACCTCGAGGTCGGCATGCGCCTGTACAAGCTCGGCGAAGAAGCGCGCGTACGCCTCGCTTCCTTCAACCTCGACGGCAAGTCGAAGAAGAGCTTGCGCTCCACCGTCAACAAGCTCGGCCGTGAGGGCCTGCGTCTGGAAATCGTGCCGGCCGAAAAGGTGACAGCCCTGCTGCCGCGCCTCAAGTACATCTCCGACGCCTGGCTCGCCGACAAGCAGGTACGCGAGAAGCGCTTTTCGCTGGGCGCCTTCGACCCTGACTATCTGCGGCGCATGCCGATGGCCCTGGTGTGGCAAGGCGAGGAACTGGTGGGGTTCGCCAACCTCTTCCTCAGCGACAGCAAGGAGGAAGCCTCGCTCGACCTCATGCGTTTCCTGCCCAGCGGACCGCCGGGGATCATGGACTTCCTGTTCGTGGAACTCATGCGCTGGGCGCGCGACCAGGGCTATCTCTGGTTCAATCTCGGCATGGCCCCCCTGGCGGGCATGTCGACGCGGCGCCAGGCGCCACTGTGGAACCGCTTCGGGGCGCTGGTGTTCGGGCGCGGCGAGCACTTCTACAATTTCCAGGGGCTCAAGCGCTACAAGGACAAGTTCGATCCAGAATGGGAACCGCGCTACATGGCGGTTCCCGGCGGCATCGCGCTGCCGGTGATTCTTGCCAACGTGGCCAGCCTGATTGCCGGTGGCCTTGCCGGGGTGGTGCGCAGATGAGGTACGGGAAACGGGGTAGATGGGTGGCGTGGGTCGGGCTTGGCGCATGCGGGCTGGCGCTCATCCTGGCCTTCGGGCCGCTGTCCAGGCCGGCGCTGGACGACGCCATCGTCGTGCTGCGGCCGGCGGGACAGCGTGCCGCGCCCGGCGGCGAAGGCGATGTGCTCACCATCCTGTATTCCGGGGATGGCGGCTGGGCGGACCTCGACAAGGAAGTCGCCAGCGCCCTGGTGGCCTCCGGCATGCCCGTGATCGGCGTCAATACGTTCAAGTACTTCTGGCGGCAGCGCAGCCCCGAGGCGGCAGGGGCGGATCTGGATGCCCTGATCACCGACTACCTCGCCGCCTGGCACAAGCGGCGAATATGGCTGATCGGCTTTTCCTTCGGCGCCGACGTGCTCCCCAGCCTGATCGACCGTCTGAGCCCGGAAAACCGCGCGCGCATCACCCAGCTCGTGCTGCTCTCGCCAAGTCGCGAGGCGACCTTCGAAATCACCTTGCAGGGCTACATGGCGAATCAGGGACGCTTCAGGACCTTCATCAAGACCACGCTCGAGAAACTGCATCGGGCACTCGAACTGCCCGCGCTGCCGGCGCTCGATGCCCTGCAGGGCCGCTTCCCGGTCGCCTGCTACTACGGCCTCGGCGATGCGGACGAAAGCCTGTGCACCGCGCCCGGCCTGCCGCCGTGGGTGGCGGTGCATGCGCGCCATGGCGGTCACCACTTCGACGAGGATTATCACCGCCTCGCAGCCGAGATGCTCGCCGAGCTGCCACATGCCGGCGCGGCGCGCTGAAGCGGGCGCACGTGCATGGGTTGCCCATCGCGCAGGGGCGGCTGCACGCGTGATCCTTCGGCGGGCTGCCTGGCCGCGCCGGCGACGGCTGCCGACGGCCGCGAACGCCTGTCGTGCCTGAACCGAGCGGCGCCGTGCACCTGTGCACGTCACCCGGGCAGTTTCGCTGGCATCCACCGCAAGGCCTGTCCGGGGCGGCGCATCGGCGGCGCTGACGCGCTCCCGAGATTGCCAACGGCCAGCGCGCCGCGTGACCAGGGCGCGCTGGCCGTGCGGGCTACAGCGCGCGGATCACGCCGACGTCGTCGGCGTGCTCGAGCAGCAGGCGACGCACCCGCTCCTGCCAGGTCGTGCCGAAAGCGCGGCGATCCGCGTCGCTCGCCTCCGGGGCCAGCGCACGCACCAGCAGGGCGCGCATCTGCGGCGCCGGCGCGACGTGGGACAGATCCATGGACGCGGCGACCGCCGCACCGGTATCCAGGCGCCGCAAATGCGCGACCGAACTGCGGTCGGTCCCGTCGTAGGCCAGCAGCCCGCGCCGGTCATGGCGTCCGGCCAGGCCATGAAAACCATTGTTGCCGGTAGCACCGGTGATGAGGGTCAGCACCTGGGCAATGACACCCGTGGTGCCCTCATCCTCGGCCGCGTTCATGGTGACGGCGATGGCACCGCGCTCGGCCGGTGCATCCGGATACAGCGCGCGCAGGGCCGCGCGCGCCATCAGCCAGGCGCCGGCCACGGTGGGACAGGAGTGCCCGGCCAGCCGCACGGCGTCGGCGTAGCCGTACTCCATCACGCCGCCCTCGGCGGCACCGAGCAGCTCGGCCAGCGGATCGCGCATCGGAATGCGCGGGGCATCGGCATAGAAGGCAGGCAGGCTCATCGGCCTACTCTTCCGGCAGGCCGTTGATGGCGAAGTCGATGATCACCCCGGCCCCATCACGCTGGCGGTAGGTGATGGTCAGGTATTCGCCGAAGCGCTGGTCGAGCTGGCCGAGCAGCGGGATCGGATCATGATCGTTGACGAAGCGCATCGTCTCGCCATTGCGCAGCGCACCGAGCGCGCCGAAGATCGCCGAATGGCGGAACCGGCGCGCGATGCCGCGCGCGTCGAAGACATGGACGTTGGGTTCCGGGTCGAGCTGGGCGGGCATGGCGTGCTCCATGAATGAGAATCAGGTGCATCCTACGCCGCATGCCCGCAGCCGCCCTGACCCATGTCAAGGCGGCAGCCGGCCGGATCAGCGGGCGCCGCGCCAGTAATCGTTGGCTGCGGCAACGGTCTGGAAGTTGATCGCCACCACCTGCGAGGTGGCGATCAGCGCGTCGGCATCCTCGCCGTACTCCGGACGCAGACGATCGCGCACTTCCGCCGATGGCTGGGTGTACTTGACCCCCATGCGGGAAAGCTTGATCGCCAGCTCGTAGCCTTCCTGCGGGGTGCTCGTCTGCAAGGTAAGCAGCCAGGTATCGGCCATCGGACTCTCCGTGGTTGAAGGGACGGCCATGGTGGCGCAAACCGGCGCGGGCCTGCAAACCCGCCGCCGATCGCGCTCAGGCCGGCGGCAGGCGCGCCAGCAACAGGGCACCGTGCACCGGCGCGCCCGATTCCAGGCGCAGCACGCTCGGCTCGCGGCGGATGATCATGAAGCCCAGGGTGTCCAGCACGCTTTCCAGCTGCTCCACCACATGCCGGTAGCGTCCGGTTTCCGGCACCAGCTCGGTGGCCTGTGTGGCACTGCATTCGACCGAGAAGGCCAGGCGCCCGCCCGCCGCCAGGCGCCGCGCCGCGGCGGCCAGCGCAGGCTCCAGATCGGCCATGTAATTGAGCACGTCCGCAGCCACGATCGCATCCCAGGTGTCGCCGGACGCGCCCAGGAACTCGATCAGCTCCGCCTCGTGGAGCGATCGATACACGCCCTTGGCGCGCGCCCGCTCGAGCATGCGTGGCGAGAGATCGACCCCATCGATCCGGCGTTGTGCGCCCGCCAGTGCGGCACCCATCAGGCCCGTGCCGCAACCAAGATCCAGAACCGTCGCATCGAGCGGCAGACCATCCTCGTCGAGCAGGCTGGCGAGCAGGGACGGCGCGGTGTAGCCCAGTTCACCAACCAGGGTGGTTTCGAAGCGGCCGGCAAAATCGTCGAACAGGTCGCGCACGTAGGCGCGCTCGACGCCCTGCGGCAACTCGCCCACCAGTGCCGCGCGGAAGTGCGCGACCATCGGGTCGTGCGGATCGAGCGCATGGGCGCGGTCGAACGCCGCCCTGGCTGCCGTGCGATCGCCGGCACGCAGGTGTGCGCGGCCCAGCCAGGCCAGCGTGCGCGCATTATCGCCGGCCGATTCGTGCAGCGCCTCGAGGCGTTTCACCGCCGCCGCCGCGTGACCGGCGCGCAACAGGGCGGCGGCAAACTCCAGTTGCACGGTCGCATCGGCCGGCGCCAGCGCGAGGGCCCGCCGGCTGCTCTCCAGCGCCGCCTCGCGCTGCCCGCCCACGGCCTGCGCAGAGGCCAGGGTGCGCCAGGCTTCCGCCAGTCCAGGGGCCGCATTGGCCGCCTGGATGCAGGTTTCGATCGCCGCTTCGACCCGACCAAGTTGCAGCAGGCACTTGCCGCGATGCAGCAGCAGTGCCGCCGTGCCGGGTGCGTGGCGCAACGCGGCCTCAAAGGCCTGCAGGCCAGCTTCGGCCTGGCCAGTTGCCAGCGCGGCAAGCCCCAGCGCATTCAGCGCGCCCACGTCCGTCGGCGCCGCCGCCACGGCATGGCGCGCCGCAGCCAGCGCATCCTCGAGGCGCCCGCCAAGGCGCAGGGCGATCGACAGGTTGGTCTGCACCGCCGCATCCTCCGGGCGCGTGGCGGCAAGCGGCTCCAGCACCGCCGCGGCCTGCGCATGCCGGCCCTGCTGCAGCAGCACCACACCAAGCGGAAAGGCCGCGGCCTCGTTGCCGGTGGCAAGGCAGTCGCGATAGCCGGCTTCGGCTTCGGCCAGGCGCCCGGCGCGATGCAGGGCGAGAACGGGTTCCAGGGCAGGATCATGCATGACCGGCAGGCAATTGCAGCGGAAATGCCAAGCCTACCTGCGATGCCAGACCGGCGGCCAACGTCACCTGCGGCAGCCGTGCATGCGCGAGCCGGGGACGCGCGCCGCCGCCGGCCGCGCATCCCGATCCGCCTTTCGGCACTGTTCACCGGCAGGCGATCGGCCTAGCGTGACGCCTTCATCGGATACTGCCCGGAACCGCCATGCGCCAGAGTCTTCTCGTCCTTAGCCTTGCAGCGCTACTCGCCGCCTGTTCGGGGCAGGATGCAAGCGAACCGCAGCCCACCGGCGGCACGCCTGCCGGTGCGCCCGCCACCACGAGTGAGCACGTGGATACGGCCGCCGATGCGGCGTTCGCCGCCCTCGCCAACCAGGCCCTCGACACCTGGATGCGGCTGTCTCCGGTCGGCGCGACCGCAACCGGCGACCATCGCTTCGACGGCCAGATCGACGACCTGAGCGCTGCCGGCCGCCAGCAGTCGCTGGATGCCACCCGGGACCTGCTGGCCCGACTGGAGGCGATCGACGTCGCGCAGCTTTCGCGCGAGAACCAGGTCGATGCCGCGATCCTGCGCAACCACCTGCAGTCGGCCGTCTGGAGCGCCGAGGAAATGCAGGACTGGGCCTGGGATCCGCAGCTCTATTCGGGCCTCGCGGGCAGTGCGATCTACAGCCTGATGGCGCGCGAGTTCGCCCCGCTGCCCGAGCGCATCAAGTCGGCCACCGAGCGCATGCAGAAACTGCCGCAGCTGTTCGCCCAGGCGCGCGAGAACCTCGATCCGGCCCGCGTGCCGAAGATCCACGCGGAAACGGTGGCGAAGCAGAACCGCGGCATCCTCGCCATCGTCGCGACCTTCATCACGCCGCACCTGGACGAACTGCCGAAGGCGGATGCCGAGCGCACGCGCGCGGCCATCGAAACGCTGAAGCAGGCCGTGGCCGAGCAGCAGACCTGGCTGGATGACACGCTGGTGCCCAATGCCGCCGGGGATTTCCGCATCGGCGCGGAGAAGTATGATCGCAAGCTCGGATTCGCCCTGTCCTCCTCGCTCTCGCGGGCGCAAATCCGCCAGCGCGCCGAATCCGAAATGCAGCGCGTGCGCGGCCAGATGTACGACATTGCCCGCGGCGTGCTCAAGCACCGACCGGATGCCCCTGCCCTGCCCGACCAGCCCGACGACGCGCAGCAGCAAGCCGCCATCGAGGCCGCGCTGGAACTCGCCTACGCCGAACGCCCGGCGCGCGACCAGGTGGTGGACGACGCCAAGACCGCGCTTGCCCAGGCCACCGATTTCGTCCGCCGGCACGACCTGGTCACCCTGCCCGATTCGGCGGTGGACGTCATCCTGATGCCCGAGTTCCAGCGCGGCGTGGCGGTGGCCTACTGCGATTCACCCGGCCCGCTGGACAAGAACCTCAAGACCTTCTACGCCATCTCGCCGATTCCCGATGACTGGACCCAGGCCCAGGTCGATTCCTTCCTGCGCGAATACAACTCGCGCATGATCGAGCTGCTCTCGATCCACGAGGGCATCCCCGGCCATTACCTGGAAGGCTGGCACTCGGCCAAGTTTCCGTCCGTGCTGCGGGGTGTGTTGCGTTCGGGCCTGTTTGCCGAAGGCTGGGCGGTCTATACCGAGCGCATGATGCAGCAGCAGGGCTATCTCGATGGCGACCCGCTGTTCCACCTGGTGCAGCTCAAGTTCTACCTGCGCACCATCGCCAACGCCATCCTCGACCAGGGCGTGCACGTGGACAACTGGACGCGCGAGCAGGCCATGCACCTGATGACCCACGATGCCTTCCAGCAGGAAAGCGAGGCGGCTGGCAAATGGGTGCGCGCGCAGCTCTCCTCGGCCCAGCTGCCGACCTACTTCGTGGGCGCCCAGGAGCATTTCGACCTGCGCGCGGCGATGGAGAAGAAGCTTGGCGAGCGCTTCGACCTCAAGGCCTACCACGACCAGGTGCTGTCCTACGGCGCCCCGCCGGTGCGCTACGTGCGCGAGCTGATGCTCGATGAGCCGATCCACTGAGCCCGCGTGAACTGAACGGCCGCCCCGGCGCCAGCCGCCGCGGCCGTGGCGCGGCAATCCTGTGCCACGGCCGCGCGGCTCAGCGCGGGCCCATGATCGCGTCCAGCACCGCCGCCTGCGGCATGCCGCTCTGGCGCTGCACGATCCCGTCGGCATCCTTGTAGACGATGCCCGGAGTGCCGCGGAAACCGAGTTCGGACATCAGTGCCTGGTTGGCATCGAGCTGCTTGCGGATCGCCGGCGGCACACTGGCCGCCGGCGCGATGCCGCCCGCGGCAAAGCCCTGCTCGTTGGTGAGCAGCGCGGCGCCCGGATCCTCGGCGCCCAGGATGGCCGCCGCCTTGGTGCTGCTGTCGGCCTTGATCACGCCCACCATCACATGGCGCAGCTGCACCTTGCCCGCATCGACCCAGGGCCGCGCGGCGTGGAAGAAGCGGTTGCAGTAGGGGCAGTTCGGATCACTGAAGGTATACACGATGCGCGGCGCATCCTTGCGCCCATCGCGCACCCAGGTGGCGGCATCGAGCTGCTTCCAGATGGCCTCGCCCATGGGCCTGGCCACGAGGTCATGCAGGCGCTGCTCATCGAGGCTGGCACCATCCGGCCCGACCCGGTTGCCGATGATGGCATTGCCCGCGGCCGTCACGTAGATGGCCACCGGGTTCTGACCGGCCACGCCGGCGAAGCCACGCAGGCCGGGTTCGGCGGGAAACTCCCTGACGGCACCGAGGCCGTTCTGTTCCAGCGTCCTGATCACTGCCGGCACGTCCTTGTCGGCCGCCGTGGCGAGCGTCGGGACGAGCAGCACGGCCGCGCAGGCGGCCAGGGTGACGAGCAGCTTGCGGACAGTCATGGGGTTCTCCTGGTGGGTGGGTGGAGGGAAGGAACAGGTTGGAAACGGCGCTGCACGAGGTCGCGCAGGCGCGCATCGGTGAGTTCGCCGAAGTGCGAATCGACCATGCGCCCGTCGGCGCCGAAGAAGAAGGTGCTCGGCAGGCCGCGCGTGCCCAGTGCCTGCATGGAGGCGGACAGGGGATCGACGAGCACGTGCTCGAAGTCCAGCGCCTGGCCGGCCAGGAAGGCGCGGATCGTCTCCGGCGTCTCGCCCTGGTTGACCATCAGGAAGGTGACGTCGGTGTGTTCCCGCGCGGCGCGTGCCAGCACCGGCATTTCGCGCCGGCATGGCGGACACCAGGTGGCCCAAAGATTGAGCACCACCGGCCGGCCGACCTGCGCCGACAGCGCGGCGGGCTGGCCATCGAGTGTCGCAAGGCTCAGCGCAGGCAGGCTCGGGGCGGCGCCGGCCAGTGCCATCAGCACCAGCCGTCCCGCGACCCAGGCGCCCATCCCGGCGCCCACGCCCGCCAATGCGGGTCGCCGCAGCTCGGGCATCGTGCGGGTACGCCAGTAGAGGAAGGCCAGCGCCGCCGGCAGCCCGATCCATGGGTAGAAGCCGCCGTCGCCGATGGCGGCCATCGACCACGGCGCCGCCAGGTAGTCCGGCCACCAGCGCAGCACATAGGCAATCCGCGCGACCAGCAGCCCGACCAGCAGCGCATCGAGCACGAATCCCGCCGCCCGGCGGCGCCCCGCACCGTCGACGCCGCGCCACAGCAGCGGTACGCGCCAGGCGACCAGCGCAGCCACCGCTGCGACCACCACCTGCACGGAGTAGGGGCCTACCTGGAGCACGCCGTGCTCGGGCCGGCAAGCTGGAGGTCGAACATCGATGCAAGGACCCGGATAGCGAAGCGGCAAGCCTGCCGCAGCGGGATTAAGCCGGGATTAACGGGATGCTGAAAAGTCCGTCCTGGACTTCTTCAGCTCGCACGGTCGCGGCAAGGCCGCGCCACCTGCTGCGCAAAGCGATCACTTGCGTGATTGACCCGCGAGCAATCCATCCTGGATCGCGCTGGCAGGGTGCTTCTTCATACCCTGACAGGCGCAGCGCCGCGGGCCCGAGCACGCGCGACCGGTTCGACGCTGCGGTACAACCACCCCCAGCGGGCACGTGAACGCTGCGTGGGCGTCCGGTCGCTTGCGGCCCGACCCTCGCGCGCTGCGGCATCGATGCGACAGCAGCCGCTGCGGCATGCCGGCACTTGGCCTACCATGGCGGCATGTGCGCCGAGCTGGGCTGAACATGCGCGTGTTGCTGGTCGAGGACGACCGCCTGATCGCGAGCGGCATCGTCGCCGGCCTGCGTGCCCATGGCCTGGCCTGCGTGCATGCAGCGAACGGCCGGGCGGCCACGGCAGCCCACGCCGAATCCGGCTTCGATGCGCTGGTACTCGACCTGGGCCTGCCCGACTGCGATGGCCTGGACCTGCTGGCTGCCTTGCGCACCGTCGAGCCCGACCTGCCGGTACTGGTGCTGACGGCGCGTGACGCCATCGAGCACCGCCTCGCCGGCCTGCATGCCGGCGCCGACGACTATCTCACCAAGCCCTTCGACCTGCGCGAACTCGCCGCCCGCCTGCACGCCCTGGTGCGCCGCGCGCAGGGGCGCGCCGCGCCGCTGATCGAGGCCGGTCCGCTGCGGCTCGACCCGGCCAGCGGCCTGGCCTGGCTGGATGGCGAAGCGGTGGAACTTTCGCGCCGGGAAATCGACATCCTCGCCCAGCTTGCCGACGGCAGCGGGCGCTGGCTGAGCGCGGACACCCTGCACGAGCGCATCTACGGCCTCGAAGGCGGCGCCGCCAGCAATGCACTCAACGTGCACATCCACAACATCCGCCGCAAGCTCGGCAGCGCCGCCATCGAAACGCGGCGCGGCCTGGGCTACCGCCTCGGTTGGCGCCGGTCATGAGCCTGCGCCTGCGCGCGGTGCTGATCGCCGGCATTGCCCTGGTTGCGCTGTGGGCGGTGGCCGCCGCCTCGATGATCCGCGGCGTGCAGGCCAACCTCGACCAGTTGCTGGACGAGCGCCTGGCGATGTCCGCGCGCATGGTGTCCGGGCTGCTGCAGCGCACCGCGCTCACGCCCGATGCACCGCCCCAGCACTGGGCGGACGTCATCCGCGTCAGCGGCGCCAGCGGCATCGCCTGCGAGGTGCGTTCCCTGCAGGGCACCATCCTCGCGCAGACCGAAGGCGGCCCCTACTCGACCATGGATTCGCCACCCCCCGGCTACAGCACCCGCGAAGTGGACGGCGAAGCCTGGCGCCTCTACGTACTCGACGATGCGCGCGGCTACCAGGTGATGACTGCCGATCGCGTCGACCGGCGCGGCAAGCTGACCCGCGCGATGCTGCATGCCACCGGCATCCCGTTCGCGATCGCCGTGGCCGGCGGCCTGATCGCGCTGTGGATCGGCATCGGCCGCGGCCTGGCACCGCTCGATGCGCTGCGCCAGACACTGGCGCGCCGCCGCGCGGACGCTACCCGCCCGCTCGAAGGCGGGCGTGCGCCCCGCGAGCTGGAACCCGTCATCGGCGCCATGAACGACCTGCTGGCCCGCCTGGCGCGCGCCCTGGCCGCCCAGCGCGCCTTCACCGATGCCGCAGCGCACGAACTGCGCACGCCGCTGACCGCCATCGATACCCATCTGCAGGTCGCCCGCATGACCCATGGCGCGCCGGCGCAAGCCGCGCTGAGCCAGGCCGGTGAAGGCGTGCGCCGCCTGCGCCATACGCTGGAACAGATGATGCTGCTGGCACGCAGCGATGCGCCGGCCGCGGACGATGACGCCTGCACTTCCGTATGCGGCCTGATCGACGAGCTGCTGGCGCGCTGCGACGCCACGGCCCGCGCACGCATCACGTTCGACGCCGGCGGCGCCGACTGTGCCTGCACGATCCCGCGATCCATGCTGGCCAGCGCCCTGGGCAACCTGATCGACAACGCCCTGCGCTACTCGCCGCAAGGCAGCAGCGTCAGCGTGACGGTGCGCCGCGACGCGGCGGCACGGCGTTGCCTGATCGACATTGCCGACCGCGGCCCCGGGCTGGCACCCGAACAGGTTGCCCACCTCGGCCAGCGCTTCTGGCGCGGCGACCAGGGCCGCAGCCAGGGCGATGGCGCGGGCCTGGGACTTTCGATCGTGCAGGCCATCAGCACCCGCTTCGGCGGCACGCTGCGCTTCCATCCGCGCGAGGGCGGCGGCCTGGTCGCCACGCTGGCGCTGCCGCTTGCCTGAGCGGCGCACGCGGACACCTACGCGGCGGCGACGTCCGCCTGTGCCAGCGCATCGGCAGCGGCCACGATGTCGGCCTCGTCCGGCAGCACCAGGAAGGCCGCACCGGCCAGCGGCGTGTAGGTATCGGCACCCACCACCCGGCGCAGCGGCCTGGCACCCGCGCCGGCCTCGACGATGGCCGTGATGACGCCTTCGCCGACGCCGGCCGACTGGCGCCCCTCATCGACCACCAGGATGCGCCGGGCGGCTTGCGCCTGGGCTGCGATGAAGGCGGCGTTGAGCGGCACCAGCCAGCGCAGGTCCACCACGCGCACCTGCCAGCCATGCGTGGCCGCGATGCTGCGCGCCGCGCGCAGGCTCATCGGGACGCCGTTGCCGTAGGTGAAGATGGTGAGATCGGACGGCCCGGGACTCGCGCCCGGGGGCTGCCCCGATGCACTGCCGTCATAGACCCGGCCCTCGCCCAGCGGCATGGCCTGGTTCGGCGGCGGGTAATGGGTCAGCCACTCACCGTCGCCCGGGGCATACAGATCCTTGGCCATGTAGAGCGCGATCGGCTCCAGGAACACCGCCACGCGCCCGTCCACCCTGGCCAGCGCGGCCAGCGTGCGCAGCATTTCCACGGCATCGTCGCCGCGGCTCGGGCAGCCGACCACCAGGCCGGGAATGTCGCGCAGCGCGGCGATCGAGTTGTCGTTGTGGAAATGCCCGCCAAATCCGCGCTGGTAGCCCAGCCCGGCGATGCGCACCAGCATGGGATTGCGGTACTGGTCGTTGGAGAAGAACTGCAGGCTTGCCGCCTCGCCGCGGATCTGGTCGCAGGCGTTGTGGAAATAGGCCAGGTACTGGATTTCGGGAATCGGCAGCATGCCCATGTTGGCGTAGCCCTGGGCGAGGCCCAGGATCATGGTTTCATCGAGCAGCGTGTTGAATACGCGCGCATTGCGGAAAGTCTTGTGCAGGCCCCTGGTCACGGTATAGACGCCGCCCTTCTGCGCCACGTCCTCGCCGAACAGCAGGGCCTGCGGATACTTGCAGAACAGATCGTGCAGGGCGTGGTTGATCTGGATGGCCAGGTGGCGGGGCGGCAGCTTCTCCGGCAGCCGGTCGGCACCCCCGAAGGCGGCCTCGCGGCGCTCGCCGTAGTCGGCACGTGCCGCTTCGGCGGCGACCTTGTCCGGCGTGTAGGGCGCGAGCGGCGCCATCACCTCGGCCAGCGTGGTCAGCCGGGGGCGACGATCGGCCTCCTCGGCAGCAGCAAAGCAGCGGGCCCGCAGCGCCTCGTACATCGCCAGCAGCGAGTCCCGCGTGTGCAGGCCGGCCTCGAGCGCGATGGCGGTCGAACGCAGCAGTGGATCGGTCGCCTCCACCGCCATCAGCTCCTCGAAGCTGCGCCACTCGATTTCGAAATCGGTGCCGGCGTGACCCATGATGCGCGTGGTGCGCAGGTGCAGGAAGGTCGGCCGGCGCGTGCGGCGCACGTGGTCCACGGCATTCGCCACCTGCGCGTAGCCGGCGGCAAGATCCAGCCCGTCGGCCTGGAAATAGTCGAGGTCGCGCCGCGCGCTGAAGCTGGCGTGGATCCAGTCGTTGGGCGTCTTCACCGAAATGCCGATGCCGTTGTCCTCGCACACGAACAGGACCGGCGCCGGCAGCTTCTGGTAGGCCGTCCAGGCCGCCGCGTTGAAAGCGGTCTGCGCCATGGCGTGGTTGGCCGAGGCGTCGCCAAACGAGCAGATGGCGATGGCATCTTGCGGCACCGGCAAGGTGTGGCCGATGCGCCGCGCCTGCTCGATGGCCACTGCGGTCCCCAGCGCCTTGGGCAGGTGCGAGGCGATGGTCGAGGTCTGCGGAATGACCCACAGCGGCTTGCTGCCCCACACCTTGTGCCGGCCACCCGAAGCCGGGTCTTGCGCGCTGGCGGCGAAGGACAGCGCCGAATCCATCACCGGGTCCATGTCCGGGAGCTTCCTGCAGCGCTCGGCCATGAAGGCACCGCTGCGGTAGTGCAGGAAGGCCGGATCGGTATGCCGCGTCAGGCGCGCCACCATGGCGTTGCCCTCATGGCCGCTGGAGCCGATGGTGTAGAACACCTTGTTCTGCACCCGCAGCACGCGTGCCATGAGATCGAGATGGCGCGAGATGAGCTGGGATTCGAACAGCGCCTCGAAGTCCCGGCGCGAGCACCGGCTGCCGGGCAGCACGGGCGCATCCAGGGCCGGGGCGGCAGCCACGGACCGACCGCTCCATCCCTTCACGAACTCGATGAAATTCTGATCGCAAACCTCTGCACGGTTTACATTCTTATGGCGTGCAGGAACGCCAACAGCGGACATGGACATCGCGCACCCGGGAACGGTAAGCAAGGCGCCGGCCGCAAGGGACCGGCGCTGACGAAAGGCAATCCTGCAAGCATAGCCCGAGCGGGCCGGCCACCCAAGCACCATGGCGCGCGGATGCGGGCTCCGCGGGTTGGCCACTGCGCGCGGCGCATCGGCCACGCCACGCCGCGCAACGCATCCGCGCTACACTCTTTGGATGCTGAAAATCGACACCCACGCACATATCCTGCCCGAGAATTGGCCGAACCTTGCCGACAAGTACGGCGACAACCGCTTCCCGGTAATGGTCAATTCGGAAGGCCGCCACCGCATCTACAAGGACGGCAAGTTCTTCCGCGAGGTGTGGGCCAACGCCTTCGACGCCGAGGTGCGCATCGCCGAATACGCAAGGTTCGGTGTCGACGTGCAGGTGATCTCGACCGTGCCGGTCCTGTTCTCCTATTGGGCCAAACCCAGTCAGGCGCTGGAACTGCATCGCCACCTCAACGAGCACATGGCCGAGGTATGCCGGCGCCATCCGCGCCACTATGCGGCGGTGGGCACCGTGCCGCTGCAGGCGCCGACGCTGGCGATCCAGGAAATGGAGCGCTGCGTCGACCAGCTCGGCCTGTCCGGCGTGCAGATCGGATCGCATTGCGGCGACTGGAACCTCGACGCCCCGGAACTGTTCCCGTTTTTCGAGGCGGCAGCGGACCTCGGCGCGGCCATCCTGCTGCACCCCTGGGACATGATGGGCCGTGAATCGATGCCCAAGTACTGGCTGCCCTGGCTGGTCGGCATGCCGGCCGAGCAGTCACGCGCGGCCTGCAGCCTGATCTTCGGCGGCGTGCTGGAACGCCTGCCGCGGCTGAAGATCTGCCTCGCGCATGGGGGCGGAGCGTTCCCCTACACCATCGGCCGCATCGAACACGGCTTTCGCATGCGCCCGGATCTGGTCGCCACGGACAATGCGCGCAACCCGCGCGACTACCTCGAGCGCTTCTATTTCGATTCGTGCGTGCATGACGAGGCCGCGCTGCGCTATCTGCTGGAGGTGGCCGGCGTCGACCGCGTCATGCTGGGTACCGATTACCCCTTCCCGCTGGGCGAACAGGAACCGGGCAGCGGCATCACCGCGCTCGGCCTGGCACCCCGGGACACCGCCCGCCTGTTCCATGGCACCGCACTGGACTGGCTGGGACTACCCCTCGCCCGCTTCACCGACGCAAAGGAGTGAACGTGAAACTCGCCTGCTGCCTGCTGCTCCTTGCCACCACCGGCGCCCTCGCGCAAGATCGCATCGCCTACTCGCTGAACGAAGGCAACGTGGACTTCAGCGTTCCGGCAGGCTGGATCGCCATCATGGAAAAGACCGATGGCAATCCGCAGGCGATCGCCTTCCAGGTGCCCGATCCCAGCGCCCAGGGCAGCAACGATTCGGCGGATGTCACGGTAAAGACCCGCCGCCTGCCGTCCGCGTCCGGCTATGCCGCCACCGTCGAAGGCGAACTCGGCCGCGCGCGCGCCCAGGACGGCTATGAGAGCGACACCCGCCATTCCAGCGCTGACGACCACCGCTATTTCGTCCAGCGCGCCGGCACGCGCTACCAGGTGCGCGACAGCTTCCGCCTGCTCGGCAACATCGTGGTGGAGGTGCGTTGCCGCCGACCGGTGCTGGCGACCACCCCGGCCAGTTGGAACGCGAGCTTCGATGCCGGCTGCGACAGCGTCGTTGCATCGCTGGCGCAATGAGCGGTTGCAGCTGCCGATGAGCCCCCATGACCTCGACCAGGCGGCCGCGCGCGCCCGCGCGCTGGACGCCGCCGACCCGCTTGCATCGTTTCGCGAGCGCTTCCTGATTCCGCGCCATGGGGCGGGCGAACAGGCCTATTTCTGCGGCAATTCGCTCGGCCTGCAGCCGCGCCCGGTGCGCGAGGCGCTGCTTGAGGAACTGGACGCCTGGCGCGAGTTCGGTGTGGAAGGGCATTTCCGCGGGCGCCATCCATGGATGCCCTACCACGAATTCGTGCGGGACGATCTCGCCGCCGTGGTCGGCGCCTTGCCGCACGAAGTGGTGGCGATGAACTCGCTGACGGTGAACCTGCACCTGATGATGGCGAGCTTCTACCAGCCCACGGCCGAACGCCCGGCCATCCTGATCGAGAAGGGCGCCTTCCCGTCCGACCAGCATGCGGTGATCGCCCAGATCCGCTTCCACGGCCACGACCCGGCCACGGCGCTGCTGGAGCTTGAAGCCGACGAGCCGGGCGGCACGCTGTCCCCGGATTCGATCCTGCGCGCCATCGACGCGCACGGCGAGCGCATCGCCCTGGTGCTGTTGCCCGGCGTGCAGTATCTCAGCGGCGAAGTCTTCGACCTCGCTGCCATCACCGCTGCCGCCCGGCGCAAGGGTTGCCGGGTCGGCTTCGACCTCGCCCACGCGGTCGGCAACCTGCCCTTGCAGCTGCACGACAGCGGCTGCGACTTCGCCGTGTGGTGCAGCTACAAGTACCTCAACGCCGGGCCTGGCGCCATCGGCGGCTGCTTCGTGCACGACCGCCATGCCGACGCGGACCTGCCGCGCCTGGCCGGCTGGTGGGGCCACGACCCGGCCACGCGCTTCCAGATGCGCGCGGAGTTCGTGCCCGCGCGGGGCGCCGATGGCTGGCAGCTCAGCAATCCGCCGATCTTCGCGCTGGCACCGCTGCGCGTGTCGCTGGCGATCTTCCGTGAAGCGGGCATGGCCGCGCTGCGCGCCAAGTCCGAGTCGCTGACGGCGGGGCTTGCCGACCTCATCGCCCGCCACGCCGCCGACGTGCTGGAGATTCTCACGCCCGCCGAACCGGCGCGGCGCGGCTGCCAGCTTTCGCTGCGCGTGAAAGGCCCGCGCGACGCCGGGCGCGCCCTGCACGACCACCTGCACGCCGCCGGGATCATCGTGGACTGGCGCGAGCCGGACGTGATCCGCGCCGCGCCGACCCCGCTCTACAACCGCCACGCCGACTGCGTGCGCTTCGTGCGCGCGGTGCGCGAATGGGCGTGAGGAAAGGGGGCGGCGTGCACTGTCGGTCCATGCGCGTCCCGATGAACCTGCCGGGTGCCCGCGAAAATGCACCCTGATTCCGCTGACCGCGTCACCATCGTCGGTGCCGGCCTGGTCGGCGCGCTGCTCGCCACCCTGCTGGCCCAGCGCGGCCTGACGGTCGAGGTGTTCGAGCGACGGCCCGATCCGCGTCGGGCCGGCTACGCAGGTGGGCGTTCGATCAACCTGGCGCTGGCCGAGCGCGGCCTGGAGGGCCTGCGTCGCGCCGGACTCACCGATGCGGTGATGCGCCTGGCCGTGATGATGCGCGGGCGCATGGTCCACCACCGCGATGGCCATGCCGAGCTGCTCCGCTACGGGCGCGACGACAGCGAGGTCATCTGGTCGCTCAGTCGCGGGCGCCTGAACATCACCCTGATCGACGCCGCCGAGCGCGCCGGGGCGCGCTTCCACTTCGGCCACCGGCTGGTCGGGGCCAGCTTCGACGCGGGCGTGCGCCTCGAGCTCCACCACGAAAGGAGCGGCGGCAGCGTCTGGCACGGCTGCCGCTACGCGATCGGCGCCGATGGCGCCGGTTCCGCGCTGCGCGTGGCGATGCACGCGGCGACGCCGCTGGGTGAGCGTATCGAATCGCTGGGGCATGGCTACAAGGAACTGGAAATCCCGGCAGAGCGCGCCGAGCCATCCACGCCCGGGGACCCGGGGTCCGGCAACGCAGGCCCGGGGGCGCCCGCCGGGCAGCCAGTGCTCACCGAGGCGCAGCACGCCGCGCTGACGCCAGCAGGCGACGCGCCTGCAGCCAGGCCCTGGCCGGCGCGCTTCGCCATCGAGCCCCATGCCCTGCACATCTGGCCGCGTGGCAACTACATGTGCATCGCCCTGCCCAACGCCGAAGGCAACTTCACCGTCACCCTGTTCCTCGCCAGCGAGGGCGATCCGAGCTTTGCGAGCCTGCCGGATGCCGCCGCGGCGCGAGCCTTCTTCAAGCGTGAGTTCACCGACCTGCTGCCCCTGCTGCCGGGGTTCGACGAGGACTTCAGCAACCACCCGATCGGCGTGCTGTCCACCCTTTACCTGGATCGCTGGCATGTCGATGGCCGCGCCGTACTGCTGGGCGACGCCGCGCACGCCATGGTGCCGTTCCACGGCCAGGGCATGAACTGCGGATTCGAGGACGCGGTGGAACTGGCCGACCTGATCGGAACCCGCCCGCATGACCCCGCGGGCGCATTCGCCGAGTTCGAGCGCCGGCGCAAGCCGAACGCCGAGGCCATCAGCGCGATGGCCCTGGAGAACTACATCGAGATGCGCGATTCGGTCGCCGATCCGGATTTCCTGCTGCGACGCGCGCTGGGCCGCGTGCTGGCCGAACGCCATCCGCAGCATTTCATGCCGCGCTATTCCATGGTCACCTTCACACGCATGCCCTACGCCGAGGCCTTCGCCCGCGGCAAGGTGCAGGATGCGCTGCTGCACGAACTGTGCGCCGGCCACGCTCGCCTCGAGCAGGTCGACCTGGCACGCGCCGACGCCCTGGTGGTCGAACGTCTGGCCACGCTCCAGCCGTGATCCGCTGGTCGCCCGATCCCGCGGCACGTGTCGCGCGCCTGCTGGCGACGTGGCGCGCCAGCCACTATGACATCGCCCTGCCGGACGGCGCCATCGGTACCCTGCGCATCGGCCAGGTCGCGCCGCCGGCGGTGCAGGCCTGGCAGCGCCCCGATCCCGTGACGGCCTTCATCAGCGCCGGCAATCCGCATGCCAAGCCATTGACCCCCATGGAAAACAGCCTTCGCCACGAGGCGCTGCGCAGCGCCCTGCGCGGCTGGCCGTGTCGCCTGCTGCCCGGCATCGGTCACGTTCCCGGTGACGCCTGGCGCGAGCATGCGCTGTTCGTCTCCGGACTCGACCTGGCGACGCTGGATGCCTTCGCGCGCGAGTTCGACCAGGACGCCATCGTCACCCTGCCAGCCGGCGGCGCCGCGTGTCTGCGGGTCTACCGATCCGAATGGCGAGCCTTGTCGGTGGACGAAGCGCACCTCGACTGGGTGACCTGAGCCGCCGGCCAAGCGGAACGGCGCCTGTACCGCGCCGCCCCATGTCCCAT
Source organism: Dokdonella sp. (assembly GCA_023228465.1). Taxonomy (GTDB): domain Bacteria; phylum Pseudomonadota; class Gammaproteobacteria; order Xanthomonadales; family Rhodanobacteraceae; genus Dokdonella_A. The sequence goes on along the minus strand of JALOBC010000007.1, from coordinate 42,692 downwards.
CCGACCCTTGCGGCGCTCCACGTCACGGTTGAAACTGGCCACAGCGCTGGAGGCCGGCTTGATGCCGGCGGGATTGGTGAGGCGCAATCGTGAACAAGCGCAGCCTGTTCGCAGAACTCAGACATCGAAACGTCTATCGACCAGCCTTGATCTATGCAGCCGCGGCCTGGGCGCTGGCCCAAGGCATCGCCCAGCTCGGGCCGGCCGTGGGCCTGCCCGACTGGGTGGTGCGCTGGTTTCTGACCGCAGCCATCATCGGCTTCCCGTTCTGGATCGCGCTGGCCTGGTTCTACGAGCTGACCCCGGAAGGCCTCAAGCACGACGACCAGCTCAGCGAGAACGAACGCGCACGGCACCATGCGAGCAGCCGCAAGGTGGACTTCTGGGTCATCGGCTGCATGGCCGTGATCATCGTGCTGCTCTCCACCAACCAGTTCGTCCTGCACCGCGATGCGACCAGTCGCGCCGACCAGGCGGATGCCGGGAACAGCATCGACGTGGCCAGCGTCCCGGCAAATTCCGTGGCCGTGTTGCCGTTTGCCAACGAGGGCGGCGATCCGGACCAGCAATACTTTTCCGACGGGCTTGCCGAGGAACTCATTACCGACCTCACGCGCATCGGCGGCCTCAAGGTGATCGGCAAATATTCGTCGTTCAAGTTCCGCGACTCCAGGGACGCCCCGGCGGCGATCGGCGCCGCGTTGGGTGTCGCCAACCTGATCGAAGGATCGGTTCGACAAAGTGGGCAGCGCCTGCGCGTGAACGTGAACCTGTTTCGCGCCCGCGACGGCGCCAGCGTGTGGGCACAGACCTACGACAAGCCGATCAAGGATGTGTTTGCCATCCAGGACGAAATCGGCCGCGCGGTCGCGGCGGCGCTGCAGGTCAAGCTGCTGGGCAACCAGGAGGCGAACGAGGAGCAGCCACCCGGCGGAAACGTCGATGCCTACCGGCTGATGCTGCAGGGTCGTGCGCAGGCGCGCCGCTTCACACGCACCGATGTCGAACACGGCATCACACTGCTCGAACAGGCGGTGAAGCTGGATCCGGACTACGCCTATGCCTGGGCCGTGCTGGCCAACTATCGCATCAATCTCGGCCTCAACTTCCTGAGCGGGAAAGATCGGGAACGGGTCTACCAGCAGGCGCGCGAGGATCTCGACCGAGCCGGCGCGCTCGCACCCGACGCGGTGGCCGTGCTGTTGAACCAGGGCTACCTGCTTTCGGTGGTGGACGATGATGCGGAGGGCGCGCTCAGGGACATGCAGCGTGCCGCCGACGTGGCACCTGGCGACGGGACGGCAATGAACTTCCTCGCCTACCAGCTCGCGCGCATGGGACAGCTGCAACGCGCAGCCGACCTGTACCAGAAGGCCATCGCCACCGACCCGCTGCGTGCGGACTGGTATGCCAACCTGGCCCAGACCCTGACCCAGCTCGGGCGTTACGCAGATGCCGAGCAGGTCGCGCGCAAGACCGTGGCCATGCAGTCCAACCCGGACAATTATCTGAATCTGGCCCTCGCCCTAGACAACCGCGGGCAGACCGAAGCGGCCACGGAGGCGGTTCACCAGGCGCTGGAGCTGCAACCGGATTACCCGGGCGGACATGCGCAGCTGGTGGTGCTCGATGTGCGCCGCGGCGATATCGCCGCCGCCCACCGCGACGCCGCCGACGAGACGGATGCGAACTGGAAGACCTGGGCCCTGGCACTGGCCGACCAGGCCGACAGCGATCGCCAACAGGCGGATACCGCGCTGACGGCGTATCTTGCCGAATTCGGCAAGGATGCGGCGCGCGACCACGGCATTGCCGACCTCTACGCCGTGCGCAAGGAGCCCGACCCCATGTTCATGTGGCTGCAGCGCGGCGTGGCCGCCCGTGATCCGGAAACGACCACCAGCCTGCTCTCGGACACCCTGCTGATTCCCTACCGGGGTGACCCACGCTTCGTTGCCCTTTGCCGGCAGCTCGACCTGCCGGTGCCCCAGCCAGGCGGGGACACCGACCCCACCACGCCGTGACCTGCCGCGCAGGACCGTGCAGGCGCGCCGGCCCCGGCGGCGGCCCGCGTCACCCAGCGGCTGGCCCAGGCATCCACGCGCAGCGCCAGCTTCAACGATCCCGATGCGGATCACCACCGCGCGCAGGCGGCACGCGCCGGGCTGCGCGGCCCGAGGCCGGCGTGCCTGGCTATCATGGCATCCATCTACCCAGCGGATGTGCCCATGCCTGGCGCCTTGTTTGCCAACCTGATCCTCGCCGGCGCCCTGGCGGTGCACACGCCTGCGCCAGCTTCCGACGCCGTGCAGGTGAGCATGCCTGTCGCGCCGCAGGCGGCCCTGCAGGAGGCCATCGACAAGGTCGAGCGCGACCGGCCGGAGGAAGCCGCCGCCATCCTTGCCGCGGCCATGCAGGCGCCGACCTGGGCCCGGGCCAGCGCGGATGTGCGCTACCGGGCCAGCCTGCTCGCCGGATTGATCGCGCTGGACCGCGAGCAGTTCGTGGCGGCGCGCGCCCTGCTTGCCGAGGCGACCGCCTTTCCGCAGGCCGACGCGGAGGACTGGCGCAACCGTCTCGAAGCCGCCTACCGCGCCAAGGACTACACGGATGCTGCGTATTCGCTCGCGCGCATCGCCCGAAGCTGGCCAACCGCGCTGGCCGGGCTCAACCAGGGGGCGATCCTGCAACTGGCCGACGGCGTGAAGGCGACCGGTCAGGCGGAACCCTACCGCAACCTGCTGGAGGCCCTGTTCGACGCACGCTGGCAAGGCGGCAAGGGCGAACCGGACGCGCTGTGGATGGACCTTGCCCGCCTGCTGCTGGCGGACGGCAAGACGCGCAAGGCGGCCGAAGTGGCATCCGCCGTGCATGCGCCGCGGCAGGTCGTCGCCATGCGCATCGATCGGGCCTTCGACCCGCTCGCACGCGGCGACCGCTTCGACGTCGGGCGCGCCAGCGCCGCAGCCCTGCGCGAGGCCGAAGCGCGGCGCATCGCCGAGCCGGCGAAGCTGCTTGCGGTCACGCGCCTGCAAGGCCACTTGTCCGATGCCGGCCAGTTCGAACGCGTCATCGCCCTGGCCGACCAGGTCATGGCCACCGCCCGTGGCCCGGCCGGTAGCGAGGCCTGGGCGGATTTCGACGAGGAATACGCCTGGGTGCTCGATGCCCGTGCCGAGGCGCTCGCCAATCTTGGCCGTTGGGACGAGGCATTGCGCCAGCGCGAGAAGGCCGCGAGGCGCCCGGAAGGCGGCGGCATGAACGTGAGCCAGGTGATCAATCTCGGCAACCTGCTGAACCAGCTCGGCCGCCCCGCCGAGGCCCGGGATGCCATCGAGGAAATCGGCAGTCCCAGTCCTTTCGGACGCATGCAACTGGCCATGGTCTGCCTGGAGGCCGCGTTGCAGGAACAGGATGCCAGCGCCGTCGCGCAGCAGCTCGCCTATCTGCGCGAGCACCGCGACGATGCCATCGGCACCTGGCAACTCGCCCTGCTCCACTCCGGCGACGTCGAGGGCGCCGCGGCCCTGCTGGTCGAGCGCCTCACCCGCCCCGAGTGGCGCGCCGAAGCGCTGGCCGACATGCAGGAGTACCTGCCGGTGGCCCGGACGCCGATCCAGCGTCGGCATGCCGAGCAGTGGCGCCAGCTGCTCGTCCGCCCAGAAGTACGCGCCGCCGCCAGGAAGGTCGGACGCATCGGGAAGTTCAACCTGACCCCGCCACGAACCTAGCTCGGGTCAGGGTCAGGCACATCATCGACCGGCCCGGCGTTGCGCAACGCCGGGGGTGTGCTCAGTCGAGCTTGAGCGCGTCGCGGTTGCTGCTGCGGCGCTTGCGCTCCTTGGCGGCGTAGTCGGCCTCGCAGCCATTCTGCTGCACCATCACGCAGCTGAGGTAATCGGTCGCCTCCACCAGGGCGGCACGGATGGCCTTGCCGGCCGGGGTGTTTTCCTCGTGTTGCAAGGCGCCACCGAAGCCGCCGCGAAACACGCCAACCGAAACGCCGCCACCGGAACTGCGCCCCTCGACGGTGCGCGAGTAGTCGACTTCCCCGGTTTCCGAATTGACCACGCGCAGGTCGATGGCCAGGTACGCCTCGGTCTTCTTGCCGCCCAGCGAAATGCCGCGGAAGCTGAGGCCGCCACCGGTGCTGGCGGTGTTCTCCTCATAGGAGGTGACGGTGCCGAACACCAGGTACTGGGCGCCGGTCACCTGGCCCATCTTCGCACCGGTGCCCGAGCGCACGCGGCCCGACGCGGCGAGGTTCTGTTCTTCCAGCACCTTGTCCAGCTTGGCACGCTCGACCACGCGGAAATCGCCGGTGCTGGACAACTCGTTGGAGAGCATGCCGGACAGCTCCCAGCCCACTCCGCCACGCCACCAGCCAGCGCCAGACTCGTTCTTGAACTCGGCCACGCCAATGGTCGGCTTGCTTGCAGCAAGAACCGTGCTGCTGCCGAGGATGCCGGCACCGACCAGCGCCAGCACACACATCGTCTTCTTCATATCACCCGTCTCCGGTTGGATCCCATGCAATGCCGGCCCGGCACGTCCGGTGCAGCCAGCCTGTTCACGTTTGCCGCGGAACAGCAATAGTCTAGCAGCGTGGACGGGCGATACCGTGGCGCACTCGGCGGCCGGATGACGGTTCGGATCACGCCTGGACTGCGGCCTGGCGCACATTCGCTGGCCTGTCCCCGTGCATGCCCGTGGCGCAAACCGGGCCGGACTCGTAGGATGGCGCCCCCGCGCGTGCGCGCAGCCACCCACCGTCCTCCCCGTGCCTGTCCTGACCGACGCTGCCCGTGCGCAACTGCAGATCCATTTCTGCGTGCTGCTGTGGGGCTTCACCGCGATCTTCGGCAAGCTGATCACCCTCGATGCGTTGCCGCTGGTGTGGTGGCGCATGCTGCTGGTGGTCGCAGCGCTCATGCTCATCGCGCGTACCTGGCGCGGCCTGCGCGCGATGTCGTCGCGGCTGATGTGGGCCTACGCCGGCATCGGCGTGCTGGTCGCGCTGCACTGGCTCACCTTCTATGGCGCGATCAAGCTGGCCAATGCCTCGGTCGGCGCCACCTGCATCGCCCTGGCAACGCCGCTGACCGCCCTGGTGGAACCGAAGCTGGCCGGGCGGCGCTTCTCGCTGCGCGAGCTGATGCTCGGCGTGGCCGCCCTGCCCGGCGTCGCGCTGGTGGTCGGCGGCGTGCCTGGATCGATGCGCCTGGGCATCGCGGTCGGCACCCTGTCGGCCCTGCTGGTTGCGCTGTTCGGATCGCTCAACAAGCGCCTGATCGAACACGCGGATGCACTCGCGGTGACCGGGCTGGAACTTGGTGCCGGTACCCTCGCACTGACCGTGCTGGCCCCGCTGCTCGCACTCATCCTGCCCGACTTCGCAGGCAGTCCCTTCGTGTTGCCGGACCTGCGCGACGGCCTGCTGCTGCTCGGCCTCGCCCTGGCCTGCACCCTGCTGCCGTTTACCCTGTCGCTGGTCGCCCTGCGCCACATGAGCGCCTTTTCCGCGCAACTGGCCACCAACCTGGAACCGGTGTACGCCATCATCCTGGCGGCGGTGCTGCTCGGGGAGCAGAACGAGCTGAGGCCGGTGTTCTATCTTGGCGCCGCGATCATCCTCGGCGTGGTATTCGTGCACCCCCTGTTCGGCCGGCCGCGGCGCATCACCGGAACGGAACTCCTCGGCACCGCGGAAGCCAAGCAGATCACCGAGGCTTGCGAGGAGACGCCGTGACGCCGCCGCCGGGTTCCGGCCTGCGCCCAGGCAACGGATGACCGCGGGCGGCGGACCTCAGCCCTCGACCCGCGCGCGGACCACCGACGGGCGCAGTTGCGCGTGCCAGTCGGCGGCATTGGCCACCTGGGCCTGGCCCTTGAAGGCATCCAGCAGATCCAGGTCGAGCTCGGCGAAGACCCAGTCGGCGCCGGCCGCGGCCGTCGCGGCGATGCCATCCGAAGGGAAGCCGCGGTCGATTGGCGTGAACGCCGTCGCCGCACCGAAATTCTCCTTCAGCGCCGGGCTCCACGGCGCACTGCCGGCAGTGACCGCGCGGACCACGTACACCTGGTTCTCCAGGGCGCGTGCCTGGCAGCCGATGCGCACGCGGCTGGCGCCGGCGGCGGTATCCGTGCAGCTCGGTACCAGCAGCAGGCGTGCGCCGGCCTCGGTCTGGGCGCGCGCGTAGAGCGGGAATTCGATGTCATAGCAGACAGCGATGCCGATGCGGCCCAAGGCGGTCTCGAACACCTTGAGTTCGTCCCCCGCCTCGAACACGCCGACGGCGTGCTCGAAGCCGGTCAGGGTCAGCTTGTCCTGCCAGGCGTGTCGGCCATCCGGACCGAACAGGAACGCGCGGTTGCGATACCGCCCGCCGCCGACATCCAGCAGGAAGCTGCCGGCGACGAGATGGATCGCATGGCGCCTGGCCAGGTCACGCATCAGGGCAAGATAGTCGGCAAGATGCGTCTGCAGGGCGACCAGCGAGCGGACCAGATCGCCGCGCACCGCCTGCGGCAAGGCGGCGGCCGCTTCGAGCGCGAGGTATTCGGGCAGCATGACCAGGCCCGCGCCCGAGGCGGCCGCAGCAGCGACACGGCCCTCGATACGCGCGGCGAAGGCGGCGAAATCGGCCGGCTCGCCGACGGTGTACTGTGCGCCGGCCACCCTGATCTTCATGCATTCGTCCCCGCAGCGGGTGCCAGCGGGCGCAGCCAGAAGCGCAGCCGATGGCTGCTGGGCTCGGCGTGGCCGATCTCCTGCCAATCGAGCTGGCAGAACATGTCATCCTGGCGCCGATAGCCGCGCCGGGTCCAGAACGCATTGTTGTCGCGGTGCCCGGCAGGCCGGCGCGGATCATCGGCGCGCCGCTCGACCGCGCAGAACGCGGTCAGGTCGAAGCCGCCCAGGCGTCGCGCGCAGGCTTCGCGTTCGTCGAAGAAACGGTGGCCGAGCCCACGCCCCCGATAGGCGCTCAGCAAGACCGATTCACCGAAGTAGTACACGCGCTCCGGTGCAATGCCGCGCTCGAGAAACGGCTGCTGGAAGGCGGCCGTCTCGTCGGCCAGCGGAATGGCGGTCGAGGCGCCGACCACCTGCCCGGCGTCGAAGACCAGCACGAACAGGCTGCGCGGCGATTGCGCATAGGTCGCAAGGTAGTCTGCCTCGTAGGCATGATCGCCCGCATACAGGTAGGGCCAGTCGCGGAACACGGCGATGCGCAGGGCCGCCACGGCATCCAGATGGGGCGTCACGGCGGCGCCGGAGAAGGTACGCAGGTCGGTCATCGGCGCACCATAGCCATTCGGCGCGGAGGGCGCAAAGGCCGGCCACGCAACGTGCCGGCGGGCTCGGTTCCTGCCACGGCAGCGCCAGCCAGTTCCTCCCCCCGCGCGCCGGGCGCCTGCGTAAACGCGATCCGGGTCAGTGCGGCAGCCGGCGCCGGGCACGCGCGCGGACCGTGCCCTGGGCGGCTCGCGGCAGTCCCGCGCGACCGTCGATGCGCGGCGCTGAATGGCGCACTGCAGCAGCTCGCAATCAGCCTGTGACCTTCCGCCGCACGGCATCACGATAGGCGTTTGACCTGCGTCAGCAAACTTCCGATTGCGGCATCGCACCATCCGCGCAACCTTCAGCCAGGAGTGTGTCGTGATGTCCACCACCAAGCGTCTGTGGCTCGCCCTCGGCGGCCTGCTCGGCGTGACGTTTGCCGTGCTGCTGTGGATGGGGCGCGAGATCTACCAGCAGGCACCGCCGATACCCGAGCAGGTGGTCACAACCAGTGGCCAGACGCTCTACACGCGCGCCGACATCGAATCCGGACGGCAGGTCTGGCAATCGATCGGCGGCATGCAGCTCGGTTCCATCTGGGGCCATGGCGCGCTCATCGCACCGGACTGGAGTGCCGACTGGCTGCACCGCGAAAGCGAGGAATTGCTGGGCCTGTGGGCGCGCGCCGAGGGCGCGCTGTGGAGCTCGCTGGAAGACGGTGAACAGGCGGCACTGACGGCGCGCCTGCGCAAGGAACTGCGCGCCAACACCTACGACCCGGCCACCGGCACGCTGACGGTGACCGACGATCGCGCGGTGGCGATATCCAACGTCGCGGGGCATTACGCGAGCCTGTTCAGCAACGACCCGGCGACCGCCAGGCTGCGCGAAACCTATGCCATGCGCGATGGCACCGTCGATACTCCAGAACACCGGCGCGAACTCACCGCGTTCTTCTTCTGGAGTGCCTGGGCAACCGTCACCAACCGCCCCGGGGGCGAGGTGAGCTACACCAGCAACTGGCCCTACGAACCCCTGGTCGGCAACACGCCGACGCCCGGCTCCTTCATGTGGACCATGTTCAGCGTGCTGTTCATGATCGCCGGCATCGGTCTGCTCGCCTGGCACTACGCCATGTGGCACCGGCGCGAACCGCATCTCGATCCACCCCTGCGCGACCCGCTGGAAAACCTGCCGGTGACGCCCTCGATGCGCGCCACCGCCAAGTACTTCTGGGTGGTCATTGCACTGTTCCTGGTGCAGATCCTGCTGGGCGCGATCACCGCGCACTACCAGATCGAAAAGGATTTCTACGGCTTCGCCATTTCCGACGTGCTGCCCTATTCGCTGACGCGCTCCTGGCACACCGAGCTTGCGGTGCTGTGGATCGCAACCGCCTGGCTGGGCACCGGCCTCTACATCGCACCCGCCGTGTCACGCCACGAGCCGAAATTCCAGCGCCTGGGCGTGAACCTCTTGTGGGTGTGCCTGCTGGTGATCGTGATCGGCGCCTTCGCCGGGCAGTGGTTCGCAGTGATGCAGAAGCTTGGCCTGGAGCACAACTTCTGGTTCGGCCACCAGGGCTGGGAATACGTGGATCTGGGCCGCTTCTGGCAGATCTTCCTGTTCGTCGGCCTGCTCCTCTGGCTGGCACTGGTCGGTCGTGCGCTGTGGCCGGCGCTGCGGCGCAAGGACGACCTCGCCTCGATCGTCGGCCTGCTGTTCCTTTCCACCGTTGCCATCGCCGCGTTCTATGGTGCCGGCCTCATGTGGGGCGAACATACCCACCTGGCGATCGTCGAGTACTGGCGCTGGTGGGTGGTCCACCTGTGGGTGGAGGGCTTCTTCGAGGTGTTTGCCGTGGCGGTCATCTCGTTCCTGTTCGTCAAGCTCGGCCTGGTGCGCGCGCGCACGGCGACGGTGAACGTGCTGTTTGCCACCATCGTGTTCATGGCCGGCGGCGTGCTCGGCACCTTCCACCACCTGTACTTCGCCGGAACCACCACGGCCGTGATCGCGCTCGGCGCCTCGTTCTCGGCGCTGGAAGTGGTGCCGCTGGCGCTGATCGGCATGGAAGCCTACGAAACCTGGTCACACGGCCGTTCCACGCCGTGGATGGCACGCTACCGCTGGCCGATCGTGTTCTTCCTGGCGGTATCGTTCTGGAACCTGGTGGGCGCGGGCCTGTTCGGCTTCCTCATCAACACCCCGCTGGCGCTCTACTACATGCAGGGCCTGAACCTCACCCCGCTGCACGGCCACACGGCGCTGTTCGGCGTGTACGGCATGCTCGGCATCGGCCTGATGCTGTTCTGCCTGCGCGGCATGAAGCCCGAAGCCAGCTGGAACGAGGGCTGGCTGCGCGGCGGATTCTGGTCGCTCAACATCGGCCTCGCCCTGATGGCGCTGCTGACCCTGTTGCCGCTCGGCGTGCTGCAGCTTTCCGCCGCGCTGGAGCATGGCTACTGGTATGCGCGCTCCGCGCACTTCATGGACCAGCCCATCGTGCACCTGCTGGTGTGGCTGCGCATGCCGGGCGACACGATCTTCGCGGTCGGCGCGCTACTGATCGCCTGGTTCGTGCTGCGGCTGTGGATCAAGCCCAGGCGCGCGCGCGCGCGGATCGGCGCGGGCGCACCCGAGTCGGCCTGAGTGCAGGCGGCCCGATGACGCGGGGCGCGGCCAGGGCCGCGCCCCATGCGCTCGGCGCCATCAATCGCCAGGGCGCGCAAACACGCGCTTGCCAGCTACCCAGGTTTCCAGCACCCGGGTCGACCACAGGCGCGCGGGCGCCTGCGTGAAGATGTCGCGATCGATCAGGATGAAGTCGGCCGCCTTGCCTGGTTCGAGACTGCCCAGGGCCTTCTCCGCATGGCCGGCGTAAGCAGCGTCGAGGGTGAAGGCGCGCAAGGCCTGGGCCAGGCTCATGCGCTCGGCCGGATACCAGCCGCCGGGCGGGCGCCCGGCGTGATCCTGGCGGGTCACGGCGGCATGCAGGCCGTAGAACGGATTGGGCGATTCGACCGGGAAGTCCGAACCGGCCGCGACCAGGGTGCCCTGGGCGAGGAAGCTGTGCCAGGCGTAGGCGCCGCGCATGCGCGCGTGACCCAGGCGATCCTCGGCCATGTTCATGTCCGAGGTGGCGTGGGTCGGCTGCATCGAGGCGATCAGGCCGAGCGTGCGAAAGCGCGGCAGATCCGCCGGCGCAACGACCTGCGCGTGTTCGATGCGGTTGCGCAGCGCCTGGCCGCCCTGCACTTCGTACACGGCGGCGAAGGCATCCAGCACTTCACGGTTGGCACGGTCACCGATCGCGTGCACGGCGACCTGGTAGCCCTTGCCGATGGCCTTGCCGATCGAGGCGGTGAGCTCGGCCGGCGTGTGGAACAGCAGTCCGCGGTTGTCCGGAGCATCCGCATAGGGCGCGAGCAGCGCCGCGCCGCGGCTGCCGAGCGCGCCATCGGCATACAACTTGACCGCGCGCACGGAAAGAAAGCCCTCGCCGTAGTCGACCAGCGGTCCGGTCCTGGCGAGGCGGTCGAAATCCCCCGCCGTGCCGCCGATCATGGCGTAGATGCGCGCCGTCAACCTGCCGGCGTCGGCATGGCGCCGGTACAGCGCCACGGTATCGGCATCCGCGCCCGCATCGTGCACGCCGGTCAGGCCCACCCGGGCCATCTGCGCCAGCGCCGCGTCCAGCACCCGCGCGGCTTCGGCGGGGTCCATGGGCGGGATCTTCGCCGCCACCAGCTGCATGGCCGCGTCCACCAGCACACCGCTCGGGCGGCCGTCGGCATCGCGCTCGATGCGCCCACCCGGCGGATCCGGCGTGTCCCGGTCGATGCCGGCGAGCTTCATGGCGGCGCTGTTGGCCCAGCCGGCATGGCCATCCACGCGCACCATCCAGGCCGGGCGATCGGCCACCGCGCGATCGAGTTCCACCGCGGTCGGAAAGCGACCCAGCTTCCAGATTTCCTGGTTCCAGCCGCGACCCTGCACCCAGGCCAGTTCCGGGTGTGCCGCGGCCCACGCCTTCGCCCTCGCCAGGGCCTGGTCGAGCGAGGTGGTGCCGGCCAGGTCGGCCCGGCGCAGGGCCATGCCCAGGCCCATGACATGCCCATGGGCATCGATCAGCCCAGGCAGCAGGGTGCGCCCCTGGCCGTCCAGCACCCTCGCCTTGCCTGCACGCTCGGCCAGCGCGGCCTGCGTGCCGGTCGCCACGACCTTGCCGTCGTCGATCAGCATGACCTCGAAGCGCTGCAGCTCGCCGCGCGCATCCAGCGTATAGCCGTTGACGTGCTGGATGAACAATCTGGCCGCGCCGGCAGGCGCGGCGCCCAGGGCAAGGGCGAGGACACAGGCAAGGCGCAAGATCACGGGCTGGCTCCGTCGGGACGCGAAGGTCGAGGATACGCGGCGCGCGCCGCCATGCAATTGCCGGCGCGCCGCGGGGAAGGATGCCACGCGCAACGCTCCGCGTTGCCAGGGAATGAAAGCCTGCCCTTCCGTCAGTCCCTCGCTGCACCCGCCAGGCGCGGCAGCCGGCCCGGCGCCGGGTCGTTTGACGTGGGTCATCGCGCCGCGCGCGCGTTTGCGGCATGCTGAAGTCTGCCCCCGCAGGCGCAGGCGATGCCGTCCGACCCTTCTCCACCCGCTGTCCCGCCGCTGCGCGACCACGCGCTGGATGCCTGCTTCCTCGGCCCCTATGGCGAGAACAACGCGCTGCTGGAAAACCTGCTGGTCGAGTTCCTGCGCGACCACGTCTACTGGCGGCGCAACTTCCAGCCGCAGGATCCGCCGGCGATCAGCACCGCGACCCTGCACCACCCAGATTATCTGGCCTTCGAGGCGCGCATGCGCCGCGAGCTGCACCAGCTCTCGGCGGCGCTCAAGCACTCGGTGCCCTTCCACAGCCCACGCTACATCGGTCACATGGCCTCGGACCTGCTGTTGCCGGGGCTGGCCGCGCAGATGCTGGCGCTGCCCTACAACCCCAACAACGTGAGCGAAGATGCCGCGCCGGTCACCATCGACATGGAGATCAAGGTCGGGCTGCAGCTCGCGCGCATGCTCGGCTACCCGCACGATCCGGCGCAAGCCGCCTGTGCCTTCGGGCACCTCACCTCGGGCGGCACGGTGGCCAATTTCCAGGCCCTGCGGCTGGCTCTGGCGCTGAAGGCCTTTCCGGTCGCGCTGCGCGCCGCCGGCGTGCCGGACATCAGCCTGCCGGAGGATGACTGGAGCGCGTTCAACCTGGCGCAGGCAGATGCAATCGTGTTGCTGGAGGCCTGGCAGGCGTGGCTGGCCGGACAGACGGCGCACGCGCGGGCGCACTGGCTGGCCAGGGTCGAGGCCGAGCGCATCGAACAGCGCGGATTGACCGACTTCTTTGCCGCGCATCCTGCGCTGCGTCCGCCCCATGTGCTGGCGCCGATCACCGCGCACTATTCCTGGAGCAAGGGCGTCAAGCTGGTCGGCCTCGGCCGCGCGCAGCTCGATCTGCTGCCCACGCGCGGCATGCGCCTGGACATCGATGCGCTGGAAGCGCATCTGGAACGCTGTGCGCGCGAGCGGATCCCGGTCCTGATGGCGGTGGCGGTACTCGGCAGCACCGAGTACGGCACCATCGATCCGGTCGACGGCGTGCTGGCCGCACGCCAGCGCAGCCGCGCGCGCGGACTGGATTTTGCCGTGCACGTCGATGCGGCGTGGGGCGGCTACCTGGCCACGCTGTTCCGCGCGGAAGACGGCAGCCTGCGCGCGCACGCGGACCTGCGCAGCGAGTTCGACTATTTCCCGACCGCGCCGCTGCACGCCGCCTTCGCGGCCCTGGGCGACACCGATTCGGTGACCGTCGATCCACACAAGCTCGGCTACCTGCCCTTCGGCAGCGGCGCGTTCGTCTGCCGCGACCATCGGCCGATGGCCCTGCTGGCCGAGCGCGCCGACTATGTCTTCCACGCCGCGGCGCCGGAGGACTACATGGCACGCTACCGCAATCTTGGCCAGTTCATTCCGGAAGGTTCCAAATCCGGCGCGGCTGCGGCGGGGGTGTACGTCGCCCACCAGGTACTGCCGCTCGACCATCGCCACTTCGGTCGCCTGCCCCATGCCACCGTGCGCGCCGCCGAGATGTTCTATGACCGCGCGCTGCGTTTCGCCTGCGAGCAGGCCGGCCGCCTGCACGTACGGGTGCCTTTCGAGCCCGATACCAACCTGGTCTGCCTGGCCCTCAACCCGCACGGCAACCGCTCGCTGGCGCAGGCCAACGTGTTCATGCGCAAGCTCTATGCAGGCATGCGCGCGGACACGCACCACCCGCTGCAGACGCGCGAGTTCTTCGGTTCGGTGACCACCCTGCGCCCGGACCTGGTCGGCGCGCAGGAAACCAGTCGTATCCTTGCCACCCTCGGACTCGAGGCGGATGCCGGGGACGAGCCGCTCGTGATCCTGCGCCACACGCTGATGAACCCGTACCTGATCGATCATGAAAACGGCATCAGCTACATCGAGCTGTACTTCGATTTCCTCGCGCGCGCCAGTGCGGAACTGTCCGCGGGCATGAGCACACCATGAACCCCGACGCCAGCCAGGGCAGCGTGCTGCACGTGCCGGCCATGGTCCACGCGCGCGCATGGGTGAACGCGGCGCTGACCTGCCTGCAGCAGGAAGCCGGTCGCTCGGCCGACACGCATCTGCTCAAGATCGACTTCGCCGGCTTTCCGGGAATCCATTTCTACTTCAAGGACGAGGCCGCCCACCCGACCGGCAGCCTCAAGCACCGCCTCGCCCGCTCGCTGTATCTCTACGCGCTGTGCAACGGGCAGCTCAACGAGGGTCAGGCGGTGGTCGATGCCTCATCCGGCAGCACGGCGATCGCCGAAGCCTGGTTTGCGCGGCTGCTGGGCCTGGAGTTCACCGCGGTCATGCCGGCGCGCACCGCGCCGGCCAAGATTCGCGCCGTGGAGGCGCTCGGCGGCGCCTGCGACCTGGTCGAGGACCCCTGCGAAGTCCACGCGCGCGCCGCCTGGCACGCGGCGCGGGGCGCCTGCCACCTGGACCAGTTCGGCCTGGCCGAGCGCGCCACCGACTGGCGCGGCAACAACAACATCGCCGAATCGATCATCGGCCAGCTCGCCGGCGAGGAACATCCCGAACCTGCCTGGATCGTCTGCGGCGCCGGCACCGGCGGCACCTCGGCGACCATCGGCCGCTACCTGCGCTACCGCCGCCTGCCCACGCGCCTGTGCGTGGCCGAGCCCAGCGGCAGCGGCTACGTGCATGGCTGGCGCACGCATTCGCGCGAGGCACTGGCGAGCCAGCCGACGGTCATCGAGGGCATTGGCCGGCCGCGCGTGGAACCGGGCTTCCTGTTCGACGTGGTCGATGCCGTGACGGAAGTGCCGGATACCGCTTCCATCGCGGCCATGACCCTGCTGGAGGAACTGTTCGGGCGTCGCTATGGCGGCTCCTCGGGTACCAACCTGGTCGCCTGCCTGCAACTCGCAGCGGCCATGCGCGCGCGCGGCGAGCACGGCAGCATCGTCAGCCTGCTCTGCGACCGCGGCGAGCGCTACGCCGAAACCCTGTTCGATCCGGCCTGGCTGGCGGCCTGCGCGCTCGATCCGCGGCCCTGGCGTACCGCGCTGGAGGCCTGCCTGGCCGATGGCCGCTGGCGCGCCGCCCTGCCGCGTGATGACCGTGCCGAGCCACGCTCCGACGAACGCTGAGCCGGTCCGCAGCTGCGCCCGCTTCGGCCACGGGCGCTGCGCCCGGGCCCCGGCGACCCGGCTGCCGGGCACCGGATCCAGGGTGCGCAGGCGCGACGCGGGACGCCCATGAACCGTGCTGCCGCGAACGGCAGGCCTTTCCCGGCCGCCATCGGCCGCATCCTCATCATCAAGTGGAGCGCGCTCGGCGACATCGTGCTTGCCAGCGCGGCCATGCAGGACATCCGCCAGGCCTTCCCGGAGGCCGAGCTGCACCTCGATACCCTGCCGCAGAACCGCCACCTGTTCGATGCCGATCCACGCTTTGCGGCCGTAGTCGCGCTGCCGATGCGTGCGCGCCGGCAGCGCCTGTCGATCCACCGCCGGTGGCTGCAGCGCGTGCGCGCGGCCGGCTATGACCTGATCATCGACCTGCAGTCCACCGACCATACGCGACTGCTCGTTGCCGGACTGGCCTTCGGACGGCACCGGGTGCCCGCCCGCTGGGGCCTGCGCAGCGGCTTTCCCTATACGCTGTCACCGCCCGCGCAGGCCGGCCCGCACCCGGCGCAGCGCGCCCGCGCCCTGCTGGCCCGCGCCGGCCTCGCTGCGCGCACCATCCGGCCCGTGCTGCACGTTCCGCCCGGCATGTGCGAGCGCGTGGCCCGCCTGCGCGAGCGCCATGGCCTGGTCGAGGGCCGCTACGCCATCCTGCTGCCCGGCTCGCAGGCGCGCAGCCGGCTGCGCCGCTGGGGCGTTGAACGCTACGCGGAACTCGCGCTGCTGCTGCAGCGTCGCGGCATCGACCGCATCGCCCTCATCGGTGCGCGTGACGAGGCCGAGGATTGTGCGCGCATCATCGACCTGGTCGAGGCACGCGCCCCGGGCGCCATGGTGCTGCTCGATGACCTTGCGTTCCTCGAAGTGATTCCCGCCTGTGCCGGCGCTGCCTGCATCATCGCCAACGATACCGGCACGGCACATGTCGCCGCGGCGGCGGGACGGCCGCTGTGGGTCATCTGCGGTCCGACCGACCCGCGGCAATCCTGCCCGCTGGGCGCACGGGCGATCCAGGGCGGCTTCCCCTGCGCCGATGCCTACCGCCCGACCTGCCGCTTCGGCCCGGACCCGCCCTGCCTTGCCGCAATCGCGCCGACCGACGTGCTTGCCCTCGCGCTCGGCGAGGCGGCATCCGTCCCGGCCCTGCGTCTGTACGAGGGCCTGGCGACCTCGCCAGCAGCTGGCGCGAAGGCCGGCGTGGATTCCTGATCCAGGTCAAGGAACCCCGCGCCCGGTGATTCGATCATCCACCAGGGCAGACAGGGGAGATCCGCATGGCAACGATCGACACCCGGGGCTGGTGCCTGTTCGAGGACGCCTGGTGCCTGGCCGTCGGCCTGGCACTGGCGGCCTGCCTGCTGGCCGCGCTGCCAGCCGGCACCGTCCAGGCGCGCGAAGACGGCGCGGCCGTCGGCACGCCGACACCGGGCCAGGGGGTTGAACACCGCCAGCCGGCCATCGACTACAGCGACGCCAGTGCCTGGCTGGCGCTGCCCGGGCGTCCTTCGGCCGCGATGCGCACGCCCCGCGGTGCCGGCTTCTCCGACCTGCAGGCGACGGCCCAGGCCGACGCCTTCTATGTCCACCCGACCACCAGCATGCGTGAGGACGTTCTCAACGCGCCGATCGACGATGCGCAGGCGGCACAGCTGGGCGAGCTGATGCTGTTGACCCAGGCCACGCCCTTCAATGCGGTCGCGCGCATCTACGCGCCGCGCTATCGCCAGGTCACCCTGCCGCTCTACACGCTGGACGTGCAGGCCCAGCAGGCACCCAACGATCGCGCCTACGCGGACGTGCTTGCAGCCTTCCGATATTACGTGCGCCACTACAACGCCGGGCGACCGTTCTTCCTGGTGGGTCACAGCCAGGGCACCAACCACGCCCAGCGCCTGCTCGGCGAAGCCATCCAGAGCACGCCCCTCGAACGACTGCTGGTGGCAGCCTACCTGCCTGGCCAACCGATCCCGCGCAGCGTATTCCGCGACGACCTCAGACGCATCCCGCCCTGCAGGCGACCGGCGCAGACCACCTGCGTGGCGATATGGGGCACGTTCGGCGAGCAGACCGACGCCGATCTCGACGCGTGGCAGGAGAACCTCTACTGGGATCGCGCACGCCAGCGCTGGGCGCCTTCGTCAGGGCAGCCATTGGTCAGCCTCAACCCGGTGAGCTGGAGCGACCGCGAACCCATCACGCCGGCGCGCCGCCATCGCGGCGCCGTCCCCTTCGGGACCCCGGCCACCTTTTCCCGCGTGCTGCCGCAGCTGGTTGCCGCGCGCAGCGACGGACGCTTCACCTTCGTCGAGCCGCTGCCGCTGCCGGCCGAATACTTCAACGATGGCGGGGTCTTTGGCGGCAGCAATTTCCATGTCTTCGACATCGCGCTGTTCTGGCTCGACCTGCGCGAAAACGCACGCCTGCGCCTGAATGCGTGGCTCGAAGCACACGCAGCCGGCCGGCCACGGCCCGGCGCGATCGCCACCGCCACCGCCAGGGTCGGCAGGCCCTGGCGCCACCGCATCGTGACCCGGCCGCACGCCCGTGAGTACGCCGTCGAAAACCTGCCGCCGGGCCTGCGCCTGGACGCACGCCGCGGCCTGATCCAGGGTATTGCGGAGTCCCCCGGCACCTGGGCGGTGCGCTTCAGCGCCGGCAATGCCAGCGGCGTCACGCATGGCGAGCTGGCCCTGACCGTGATGCCCTGAGCGGCGGAGCCCGGCGCCGCTCAGGCGAAGCGTTCGTCCAGCCAGTCCATCGACACGGCCGCCGACAGCGCCAGGTTGCCGGTCTGGCAGTGGCCGTCCGCGCCCTCCTCGTCGGTGAACACGTGGCCGCTGGCTCCGGGCACCTCGGCCAGGAACCTTTCGTATTGCGCGATCGGCTCCCGGCCTTCCCCGCTGCCCACCAGGCCGAGCGCCGCGCAGCGCAGGCGCGCAAGTTCCGCAGGCGCGACGCGGAAGTCGTGCAGGCGCTGATAGGTGCGCTTGAAGCTGTCCCGGCCAAACCGCAGCATCAGGTTGCGTGACATCTCGCGCGTCTGCACCGGCATGACCTGATCGGGAATGTGTTCCAGGTCGGCAACGCCGAAATCCTCGGCGTCCGGCATTTCGGCCGGGTCGAAGCCGGCGAACGAGGCCATGTAGGCGTGCAGATCCAGGATGGGCGAATTGGCAATCAGCGCCCGGATGCGTGCTTCATGCACCGCGATGCGGGTGGCGAAGTAGCCGCCGAAGCTGATGCCCATCAGGGCAATGCGCACTGGATCGCAGTCCTGGCGCGCCAGCAGGTAGTCCACCGCCGGCGTACCGATGCGCTCGAACTCCGGCAGGAAGTGCAACTGCGGATACGTGCGCATGCTGTCCATCTGCCCGGGCCCGGCGAACAGCAACAGGCGGTAGCCGCGTTCCAGGGCGGCACGCCCGTAGGCGATGTAGGTTTCCTCCAGCGTGCCGTCATAGCCGCTGATGATCATGAGCGTCTTGCCGGGCGCATCGGCCCCGGAAGGACGCAGGTGGTAGGCCGGCAGCGGCGTGGCCGCGAAGGGCAGGCTGATTTCCTCGAATACCCAGCCGGAGCTGCGCATCGCGGCAATGAAGCAGGCGCGGCTGGACCGACCGAACTCGGCATGCCGGGGATCGCCGATGTCCGTGTAGTACTCGGCCGCACGCCAGCTGTTGCAGGCGACCAGATACTGGTCATGTGCGCTGTGCGCATGGCCGCGCGCCGCGCGCCGCTCCGCGTCGGCCTGCTGGCGCGCGGCTGCCGCAGCGAACCCGGCCACCCAGCTCGCCGGCACGCCGCTGTCGATGCGCCGGGCCAGAGCCAGGCATTCGCCCACGGCCGCGCCGCCGTAACGCGCCGCACCAAGCTGACGCATGAGCTGGTAGTCCATTTCGGCATCGGCGAATCCCGCCACGCGCGTACGTCCACGCTCCAGGGTGTCGGCCATGTTCCTGTCTCCGCTCAGGTGGATGAATCGAACTGCGAGTGCGCCGGGCTCCCGGCGTGTGCCGCATGCATCCGGGCGAAGGCCTCGGCGGGCAACGGGTGGGCAAACAGATAGCCCTGGAAGGCGTCGCAAGCATGGCGCATCAGGAAGTCGCGCTGCTCCGCCGTCTCGACACCTTCGGCGATGACCGCCAGGCCGAGGCCGTGGCTCATGCCGATGATGGTCTGGACGAGGGTCGCGTCCTCCGCATTGTCGGCCAGGCGTGCCACGAAGGAGCGATCGATCTTGATTTCGTCCAGCGGCAGGCGCGAGAGGTAGGTCAGCGAGGAGTAGCCGGTGCCGAAGTCGTCCAGCGAGATGTGGATGCCGTGCGCACGCAGTTGGTTCAGCTTGGCGGCGACGGCGGTGAGATCGCCCAGAATGGCCGATTCGGTGATCTCCAGTTTCAGCTTGCCGGGATCCGCGCCCGTTTCGAGCAGGGCGCTGCGCACCTCGTCAACGAAACTGGCCTGGTCGAACTGGAGGGCACTGACATTGACCGACAGGGAAAGCGCGCGGGTCGATGCAAGCTGCGACCAGCTGACCAGCTGCCGGCAGGCGCGGCGCAACACCCAGGTGCCGATTGCGGTGATCAGGCCATTGGCCTCGGCGACCGGGATGAACTGGCCGGGCGGGACGATCTCGCCATCGCTGCGCGGCAGGCACAGCAAGGCCTCGGCACCAATGATGCCGCCGGCGCGGTCGAACTGCGCCTGGAAGCGCAGCAGGAATCCATCATCGACCAGCGCGGTGCGCAGTTCGTAGAGCAGGGTTTCCTGACGCGCCAGCTCATCCTGCATGAAGGATTCGAAGCGGCACACCTGGTCACGCCCGCGGGACTTGGCGGCATACATGGCCAGCTCGGCTTCCTTGAGCACCGATTCGGCCAGCGCGTGGCCATCACCGACGTGGGTCCAGCCCATGCTGACCGTGACTTCCACCGGCATCCCTGCGTCCACCTGGAAGGGAGCACGCAGCAGGGTTCGTATGCCTTCGGCGCAGGCTTGCACGCGCGCCTGCGTCGCGCCTGCCGCCGCGTTCCCGGAGGCCAGCAGCACGCCGAAGGTGCCACCCCCCAGACGCCCGAGGATGCCGTACGCATCCAGCCGATCGCTGAGGCGCGCGGCCAACAGCGCCAGCAGACGATCGCCGGCGGCATGGCCGCGCAAATCGTTGACACGCTTGAAGTGATCGATGTCGAACAGGAGCAGTGCCGCAACCTGCGCCACTTTCCCGTCGATCGAGTGCTGCAGGCGTTCGAGCAGGAAATGCCGGTTCGGCAGGTCGGTGAGGGAATCGAAGAAGGTCATGCGATCGACGTTTGCGTGCGCCTCGCGCTCGCTGGTCAGGTCGATCATGGCGCAGACATAGTGGGCGGCCCGGCCGCCATCATCGAGCACGGCCGAGATCGTCGCGCGCACCACGCGCGGTTCGCCGGTCTTCACTTCGATCCACAGCTCACCCTGCCAGAAGCCGCGCTGCCGCAGCTGCTCCAGCATGCGTTTGCGCAGCCCCCCGTCCAGGTGGCGAGAACCCAGAATCGACGCAGGCTTGCCGATGAGCTCCTCGGCCGTATAGCCGGACAGGCGCGCGAAGAAGCGGTTGACGCGTTCGATGGTGCCGTCTGGCGCAAACACCAGCAGGGCCGCCTGGCTCTCGAAGGCCACCGCGGCCAGGCGCAGCTCGGCCTCGGTGCGCTTCTGTTCGCTGATGTCGCGCGCCACGCTGAGCACCCCGCCCACTGCGTCATCGGTGCCCGACAACGGCACCTTGGTGATTTCCAGCTGGCGCGTGACACCGTTGGCCTCGAATGGCAACTGCCAGCTGCGCGGCTGGCCCAGGCGCAGGACTTCCGCTTCCATCGCGCGCGCCGTGGAGGCAAGGGCCGGCGGGAACAACTCGTCATCGGTGCGGCCCAGTAGATCCTCGCGCGCAATGCCCAGGTACTCGGCCACCCTGTCGTTGCAAGCGCGGTGGACACCGGCCGGATCCTTCAGCCACATGGCGTCCGGACTGGCGTCGAACATGGCGCGCAGCTTGCCTTCTTCGTCGCGCAGCGCGCGCGTGCGCCGCGCCACCGTGCGCCGCAGCAGCCAGACCCAGACCAGCATCAGGACGACCAGCGCCGCGCCGATGGCCAGAGCAGTGCCGGCCATGTGCAACCAGGGCGTGAGAATGAACGGGCGATCCAGCCACTTCTTGCGCACCGCTTCGCGCTCGGCCGGCGGGATCATCGCCATGCCCTTCTCGACCGCCTCCAGCAGGGCTGCATCGCCCTTGCGCACGGCCCGGTGGAATTCGCCGGTATAGAGCACGAAGGCGCGACTGAAGCGATTCAGCGCATGCTCGCGGTACAGGAAGTAGCTTGCCGGATATTCATCCATGCAGAAGATCAAGATCTCGCCACGGGTGGCGGCGCGGATGATGTCGCGGTAATGGCGGTACTGATGCAGTTCCGTGAAGCCGAGTGACTCCAGCCTTTCGGCGCAGGCATCCCCCGCCTCGACGCCGACCGGAAAGCCGCGCAGGGAAGCCACGTCGTGCACGCCGTAGATGCGCCGATCCACATAGATGCCGACCTTGAGCCTGGCATAGGGCGGCGAGTAATCGTAGAGCGCCTCGCGTCGCGGGGTGCGGAAAAGCATGTCGATGACGTCGGCGCGGCCGGACAGCAACGCATCCTGCGCCGATGCCCAGTCGGTGGCTTCGAGGTTGACCTTGATGCCCGAGTAGCGTTCGAACAGGCGCCACATGTCGACCGTATAGCCATCGGCCTTGCCGCTGGCGTCGACAAACAGGAACGGCGGGTAGTTGTTGTCGGTAACGACGCGCAACTGCGCAGGCTGGTCGGCGTTGGCCCCCGCGGTGGGTGCAGCGACAGCCGCGCCTGCCAGCAGCACCGGCAAACCCAGAAGACAGATCCTGCAGACCGTACCCCAGCGGTCCATGCGTGCCCCGCGATATGTATACATCGCAGCTTGCCAAACATTCCCGCCGATGTCATCAACGCGCGAGACCGGCCTCATGCACCGGTGTCGGCTGCACCGCTGCCCGGAATCGGCCAGCGTGGCCGAAGCGGTGGCGAAATTGTCGCGCATGTTCCACGCCCTCGACAGGCGCCTGGCGGACGGCGTTATCCTGCGCCGGTCACCCCTCCCCAAACCGCAACGAGAAACGCCCATGCAAGCCGCAGCGCGCTTCCCGCTTCCGTCGCTGGCGCACCTCTCGCCCGCCTACTTCGGCCTGGTCATGGCCACCGGCATCGTCTCCATCGGTGCATGGCGGCTCGGCATGCCACGCCTGGCCTGGCTGCTGTTCGCCTTCAACGGCGTGGCTTATGTGACCTTGTGGCTGCTCTACCTGACCCGGCTCGCCCGCCACCCGCGGCTTTTCGTCGGCGATCTCACCGATCACCTGCGCGGGCCGGGCTTCTTCACCATGGTGGCCGCCTCCAGCATCGTCGGCAGCCAGTTCCTGCTGCTGGCCGGCAGCGTGCGCGGCGCCATCGCCCTGCTGGTGGTGGCCGTCGTGCTGTGGCTGCTGCTGACCTACACCATCTTCACCGTGCTGACCGTCAAGAGCGCCAAGCCCAGCCTGGCCGAGGGCATCAACGGCGGCTGGCTGCTCGGCGTGGTCGCCACGCAGTCGATTGCCGTCCTCAGCACCCTGCTCGCGGCCCAGGCCGCACAGCCCTGGAGGCTGGAGCTGAACTTCCTCGCCCTGTCGATGTGGCTGTGGGGCGGCATGCTCTACATCTGGATGATGTCGCTGATCTTCTACCGCTACACCTTTTTCGTGATGCCACCCGGCGACCTGTCGCCACCCTACTGGATCAACATGGGCGCGATGGCCATCTCCACGCTGGCCGGCTCCCTGCTGAGCATCAATGCGACCGATGCGCCCTTCCTGCTGTCGCTGCAGCCCTTCGTCAACGGCTTCACGATCTTCTACTGGGCAACCGGTACCTGGTGGATCCCGATGCTGCTGGTGCTGGGCGTCTGGCGGCACCTCTACCGGCGCTTCCCGCTGCGCTACGACCCGCTCTACTGGGGCGCCGTGTTCCCTCTCGGCATGTACGCCACCAGCACGTTCGAGATGTCCCAGGCACTTGGCTTCCCGTTCCTGGAACCGCTGGCGCGGGCATCATTCGTCGTTGCGCTCGCCGCCTGGTCGCTGCTGTTCGTCGGCTATCTGCATGCCATGCGCCGAGCGGGCCTGGCAGTGCCGCCACGCGCCTGAGCGGAACCGGCCGTGCCCGCTGCGAGCTCAGGCCGACACCCGATCCACGCAGTCCGTACAGAAGTTCCAGCAAGCCGATGGGGCGTGACCACGCATGCGCAGCGATCGGCGGCGGGCCGCAAGCCTAGTCGCTCGCAGGCGCCGGGCGTCCGGCACGACGCAGGCGCGCGGCGGCTTCGCCGGCCTCCCGCGCGGCCCGGCCGGCCGCATCTGCCGCCGCCTGCGCGCGCTCGGCGGCACTGACCACGGCGGCCATGATCTCGGGCAGATCGGTTTCCGACTTGATCTCTGGATGCCGTTGGCGGTTGATGCGCAGGATGGCGAAATGCATCCATAGCAGGCTCGTCAGCGCGATGACGAACAGCAGCATGAAGCAACTGCTCCAGATGCCCACCAGGTCGTTCATCGCACCGAAGGCGATCGGCAACACGAAGCCGCCGAGGCCGCCCACCATGCCGACCACGCCGCCGACCGCACCGACGTGATCGGGGTAGTAGGTCGGGATGTGCTTGAACACGGCAGCCATGCCCAGCGCCATGACGAAGCCGAGGATGAGCAGCACCACGGCACGCTCGATCATGGTCGGGGCAATGGTGAAGGCGATCGGCCCCTGGATGCCTTCCACCACGTAGTGGGTATTCGGGTAGGAGAGCAGGAACAGGCCAACCATGCAGACGGAAAACGAGATGTACATCATCCGGCGCGCACCATAGCGGTCGGCCAGGGCGCCGCCCAGCGCACGAAACAGGGTTGCCGGCAGGCCGAAGCTCGCCGCCAGCATGCCGGCCGTCTGCAGATCCACGCCATACACACCGATGTAGTAGCGCGGCAGCCACGATGCCAGCGCGACGAAACCGCCGAACACCAGGAAGTAGTAGAGCGAAAAGCGCCACACCTGGAGGTTGCGCAGCGGCGCCAGGCGTTCGGCGAGCGACGTGCCGCGAGCGCCTGGGCGGCGGCTGCGGATGAGCGGATCGGCCTGGGCCAGAAGGAAGAACAGCACGGCGGTGGCCAAAGCCAGCAGGCCATAGACATTGGCTACCTGGCGCCAGTCCATGAAAAGCAGCAGCTGCGGTGCAATCAGGCCGGTCAGCGCGGCGCCGGCGTTGCCCATGCCGAACAGGCCGAGCGCCGTGCCCTGACGCTGGCGCGGATACCACGCCGAGACGTACACCGTGCCCACGGCGAACGAGCCGCCCGCCAGCCCCAGGCCCAGGCCCGCCAACAGCAGCGCAGGAAAGGAATCTGCGTACGGCAAGGCGAAGGTGAAGCCGGCCACGACCAGCATGAGCAGGGCATACACACGATGGGCACCGATCATCTCCGACCAGATGCCGAGCAGGGGCCGGCTGATCGAGCCGGTCAGGATCGGTGTCGCCACCAGCAGGCCGAAGGCGGTATCCGAAAGACCCAGTTCATCCTTGAGCTTGACGCCGATGATGGAAAAGATGACCCACACGGCGAAGCACACGCCGAGCGAGAAGGTACTGAGCCACAGGGCGCGACTACGTTGGGCGGGGGTGACATCGATGGCGGCGTTCATGCAGAAGGCGCTCGTCGAGAGGGGATTTTAAATAAATGGAGATAGGCGAAGGAGTGTCCGCGTCAAGGTCCAGCGAAGGCTGCGGTCTTGCTTGCAATCCCCTTTCAGCGGCGGTGGGCGCCGGACGAAAAGGCCCGCAGGGGCGCGCGAATGGATTCGCGCGCGTTTGCCGTCGGCACACGGATGTGCCGTCGGCAAACCCCGGCCGGCGACCACGCACCCGAAGGGCGCCGCTGTGGGGTGTCTTTCTCTTGGTTACTTCTCTTTTGACAAGAAAAGAGAAGTGACCCGCTCGCAGGGATGCGAGCGGAACACGCAGGGACGCGAGTCGGTCTTCGTCGAAAGCCTACCGGCGGCATGACTACGAACCCTCAACCCTCGAACTGTTCCATGCCACGCACGCCGTAGCGCTCCGACAACTGGCCGAGATACTGCTGGATGGCGTTCTGACGCGCCTGGGTTTCCAGGTAGGCGGCAATCCTCTCCTCGGCCTCCTCGAAGCTCAGCGCGGCACCGCGGGCGATCTCGTCCACCTGCACCACATGGTGCCCGTAACGTGTTTCCACCGTGAGGCCCGCCAGGCCGCAGGGCAGCATGAAGACCTGGCGCTCGAATTCCGGCACGGTCGCGCCGCGCCCGATCCAGCCCAGCGATCCGCCATCGTCGCGCGATGGACAGGCCGAGTGGCGCATGGCGAACTCGGTGAAGCGCTCCGGGTGCGTGCGCAGCCCGGCGATCAGTTCCTCGCCGCGTGCCCGTGCACGCAGGCGTTCGTCCACGTCATCGGGCGCGGCCGCGAGCAGGATGTGGCGCAGGCGCAGACGATCGGGTTCGCGCAGCCGCCCGGCGTTCTGCTCGAACCAGCGCCGGCTGGCGTCCGGATCGGGCTCGGGGATCGGCATCTCGCGCTCGATCAGCACGCGGATGGCAGCCTCCTCGGCCGTCTCGCCGTCGATGGCCTGTGCGGCGCCGTCCAGCCCGATGCGCGCGCATTCCAGGCGCAGCAGTTCGCGCACCACCAGGGCTTCGGCCGCCGCGCGGCGCGCGCGCAAGGGATCGATGTCGCGGTGATGCTGCATTTCCTTGGCGATCTGGCCCTCGTCGATCGGCGTGTCGGCCACATACAGGAAACACGGCGGTGGCCGGCCCAGGCTGCGCGGCCCCTCGCCCGCCGTGTCGTGGGCGTGCGCAGCGGCTTCTTCGGTCACCGGCTTGCGCGTGTCGATGATGGTGAGCGGGATTTCCCGCCCGCGCAGTGCATTCATTGCTGCGTCCGCTGGCCGTAGCGCAAGGTCGGCTGGCGCCGGCGCACGACCTGGTAGGGACGCCACAGATAGCTCACCGGGATGCTCCAGATGTGGATCAGGCGCGTGAACGGCGTGAGCAGGAACAGGGTGAGGCCGAGGATGATGTGCGCCTTGTACACCCAGTGCACGCCGGCAACCATTTCGGCAGCGCCGCCGCGGAAGGTGGCGACGCGCTGCGCCCATTCGGCCAGCACGACCATGACGCTGCCATCGAGATGGTGCGAGGACTGCACGATGGTGTAGAGCCCGAGCAGCAGCTGCACGAACAGCAGCACCAGGATCATCACGTTCTGCCAGTTGTCGGTGGCGCGGATGCGCGGGTTGAAGAAGTGGCGCGCCAGCAGGATCAGCATGCCGATCAGGCACAGCACGCCGAACACGCCGCCCACCAGCATGGCCAGCAACTGCTTGTGCTCGGTGCTGATGAAGATCGAGTACACCCAATGCGGGGTCAGCAGGCCGACCACGTGGCCCGCGAGCACGACCAGGATGCCGACATGGAACAGGTTGCTGCCCAGGCGCATGCCCTTGTCGGACAGCAGCTGGCTGGAACCGGAGCGCCAGGTGTACATGGAGTGGTCGAAGCGCACCCAACTGCCGATGAAGAACACCGCCAGTGCGATGTAGGGATAGATCTGGAAGGCGAACACGTCGAAGTAGCTCATGACTGCACCTGTCGGCTGGCGTCGCGGAAGCCCGGCCCGCGGCCGGTGCTCGACGAACATTGCTCCTGCGGCGGCTCGGCGCCAAAGCGCACCGCCTCCTCTTCCCACACGCGATCGATCGCCTCGGCGGTATCATCGCGCGGCTCCTCGCGCGCACGCTGGCGCAGCACGCCCAGATCGAGCTCGCCGTCGGCCTGCTCGATCAGCAGTTCGAACAGCAGCGCGTAGGGGCTTTCGCGCTCCGCCGCGCGCGCCGCGAGCAGGCCGAGGATATGGCCGACGTGGTGCAGCCACTCGCGCGCCTCGGCAGCGGGACGCTGGTCGAGGTATTCCAGGAGCAGCGGCAGGTAGTCCGGCAATTCCCTGGCGGCCAGTTCATAGCCGTTCTTGCGATAGGCGTTCAGCAGGTCGACCATCGCCTGGCCACGGTCGCGCGACTCGCCGTGGATGTGCTCGAACAGCAGCAGGCTCATGGAGCGGCCGCGATCGAAGGTTGCGAGCCAGCGGTCCTGCGCCTCCAGCGGATCGCAGGCCAGGAGTTCGCGCACGAAGCCGACCAGCGCCGGGCGCCTGGCCGCCGGCAGGC
Organism: Dokdonella sp.; assembly: GCA_023228465.1. GTDB lineage: Bacteria > Pseudomonadota > Gammaproteobacteria > Xanthomonadales > Rhodanobacteraceae > Dokdonella_A. The sequence continues at coordinate 15,310 of JALOBC010000007.1, read as the reverse complement.
GCGGATCGTCCGCCGCCTGCAGCAGTTCGTCGCCGTGTTCCCACAGGGCATCCTGCGGGTAGTCGATCAGCACGCCAAGCAGCTTGAGCAGGCTCACTCGACCACCTCGAACTTCTCCTGCCGGTTCGGATGCACGGTGTAGCGCGTGGTCTTGCGCTGGGTGAACAGGTCCGCCGGGCTGTCGCCGCTGCAGCCGTTGCCCCAGGAGAAACCGCAGCCGCCACGTTCGCCGAAGGCATCGTTGGCGTACTCCCGATGCGCGGTGGGGATGACGAAGCGGTCCTCGTAGTTGGCAATGGCCAGGTAGCGGTACATGTCCTCGGCCTGCTGCACGCTCAGCCCGACCTGCTCCAGCACCGCGCGATCCTCGATGCCATCGACGTTGATGCTGCGCCGCCAGGCGCGCATGGCCATCATGCGTTCCAGCGCGCGCACCACCGGCCGTTCGTCGCCGGCGGTCAGCAGGTTGGCGAGATAGCGCACCGGAATGCGCAGGGATGCGACGTCCGGCAGCTCCCCGTTCATGCCGACATGGCCCCGCTCGGCCGCCGACTGGATCGGCGACAAGGGCGGCACGTACCAGACCATCGGCAGGGTGCGATATTCCGGATGCAGCGGCAGCGCCAGCTTCCAGTCGACGGCCATCTTGTACACCGGCGACTTGCGCGCGCCTTCCAGCCAGTTGTCCGGGATGCCTTCCTTGCGCGCCGCCTCGATCACGGCCGGATCGAAGGGGTCGAGGAAGATGTCCAGGTGCGCCTGGTAGAGATCCTTCTCCGCAGGCACCGCAGCGGCTTCCTGGATGCGGTCGGCGTCATACAGCATGACGCCGAGATAGCGGATGCGGCCCACGCAGGTTTCCGAACACACGGTCGGCTCGCCGACCTCGATGCGCGGATAGCAGAAGATGCACTTTTCCGACTTGCCGCTCTTCCAGTTGTAGTAGATCTTCTTGTACGGACAGGCCGACACGCACATGCGCCAGCCGCGGCACTTGTCCTGGTCGATGAGGACGATGCCGTCCTCCTCGCGCTTGTAGATCGCGCCGGACGGGCACGCCGACACGCACGCCGGGTTCAGGCAGTGCTCGCACAGGCGCGGCAGGTACATCATGAAGGTCTTCTCGAAGGCGCCGTAGATTTCCTTCTGCACGCCGTTGAAGTTGATGTCCCTGGAGCGCTTGGCAAACTCGGTACCGAGGATTTCCTCCCAGTTCGGACCCCATTCGATCTTCTGCATGCGCTGGCCGCTGATCAGCGAGCGCGGCCGCGCGGTTGGCTGGTGCTTGCCTTCCGGGGCCTCGTGCAGGGTCTGGTAGTCGAAATCGAACGGCTCGTAGTAGTCGTCGATCTGTGGCAGGTCCGGATTGGCGAAGATCTTGGCCAGCATCCGCCAGCGACCGCCGGCCTTGGGCACCAGCTTGCCGGATCGGCTGCGTACCCAGCCACCATTCCACTTCTGCTGGTTTTCCCACTCCTTGGGGTAGCCGATGCCGGGCTTGGTCTCGACATTGTTGAACCAGGCGTACTCCACGCCCTCGCGGCTGGTCCACACGTTCTTGCAGGTGATCGAGCAGGTGTGGCAGCCGATGCACTTGTCGAGGTTGAGCACCATCGCAATCTGCGCACGGACCTTCATCACACCACCTCCTGGGCATTGGCCGGCACCGGTTCGTCATCCAGCCAGTCCACCTTGCGCATCTTGCGCACGATGACGAATTCGTCGCGATTGGAGCCGACCGTGCCGTAATAGTTGAAGCCGTAGGCGAACTGCGCGTAGCCGCCGATCATGTGGGTGGGCTTGAGCACCACGCGCGTGACCGAATTGTGGATGCCGCCTCGCGTACCGGTGATTTCCGAACCGGGCACGTTGATGATGCGTTCCTGGGCGTGGTACATCATGGCCATGCCGGGCATCACGCGCTGGCTGACCACCGCGCGCGCGGTGATCGCGCCATTGACGTTGAAGACGTCGATCCAGTCGTTGTCCTCGATGCCCGCCTCGCGCGCATCCGCCTCGCTGATCCACACGATCGGACCGCCGCGCGACAGGGTCTGCATGATCAGGTTGTCCGAGTAGGTGCTGTGGATGCCCCACTTCTGGTGCGGCGTGATCCAGTTCAGCACGATTTCCCGGTGGCCATTGCCACGCTGGTTGTGCAACGGCTCGATGGTCTTGGTATCGACCGGCGGGCGATAGGACATGAAGCCTTCGCCGAAGGCGCGCATCCATTCGTGGTCCATGTAGAACTGCTGGCGCCCGGTGACGGTGCGCCAGGGGATGAACTCGTGCACGTTGGTATAGCCGGCGTTGTAGCTGACGTGCTCGTCTTCCAGGCCCGACCAGGTCGGCGATGAAATGATCTTGCGCGGCTGGGCCTGGATGTCGCGGAAGCGGATCGCCTCATGCTCCTTGCCGCGCGCCAGGTGGGTGTGGTCGCGCCCGGTGAACTCGCCGAGCGCCGCCCACGCCTTGACCGCGACGTGGCCATTGGTTTCCGGTGCGAGATGCATGACCGCCTCGGCCGCGTCGATGGCCGAATACAGGCCGGGGCGATCCTTGCTGACGCCTTCCTCGACCACGCGATGGTTGAGGTCGCCGAGAAACTTCACCTCGTCGCGCGTATCCCACGCAATACCCTTGCCGCCGTTGCCCTGGGCGTCCAGCAGCGGGCCGAGCGAGGTGTATTTCTTGTAGATGTCGGCATAGTCGCGTTCCACGACCGTGATCGCGGGCATGGTCTTGCCGGGAATCGGCTCGCATTCGCCCTTTTTCCAGTCGGTGACGCCCAGCGGCATGGCCAGTTCGCCCGGCGTGTCGTGCAGGGTCGGCACCAGCACCACATCCTTGACCACCCCAAGCACGCCCGGGGCCATGTCGCTGACCGCGCGCGAGATGCCGCGGAAGATGTCCCAGTCGCTGCGCGCTTCCCAGGCCGGATCCACCGCCTTGGACAGGGGGTGGATGAACGGGTGCATGTCCGAGGTGTTGAGGTCGTCCTTCTCGTACCAGGTGGCGGTCGGCAGCACCACGTCCGAATAGAGCGCGGTGGTGCACATGCGGAAATCGAGCGTGACGAGCAGATCCAGCTTGCCTTCCGGCGCCGGGTCGCGCCATTTGATCTCGGCCGGCTTCACCGCGCCCTTCTCGCCCAGATCCTTGCCTTGCAGGCCGTGCCGCGTGCCGAGCATGTGGCGCAGCATGTATTCGTGGCCCTTGCCGGAGCTGCCGAGCAGGTTCGAGCGCCACACGAACAGCACGCGCGGATGATTCTCCGGCGCATCCGGATCGGCGTAGGCGAAATCCAGCGTACCGTCCTTGAGGCTGGCGACGACGTAATCGGCCGGGCTCTTGCCCGCGACCTCGGCAGCCGCGGCAATGCCCAGCGGATTGGTATTGAGCTGCGGGGCGCTCGGCAGCCAGCCCATGCGGATGGCCTGCAGGTTGAGGTCGGCCTGGCTGTGGCCGAACTTCCCGGCGTCCGCCAGCGGCGAGAGCAGTTCCTTGATCTCGATCTTCTCGTAGCGCCACTGGTCGGACATGAAGTAGAAGAACGACGTGCCGTTCATGTGTCGCGGCGGCTTGCTCCAGTCCAGGCCGAAGGCCACTGGCAACCAGCCGGTCTGCGGACGCAGCTTTTCCTGACCAACGTAATGCGCCCAGCCGCCCCCGGTCTGGCCGACACACCCGCACATCATCAGCATGTTGATGAGGCCGCGGTAGTTCATGTCGTTGTGGAACCAGTGGTTCATGCCGGCGCCGACGATGATCATGCTGCGCCCGCGGGTCTTGGCCGCGGTGGAGGCGAACTCGCGCGCGATCTCGATGACCTCGGCGCGCGGCACGCCGGTGATGCGCTCCTGCCAGGCCGGCGTGCCGGGCAGATCCTGGTCGAAGTTCGATGCCACGTTGGCGCCACCGAAACCCCGATCGACGCCGTACTTGGCCAGCAGCAGGTCGTACACCGTGGCCACCGCCCATTGCTTGCCATCGGCAAGCTCGAGCCGCCGCACCGGGATGTTGCGCTCCAGGATCTCGTCGAACTTTGCCGCCGTGAACCGGTCGTGCACCACGCCGCCGAAATAGGGGAAGCTGACCGCTTCGATGCCGTCGTTGAAGTCCTTCAGCGAAAGGCGCAGGCGCGTGGCGCGGCCGGCACCATCCTTTTCCTCGATGTTCCACTTGCCCTTTTCGCCCCAGCGGAAGCCGATCGAGCCGTTCGGCACGGCCAGCTCGCCGGTGTTCTCGTCGTAAGCCAGCGTCTTCCATTCCGGGTTGTTCGCCTCGCCCAGGCCGCCGAGGTCGCTGGCGCGCAGGAAGCGCTCCGCCACCAGGCGCCCGTCGGCGCGCCGCTCCAGGCGCACCAGCATCGGCATGTCGGTGTACTGGCGGCAGTAATCGACGAAGTACGGCGCCGGCTTGTCGACGTGGAACTCCTTGAGGATCACGTGGCCCATGGCGAAGGCGAGCGCCGCGTCGGTGCCCTGCTTGGGATGCAGCCAGTGATCGGAAAGCTTGGCGACTTCCGCATAGTCCGGCGTGATCGCGACCGTCTTGGTGCCGTTGTAGCGCGCCTCGGTAAAGAAGTGGGCATCGGGCGTGCGCGTCTGCGGCACGTTGGATCCCCAGGCGATGAGGTAGCGCGAGTTGTACCAGTCGGCCGACTCGGGCACGTCGGTCTGCTCGCCCCACACCTGGGGGCTGGAGGGCGGCAGGTCGCAGTACCAGTCGTAGAACGACAGGCAGGTCCCGCCCATCAGCGACAGGTAGCGGGCACCCGACGCATAGGAAATCATCGACATCGCCGGGATCGGCGAGAAGCCGACCACCCGATCGGGCCCGAACTGCCTGGCCGTGTGCAGGTTGGATGCTGCGATGATTTCGTTGGCCTCGTCCCAGCTCACGCGGGCAAAGCCGCCCATGCCGCGCTTGGACTTGTAGCTCTTCGCCTTGTCCGGATCGCCGACGATGCTGGCCCACGCCTCCACCGGACTCATGGATTTGCGTGCCTCGCGCCACAGGCGCAGCAGGGCACCGCGCACCAGCGGATACTTCATGCGGTTGGCGCTGTAGAGATACCAGGAATAGCTGGCGCCACGCGGGCAGCCACGCGGTTCGTGGTTGGGCAGGTCCGGGCGCGTGCGCGGATAGTCGGTCTGCTGGGTTTCCCAGGTGACCAGGCCATTCTTGACGTAGATCTTCCAACTGCACGAGCCGGTGCAGTTCACGCCATGCGTGGAGCGCACGATCTTGTCGTACTGCCAGCGTGCCCGGTAGGCGTTCTCCCATTCACGGCTTTCGGTCTTGGTGAAACCGTGGCCGTCGGCGAAGGGTTGCGGATTGCGGCGAAAAAACTGCAACCGATCGAGGAAATAGCTCATCGGGAAGTCTCCTGCTCTGCACGCTTGGATTGCGCCGGGTCAAGGACAGCGCGCGCATTCCGCGCCCTGACGGCGTGTGGCAGGCCGACTTTACTCCGGACGGCCAGCCCCTGCCTACCCACAAACGGCGTGTCGAATGCGAACACGTTGTCGCACCGCGGCGCGCATCTTCTGGCGTCCGGCAACGAACAGGAATCATTCAAGACGCATGACTGCAACTACCCGCGCCGGGATTCCGCCACGACCCAATCCAGCAGTCGCGTCGAGGAACGCCAGGGATATCCCATTGGATGCCGGCGCATTGCGCGAACAACGGGGTCGCGCGTTCCGGGCCATGGGCACGGGTCGCCGGGCGGTCGGCGCAAGGCCGCGAGGTCGCATGGGCTGGCGCGTTTGCCCGCCATCCGCTTGGCGTGCCCGGACCTGCCCGACCCGGCAACGCCATCGGGACCCGGCCGGCAACGCCCAGCAGAAGGGCCCTCCCGCCGGCTCAGGGCTTCAGTGCTGCACGCACCTCGCGCACCTCGGCCTGCAGGGCCTCCCAGGCGCGCTGCCACTGACCTTCGCGCGGGGTGGCGCGCTCGAAGCGCGCCAACATGGCATTGGCCCTGTCCATCTGCGCGCGCAGACGCGCGATCTCGGCAAGGGCGGCTTCATGCTCGCCCTTGCCGATCAGGAACACCTTGCGGTCCTTGCACACGCCGATGCATTGCTGCGGCGCTTCGAGCTTGCCGCAACCTATGCATTGCCAGGCCTGGAGATAGTCGGGCATTCGCGTAGGCCTTGCGCAATGATCTCAGTGCGCGTAGGCGCCGTCGTCGGCCGTCGGCGTTGCGCCGGCATCCCGCCACGCCGCGTCGTCGAACTGGCGCCCGTACGGCGCCACCGCATCCCGCATGGCCGCGACTGCCGCCATGTCGGCAGGGTCGTTCTCCAGCCGCTGCGCAGCGGCCAGCAACGGCAGCAGGATGGCATGCAGCGCGTTGTCGGGTTCCGGCGGCAGCTTGCAGTTGGTGAACATGAACTTCACTGCGCCCTCGATATCGGCGGCCCGCTCGCTCGCCATGGATGCCGGCATGTGGCCCATTTCGTAATGCGCCAGGTCGGCCAGCGCGGCCTTCACGCGCGCCATGCCTTCACGCAGCGGCGCGTCGGTCGCCCAGCCGCCAACCGGCGCCTCGACGGCGGCGGCGGACGTGGCGTGGTCGTGGTCGTGATCGTGGGCAGGCGGCGCCGCCTGCAGTGAGGCAACGCCAAAGCCGCAGGCAAGTGCAAGAACGAGGCTACGTGTGCGCATGAAGAACTCCGGTCTGGATGCGGTGGAATGCGGGCAGTCTGCGCGGCGGGGCGATGCCCTGCCTTGACGCGGGTCAGGCTGCTCCAGGCCGATGTGGCGGCCCTTGTGACGGCAATCAAGGAAGGCGGGCGCCATGTCGCCGACCCTGCCCCCTTGAGCCCGTGGCGTGAGGTCGCACCAACCGTTCCGGCCCTGTCGCAGCGCGATGCTGCGGCGTGCATCGTTCACCCAGTCGCCGTGGCACATGCATACTTGCGCGAGCCACGCCTTGACTCAGGTCAAGACGAAAGCGAATGCGATCGCGAATCATTCTCACATGAGAATCATTCGCATGCTCCGTGCTTCCGCCCGCTGCAGGGCCACCTGTTTCGCGCTGGCCCTGCTCCTTGCCCTGCCGAGCCTGGCCAGCGCAGGGTCGGCCACCCCGGACGCAGCAGTCAGGCCGCGCGACGTGCTGCGCCTTGCCGGCCCGACCGCCGTGGTGAGCTTTCCGCTGCTGCACATGGTGGACAGTGGCGCACTCAAGCCCTGGGCGGACCGGCTCGAGTTCCGCTTCTGGCAGGGCCCGGACCAGCTGCGCACCCTGCTGCTGGACAACCAGATCGACGTCAGCGCAGCGCCCAGCAACCTGCCGGCCCTGCTCGCCAACCGTGGCCAGCCGGTGCGCCTGCTGAACGTGTCGGTGTGGGGCCTGCTCTGGCTGGTCAGCCGCGATCCCGCCGTGCGCGATTTCTCCGACCTCGCCGGTCGCGAACTGGTGACGCCGTTCCAGCGCGACCTGCCCGCACTGCTGCTGCATGCCCTGCTGGAAGCCAAGGGTCTCGATCCCGCTCGTGACGTGCGGCTGCGCCCGGCGCGCGACAGCCTCTCCGGCGCGGCCCTGCTGCTGGCCGGCCAGGCCGACCAGATGATCATCGCCGAACCATCCACTTCGCTGCTGTTGTGGCGCCAGGCGCACACCCCGGGCAAGTACGCCCCGCTGCGTCGCGTGCAAAGCCTGGAAACCGCCTGGCGCGAAGCCTTCCCGGACCAGCCCGAGCTGCCTCAGGCAGGCCTCATGGCCTGGGGTGAGGCAGCGCGCGATGCAGGCCTTGGCGCTGCCATCGAGCGCGCCTACGCGGAATCGGCGCGCTGGTGCAGCAGCCAGGTCGATGCCTGCGCCGCCCTGGTGCACCGCTACCAGCCGCAGTTCCCGCACGAGGCCTTGGCCGAATCCATCCGCGTGACGCGCCTGGACAGCGTGCCCGCCCATGCGGCGCGCGCGCAGCTCGAAGCCCTCTACGCACTGCTCGCGCGAGGCAACCCGCAGGCCATCGGCGGCAAGCTGCCCGCGGCGGAGTTCTACGGCCAATGAGCGCATCCTCCCTGGCGCTGCACCGCATCGGAGTGCAGCGTACGTCGCGCGCCTGGGCGCTGGCCGGCATCGCCCTGATCGTGCTCGCCTGGCAGTTCGCCGCGAGCCGACTCGGCCCGCTCCTGATGACCACGCCGCTGGAAACGCTCGCGGCGCTGATCGCGCTCGTCCAGCGGGCGGATTTTCAGCGCCACGCCGGCACCAGCCTGCTGCGCATCGCCCTCGGTGCGGGCGGCGGCTGCCTGATCGGACTGCTGCTCGGCCTCGCCGCCGGGGCCAGTGCCCGCCTGCGTGGCCTGCTCGAACCGCTGCGCTGGCTGCTGATGGCGGTGCCGCCCGTCATCGTGGTCGTGCTGGCCATGCTGTGGTTTGGCCTGGGCACCGAAATGGTCGTCTTCATGGCCATGCTGATGCTGGCGCCGGGCATGTACGTCAATACCGTCAAGGGCATGCAGGCCGTCGATCGCCAGCTTGCGGAAATGACCCACGTGTACCGCTTCACGCTCTTCCAGCGCCTGCGGCACCTGTATTTGCCCACGCTCGCCGCGCCGCTCACCGCAGCCCTGCTGATCGCCACCTGCGGCAGCGTGCGGCTGGTCGTGATGGCCGAAGTGCTGGGCGCCGCCGACGGCGCCGGCTTCGCCCTGGCCAATGCGCGCAGCACCTTCGACAGCGGCGAGCTCTACGCCTGGACCCTGCTCACCCTGCTGCTGGTCGGCGTGCTGGAACTGGCCCTGTTGCAGCCGCTGCAGCGGCGCCTGGCGCGCTGGCAGGAGCAGGTCGATGCTTGAACTCGAGCAGGTGCACCTGGACTTTGGCGCGGCCCCGGTGCTGGCCGGCTTCGACCTGCGCATCGCGCCGGGTGAGCGGGTCGGCCTGTTCGGCGCCAGTGGCAGCGGCAAGAGCACGGTCCTCAAGCTCGCCTGCGGGCTGCTGCGTCCACGCCGCGGCCGGGTCGGCAACCGCCACCGCCGCACCGCACTCGTATTCCAGGAGCCGCGCCTGCTGCCCTGGTGCCGCCTGCACGAGAATCTCGTGCTGCCACTGCGCGCGGCCGGCCACAACCGGATCGACGCCGAGCGCCTGGCCGACCAGTGGCTGGACCGGGTCGGCCTGGCGCAAGCCGCCACCCGCTGGCCAGGGCAACTTTCCGGCGGCATGGCGCAGCGCGCCTCGCTGGCACGCGCCTTCGCCCTGACGCCCGACCTGCTGCTGCTCGACGAGCCATTCAGCGCGCTCGACCCGGGCCTGCGCCAGGGGCTGGCCGCACTGTGCGACGAACTGGTGACCCAGTCCGGCGCCAGCCTGGTGTGCGTCAGCCACCACCCGCAGGAACTGGTGCCGTGGGTGGATCGCTGCGTGCTGCTCAAGGGCGGCCGCGGCCACGCCTACGACGATTGCTGCGACGAGGCCACCCGCGCCGCCACCGCGCGCGCACTGCAACTGGCCCTGCAAGAACCGCTTTCCTGATCCTTCCTGGAGTTTCCGATGCCTGCCCTGCCCCAGCGTCGCCTGCTGCCGTGCCTGATCGCCCTGGCCCTGGCCAGCCCGTTCGCCTGTGCCGAGCGCCCGGACGGCGCGGTCGATCTCGATCCGGTCGAGGTGACTGCCGCCTATCCGAGCGAGGCCGTGCAGCGCGAGCGCAACCAGCTCGACCGCGTGCCCGGCGGCACCAACCTGATCCAGCCGCAGCAGCTCACGCGCCTGGCTACCCTGCGCGATGCGCTGGACTACCAGCCCGGCATCGTGGTGCAGGACTTCTTCGGCGGCCTGGACCAGCCGCGCCTGAACATCCGTGGTTCCGGCATCCAGAGCAACCCGGTCAACCGCGGCGTGCTGCTGCTGCGCGACGGCCTGCCGCTGAACGAAGCCGATGGCTCGTTCGTGATCGGTCTGCTCGAACCGCGCAACGCCGCGGCCATCAGCGTGCGTCGCGGCGCCAACGCGAGCACTCCGGGGGCCACCACGCTCGGTGGCGAACTCGACCTGCGTTCACTTACCGCGGCCGATGAACAATACCGCTTCGGCCTCGACTTCGGCAGCTTCGGACGCTACGCCGCCCAGGGCGGGCTGGGTGCCGCGGGGGACCGCGCGGACGCCCACATCGGCGCCAGCGCGGATCGTTGGGACGGCTACCGCCACCACTCCGATGGCCGGCGCCGGAGCGTGCAGGCGAACGTCGGCTTCAGCTTCGGCGATGGCGCCGAGAACCGCAGCTACCTCGACTGGACCGACCTGCTCTTCCACATCCCGACGGTGGTCCCCAAGGCGCGCGTGGAAAGCGATCCGCAAGGCGTGCTGGGCGATGGCGACACGCCGCTCGACCGCCTGCTCAACATCTACCAGCGCAATCCCCTGCGTGACACCCAACAGCTCCGCCTCGCCAACATCACCCAGTGGGGCAGCGCAGACCTTGGCCAGCGCTTCGGACTGTACTGGCAGAACACCGATGACACCTTCAAGGACCCGACCGAGCACGCCGTGACCGACAGCCACACCGCCGGCGTGCAATGGCAGCTCGAAGGCCGCGCCGCTGCACTCGACTACCGCGTGGCCCTGGCCACCGCCCGCAGCGACATGGACCGCAGCTACTATGCCAACAACCCGCAGAACGGCACGCGCCTGCAACGCTTCGGCGATTTCGCCATGCGCGCGCGCAACAACGATGCGCTCGCCGGCCTGGACTGGCATTTCGCACCGGCATGGACCCTGCAGGCGGAAGTGAAGTGGAGCGATGCCACGCGTGATGTACGCGACCTGCTCGCCGGCGCAGCACTCGACCAGGGCTGGACCTTCGCCACGCCGAAGATCGGCGCCATCTGGAACCTCGGCCCCGGTCAGCGCCTTTACGCCAACCTCAGCCGCAGCCACGAGGCACCCACCTTCTGGGAAATCGTCACCACCAGCGTCGCGCCGCAGAACCCGGCCAACGCCAGCACCGAACTGGTCGAACTCGACGTTCAGCGTGCCACCACCTACGAAGTCGGCACCGAGGGCGAACACAACTGGGATGATGCCGGCCGCCTGCACTGGTCGGTCAGTGTCTACCGCAGCGAGGTCGATGACGAACTCATCTCCAGTACGGATCCCTACGGCATCTCGGTCGGCACCTACAACTATGTCGGCGGCACGCGCCACCAGGGCATCGAGGCCGGCATCGACGGCAGCCAACCCCTTGCGGGCGTGCATGCGCTGGAATACCGCGTGGCCTGGACCTACAGCGACTTCCGCTTCGAACACGGCGAGTTCGCCGGCAACCGTATCGCCGGCGTGCCACGGCACCTGCTGAGCGCGGAACTGCTGTATCGCGCCGGCGCCTGGCGCTTGGGCCCCAACCTGCGCTGGATGCCCGACGCCACCCCGACTGATCACGCCAACACGCCAGGCATGCAGCAGGACGCCTACGCCCTGCTCGGTGCGCGCATCGAATACGCAACGGAAAGCTGGCGCGCCTGGGCGCTTGGCGAAAACCTCACCGACCGCCGCTACGCCAGCAGCTACGCCATCCGCAACCAGGCCGGCCCCAGCCAGCCCACCTTCCTGCCCGGCGACGGCCGCAGCTTCAGCGTCGGGTTCACCTGGCGGTACTGAGCCGCCGCCGCTCCAGCATGTGGGTCCCGGCTTCGCTGGGAGCCCGCGTGAAGTGGGGCTGTGCGCGTGGTGCGCGGACGGAGCGCCCCCCGTCATAGCGAGCACGCTCGCGCCCATGGCCACGCACAGGATCGCGTCTGCGTATGGCCAATTGCCTCCACCCCCTTTCACGCACGCTGCAGTGTTCCGCCCGTACCCTGCTGCGAACAGCGTCCATCAAGCGCTGCGGGCGGCCATCCGCACCGGCTTGCGTTACACCCGCGACTGCGTACCCGTATCCCATTACGCCCCCTTCAACGAGAGATATCGTGGCCGTGTTCAGCATCCTCGTGCCCGCGCGCCAGCGCCAACCTCCTGTCTTGACGTAGGAAATCCGCTTGACCCGGCCGTCGAACTGTCGGACGATCGGCGCTACACCCTGATTTGGGGTGCTATATCTAGTTATGCGGCAAGGGGAGTGAAATGGCTGACCAGAGTCCAGAGAAGCAGAAGCAACTGGCGGTCAAGATTGCGGCATCGGCTAATGCCGAAGAGAAGCAGGCCATCCGCATCTGGATCGAACGTCTACTTGCGCTCAAAGCGACCAATCTTCCGGCTGCTCAAAAAGCGAAGCAAGCAATTTCGCTCACTGCCAACAGCAAGGTCGTTCTTCCCACCGTCAAGATCATCGCGCGCGAGACCAAACGCTTGGCTTGGGACGAGCGCGGGCTCAAAGGGCGACTTGGACTTGGTGGTGCCGCTGTAGGCGTCGCGCTCTTCGGCGGCCAAGGAGCAGGTATTGCCGCACTTGGTACTGCAATCGGTGTCCCGCTTTGGGTCGTCTTCGGCGCAGGCGCAGCGTTCGCCGGAGTTCTGTATGAGGAGATCACGGGCAAGCGGCCAAGCACCAAGACTACCTACACAGTGATTGACGCCGAGCGGAAGGATCCCGAGGATGCCGCATAACAGTTCGTTCAAGCCGAACGCGCTTCGCTACACCAACAACATGGCAGAACAGCTTGCCATGTTGTTGGCTCCGCTACGCACGTCGGCTTAACTCAAGCGTTATGCCTTTCAAAGAATAAAGTTCTTCTTGACTCTCCACGATTACAAGGTAGACTATAAGTCACTTTCGTGTTTGGCAATAGAATTCAAGAAATCTTATGAAATCCAGAGAGTTAGACTTTAAAAATGTCCAGCAAGCGCTGAAAAAGTATATTCACACAAAAGTGAGCCATTCCATTCTTGCAGAAGGTGACTCGTTAGAGTTAATTCGTCTGATCCCGGATAAATCGATTTCGCTAATTCTCACCGATCCGCCATATCATGCGACTAAGAAAAAGAACATATATGGTGATACCCACTTCGAAGAAGATAAGCACTATCTGGAGTGGATGAAAGAATATGCAAAAGAGTGGCGTAGGGTTTTGAAACCAAACGGTACACTATTTTGCTATTGCGATAGCTCCATGGCTGCTCGTCTAGAAGTTCTATTCTCTGCGGATTTTAATATTCTTTCTCATGTTGTATGGACCAAGCCTAATGAACCTGGTTTCGATGGCTGGAAAGGAAAAATGAAGAAGGAGTCTCTCAGGCAATGGTATCCCCATTCAGAAAGAATAATTTTTGCCGAACCAGCCATTGATGGGAATTTACATCGCTCTCCTTTTGGTGAATTCTTACGTGAACAAAGACTCAAAAGCGGACTTTCGGGGCATCAGTTAACCGAGCTGATTGGAGCATATGGAAAAGTAAATCATGGCGGTGCAGTTTCTAACTGGGAGGCTGGGCGCAATACTCCAAGCCGGGAACAGTATGAGAAAATCTGCAAAGCATTTTTGGATACTGGAAAAATTGAGACCATGCCACCTTATGAAGACGTAATTAGACCATTCATAATGGATGGGTCCAAAGAATTTACAGATATCTGGACGTTTCCATCTGTCCGCCCATATAAAGGAAAACATCCAGCGGAAAAACCGTTAGATATGTTACAGCATGCAATTGAAGCCACAACTTATCCTGGCGATATTGTTCTTGATTGTTTTGCGGGTTCTGGAAGCACAGCGATGGCCGCAGCTTCATTAGGAAGAAAAAGCGTTTCCATTGAGATCGAAAAGAAGTGGGTGGAAGCAATTTCCACCCGAATAAAACTTATAAAGTCAGATAAAGATAAGCAAGTAAAAACTGAAAAAATGCCTAAACCAGTGCCTCAAGCATCATTGTTTTGAGGCTCGAAATAACCGGCGACTCTATTTTTATTTAAAACTGTGCTCATCCACATTAAAGTTTCATCAATACCGGAATCTTTCACAACAACATTACAGTGATGATGTCCCCACCCTAGGTTGTATGGCCTATGGTTATATTGTCCATATCTGAGCTCTTTTATATGAAATAAGTTAATTTCTGTAACGGTTAAATCATGTACTTCCCTTCCAAGCGCCTGGGCTAATCTGCTAAAGAAACCGTAGCCGGATAGAGGCTCGAGGCAAAGAGGGCAAACTGTTGCACGATCTTCATTTATCAACCTTGCTGCAACAAGTTCATCATAATCTAAAAGGCCTTGTGCCTCTGCTAGATTTAAACAATGATTTTTTCTCGTTGTCGCATCTGATTGCGACATCTCAAAGTCTGAAACGGCAGCGATTGAGTTGTGACATAGCCAGAAAATAGCCTCTAATTGTACTCTGCATTTATCAATAGCACTTGGGGATGCGTACTCGAACAATCGAATTCCTGCTCCTTTCATGCCGGTTGTGTTAAATCCTCGAGAAATTTTCTCTCCATTGTTTGCTGCTGTTGTTGCAGCAATCCGAGCTACATATTGTCCACCTAAAGGGTTTGTTCTGTTATTTGCGGGAATCCAGCCCATATTTTCTGGGTTGTTTTCGTCCCAATCTGATCGTGTCTGATAGAAAACTAATGCATTCTCACCTAAAGTAAGCCCCTTATTAGCCAGGTCATTTTCAATAGTTTCTGAACCAAAATAATCAGCTGGCCTGATTAAACAAATAAAGCCATTTAAGAAATTGTTTTCACCTTGAGGCGGTAAACTAACCTCATCCCATAAATGATATGGAATTAGAACGGTGCTATTTCTCGAAACTCGATTTTGGTATATAACATCGTCGTCAGCACCTCGCGTTTGGCCGGCTTTATATATTTTTCTATCCAGAAGTTGGGGTAGTCTGGGTGGGCGCATATTATTGTTTCCGTTGCTATTGGCTATTTTCGACTATGCATTCATTCAATGTTGCAAGAAAGGTTGACACATCAACATCGAGTGCATTGACAATAGACTCTAGTGAGTCAAGAGTGATATTTCGAACTCCTCTCTCAACTCCGGAAATGTAGGTTCTGTCCAATCCCGCCTTGTCGGCCAATTCTTCCTGGCTCAACTGTTTTGCTACTCGCAGTAACTTGATGGTCGAAGCCACTCCATGCACCAGTTCTTTTGTCATACATAGTTCTTGCATTTAAATGAAAGGAAATTTATCTTGTGTCAGTGTTAACTATGAGTCAACGGACTATAAGTCACATGGCATAACAAGGCGCTGCACGCGGACGCCAAATTCGCTGCGCTACTTTGCCGCCGGTGAGCGCGGCGTTAGGCCGCTAGCGTTCTGGCGTACACTTGGCGCACTCTTAACGTGAAGGATAGGAGAGGCAAATGATTCGCACGTTCAATGGAAAAGTCGCGCTCGT
>JALOBC010000006.1 GCA_023228465.1 Dokdonella sp. | reverse complement strand
GGAGCCGTGGCCACCCGGCGCCGTTGCCGTCACCGTGTAGGTGTCGATGGCAAAGCTCGCCGTGACCTGGCAGTCGGCCTGGATGTCGGCGGCCGTCCAGGTGCCATCGCCATTGTCGGCAGGGGTGCAGGTATCGCCCGTCACCGCGCCGACGTGGTAGCCGGTGTCCGCCGTCAGCGTGAAACTGGCCTCGTCGCCATGATTCACCGTTTGCGACGCCGGGCTGATGGAACCGTGGCCACCCGGCGCTGTTGCCGTCACCGTGTAGGCTTCGATGGCAAAACTCGCCGTGACCTGGCAATCGGCCTGGATGTTGGCGGCCGTCCAGGTGCCGTCGCCATTGTCGGCGGGGGTGCAGGCATCGCCGGTTACCGCAGTGAGGTGATAGCCGGTGTCCGCCGTCACCGTAATCAGTGCGGCGTCACCGGCATTCTTCCATTGCAACGCCGGATGTACGTTGCCACCCGTGTTTGCAACCGCGGAAACCGCGAATTCGCCACTGGCGAAGCGGGCTGTGCAGGTCGAGTCGCTGTCCAGCGTTAAGCGAGCCATCCGCGGATTGCTGGAATCGGCAACGCAGTCGTCCTCCCAGGCGTCCAGGTGCGCGTTGACACCGGCATTGGCCGTGAGCGTCATCTCCACGTGTTGTGCGTACGTGCCCTGACAATTGGCGCCGCCCGCAGCGGTGCAACCGTTGATTCCGCCACTCAGCTTCAAGGGTAGCGAGTCGGGTGTGGCACTCAGGCTGCCCGGGCCGATCACCGTTGCCATGAGCGCGGTGGGTTGCTCGATCTCCACTGCACCGATGTCACAACCCGCGCCTTGCGGCCGGGGCACACCGCGCTGATCGGTAGCCGTGCAAGCGGCAAGACTGCCGGCACCAATCGCCGGGCTGACGGCCAGCGGCCGCATGGTCCAGGTGGGCCCGCCATTGTCCTGCAACGGCCCAAGCAGCGGATTGCTGTCGATCACATTGTTGCATGAGCTGCCGCTCGGGCAACCGCCGGCAATGATGCTGTCGGCGAGGTTGCTGATGGCCCCACCGGAAGTATCAGTCCATACCGTCTGTGGTTCATTCCATATGATCGCGTTACCGAGATTGACCACGGCCCCACCAGCGCCGCTCGCGACGTGGTTTGACACCGCACCGGAATTGCCCTCGAAAGTGACGTGATTCAGCGTCGTGGTCGTGGTGGCGTCCCATGCCTGGTTGAACACCGCCGGCATGGTGCTGATATTGCGCTGAAAGGTGGAGTTGATGATGGTGGCGACCAGATGGCCTGCATTTGCAGCGCGATTGAATATCGCACCGTTGTTGTCGCGGAAGGTCACGCCGTCGAGATCGAGGACGATGGTGGCGGTCTTCTGGACCTCACTCCAGATGCCACCGCCCGAGCTTCCTCCGCCACACCCATTATTGATGAAGCTGGTCTTGGTCAGAGTGATCAGTCGGGTGTCATTGGCGGTGTAACCGGGCAAGGTACCCGCATCGGCATGAATCGCTCCGCCAGAGGAGGTGCACCGGTTGTCGCTGAACACGCCGTTGCTGACAGCAAGGCTTGCATCGGTCACGTAGACCGCGCCACCCTTCGATGCGTGATTGTCCGTGAAATGAACATCCGTCATGACGGCGCTGGTCTTCCCAAAGTATGCTCCCCCTCCCAGCGACGCCGTATTGCCGGTGAATGCGACGTGATTCAGTAGCGGGTTGCCGAGGGCGACAAACAGTGCCCCGCCGGAACTCGCCTGATTGCCACTGAAGACCAGCTGGCCCAGGGTAGGGCTGCACTCGCCTTCGCTGGTAAAGTCCGCGCACAACAAACCGCCACCCAGCCAGCGCAACAGAAGAACGCCATCGTTCAATCCATCGGCGCTGCCACCCGTAATGACGAAGCCATCCAGCACGGTCCCGGCAAGCACGGCACCTCCTGCAGGGTCGCCGATCCGGACCACGTGATAGCTGTTGTCGCCGCGCAAATCCGCGACGGTTTCACTGATGAAGTTGCCATCGACATTGATGTCGTTTTCGTCGATATCCCCCGACAGGATGGTGGGGTTGGTCAGAGGAGCGCGATCATCCCGACGTGTCTCGTGGCCGGCAAAACCACCGTAGACGGCGACATCAGGGAAAACGACGAAGCTGGCATCACGCTCGTTCTTGGTGACATGCGCGGGATCCACCGGCTCTACCGGCCGGTATACACCCTGCGCAACCCATATTTCGGTGCAGTTCGCATCCGTCAGCGCCGCTTGCAGATCCGTCAACGCATCGGTCCAGCTGGTACCCGTGTTGGCACCACTCGCCGCGGCATTGACATGGCAGATTGCGGCCTGGGCGGACGTCGTCCAGGCGAACGCGGCGAGCACCACAAGGACGAGCGCCGCGAAGCGATGTGTCATGCCGGGACGAGCCGCACGATGCGCTTGCCATGCCATCGACATCCGTTGCGCAACGCCATGGAAAGATGTGTGATCCGACGGGGCGATGGATTTCATGGATTGACTTCACACGTTGGTGGGGTGGCAAGCGGCGACCCCGGAAGATTCCTTGCGATCAAGGGCGTAGGGGCAAAAGCAGGGACGTTGCGGGCAGTCCGAGGCCGTCCCCGCGACGATCTCTGCTGCGGGAGCGGCCATGTCGGCTTTGCGGGTGGTGTGCATGGCGCCGTGGCCGTGGGCACCAGATGGACGGGCGGGGCCGCCTGGTCCTTGATCCTGACGATCAGAACCTGCAGCGCTTTCAGCTCCGAACGCGGAACGTCCGATGAAAGCGGCGTTGACTCGTTGGGCATGGCAGTCCAATCCCCCCGTTGGAAAGTCAGGCTCGCTCCTGTTGCATGCCGGTCAGGAACAGGTATGGCGTGTCGGTTGGTTGATCATCTCAACGATGACGACCAACCCAGGGAACGCACGACATCCCCGATCCTGCGTTGAACGATGAGGCCTTACCCCGACAATGTGGGTTCTTCCCCTACTCTGGCAGCATCGGGGTGCAAGTCAAGCCGCCGGGATGTTCCACGAGCAAGGACTTGCTTTGTGAGCGGCCTGGGGAAAGGCCGGCGCGGTCCGAAAAAGTCGGTTCCGTGACGGCCCGCCTGCCTTCCAGGTTCCGCAGTTGGTCACGCAAGTTATTGATGATTCGATACCGAAAGAGGCGTTTGTGGCACAACTCATCGCGTGGGCGAGGCTTTTGTGTCGAGCGCGGCAAAGCGTTGTTGCTGGATGGGCTCGGGGGCGTTGATGCCGTGCAGGGTGTCCCTGCCTACCTTGACCCGGTGGCGCTGCATGGCATTGGATCCCGGACAGGATGAGGCGCGGGACGCGAGCCGGGAAATGTCCCGTATCAGGCTTCGCCCACCTGACAGGCTGCCACGTCGATCATCACGCGTGCGCCGGCATCGCGCCAGTCTTCCGGATGACAGGTGAAGAGCAGGATCTGATGGCGAAGGGCGGCGTCGTAGAGGATGCGCTTCATCTGCTGGCGCCGATCCGCGTCGCTGTGCACCAGCGCATCGTCGAG
The DNA here is from genome assembly GCA_023228465.1 of Dokdonella sp. Lineage (GTDB taxonomy): Bacteria > Pseudomonadota > Gammaproteobacteria > Xanthomonadales > Rhodanobacteraceae > Dokdonella_A. The sequence goes on along the minus strand of JALOBC010000006.1, from coordinate 113,492 downwards.
GATCAGCAGGGTCGGCTGGCCGGCGTCGCGCAGCAGGTCGGCATAGGCGAAGCGCGCGATCACGCCGAGCTGTTCGCGGGTGCCGTGGCTGTGCTCCCGCAGTTCGAGTTCCGCGCCACCGCGCCCCAGCCGGGTCGGGCGCAATCCGTCCACGCCGATGCCCAGCGGCGTGCCCGGGAAGAGGATTTCCAGGTAATGCCGCAGGCGCTCGCGCAGCGGCGCATACAGGCGCTGGATTGCTGCTTCCTGGTGCACGGCCAGGCGCTCCTTCAACAGCGCCAATGCATCGGCACGCAACTGGTACTGCGCGACACGGCGCGCCAGGTTCTCGACCGTGGCCGTGGTCTGGGCGAGTTGCTCGTCGATGCCTTCGGCGCCCAGGGTTTCGAGCCTGGCGCGCGTGCTGCCGATGGCTTCGCGCAGGTCCCGGCGCTGCCGTTCGACGCTGGCCAGGGCGAGCTTGCTGCGCTCGATGTCTGCCTCGATCAGCTCCGGCCGGCTGTCGGCCAGCGCCGTGGTGGCGACCGTGACTTCTTCCTCGAGCCGGTCCCGACTGGCGACCGCCTCGGCAAGTTCGCGGCTGCGCTGCGCGGCCGCGGCGCGCGCTTGCTCGCTGTCCAGGCGCCGGCTTTCCGCATCCACGGCGCTTTGCAGCTTCTCGCGCGCCAGCTGCGCAGCGAGGACGGCCTGCCGGTGCGCGTCGTGCTGCGCATCGGCGGCGGTGGCCGCGCGCTCGGCGTCATCGCAGGCACGCCGTGCCTGCTCGAGCGGGCGCTGCGCGCCGCCCTCCGGCAGCTCGGCGAGGCGTGCCTCGCGCTCGTGAAGCTGACCCTGCGCGTCGGCAAGGCGGTCGCGCCATTCCGATTCGCTGCGCCCATCGAGCAGGGTCTCGCGTTCCTTCTCCTGCAGCGCGATCTGCTGGCCGATTTCCTGGTGACGTGCGCTGCGTGCCTGCGCGTCGGCGTAATCGGCGACGCCCAGCCGCGCACACCGGGCAGCGAGGTCGCGCCCGAGGCGATCGACTGCCTCGACCAGGCGCGCGATGTCTTCCCCGCCCGGGGCGATGTCGATTTCGCCCACGCCGGCAATGCGCAAGGTCACGGGCGCACTGATGCGCTGGCTGCCCTCACCTTCGAGGTTGCCGAGCGGGCCGCCATCGATGCGCTGTTGGGCGACCAGGCGATAGCTGATGCGCGTGGCGATGGCATCGCGCTGGATGCGCCGCTCACGCAGCGCCTGGTCGAGCTCGGCGAGTCTGCGCAGGTCCGCCTGGGGCACGTCGGTCGCGGCCGCCTGCTCACGCAACGCGGCAATGGATTGGCCGAACTGGCCGGCCCTGGCGAGGATCTTGCCGATGCGCTCGATGTCCGCCCGGATGCGTTCGAGCTCGCCGGCCAATGCCGCCCGCTGCTGCGCGCGTTCGGCCGCCGCCAACTGTTCGCGCGCCGCGTGCAGCACTGCGCGTGTCGTCGTGCGCCGCGCCACGGCCTGGGCCAGGGCCGCGCTGGCCTGCTGGTGCGCGACCGCGGCATCGGCGAGTTGCCCGCGCTGCGCGGCGAGTCCGTGCAGGTCCTTCGCGCGCGCCGTGTCCTGTGCATGCAGGCTGTCGATGCGTGCCTTGATCTCGCGCAGGCGCTGGCGATCGGCTTCCAGCGCACGCTGGCGCGGTTCCAGCGCCGCCCGGCGCCCTTCCGCTTCGGTCTTCTGCCGTTCATAGGCCTCCCACGGCCGGTCGTTCTCCAGGCGGGCGAGTTCGGCGAGGCGGCGCGCCAGGCCATCGGCAAGGGCACGATAGTCGTCCGCGCGGGCCTGCAGGCCGGCCTGCTGCTGGCTGGCCTGCTCCAGCCGGCGCGCGGCATCCACCAGCGCGCCCGGCGACTTCGTCCCGGCGCGGGTCAGCTGCTTGAGCTCGGCGTCCAGCACCTGCGCCAGCCGGCCGCCGGCGCTGCTGGTGACTTCGCCGAGGATGCCCTTGAGGCGCTGCTCGAGCGGTTGCGCAGCGTAGGCCACGGGCGCGTCCAGATTCACGCTGGCGCCCTGCTCGATCCACAGCAGGCCGGGAATGCCGTGGGTGTCCTCGCGGCTGGTGCCGCGTCCGGACAGGGCGAAGCCGAGTCGCTCGGCGAGCTGCTCGTCGGCCGCGCTGCCTTCCCAGCGCGACTTGCCGATGGTGAGCTGCGCGCGCGGCTTCCTGAAGAACGTCTTGGCCACCGTGGCGGTCTCGCCCGCCAGGGTGAAATCCGCCTCGATCGCCGGCGCGGCATCGCCCTCGCCCGCCGGAGCGATGGCCTGGACGAAATCACCCCGCGTGTTGTGGCGTTCGAAGAACAGGGTGCGCAGGGCCTGCGCGATGGTGCTCTTGCCGGCCTCGTTGGGCCCGTGCAGGATGTTCAGCCCGTCTTCCAGGCCATCGATCTCGATCGGCGCGGCGAACTTGCGGAACTGCTCGATGCGGATGCGCCGCAGCCTCATGCGTCCAGGCCCTCGCGCCGCACCAGGTCGAAGAGCAGCTTGAGCGCCTCGTTGGCGAGCGCTGCCTGGCCGGCTTGCGTCTGCAGGTCGCGCAATTCCGCGACCACCTCGGCCAGCGCGCCGTCCACCTTCAATGCGGCAAGATCGGCTGCGGTGGGCTCGAGCTGCAGGCCGGAGAGATCGGCCTGCAGCACGTGCAGGCGGGCGCGCGCCGCGTCGAGTGCCAGGCGCAGCTGCTCGTTGGTGGCCAGGTCGGCCATGCCGGCCACGTGCAGGCGCAGCACGTCGCCGCCGCCGAGCTCGCCCAGGTCTTCGCACAGGCGTTCGACATCCGCGCTGCCGCGCACTTCGACGCTGCGCTCGTGCCAGCGAAAACGCGCCACCCGGCGCGGCGTGACGCGCGGCACGGCGCCGGGCGCGTCGATCTCGACCAGCAGCACGTTGCCAGGATCGTTGTCCTTGAAGCGCTCGGGCTCGGGCGTGCCGCTGTACCAGGTGCGTGCATCGATCTGGCGCGTGCCATGCCAGTCGCCGAGCGCGAGATAGTCCAGGCGCGCGCTGCTCGCGCGATCCGGCGCGATCGGGTTGGGTGAATCGGCGCTCTCGGGCAGCACGCCGGCAACGCTGCCGTGCGCCAGGCCGATGCGCAGCAGGCCCGCCGGCGTCTGCGCCTGATCGAACCATTCACTGAGGTCTTCATGGGTCTGGCGCTGGGTCAGCGGCGCCGCGAGGATGGCAAAGCCATGATCGGCATACGCGCGCACGCCCGGCTCGAGCAGCACATCGACATTGTCCGGCAGCAGGTCGAGTCGCTGCAGGCGCGTCCATACGCTTTCGGCCAGCGCGGCATCATGGTTGCCGGGCAGCAGCACCCAGCGCCCGGTGAAACCGGCCATGGCGTGAATGGTGCGGCGCAGCGTGTGGTCGGCCAGCGCCGGCTTGTCGAACACGTCGCCGGCGACCAGCACCGCCTCGACACCTTCGGCGCTGGCCAGCCGGGCGATCGTGGCAACCACGTCGAACCGCGCCTGGGCCAGCGCCGCCGCGGGGTCGTGGCCCTCGCCGTCACCTTCGAAGTCGAAACCGCGGCCGATCTGCCAATCGGCGGTGTGCAGGAACTTCATTACTCCCCTTCGTGCGTGCCGATTCCGGCCAATGCATCCCTCGTCCCGGTTCGGTGCACTCTAGCGCGGATCGCGCCGGCGGGCAGTGACCGGCCAGCACCCGAACACGAAGCGGGCGCCCGAAGGCGCCCGCTCCCAACGGCAACCTGCGCTGGTTGCCGAACCAGGCAACGCTCAACGCATGATGTTCACGCCCACGATCCGCGGGCGCTGAGCCACGCAACGGGTACCGTCAACGGTGATCGCGACCGGAAAGTTGAGCGAGAACGCAGTCAGGGAAGCCGACAGGAATGTCTGGTAGCCGGGCATCGTGCTGTCGATCATGTAGCCATCCGGCGCCGAGCAGGATGCTGGATTGATGATGGGCTGCACCGTTTCGATCGCAAAGGCATCCAGGTTCCATCCGGTGCGAATCCCGTCAATGGATACGGTGCCGGTGGACGATTGCGCAGATGCTATCTGTGCCATGGCAATGCAAAGCATAACGAGGGTCATGCGCTTCATGTCTTTCTCCTCAATAGGACTTGGTCTGGCGACAATGCCAATTGCCCACTCTTAGAATTGCATCGATCGCGCCTGCCAGGGGCGGGCAGACACATCCGGGTCGGTCAGGGACCGGACTCGAACCCGCTGCGAAAGATCTTTTCATCACGTGCGCGGGTCAGGATTGAAACCACCGCCGCAATGCTGCTCTTTTTCGTGAACCTCACCCCGACCACACCGTTGTCGGTCGGGGTGAACTGGCAGGTGCCCGTGACACACGGCCCGGAAAATGAGGCAATCGAATCCGCGTCGGGAAGTGCATACACCGTGAACAGGCTGTCGGGGACCACCAGATAGCAATGCGTCCCGCAGCCTTCGCGGTTGCCATTGACGAGAATCGATCCGCCGCCGTTGCCTGCCACTACCACTTCGATGCGATAGCCGTAACGCATCGCCATGCCGTGGCGGTCACGCGCCGATACCGAGCCGGCTCCGATGGTGGCCTGGCAGGCAGCAACCGAGCCGCAGGCGTTCTGCGAGCCGGCCGGGGCACCCGGCGGCTGCGCCTGGAGCACCTGCACATCGGCATAGACATCGGAATTGTTGCAGGTGTAATGCGACTGCGCCGGATAATGCATGATGGATGCATAATCGTAGGCGGTGGTCACGTCGGTTTGCAGGACGGCATAGTTGGCGTCCCAGGTCGCCTGACCGCAGTTGGCGACGATTCCATGATCGATGATGTTCACGAATGCGGACCGGTCGGTCCGTTGATGCTCGTGGATCGCACCCAGGGCATGCCCCAGTTCGTGCAGAACGGTTCTTCGCCGCCAGCAATTGGAGTCCGAGCTGATTACGAGATCCTGCACCCCGCCGACGCGGCCGACTGCCGAGCTGCCGCAACCGATGTCGTTGGCGATCTGGACGAGTACGCGGTCTGCTGCCGACGCGCTTTCCGTGAATCGCGTTCCCGCGCCAAGCTGCCAGTCGTTCAGCCAGGCGCGGAAATCGTTGCGTTTGGCGGCATCGACCGAGCTGTCGAACTCGTAGGACAAGGTCGCCTGGGGCCAGCGGGTGCCGGTGAGCGCGCCCTGGATTCCAGGACCGAACTCGGCGGGCACCAGCATGTCGCCGTAAACGTTGTAGGTACGCCCCGACTTGAGCGTGATCTGATCCGGAGCGCTGCCGGCGGCCTGGGGCGTGCCCGAAGCCAGCAGCAGCAGCGCGGCCAGACCAGCGGCCGCCCAGCCTCCGAAGGGCGCCCGGCAGGGCGACGGGCGTCGGAAGCGCGCCAGCGCGGCGGGCGATTCGCAAGGGCCGCAGCCGCGGGCCGCGGGCGCAGCCGCTTGATTCCGGAACGATGGTGTGGCGTCTCTCACTGCCTGTTCTCCTCGTCAGTGCCAACTCGACTACCCGGCTGGGCTGCGTGCGCCGATCGACGCGCGCGACCTGCAACATCGAACGGGTAGCCCAGCCGCTGCATCGGGATTCCACGTTGCGCGGTGCCGATTACACGCCGCGTCGCGGGGTCGGCCGGCGTTGGCAACGCAAGCCCGCGGGCCTGGGTGCACGGCTCGTGAAACCCGGTCAGCCACGGAGAGGCGGAACGCATGGCCTTGCCGCCTGATGGGGGCACGCTGCAATCGCCGCGGCGCGAATCAGGCCGCGGCGCGCTTGCGCATACTGATCCGCGCCGGCGGGGGGACACCCGGGTCGGAGCAACTGGCGAAGCCCTGGCCGCCAGTGCAATCACGTCGTCGCATGCTGCGTCGCCGGGCGCACCGGATCGCGCGGCAGGCACCGACTTCGGCAGCCAGCGCACGCCCCCGGGGGTGCGGCAGCGTCAGGCGTGCGGCGCGTTCGCCAGGCGCTCGGCCAGCTCGGTGATTTCGCGCCGCATCACCAGCCGCGCCAGCCACGAAGCCGGGATGGCGTCCTCACCGTGGAACGCACCAGCGAGCTGGCCGCAGATGGCCGCCGTGGTGTCCGCATCGTCGCCCAGGTTTGCCGCGCGCAGGATGGCATCGCGAAACGTGTCGGTGGACGCGAACGACCACAGGGCGGCTTCGAGGCTGTCGATGACATGGCCCGTGCCGCGGATGGCGGATTCGGGCTTGTCGATGTATTGGCCGGCGGCAATCCCCGCCAAGCGCCCCCCAAACCGAGGCTGCCCCGCATCGCCGCGCAGGATTGCGTCCTTGGCCTCGCCACGCAGGGCACGCACCAGGATGCGCGCGAACAGTCGGCTGGCATCGATGCATTCACTCGCGCCATGCGTGGTGCGGGAACTGGCCGCTGCGTGGTGCTCGGCGGCCTCGATGTCCGCCCACCAGAGCATCGGCACCGGCGCCAGGCGCATGAGGCAGCCGTTGCCGGCGGCGCGCGGGTCATTCGAACCGGCGTCCGGATCGCCCTGTCTTTCGAAACGGGTGAGGGCCGCAGACACCGTGTTGCCGATGTCGAAGCAGCGCCCGTTGCTGCTGAGGTAACCCGCGTCGCGCCAACGGCAGTAGCGGCGCATCTGGTCGGCGGCATCGAAGCCGCCACACTCGACCAGGCTGGTGGCCAGGCACAGCGCCATGGAGGTGTCGTCGGTCCATTCACCGGGCGCCAGGTCGAAGGGTCCGCCGCCAACCAGGTCGGTGAGCGGGACGAAGCTGCCGCGCGGCCGGAACTCGACGGTGGTGCCGACCGCGTCGCCGACGGCGAGACCGAGCAGGCAGCCGCGCTGGCGTGAGAGGCGGGTGGGTAGGCCGGGCTGCATGCATCGATCCTGCGTCGCCAAATGATCATCGGGCACCACGCTTCGCATGCTCGCAAACCCGGGCGACAGAACGTGTCGCCACGATCGCAAGTCGGCCCGCGCGACCGGCGTGGTTCAGCGTGCACGCGCCAGGCATTGCCGGTAGCGCGTGTCGACACGCTCGACGAACCAGGCGGTGGTGAGCTTGCGCGTGATCTTCGGGCCTTGCAGCGTGATGCGCGGCACCAGCGCGCGCGGCAGCCGCTTGCCGGCGAGCGCATCGGCGCGCGCAAACACCTCGCGCCACAATCGCCCTTGCGCAAAGTCGGGCTCACCCTCACGCTCGAGCATGCGGCGTATCTGGCGGTCCGAGAAGTCCAGACGCAGGGCGCGTACGGCGACTTCCGTGGGCCCGGGCCGGGCAGCATCCGGCGCGACCAGGTCGCCGTCGAAGGCAAGCGGAATGCCCGAGGCGCGGCTGACGGCATTCTGGAAGGCGGCGTTGCGGCTCGCGTAGCGGCCGGCGTTGTAGTCGGCGAAGCGGTAGCGCATCGCCGGGTAGTCCGCCGGGTAATCGAGCAGGTGCCGGATGCCGAAGAAGAGCCCGCCGCGGCGACTGAAGACCTGGTCGCGGATGGAACCTTCGATCGGATAGGGATAGCCGTCTACATGCGCCTCGGCCCAGGCAATGGACACCTGCATCGAGCCGCCGGTGTGCACCGGGTTGGCATCGGCCAGCAGGCGCCGGCCGAGCGGCACGCGCGCAATGAGATCCTCGAAGGTGTCGCTGAGCTCATGCTCGGTGCGGGCGCGCTCGATGCGCTCTCCCCAACTGCGACCGTCGGGTGAGTCCAGCGACAAGGCGGCCGAAACGGCCAGCCGCGGAATGTGCATGCGCGCGGCGCGCGCGTCGATTTCCTGGCGTGCGATGCGGCCGAGGTTTGGCACCACCGGATCGGCAACAAAGCCCGATTCCTGGCCGATGACGGCGATCGCAGCGCACAGGTTGGGCGCCGAGGGTTGCAGACGCAGTGCGGCAAAGGCGGCGGTGATGTCCTGCGACCAGCCCTGGCGCTGGCCGATGCCGGGCGGCAACAACCGATCGAGCGTGGCGCGCACCTGCTCCGGCGGCGGCGGGGGCGCCGACGGGCGTGGCTGCATCGCACAACCGGCGAGGATGGCGAGTGCGAGCAGGGGCGCCCAGGCGCGCGGCGACCACCGCGCAACCGGGTACGCGCAAGCCGTGCACGGCGACCCGACGGCCTCGCCCACGCGCGGCGCGACGCGGGGCGGCCCGCAGTCACATGGCACAATCGCGCGCCCTTCCCGCACCGGCATGCCCGTGGTCTTCATTCTCGTCAGCGTCCTGTGCAGTGTGTTCGTATCGGTGCTGCTCAAGCTCGCGCCGCGCTGGCGCGTGGATGTCGGCCAGGCGATCGCCTGGAACTATGCGCTCGCGGGCGGTGCGACGCTGCTGCTGCTCGCTCCGCCGCTGGCGCCGCTGACCGACGCCAGCGTGCCATGGTGGGTACTTGCGGCCCTGGGCCTGCTGCTGCCGACCATCTTCCTCGCCCTGGCCGCCTCGGTGCGCACGGCCGGCATCGCGCGCACCGACGTGGCCCAGCGCCTGTCCCTGGTCCTGCCCCTGGTGGCCGCCTTCGTGCTGTTCGGCGAGCGGTTCAACTCAGCCAAGCTGGCCGGGTGCGTGCTCGGCCTGGCGGCGCTGGCCGCGCTGGTCTGGCGCACGCGGGCCCAGGACGCCGGCCACGGCGGCTGGCGTTGGCCGCTGCTGGTGTTTGCCGGCTTCGGCGTGATCGACGTCCTGTTCAAGCGCGTCGCCGCCACCGGCCTGCCGCTGGGCAGCGCGCTGGCGGTGGTCTTCGCGCTGGCGCTGGCGGTGTCGTTCGCACTGCTGATCGCGCGCCGCGCGCGGCTGGAATGGCGCGGGCTGCTGGGCGGCATCGCGCTGGGCCTGGCCAACTTCGGCAACATCTATTTTTACCTCCGCGCCCATCGCGCGCTGCCGGGAGAACCTTCGCTGGTATTTGCGAGCATGAATCTTGGCGTGGTGGTGCTGGGGTCGCTGACCGGCCTGGTGCTGTTTCGCGAACGGCTGAGCCGCCTCAACCTGGCGGGGCTCGGCCTGGCCGTGCTGGCGGTGCTCGTGCTGGCCCGCGCCTGAGCACCGGTTGCGCCGGTCATGCACGGGCCCAGGGCAGCGCCCGGGCCATGCCGCGGCAACGGCGCATATCCCCCGCGGCGCACTCAGGCCAGGCCGGCGATCAGCGCGCGCAGGCGCCGGTAGCCCTCCACCAGACGCGGGCCGGGCCGCCCAAGCCAGGCTTCGGTGATGGGCTGGATGCGATCGCCGGCGACCGCCGGAATCGCCGCCCAGCCGGGGCGCCGGCGGACCACCTCGGCGCGGTAGTTTTCCGCCTTCACCCCGCACCAGCTCATCACGATGAGCTCGGGAGCGGCCGCCTGCACGTCGGCAGTCTCGAGCGGCAGGCTCTTGGCATCGACCCCGGCCCAGGGGTTCACGCCACCGGCACGCTCGATCAGGTCGCTGACCCAGGAACGGCGCGCCGGCGCGATGACCGGCTTGGGCCACCATTCGACCAGTACCGGCGGACGGGCTCCGGTCAGCGCCACTGCCGGCATGGCCGCCTGCATCTGCGCGACCAGTGCCTCGCCACGCGGGGGCACGCCAAGGGCGGCGGCGATGCGGCGGATGTCGGCGTAGATGTCCGCCAGCGACTGCGGATCGCACACGACGCTTTCCAGCCCCGCGGCGCGCAGGTCCTCGACCACCCGTTCGTGCCCGGGCACCGTCAGCGAGGTCAGCACCAGATCGGGTTCCAGGGCGCGCACGGCGCCGACATCCAGATCCAGGTCGCGTCCAGGACGCGGCAGGCGCGCGACGACCTCCGCTGGGTAGTCCGAATCGGCGTCCACGCCGACCAGCATATCGGCACAGCCCAGCGCGCAGACGATCTCGGTGTTGGAACAGGTATGGGAAAAGACCCGCACGGTGCAATCCTCCTCGTCAGGCGCCCAGTCTGCCGCAGTCGGGCCGGTCAGGCGAAGTGCCAGCGCCTGTCCCTGGGCCGCGATGGCCCTGGGACAGCCTGCCGCACCCGGCATTGACCTGGATCATGGCAATCTCGTTCGTTGCAGTGCACCATATGCGCTGTACCTTCCCTTGATCGGAGTGATTCCCATGCGCAAACTGCTAGTTCTTGCCCTGCTTGGCCTGTTCTCCGCTCCGCTGCTGGCCGCCGACTGTGCGATCACCATCGAAGGCAATGACGCCATGCAGTTCAACCTGAAGACGATCACCGTACCGAAGACCTGCAAGACCTTCGAAGTCACGCTCGAGCACACCGGCAAGCTGCCGGTCACCGCGATGGGCCACAACTGGGTGCTCTCGACCGCCGCCGACGAGGCTGGCGTGGTTGCCGACGGCATCAAGGCCGGCGCCGCGGCCAGCTACGAGAAGCCGGGCGACACGCGCATCATCGCCAGCACCAAGTTGATCGGCGGTGGCGAGTCCGACACCACCAAGTTCGACGTCAGCAAGCTCAAGGCCGGCGAGAACTACGCGTTCTTCTGCACCTTCCCCGGCCATGCCGCGCTGATGAAGGGTACGCTCACCCTCGGCGACTGATTGCCCCGGAACGGGACCGGGGTCGCCTGCTGGCCCAGGTCGCCCCGGCCCCGTATCCTTCGCCCATGCGCAGCTTCCACGATGCCACCGGCCGCCCCTGGCAGGCCGCCCTGCTGGACGCCTCCTACGGCAGGCTGCTGCTGGTGTTCAGCGCCATGCGTGGCAGCGAGACCCGCTGCTGCGATGCCGAGGGCGACAACCGCGCGCAGGCTGAAGCGCTGCTCGCCGCGCTCGACGATGCCGGGCTGCGCGACCTGCTCGCCGCATCCGAACCCTGGGATCCAGCCCGCGGCGGCCCCTGACGGCCGGCACGGCGCTCACGCCATGGGGTTGGCCGGCGCCCCGGCCTCGCCCGGCAATTCGGCGCGCGCGCCGGCGGCGCGTTCCCAATGCAGGTAGACGAGCGGTGAATGGGTCTTCACCGCCGCCTGCGCGCCCAGCGCGCGGCCGGCAATGAGCCGCGCCAGAAGTTCGATCATGGCGGCCTCCAGGCGGGGTATTGCATCATCGACAGGCCCGGCGCGCGGTGCAATCATCGGCGCGTCCGCCCGCCCTTCCCTGCCCGGTCGCGGTTCGGACCGCGAGGAGTCCCAGCCGATGCCCGGCGTGCCGATCCAATGCAGCATGGTGTCCATCGTCGTCCTGCGCGGCAGTGGTCCGGCCACGCGCATGCTGCTGCTGCGCCGTGCCAGCCGCTATCTCGACGGCGCGTGGAGCTGCGTCGCGGGCCACGTCGAGGCCGGCGAAACCGGTGCGCAAGCCGCCTGGCGTGAACTCGTCGAGGAAACCGGCCTGCTACCGGCCGGATTCTGGGCCACCAGCTATTGCGAGCAGTTCTATGACCCGGCCAACGCCTGTATCCAGCTGGTACCGGCCTTCGTCGCCCAGGTGGCCGAGGATGTCGCGGTACGGCTCAATGGCGAGCATTCCGCGTTCCGTTGGGCACGTCTGGACGAGGCGGCCGTGATGGTTCCTTTCGGCAGCCAGCGGCGCCTGATCGCGGAGCTGCGCCGCGAGTTCATCGAGCGCGTGCCGCACCCGGCGTTGCGGCTGGGCCGCGCCTAGGGCGCTCAGTGCGCCGCTTCAGCCACCGGCGCGGCCGGCCCCGCCACCACCGCGTACCGGCCGACCTGCAGGACTTCGCCGCTTTCACGATCACGCAGTTCCAGCATCCACTCGCCGGGCCTGGCAATGCGTGAACGTGGCACCGAGGCAGTGACCAGATCGAGGGAAACCGTCGTACGCAATTCGGTCTCGCCCAGGAATGCACGCACCGATGGCGGTGCGCAGGCCGTCTGGATCCAGAACGCTTCGTTGCCGTTGGGTTGCGGATTGGCCGGCTGACCGGCCACGGCTGCGCTCGGGCCCCAGCCTTGCACCGGACAGAATACCTTCGATACCGAACCATCGGCACGCACCAGCCGCGCAGCCCGTGGGCGCACCGTGAAGACCCCGAAGGGTTGGCGAATGCGGGCCATCTCATCGACCAGGGCGACTTCATACGCGCCCGGCGTCGACAGGATGCGGCCCTGCAGGTCGCCATACAGTCCGGTCGTGATCAGATCGCCGGTATGCACCGTGCCCACCCGTTCACCGCCGATTTCGAAACGCACCCAGGGCGGTGCGCCGCGCGTCTTGATCCAGATGCCCGAGTGGCCATCGCCCTGGACATTGAACGGGGTGTCCTGCTGGGTCTCGCGCTGGCCCCAGTCGATGATCTCGGCGATCTGCCCCTGGGCATATCCCTCCTCGTTGGTCACCGAAGGCTGGGCGCCGAAAACCATCAGGCGCAGCGCGGCAACCTCGCACTCGGTCTGGCTGAGCACCCAATCCGACCCGGCGCACAGGCGAGCCTGCCGGAAATCCTCGCCAATGGCCGCGGCGAGACGGCGGTCGAAGGCGGGCGCGGCGATATCCAGTTCGCGCGCGAGTCCCAGACGCTCGATCAAGGAATTCTCGATTGCGATCGCAGGGTCGGCGACGCCCTGCATGGCGGCCATGGCGGCGCCGGCAATCGGATCGGTACCTTGCAGGGCGCGGATGGCCGCGTAGGCGCCGTCGCCCAGGCGCAGGCGCGCGCGCACGGCGCTGGCAGTCTCGGCACCGCGCCACGGCGCGCCGCGTTGCAGCCACACCGCGCCCGAGCCCAGCAGCAGCGCCGAGGCGCCCCCGATCAGGAATCCGCGGCGCCGCATCAGGATGGCTCCTCGGCCTGGCTGCCCGATACCCCGGTCAGATGTGCAGCGAGACGCACGGCCAGTGCCACGATGGTCAGGGTCGGATTGGAGAACCCGCAGGCCGGAAACGTTGCCGAACTCGCCACGTGCAGGTTTTCGATGCCGTGCACCCGGCAGCGGGCGTCGACCACGCCACCCTCGGCATTGTCCGCCATGCGCGCACTGCCAAGATGGTGGAAGCCGACGCTGGGCGCGCCTTGTGCAAATTCGGCTTCATCGAAGGTGCGCAGCCGACCCAGGCCCAATGCACCCAGCTCGGCACCGACTTCGCGCAGACTCGCCACACTCGCGCGGAAATCGTCCGGCGCGACGTGCCAGTCCAGGCGCAAACGCGGCACCCCAAGGCGATCGACTTCGTCGAGCAGGGTGATGCGGTTGTCCGGGTTCGCCGGCGGCTCGCAGATCAGTTGCATCCGATAGCGCCAGTGCTGCCCGCCACGAAAGCCCAGGGCGGCGTTGCTGGCGTAGGCAGGCTCGAGGCTGCCCGCTTCAGGCTGCGGAACCAGCGTGATGCAGAAATCCGGCGTCGCCAGCGCACGCTGGGCGTCGGCGCGCAAGGCCAGCACCGGCATGACCGTGCCCGTCGGGTGCTCCACACGCGCGTATTGCAGCTGGGCAGGCAGGAGGGCCTCGGCCGGAGTGAGGCCGAAGTGGTCGGCAAAGCAGCGCCCGAGCATGGCTGAGCCCAGCCCGCTGCCGGGTGGCGCCTGGCGCGCATTCACCAGCAGGAAGCGCGTGGTTTCGATGCCGCCCAGCGCAACCACGACGCGGCCTGCCTTCAGGCGCCCGGCTGCACCCTGCGTGCTGGCGATGCGCACAGCATCCACGCGCTCTCCGAGCCAGTCGAGACCCACCGCATTGGCGCGCAGCAGCACCTTCAGATTGGGCGTCTGCTCCAGGGCTTCCTGGTAGCGTCGTCCGAATCGCGTGGGTGGACTGAAGCGGAAATACTTGTTGCACAGGAGCGCGGAATCGGCCACCGCCAGGATGCCATCGGCAAGTTCCGGCGAAAGGGAGTCCTCGGCGTAGTCGGTCGAGCCGATTTCGCACCATTTGGCTGCCTTGGCATACCACGGCTCCAGATCCGCGCGTTCGAGCGGCCATTCGCTGCGCGCCAGCCATGGACGTGGCCCGAAATCCTCGACGTCGAACGGCCGGCACCACCCGCCCCAGTGATTGCTGGTACCACCGAGGAAGCGTAGCCGCGAGCCGGACAGCGGATAGGGGGCCTTCCCCGCGCTGGTGCCCACATAAGGGTCCAGTTCGGCAGGCGGCGGCATGGTCGTGCCGCCGCCTTCGAGCAGCACGATGTGCCAGTCGGGCCGGCGCCGGGCCAGTTCCAGGGCGGTGACGATGCCGGCGGGGCCGCCACCAATCACGCAGACGTCGCACGCACCGGGCAGCGCTTGCGGATTCCTTGTGAAATCAACGATCACGGGAACGGCGCCCCAGGATGCGGCGGGAGCAGGCGGGCATGGCGGAGTAATGCAGGTCAGGGGTCGGCAACAGGGGCTGCGACCGCGCATGGTGCCGGATGCACGCGCCCGCGACAAGGAACGCAAGCGCAGAACGGCAGGGCGGTCGATCCGCAGCCTTGCCGAGCTGCCGTCGCAGGAGCGATGATCGAGCGTTCGTCCACGACCCACGCTCGCGCCTGCCCGGCGGGCAATGCGGAGTCACTTCCATGGTGAATGCATGAGCGGTGCACGATCGCGCCCGGCCCTCGTCCAGTTCCTGCCCAAGCTCGCGACCGTGCTTGGCGAGGGCTACCGCTGGCGCGACCTGCGCGGCGACACCCTCGCCGGCCTCACCGTCGCGGTGGTGGCGCTGCCGCTGGCCATGGCACTGGCGATCGCCAGCGGCGCTTCGCCCGACAAGGGCCTGGCCACGGCCATCGTCGCCGGCTTCCTGATTTCGCTGCTGGGTGGCTCGCGGGTGCAGATCGGCGGGCCGACCGCGGCCTTCATTCCGGTTGTGTTTGCCATCATCCAGGAACATGGCTACGGCGGGCTGATCGTGTGCACCCTGATGGCCGGCCTGATCCTGATTGCGGCCGGGCTGCTGCGCCTGGGGACGCTGATGAAGTACATGCCGCAGCCGGTCATCACCGGCTTCACCGCCGGCATCGCGGTGAGCATCTTCTCCAGCCAGATCAAGGACGCCCTGGGGCTGCGCATGGGCGCGGTGCCGGCCGAGTTCCTGCCGCGCTGGCAGGCCTACGCCGAACACATCGGCAGCATCCAGCCCGCCGCTCTGGCGCTGACGGTGCTGGGCGTGGCGTCCATCGTGGGCCTGCGCCGCTGGCGGCCGGCCTGGCCGGGCTTCCTGATCGCGCTGGTGGCCTGCACGGCCATTGCGGTGATCCTTGGCCTGCCCACCGAGACCATTGCCAGCCGCTTCGGCGAACTGCCGGCGACCCTGCCGCCGATCGAGTTCCCGACCATCCCCTTCGACCGCCTGCGCGAACTTCTGCCCGGCGCGCTGACCATCGCCTTCCTCGGCGGCGTGGAGTCGCTGCTCTCGGCGGTGGTCGCCGACGGCATGACCGGCCGCCGGCATCGCTCCAATGCGGAACTGGTCGCGCAGGGTGTCGCCAACGTCGGTTCGGCCTTGTTCGGTGGCCTGCCGGCGACCGGCGCCATCGCGCGCACGGCGACCAACATCCGCGCCGGTGGGCGCACGCCGGTGGCCGGCATCCTGCACGCGGTGTTCCTGCTGGTGTTCATGCTGCTGCTGGCGCCCCTGATGGGCTATGTGCCGCTGGCCGCGCTGGCCGCGATCCTGCTGATCGTGGCCTGGAACATCAGCGAGATGGAGGCCTTCCGCCACACCATGTCCGCACCGATCGGCGACCGCGTGGTGCTGCTGCTCACCTTTGGTCTCACCGTCGCCTTCGACCTGACCGTGGCCATCGAGGTCGGGGTGGTCGTGGCCGCGTTCGTGTTCATGTTCCGCATGGCCGAAACCGTGGAAATCACCTCGGGCGTGCGCCTGCTCGCCGGTGAAGAACGCGAAAACCCGGCCGATACGCGCCAGCGCCAGCTGCTGCCGGAGGGCGTGGAGGCGTTCCAGATTTCCGGGCCGCTGTTCTTCGGCGCGGCCAATCGGCTGGATGACCTGCTCGACCAGTTCCGCGAGCGGCCACGGGTGTTCATCCTGCGCATGCGCCTGGTGCCGATGATCGATTCCAGCGGCGTGCACGCGCTCAGGAGCCTGATCGAGCGCTGCCGCCGCAAGGGCATCGTGCTGGTGATTTCGGGCCTGCAACCGCAGCCGCAACAGGTCCTGGGCCAGATGGGCGTGCTGCCGGCCGGCAGCGACGTGCACCTGGTCGCGGGCTTTACCGCCGCGATCGATCTGGCCGGCCACCTCGCGCACGCGGCGCAGGCCTGACCGCGCCAGCGCCAGTCTCGTGCACGCCGGGGCGGCCTGCAGGCCGCGCGGCGGGCGCACGCACCGGGCCGCTGCGCGGATCGCGCGCGCGGGGCTATGCGCCCGAGGCTTTCGGCTTCCTGGGCAGGTACAGGTCGGTGATCGTGCCTTCGTACACCTCGGCCGCCATGCCGACCGATTCGCTCAGGGTCGGGTGCGGATGGATGGTGAGGGCGATGTCGGCCGCCTCGCAGCCCATCTCGATGGCCAGCGCGACCTCGGCGATGAGGTCGCCGGCATTCGGGGCGACGATGCCGCCACCGATGACCTGGCGCGTGGACTCGTCGAACAGCAGCTTGGTGAAGCCCTCGGCGCGACCGATGCCCAGGGCGCGCCCCGAAGCGGCGTGCGGGAACTTGCCCACCCCATACGGCAGGCCGGCCTGCTTCGCCTCGGTTTCGGTGACACCGACCCAGGCGATCTCCGGATCGGTGTAGGCCACCGAGGGAATCACGCGGGCGACGAACTCGCTCTTTTCACCCGCCGCGACCTCGGCCGCGACCTTGCCCTCGTGCGTGGCCTTGTGCGCCAGCATGGGCTGGCCCACCAGATCGCCGATGGCAAAGATGTGCGCCACGTTGGTGCGCATCTGCCTGTCCACCGGGATGAAGCCGCGCTCGGTCACCGCGACGCCCGCCGCCTCGGCACCGATCCTGCCACCGTTGGGCGTGCGCCCGACCGCAACCAGCACGCGGTCGTAGACCTGCGGTTCGGGTGCCTTGTCGCCTTCGAAGGTGGCCTTCAGGCCCTTTTTCTGCGCCTCCACCTTGGCCACCCTGACCTTGAGGTGGATGCCGGCGTAGCGCTTGGCCAGGCGTTGCTGCAATGGCCGCACCAGGTCCGCATCGGTACCCGGCATCAACTGGTCGAGCAGCTCGACCACGGTGACCTGGCTGCCAAGCGCGGCATACACGCAAGCCATCTCCAGGCCGATGATGCCGCCGCCGACCACCAGCAGCCTGTTCGGGATGTCCTCGAGCAGCAGCGCATCGGTCGAATCCATCACGCGCGGATCGTCCCAGGGGAAGCCCGGGAGCTTGAGTGCCTGCGAACCGGCGGCGATGATGGCCTTTTCGAAGCGGATCAGTTTCTTCGCGCCGTCGGCGCCGGCCACTTCCACCTCGTGCGGCGACACGAAGCGACCGGCACCCTGGACGACGCGCACCTTGCGCTGACTGGCCATGCCGGCCAGGCCGCCGGTGAGCTGGCCGACCACCTTGTCCTTGTTCGCGCGCAGGCGATCGAGATCGATCTTCGGCGCGCCGAAACGGATGCCGATGTCGGCGGCATGCGCAGCCTCGTCGATCACCCGTGCCGCGTGCAGCAGGGCCTTGGACGGGATGCAGCCGACGTTGAGGCACACGCCGCCCAGGGTGGGATGGCGCTCGACCAGCACCGTGTCCTGGCCAAGGTCGGCGGCGCGGAAGGCCGCCGTGTAACCGCCGGGTCCTGCGCCCAGGACCAGCACCTGGCATTCGATGTCGGCCTTGCGGCCGCTGTCGGCGCGCGCTTGCGGCGCCGTGCCTGGCGGCGCCGGCGCGCGGGCAGCGCTGGCGCCCATGGCTGCGGCGGGCGTGGCCGGTGCGGATTCGGCGGGTGCAGATGCAGGTGCGGGTGCGGGCGCGGACCCGGGCTCCGACTCGGACGCGGCCGTTTCCAGCACGGCCACGACCTTGCCTTCGCCCACCTCGTCGCCCAGCTGGACGCGCACGGCCTTCACCACCCCGGCGACCGGCGCGGGCACCTCCATGGTCGCCTTGTCCGACTCCAGCGTCACCAGACCCTGTTCCTTGGACACCGTGTCGCCGGGCTTGACGAGGATCTCGATCACCGGCACCGCGTGCAGGTTGCCGAGGTCGGGCACCTTGACTTCGATCGTGTTGGCCATGTCCGTCCCCGCCTCAGAGCAGCACGCGGCGCATGTCGGCCAGCACTTCACCGAGATAGACGGTGAAGCGCGCCGCAGCGGCACCGTCGATGACGCGGTGGTCGTAGCTGAGCGAAAGCGGCAGCATGAGCCGCGGCTTGAACTTCTCGCCGTTCCAGACCGGCTTCATGGACGCACGCGAAACGCCGAGGATGGCCACCTCCGGCGCATTGACGATCGGCGTGAACGCCGTGCCTCCGATGCCCCCCAGGCTGGAGATGGAGAAGCAGCCGCCGGACATGTCGGCCGGGCCGAGCTTGCCCTCGCGCGCCTGCTTCGCCAGCGCTGCCGTTTCCGCGGCAATTTCGATCACGCCCTTCGTGTCGGCCTCGCGGATCACCGGTACCACCAGTCCGTTGGGGGTATCGGCGGCGAAACCGACGTGGAAATACTTCTTCAGGATCAGGTGGTCGCCGTCGGCGTCCAGGGAGGCGTTGAACTCGGGGAACTTCTTCAGGCCCGCGACCACGGCCTTGACCAGGAACGCCAGCATGGTGACCCGGGTGCCCGACTTCTCGATTTCCTTGTTGAGCGTGACGCGCAGGTCCTCCAGGCTGGTGATGTCGGCCTCATCGTGCTGCGTGACGTGCGGGATCATGGCCCAGTTGCGGGCCAGGTTGGCGCCGGAAATCTTCTTGATCCGGGAGCGCGACACCACCTCGATTTCACCAAACTTCGAGAAATCGATACTTGGCCAGGGCAGGAGCTCCAGCCCACCGCCAGCGCCGCCGGCGCGGGCCGTGCCGGCCATGGCCAGGCTGGACTTCACATAGTCGCGGACATCCTGCTTGACGATGCGGCCCTTGCGCTCACTGCCACGCACGCGGGCCAGGTCCACGCCCAGCTCACGCGCAAACAGGCGCACCGCCGGGCTCGCATAGGGCACCTGTCCGGGCGCGACGGTGCCGGCACCGAAGGGCACCGGCGGGCTGTGCGTTTCCATTTCCTCGGCGGCATAGGCGACCTGCTCGCGCGGTGCCGCAGCGGCCGTCGCCGGTGCAGCCGCCTTCGGCGCGGAAGGCGACTTCGGCGCGGCGGGTGCGGGCGGCGCAGGGGCCGCAGCCTCAGCCGGAGCCGGCGGCTGCGCTTGCGGCGCGGGTGTGTCCGCGGCCTCCCCGGCGGCCGCTTCGATCAGCGCCACCACGGCCCCTTCGGAGACCTCGTCACCCAGCTTGACCTTCACCTCGCGCACCACGCCATCGAAGGGCGCCGGGACTTCCATGGTGGCCTTGTCCGACTCCAGCGTAACCAGGCCCTGGTCGCGCTTGACGGTGTCACCCACCTTGACCAGCACCTCGATCACCGGGATGTTGCTGAAGTGACCGATGTCCGGTACGCGGGCTTCTTGGGGTGCGCTCATGGGATCTCCAGCAGGCATTCTTTCAGGACTCGAAGTTGCGTCTATTGTGGCCGCGCGCGGCCCGCACGGCCAGCACCCCGATGGACGCGCAGCCGCCGGCGGCCGGCGCGGGGGGCTTCAATCCTCCGCCAGCGCGCGATTGCGTCCCTCCGCTTTTGCGCGATAGAGCTGCGCGTCGGCCGCACGCATCAGCTCGCCGACCGAGCCGGTCGCCGCGCGCAGTGCAGCCACACCGATGGAGACGGTGACGCGATCGGTGCCCGCTTCAGGCGGCAGCGGCATGGCGGCAACCTTGCGGCACAGCGCTTCGGCAAAGGCGAGGGCCTGCGCCAGGGTGCGCTCGGCCAGCACCACGGCAAACTCCTCGCCACCGATGCGCGCCACGATGCAATCATCGCAGGCGTCCCCGCGCAGGGTGGCGGCCACCTGCTTGAGCACCAGGTCGCCGGCCGGATGGCCGAAGCGATCGTTGACCTGCTTGAAATGGTCCAGGTCGATGATGAGCAGGGCCAACGGCCGCCCGTGCCCGGCACTGCGCGCGAGTTCCCGCTCCAGCAGTTCCAGGAAATGGCGGCGGTTGTAGAGTCCGGTCAGCGGGTCGATGGTGGCGAGCTGGTAGATTTCCTCGTGATAGCGCGCCTCGACCGAGGAGCGCTCCATGAACTTCAGCACGCAGTTGCCGATCGTCACCTGGTCGCCGTCCTTGAGCTCGGCCTCGATGATCGGCTGCTCGTTGAGCAGGGTCTTGTTGGTGGAGCCCAGGTCCTTGATGCGGTAGCCGAACAGGCCCTTCCAGATCTGCGCGTGCTGGCGCGACACACTGCGATCGACGACCTGGAAATCACACTCGGGCGCGCGTCCGACCACCAGCGGTGTCACGCCGACATCGATGCGCTGCCCCAGCCGCTGCCCCTGCAGCACGACCAGGCAGGCAGGCAGGCCCGCGCCGTTGCCGAAATCGTTGGCGGGGCGGAAGGTACGGCGCTGGGTGGTGATGTAATCGCGGTCGCCGGAACTCATGGGCAGGCAAGGTGTCGTTTGGATGAGTTTAAGCGATAAGTGGCGGATCCGCGTCCGCCCCTGCGGCGGCCAAGTGGCTAAACTGGACGGCGCCGCGCCATGCACAGCGATTTTCCTGCCAACATGAACGCCACGCCTCCTTCTTCCGATGCCCGCACCGACGACGCCACCGAACTGCAGGGCAGCCACGTTGCCGCGGCGGCGGATGGCGGCGCGCTCGAAGCAGGCACGCGCATCGGCGCCTTCGTCATCCTGCGCCGGCTCGGCGAAGGCGGCATGGGGCGCGTGTATCTGGCCGAGCAGACCCAGCCGGTACGCCGCGAGGTGGCACTCAAGCTCCTGCGCGAACAGTTCTCCAGCCCGCTGGCACTGGCCTACTTCGACGTCGAGCGGCAGGCCCTGGCACAGATGCAGCACCCGGCCATCGCCCAGGTGTTCGATGCCGGCACCACGCCCGATGGGCGCCCCTACCTCGCGATGGAAGTGGTCGAGGGCAAGCCGATCACCCAGTTCTGCCGCGAAGCCGGACTGGATCTGGCCCAGCGCCTGAGCCTGTTCGCCCGGGTCTGCCACGGTGTCCAGCACGCGCACCAGAAGGGCATCATCCACCGCGACCTGAAGCCGGCCAACGTGCTGGTGCGCGACATCGACGGCGAGCCGATGCCGACCATCATCGATTTCGGCATCGCCATCGCAGACGGCGGCGGCAGTGGCGCGCTCACCGCGGAAACCGCCGGCACCGCGGTGTACATGAGCCCGGAACAGAACCGCCGCGACGGCCAACGCCTGGACACGCGCAGCGACGTGTATTCACTGGGCGTGATGCTGTTCGAGGTGCTCACCGACAGCGACGTCATCGCACTGGGCAGCTCCGCGCACCTTTCGGGCCATCCGGCCGCGATCTTGTTCGAGCGCCTGGACAGCCAGCGCAGCAAGGCCGCCCAGGCACCGGCCGGCGGCGACCTGGTCCAGGCCACCCAGAGCCTGCCGCGCGAGTTGCGCGCGGTGCTGCGCAAGGCGCTGGCGCCGCGCCGCGAGGATCGCTACGCGTCGGCCGCCGCCCTGGCCGATGACCTGGACCGCTTCCGCGCCCGCCGTCCGCTGCAGGCGATGCCGCCAACGCGCCTGTACCTGGCCAGCCGTTTCGCCGCGCGCCACCGTTTCGGGCTGGCCGCGGCCGGCCTGGTGGCGCTGGCCCTGCTGGCCGGCATTGCGCTCGCCGTGCATGGCATGCAACTGGCGCGTCAGTCCGAGACGGTGGCCAGGGCCGAAGCAGCCAAGTCCGCGCAGGTGTCCGAGTTCGTGCGCGGCATGCTCGCCGGCATCGACCCGGACCATGCGCGCGGCATGGACAACCAGCTCCTGCGTACCCTGCTGGATGCCGCCGCCGAGCGTGCCGACCGCGAACTGGCCGACCAGCACGACGTGCATGCCGACATCGAAGCGACGATTGCCGACAGCTATGCCTCGATCGGCGAGTTCGAACGCGCCGATGCGCATTACCAGGCGGCCCTGGCGGCGGCCCGCGAAGCCCCCTCCTCGCAGCTGCAGGTGGCGGACATCCTGCGTCGTCGCGCGGACGCACTCAGCCGTGCCGGCAAGCCGGACCAGGCACTGGCGGAGGCGAACAAGGCGCTGGCGCTGGTCGGCGACCTGCCCGCCACGGATCGCCTGCGACTGCGCGTGGAACATACCCTGGGCGCGCTGGAGCGCGAAACCGGCAAGGTCGAAGAATCGCGCACGCGCCTGAAAGGCGTGCTGGAACGACAGACCGCCGCGCTCGGCGCGGACGATGCAGATACGCTGGTCACCCTGCAGTCGCTGGCGATCAGCGACACGGTGGGCGGCAACTACGCGGAAGCGCGGCACCTGCTGCAATCGCTGATCGGCCGCTATCGCCGCCTGCGCGGGCCGGATGACCTGCGCACGGTGGGTGCCACGGTCACCCTGGCGGTGCTCGAAAACGAGCAGGAGAACTACCCCGAAACGGTGAAACTGCTGACCCCGGTCCTGCCGGTGATCGAGCGCATCTACGGACCCGCCCACCCGCGCACCCTGGTGGTGGTGATGAACCTGGGCAGTGCACTGCGCTACTCCGGCCACCTGGAAGAAGCGCGGCCCTACTACCTGCGTGCGCTGGAAACCGCGCGCCAGCTGTATGGGCCGCAGGCGCCGCGCACGCTGATGGCCGAAGGCAACCTCTCGCTGATGCTGCGCGACGCGGGCGATCTCGCTGCGGCCGAGCAGCATGCGCGCTTCGTGGTCGAGCACGCCGATCAGGCGTTCGGCGACAATCCCTATCGCGCGGCCATGCTGCGCGGCCTGGCCTCGATCCTCATCCTGGAACGCAAGTTCGACGAGGCCGAAAGCCTGCTCGATCGCGCCTGGAGCCTGTTCGCCGAAGCACCCTCCTACGGGCCCGAGCACCCACGCACGCAGGAAGTGGTGGACAGCGGCATCGAGCTCTACACGGCCTGGAAGAAACCCGCGAGACTGGCCACCTGGCAGGCACGCAAGGTTGCGCCACCGGCGGACAAGTCCAACGCTTCCTGAGCCGCCGCCGGGCGCCAGCCGGCGCGCTCAGGCCCTCACTGCGCCGGCCACTGCGGCGCGTTCGGCGCCGGCGCGTGGGCGGTCGGATTGTCCTGGTTCTCGTTCAGCCAGAGCATCGAGGCGCGCACGCGCTGATAGCCACTGGGGTGGTCATAGAAGATGCGCTCTTCCCACGTTCCGGGCTGGATCTTGCGGTAGGTCGAAAGGCGCATGGCCGCCATGGCGAAGCCATTGGGTTCGCGCGCCGCATTCAGGCCGTACAGATCCGCCTCGGCCTCGGCCTGACGCACGATCGAATTCGTGAGCGGCGTGGCCAGGAAGAAGAACAACGACAGGATGGCGATCACCAGCGGCAGGGCCGCCGGATCGGCGCGTCCGCGCAGCTGCAGCCGCCGGCCCCAGCGCGCCAGCGCCCAGTCCAGCACCCGGTGCACCACCCAGAACGCCAGGACCAGCACCAGGGTGAGGTAGATGGTCAGGCGCAGGCCATGGTTCAACACGTAGTGGCCCATTTCATGGCCGAGCACGGCCTTGATCTCCGGCTCCGAGGTCTTGTCGAGCAGGTTGTCGTTGAGCGCGATGCGCGTGGTGCCGGCAAACCCGGCCACGTTGGCGCTGATGCGCGTGGTCTGGCGCGAGGCGTCGAACTCGACCACGTCGGTGGTCGGCACCTGATTGGCGCGCGCCAGCGACAGCACGGCCTGGCGCACCGCCCCCTCGCGCAGCGGCTGGTAGTCGTTGAACAGCGGCGCCACCAGTACCGGCGCCAGCATCGAGGAAAACAGGATGAAGACGAAGGCGCCGCCACCGGCCCACAGCCACCAGCGCGTTCCGGCGCGGCGCACCGCGGCATACAGCGCGGCCAGCACCAGGGGCATGATGACCAGGCCCACGGCCAGGCCCTTGAGGCTGTCGCCGAACCAGGCACCGAAGGTCTGCGTGGCCAGGCCATACTGGTGTTCGCGCAGGAAGCCTTCGTAGATCGACAGCGGCAGCCCGAGCAGGTAGCCCACCAGCAGCCACAGCACGCCGTACACCACCACCTGCAGCCAGGGACGCCGGCTGAAGCGCTCGCCGATATCGCGCATGCGCTGGGACAGCCCGCTCAGGAGCAGCAGGGCGGCAACGCCCAGGCCATACAGGAGGCCCCACAGCTGCAGCCAGTAGCCGCCCTCGAAGTAGGCGTCCGATGCCGCGCGCTGCTCGGGCGTCAGGAGGTCCAGATAGGCCTGGGTGGCACGCTCGACATCGAACTGCGGACCCGGCCGCGCTGCATCCGGGATGACCAGCCCCGGCGGCAGGTCACGCACCAGCGGGGCACCGGTCTCGGCACAGGCCATGCCGGCGCCCAGCAGCAGGAGTACCGCGACGACCCAAAGAATGACCCGCATGCCACGCCCTCCCGTTCCGAAGGCCGCAGCGTCAGGCATGGGGCGGGGGTTCGTCAATGCCGGGGCTGATCGAGGCAGGGTCATCGCCACGTGCGCTTGCTGCCGCATTGCGCGCCGGCGTTTGCCGTTCCCCCTCAGCGGCGGTGCGCGCCGGACGAACAGGCGCGCAGGAACGCGAGGCGGTGAGCGCGCGGCACCGGCGAAAAGGCCAATGCACGCCGACTGGCAGCGTTGGCGTTTCCGCGCGATCATGGGCGGATCATGGTGGTGCTGAAACATCTCTACCACGCACGCGGCAGCGACGGGAACGACTACGAGGTGCATGTCTACGTCGAACCGGCGCGCCGGTCCAATGCCTGGATCGAGCGCCTGGATCGGGTCTGCCTCGCCGACGGCGGCGCACTGCGCGTACTCGGGCGGCGTCACTACCAGGTCGTGGCGACCGGCGTCACGCTCGAAGCAAGCGATCCGGACGCGGTCTGAAGGAGTTGCTCACTTGCCCCTGGCCAGCGGCGGAAACTTCGCCGCATCGAAGCCGCCCACCTCGAAGGTCAGGCTGCGCTTGCCCCGATCCTGCTCGACCACGTCCATGCGGATCACCTGCGCCCTGGACAGGCGTGCAATGAAGTCCTTGTCGTCGGCAATGAACAGCGCCGGCTCGCCCGTATCCGGCCGGTAGGCAGCCAGCTTGCGCGGCGCGGCGTCGAAATGCGCCTCGATGCGGCAGTTGCCGCGGCACACGAAGCCCTTGCCGCTGCCGTAGAGATAGACGCTCTGTCCCCAGTCGGAATGACGGCGCAGCACCAGGCGCACGCGCTCGGCGGCGACACCGCCGTCGCTGTAGATCGAGGCGCTGACCTGCTGGCCACCGGATTCCGTGCCCGACTGGTAGCTCCACAGCCGCTCCAGCCGGCGCCGGGTCACCTGCGCTTCCGCCCTGGCGGTCGTCTCGGCCAGCGTGGCGGCGACTTCGGTGGCCGCCGCGCTGGCGGGATAGCGCTCGACGATCTCCTTGCCGATGGGCGCGGCGTACTCCCATGAACCCTGCTCGCGCAGGGTGCGGTACAGGGCCAGTTCCTTCTCGCCCTGCGCGGCCGGGGCCGGCGCGACGGCGGGCGGCGCAGGCGCGGGTGAACAGGCCAGCAGGGCGAGGGCGGCAACGACGGGCAGGAGGATGCGCGGGGACAGCGACGGCAGCGGCATGGGCGGCGTTTCAACGGCGATACACAGGCCGATTGTAGGCCGCCTAGCGGCACGGATCGCGTCCGAGGTTGCGCTCGTAGGTGGAGACATCCTCGTCGCGCGCGCGCCCCGCACGTGCGCCCGCGCCGGATGCGTGCATGCGCCGGCAGGCCTCGCGGCGCGCAAGCGGTACCGCCGTCACGCGCACGGAAGCAGGGCCACTTCGGCGCGAGCCGCCAGCGGCCCGGTGCGTGGCATCGGCGATCGAGGCTGGACACGCGCCGTGCCGATAGAACACCTCGCCATTGGCGGCACGGCATTCGAACGAGCGCGGTGCGGACTCGCGCGCGGTACGGGCCGGGACCAAGCGCACGCCAGCCGGGGCCGCGGGCAGCAGGTAATCGGGCGATGGCGCGGGCGCTGGTGCCGGGGCGAAGACGATTTCACGCTGCTGTGCGCCAGGCGCACAGGGATGGTCCTGGAAGCTCAGCGCGCCATCGGCAGCGCGACAGCGCCAGGCGTCCTGGGCCATCACTGGCGTGCTCACGACGGCGAACAGGATCAACAACCAGCCGCGCTGGCGGGTAGGGAAAGAACGCATGGCTCGGCTCCGCAGGACGATGCCTGATGCTCGCGCGGCGCGCGCCCGGCGAGGAGGGCACAATGTCGCGTCCTGGCGTAGGAAATCGCCGCATCCGCCGCCGCGGCGCTAGCATCATCGGCATGTCGCAGTCGGCAACACCCACCCGCAAGTTCATCCACGTCGACATGGATGCCTTCTATGCCGCGGTCGAGCAGCGCGACGCGCCGGCCCTGCGCGGCCGACCGGTGGTGGTGGCCTGGCGCGGCGCGCGCTCGGTGGTGTGCGCGGCCAGCTATGAGGCGCGCCGCTTCGGCATCCGTTCGGCCATGCCCGCCATGCGTGCCGAGCGCCTGTGCCCCGACGCCGTGTTCGTGCCGCCGGACTTCACGCGCTACAAGGCCGTCTCGCGCCAGGTGCGCGCCATCCTGCTCGAACACACGGATCTGGTCGAACCGCTGTCGCTGGACGAGGCCTACCTGGATGTCAGCGCGCCGAAGTCCGCGCTGCTCTCGGCCACCGCCATCGCGCGGCGCATCCGCGCCGACATCCGTGCGCAGACCGGGCTCACCGCCTCGGCGGGCGTGGCGCCGGCCAAGTTCCTCGCCAAGATCGCCTCGGATTGGCGCAAGCCCGACGGCCTGTTCGTCATACGCCCGCCCGAGGTCCTGGACTTCCTCACGCCCCTGCCGGTGGCGCGCATTCCAGGCGTGGGCAAGGTGATGGACGGCAAGCTCGCCGCCATCGGCGTGCGCACGGTCGGCGACCTGCGCAGGCTGGACGTGCATGCGCTGGAAGCGCGCTTCGGGCGCTACGGACGGCGCCTGGCGGAGCTGGCGCTGGGCATCGACCACGCGCAAGTGCGGCCGGACCGGCCGACCCAGTCGATCTCGACGGAAGACACGCTGGCCAGCGACGCGCCCCTCGCCGCCCTGGAACCGCTGATCCGCGATCTGGCCGCACGCACCTGGGCGGCTGCCCGGCGCAGCCCGCGCATCGCTCGCACCGTGGTGCTGAAGCTCAAGACGCACGAGTTCCGCATCCTTACCCGCAGCCGCACACCGGACAGCCCGCCGCGCTCGGCGGCGACCCTGACCGACCTTGCGCTCGACCTGCGCGCGCAGGTGGGGCTGGCGCCGACCACGCTGTATCGCCTGGTCGGGGTGGGCCTGGGCAACTTCTTCGATCCGGACGACACGCCCGACCAGGCGGAACTCTTCCTGGCGGACGATGAAGATCGGCAGCTTTAGATGTCGGCCCACGCCGCGCCATGCTTGCCGCCAACCCACGCCGAAGCCGATGGAGGACGCAATCGCGCCTGCGCGCCGGACGTGGCCTGCGCCCGGCCGCCCGGCCGGATCGGGCCCGATCCGGCCCGGCAGGGCTGGACAATCGCCTGGCGGCTCACGACGATGGGCGCTTCACCCCGCTTGTGGAACGCCCATGCCACATCCAGCCCGCGTCCTCGCCGCGCTTGTCACGGCCCTTGCCTTGAGTGCCTGTATGCCCATGCCGGAGAAGCCCGCCGTCACAACGACCCACGCCGCCGATGCCAGCGCGCCGGACACCGATCCCTGGCGGTGGCTGGAGGACATCCACGGCGACAAGGCCCTGACGTGGGTGCGCGAGCAGAACGCGATCACCGCCAAGGCGTATGCCGATACGCCCGAGTTCGAGCGCACGCGCAAGGCGATCCTCGAAGTGCTCGATTCGGACGCGAAGATTCCCTACATCAGCAAGATCGGCGACCGCTTCTACAACCTGTGGAAGGACGCGGCCCACCCGCTCGGCCTGTGGCGACGCACCACCCTGGCCGAATACCGCAAGGCCGAACCCGCCTGGGAGACCGTACTCGACATCGACGCGCTGGCCAGGGACGAAGGGGAAAAGTGGGTGTGGCAGGGCGCGCACTGCCTGAAGCCCGAATACCGGCGCTGCCTGCTGCTGCTCTCGCCGGGCGGGGGCGATGCCAAGGTGGTCCGCGAGTTCGACC
Source organism: Dokdonella sp. (assembly GCA_023228465.1). Lineage (GTDB taxonomy): Bacteria > Pseudomonadota > Gammaproteobacteria > Xanthomonadales > Rhodanobacteraceae > Dokdonella_A. The sequence continues at coordinate 85,328 of JALOBC010000006.1, read as the reverse complement.
TGGTCGACAAGGCGTTCGTGAAGGACGGCTTCGTGCTGCCGGCAGCCAAGACCGAGATCGCCTGGGTCGATGCGAACCACGTGTTCGTCGGCACCGACTTTGGCCCGGGTTCGATGACCAGGTCGAGCTATCCGCGCCTGGCCAAACTGTGGACACGCGGCACGCCGCTGGCCAGCGCGACCCTGGTGTACGAAGGACGTGACGACGACCTCGGCGTCGGCGCCACGCGCGACCTGACGCCCGGCTACGAGCGCGAGTTCGTCACCCGCGTGATCGACTTCTTCACCAGCGAAACCTTCCTGCGCAAGGCCGATGGCACGCTGGTGAAGCTCGAGGTGCCGCTGGATGCACGGGTCGCCGCCCACCGCGAATGGCTGCTGGTGGAATTGCGCAGCGACTGGACTACGGGCGGCAGGACCTGGCCCGCCGGATCCCTGCTGGCAACGCGCTTCGATGCCTTCATGGCCGGCCAGCGCGACTTCGGCGCGCTGTTCACGCCGGCGGCGACGACCTCGCTGGCGAGCTGGACCTGGACCCGCCACCACCTCGTCCTCAACATTCTCGATGACGTGGTCAGCCGCCAGGAAGTGCTGACGCCCCGCGCGGGCGCCTGGCAGCGCACTCCACTGGCCGGCGCGCCGCCGCTGAGCACGGTGGAGGTGGACGGCATCGATGCCGATGCCGATGACAGCTATTTCATGATCGTCACCGGCTACCTCACGCCGACCACGCTGTCCTGGGGCACCATCGGCGCGGGTCCGGCCGAAACGCTGAAGGCGATGCCGGCCTTCTTCGACGCCTCGCGCGAGGAGGTTCACCAGTATTTCGTTACCTCGAAGGACGGCACGCGCGTGCCCTACTTCGAGATTTCACCCAGGGACGTGGACCTGCCGCTGGATGGCAGCAGGCACCCCACCCTGCTCTATGGCTATGGCGGCTTCGAGGTATCGCTGCGCCCGGCCTACAGCGGCAGCGTAGGGCGCGCCTGGCTGGAGCGCGGCGGCGTGTACGTGGTTGCCAACATCCGCGGCGGCGGCGAATACGGCCCGCGCTGGCACCAGGCGGCGCTGAAGGCGAACCGCCTGCGTGCCTACGAGGACTTTGCCGCCGTCGCCGAGGACCTGATCGCGCGCGGCGTCACCCGTCGCGCCCACCTCGGTGCGCTGGGCGGCAGCAATGGCGGCCTGCTCACCGGCAACATGCTGACCCTCTATCCGCAACTGTTTGGTGCGATCGTCTCCGAAGTGCCGCTGCTGGACATGCAGCGCTACACGCACCTGTCCGCCGGGGCCTCGTGGATCGCCGAGTACGGCGACCCGGACAAACCCGAGGAATGGGCCTGGATCAGGACCTTTTCGCCCTACCAGAACGTGAGGCCGGGCATGGACTACCCGCCGGTGCTGTTCTACACCGCCACCAGCGACGATCGGGTCGGTCCGGTGCAGGCGCGCAAGATGGCGGCGAAGATGCAGGCCATGGGCTACGAGAACGTGTGGTTCTACGAGAACACCGAGGGCGGCCACGGCGGCGCGGCGGACAACCGGCAATCGGCCGAGATGCACGCCATGGCCTACACCTTCCTGTGGGACCAGTTGACGGGCACGCGGCGCTGAGGCCGGGCCGCCCGGGCAGCTTCACTCGGCGGCGGCCACCGGCAGGCGCAGGAAGCGCCGGCCTTCGCGATCGGCGGGCGGCAGGGCGCCGGCGCGGATGTTGACCTGCAGCGCCGGGTAGAGCAGACGCGGCGCGGCCAGCGTGGCGTCGCGCTGCGTGCGCAGGGCGACATAGTCGGCGGCGCTGGTATCCGCGCGCAGCTGCACGTTGCCGGTCTTCTGCGCGGCGATGCTGGTGAGGCACTCGGGTGCGCTGCCTGGCGCGGGGTAGTCGTGGCAGAGGAACACGCGCGTGTCGTGCGGCAACGCGTACAGGCGCTGGATCGAGCGGTATAGCGTGGCCGCGTCGCCACCCGGGAAATCGCAGCGCGCGGTGCCGCGGGAAGGCGCGAACAGCGTGTCGCCGACGAACACCGCGTCACCGACCAGATAGCTGACGCTGTCCGGCGTGTGCCCGGGCGTGGCCAGCACACGCACCTCCAGCGCGCCGATGGCGAAGCGCGCGTCGTCGGCAAACAGGCGATCGAACTGCGAACCGTCCGCCACGAGCGCGTCCTCCAGCGCAAACACACGGCGGAAATGCCGTTGCACCTCGACGATGCGCGCACCCACGCCGATCGGTACATGGCGCCCTTCGGCCGCCAGCGCCCCGCGCAGCCAGTCGGCCGCAGTCAGGTGATCGGCATGCGCATGCGTCTCGAGGATCCAGTCGATGCGCAAGCCCGCATCCTGCGCGGCATCCAGCACGGCGCGGGCGCTGGCGTGCCCGATGCGGCCGGAGGCGAGGTCGAAATCCAGTACCGGATCGATGATGGCCGCCGCCCGCGAGCGCGGGCCCCAGACCAGGTGCGTCCAGGTCGAGGTGGCGGCGTGGAAGAAGGACTCGACGTTCGCATTCACGGGACACCTCCTCGGGGCGGGTCGGCGCTACCTGTCCGTTGCGATCGACCGGACCCGCCCGCAGCAGGGCAAAGCGGACATCCGGCGGCGCAGCGGGCGGTTCGTTGGCCGGCGCGCGCCGAACCACCTGGCATCGGCTCAGGACGCCGCCACGCCGCGGCGCCAGGTCGCGGGTGGCACGCCGAAACGACGCTTGAACGCGCGCTGGAAGGCGGCAGTGGAATCGTAGCCCACTTCTTCCGCGACGCGGGCGACGCTGTGCCGACTCTCATCCAGCCGGCGCGCCGCCACCTGCATCCGCAGTCGCGCCAGATAGTGCATCGGCGGCTCCCCGATCGTGGCGCGGAATCGTTCGGCGAGCGCCGAGCGGGAACAGGCCAGGCGCACGGCGAGCTGATCCATGGTCCAGTGCCGGGAAGGTTGGGCATGCAGGGCCTGCAGCGCGCGGCCGACCAGCGGATCGCGCAATCCGGCAAGCCAACCGGTGGCGTCGGCGGACAGCCCGAGCATATGCAGCCGCAGCGCGCTCAGGAACAGCAGTTCCGCGTAGCGACCCCGCAGCCCAGCCGCGCCCGGGCTGTCGTCGAGCGCGTTGTCGGTGGCCTGGTCGACCAGCGTATCCATATGCGCACCAAGGTCCACCTCGAACATGGGTGGGAGGGCGCTGCACAGCGGTTCGAAGGCCCGCCGGTCGCAGCCGAGCATGCCGCACAGCAGCCGCAACGGCGCGCCGGTTGCAGCGCCCACGCAGACATGGCGCAGCCCGGACAGCCCCGGCCCGTCGAGCAGCGTCTCGAAAGCCACGGTCATCCGTCCCGGACGGTCGCACAGTTCGTGCCGTCCGCCATGCGGGAGGATCGCGGCATGACCGGCCGGCAGCAGGACCCAGGGCCCGCTGCCCTGCCGGATCCAGCCACTGCCCTCGAGCACGACATGCAAGGCGATGACGTGGGTGGTGCCTGCCGGCAGCATCGGCAGCAGTTTGCCGGGCAGCGGGCAGCTGGCAATGCCGCCCGGTCCGTTGATGTCGATCTCCAGCACCAGCGCCCCGCTGAGCCGGACCAGCGCCAGCGCGTCGGAAAGCAGATCGTTGCCCATGCCTGCGCCTGCCGAGCGGCGTTTGGAGCATCTGCGGCGGAGTATAGGTCATTGTCGGGGCGCCCCTTCGGCAGCAGGCTGATGCCCATTCAGCACACATTGGAGCCATCATCCAGGTCGCAGAGGAGGCCGCGGTGGGGCGCGCGGCACGCAGGCATGTGGCGCCTGCGCGCGCGACCACGCCGATCGACCGAAGCGGCCATCGGGAATGGGCGATCAGGACATGAACGAAGCCAAACTGCACGAATTTCTAGGCAAGGCCGTTGCCGACCTCGGCGCCGCGGCCAGCGCCTCACTGATGGTGATCGGCGATCGACTCGGGTTGTACAAGGCCCTGGCCGAGGGTGCGGCCACTTCCGCCGAGCTTGCCCAGCGTACCGGCCTGCACGAACGCTACGTGCGCGAATGGCTCGGCAACCAGGCCGCGGGCGGCTACGTGCAATACGATGTCGCCGGCGACCGCTACGCGCTCAACGAAGAGCAACGCGCATGCCTGGCGGATCCCCACGGGCCGGTGGATCTTCCCGGTGCGTATTACATCGTCGAAGACATGTTCCGTTCGCTGGATCGCACCGAGACGAACTTCAAGACCGGCCAGGGCATGGAATGGGGCGAGCATCACGCGTGCCTGTTCCACGGCACCGAACGCTTCTTCCGTGCCGGCTACCACGCGAACCTGCTGACCTCATGGTTGCCGTCGCTGGAGGGCACGATGGACAAGCTGGAGCGTGGCGGCCGGGTCGCCGACGTGGGCTGCGGCCATGGCGCGAGCACGCTGTTGATGGCGCAGGCCTTCCCGGAATCGGAGTTCTTCGGTTATGACTACCACGCGGAATCGATCGGCGTGGCGCGCGAGCGCGCGCGAAGCGCAGGGGTCGCAAACGCGCGCTTCGAAGTCACCGACGCCACCGGATACCAGGATCGAAATTTCGACCTGATCGCCTTCTTCGATTGCCTGCACGACATGGCCGACCCGGCCGGCGCGGCACGCCACGCGCGCCACGCGCTCAATGCAGACGGCGCCTGCATGCTCGTCGAGCCGCTGGCCGGAGACCGCGTGGTGGACAATCTCAATCCGGTGGGGCGCGTGTACTACGCAGCGTCCGCGCAGATTTGCGTACCGGTTTCACTGGCCCGGCACGGGCCGGCGCTGGGCGCGCAGGCCGGCGAGGCGCGGTTGCGCAAGCTGGTCGTCGAAGAGGGGGGGTTCTCGCGCTTGCGCCGCGCGGCCGAAACCCCGTTCAACATCATCCTCGAAGCGCGGCCCTGAGCGAGGCTGCCGGCACCAGGCAGACCGGACGCGCCGGCCTTGGCTTGAATCGGGCGCCGCGCGCTTGCCTGGGCCGTTGGCCTCCAACGCCGGAAGCGATGCAAGGCGCGCCGCCGGCAGATCCGGTGCTGCCGCGTTTCACTTGTCCGGGGCAGCGGACGGCGCGCGGCCCTTGTTGAACAGGCCCTCGAAGAACTCCATCGGCAGCGGGAAGGCGATGGTGGTGGTACGGTCGCCGGCGACTTCGACCAGGGTCTGCAGATAGCGCAGCTGGATGGATTGCGGCTGCTGCATCAGGGTCTGCGCGGCCTGCATCAGCTTTTCCGAGGCCTGCAGTTCGCCCTCGGCATTGATGACCTTGGCGCGGCGCTGGCGTTCGGCCTCGGCCTGGCGGGCGATGGCGCGCACCATGACCTCGTCCAGATCGACCTGCTTGATCTCCACCGTGGACACCTTGATGCCCCAGGCGTCGGTGTGCTGGTCGAGGATGATCTGGATGTCGTGATTGAGCTTGTCGCGCTCGGAAAGCATTTCGTCCAGTTCATGCTGGCCAAGCACCGAACGCAGCGTCGTCTGCGCAAGCTGGCTGGTCGCGTCGTAGGCGTTTTCGACCTGGATCACCGCCTTTTCCGGATCGATCACGCGAAACAGCAGCACCGCGTTGACCTTGACCGGCACGTTGTCGCGCGAGATCACGTCCTGCGGCGGGATGTCCATGACGATGGTACGCAGGTCGATGCGCACCATCTGTTGCAGCACCGGCACCACGATGATGATGCCCGGCCCCTTCACGGACTGGAAACGCCCAAACAGGAACACCACGCCGCGCTGGTACTCGCGCAGGATCTTGATCGAGGAAATCAGCAGCAGCAGTACAAAGGCAATGACGACAGCAGCAACGGAAAGCATCAGGGTTCTCCTTGATAGTCGGCCGGCAAGGGCTCCACGCGCAGGATCAGGCCGTCGATGCCGGTGACGCGCAGCGCCTGGCCGTCCTGCACCGGCCGGTCGGTCATGGCCTGCCAGCGCTCGCCATGAATGTGCACCATGCCGCGTCGGTCGAACGTGCCCACGGCCACGCCCACGCTGCCGACCATCTGCTCGCGCCCACTGACCTGTGGCTGGCGCTGCGAGCGCAAGGCCAGCCACACGATGCCGGCCAGCGCCAGGGCGGCCGCAATGCTGATGCCCACCAGCAGCGGCAGGGGAATGCCGAAACCCGGCACGTCGGTATCCATGAGGATCACTGATCCGGTGACGAAGGCGACCACACCGCCGATGCCGAGCGTGCCATACGTCGGCACGAAGGTCTCGGCGATGATCAGGGCCACGCCCAGCGCAATCAGCGCCAGGCCGGCGTAGTTGACCGGCAGCATCTGGAAGGCATACAGCGCGAGCAGCAGGCAGATGGCGCCGACGACGCCGGGCAATACCGCCCCGGGGCTGTAGCCCTCGAACAGCAGGCCGCCCAGCCCGAGCAGCAGCAGCAGGTAGGCCACGGACGGATCGGCGATGACGGCCAGGAAGCGGCTGCGCCAGTCCGGCTGCAGCGTATCCACCACCGCCCCGCGCGTGTGCAGGGTGATGTCACCAGCCAGGGTCTGCACCTTGCGGCCGTCGAGCGCGGCCAGCAGGCCGGGCAGATCCGGCGCGACGAGGTCGATCACGCGCAGCTTCAGGGCCTGGTCGGCGGTGATGCTGACCGCTTCGCGCACCGCCTGCTCGGCCCAGTCGGCATTGCGCCCACGCTGCTCGGCCAGGGCGCGGATGTAGGCGACCGCGTCGTTCACCACCTTGCGCGATTCGGCACCCTGCTCCGCTTCCGGCAACGGCGACTTGTCGCCGTCCTGCGCGCCATCCGCCTTGTCATCCGCCTGGCCCGGTCTGGGCGTCTGCGGCAGTGGCAAGCGGTCGCCCCCGATGATCGAGATCGGGGTGGCCGCGCCGAGGTTGGTCGCCGGCGCCATGGCCGCGACGTGGCAGGCGTAGAGGATGTAGGTGCCGGCGCTGGCCGCGCGCGAACCGGCGGGTGCCACGTAACCCACCACCGGCACCGGCGAGGCGAGGATGGCCTTGATGATGTCGCGCATGGCCCGATCCAGTCCGCCGGGCGTATCGAGTTGCAGCACGATCAGTGCGGCCTGCATCTCCTCGGCTTCGGCAATGCCGCGCACGACGTAGTCCGCGCTCGCCGGGCTGATCGCGCCATCCACCTGCAACAGCACCACCCGCGACGGCCCGTGCGACGCCGGCGCCGTCGAGTCGACAAACCCGGGCAGTGCTGCGGCAAGCAGCAGGATGGCGAAAAGACGCGAAAACCAGGCGATCATGCTGCCATCTGAACAGAGCGCGCCAACCTTGGCAAATCGCGCGCGATGTTGGTTCAGCGCCGGTTCCGCAACGGCTGGCCCGGCATGGCGGTGCTCAGGGCGCGGGCGCGGGCAGGTACTTCATCCACATTTGGAATAGCCGCAATTCAGGCAAGTGGCACAGTTGTCCATGATGACGACCGCATGCGTGTTGCACTTGTCGCACTGCGTGGCACCGGCGGGAAACGTGCCTTCCACCTGCGCGGCTTCCGCGTCCGCCGCCGTGTGCGCGGTCGCCGCGTCCGGCGTGGGCGTGCCCTTGCCGCGGGCTTCGTAGGCAGCGCGCTTCTCGGCAATGAGCTGACGCTGGCCGGCGCTCATTTCCGGATCCTGCAGCAGGCCGATGGTCTTGAGGTGGGTTTCCATGACGCTGCCGATCTCGGCCACGATCGAGGGCATGTACACGCCGCCGGCCTGGAAATAGCCGCCGCGCGGGTCGAACACGGCCTTGAGTTCCTCGACCAGGAAGGTCACGTCGCCACCCTTGCGGAACACCGCCGACATGATGCGGGTCAGCGCCACGATCCACTGGAAGTGGTCCATGTTCTTGGAGTTGATGAACACCTCGAACGGGCGACGCAGCTCGTGGGGCGTGCCGGCGTTGAGCACGATGTCGTTGATGGTGACGTACAGCGCATGCTCCACCAGCGGCGACTTGATCTTGTAGGTGGCGCCATCCAGCACCGGTGGGCGCTCGACGCTTTCGTGCATCTGGATGACTTCGGCGACCGGCGCTGCCGTCGGGGCCGGCTGGGCCGTGGGCGCGGATGCCGGCGCGGCTTCGCCCGGCTTGACGACGCTGTAGCCAACGATCTTGCGTTCGATCTTCATGGTCCTGCCTGTTCGATGAGTTCCATCAGTCGCATTCCCGGCCGGCGTCGGACCGGCCGGGAACGCCTGTTTCAGCGGCGCACTTTGGCGGTGCTCGCCTTCTTCGCTGGGGCCGGCCTGGCCGGTACGGCCTTCTTGGCCGGTACGGCCTTCTTGGCCGGTACGGCCTTCTTGGCCGGCACTGCCTTCTTGGCCGGTACCGCCTTCCTGGCCGGTACCGCCTTCCTGGCCGGTACGGCCTTCCTGGCTGGTGCGGCCTTCCTGGCTGGTGCGGCCTTCCTGGCTGGTGCGGCCTTCTTGGCTGGTGCCACCTTCTTTGCCGGTACAACCTTCTTGGCCGGTACTGCCTTCTTGGCCGGTACTGCCTTCTTGGCCGGTACAACCTTCTTTGCTGGTGCCGCCTTCCTGGCTGGTGCGGCCTTCTTCACCGATGCGGCCTTCCTGGCCGCGGGCTTCGCCTGCACACCGCTGGCGGCCTTCTTCACCCTGGCCTGCACCCGCGCCGCGCCGGCGGCCATACGGCCGGTGGCTTCCCGCATCGCGCCGGCCATCCTGGCGCCGTCGTCGACCAGTTGCTCCCGCGCGCGGGCGACCACCGTCTGCACCCTGCGCGCCGCCTGCTTGTGCGCCTTGCGGGCGGATCCGGCGACCTTCTTGGCCGTGGCCTGCACGGCCTGGCCCACGTCGCTGGCCGCAATCGCGACCGATGCAGCCAGCGCACCGGCGGCCTCGGCCACTGCCCCGCCCATTGTCACGGCGCCATCCTTCAGATCTTCCAATGCGCCATCCATATCATCGGTACCGCCGCTTTCGCCTTGCATTGCTCGATTCCCCTCTGCGCTTGTTGGGTTGCTTGCCGACTTGCACTGACGCGCCGCCCTGCCAGCACCGCGATGCGGTGTCGCCGGGCGTTCCGGAAGCCCCGCCAGACGCTGCGGAGCCGTCCTAGAACTTGCCGTAATAACCTTCCTTCAGGGCATCGAACAGGTTAGCGGCCGAATGGGTTTCGCCATCGTACTCGACCTCCTCGTTGCCGGGCACCTCCACCACCGATCCGTCGTCCAGTTCGAAACGATAGGTGGTATTGGCCAGATCCTGCTCCTTCACCAGCACGCCCTGGAAGGCCTCGGGATTGAAGCGGAAGGTCGTACAACCCTTGAGCCCCTGGCGCCAGGCATAGCGGTAGATGTCCTTGAAGTCCTCGTAGGGGTAATCGGTGGGTACGTTGGCGGTCTTGGAGATCGAGGAATCGATCCACTTCTGCGCGGCGGCCTGGATATCCACGTGCTCGGTCGGCGTGATGTCGTCGGCCGCGACGAAATAGGCAGGCAGCTTTTCCTCGGCGACGCCGGACTGGGGCATGGCCCGTGCGTTGATGAGCTCGCGATAGGCAAGCAGCTCATAGCTGTACACCGCGACCTTTTCCTTGGTCTTCCTGCCCTCGCGGATGACGTTGCGGCTGTAGTGGTGGGCGAAGCTCGGCTCGATGCCGTTGGAGGCATTGTTGGCCAGCGACAGCGAGATCGTACCGGTGGGCGCGATCGAGGTGTGGTGGGTGAAGCGCGCGCCGGTTTCGGCCAGCGCGGCAACCAGCTCCGGCGCGACCTGCGCCACCTTCTGCATGTAGCGGCTGTACCTGGCGTGCAGCACGCGGCCGGGCACGCGGTCGCCCACCTTGAGCCCGTCGGCGGCCATCTGTGGACGCTTGCGCAGCATCTCGGCGGTGACCTCGAACTCCTCGGTGAGGATGGGCGCCGGGCCCTTTTCCTCGGCCAGCGACAGGGCCACTTCCCAGCCGGCCACCGCCATCTCGCGCGAGACGTCCTCGGTGAACGCCACCGCCTCGCGCTCGCCATAGCGCAGCTTGAGCATGGTCAGGGTGGACCCCAGGCCGAGAAAGCCCATGCCGTGACGACGCTTGGCGAGGATTTCGTCGCGCTGCCGGGGCAGCGGCAGGCCGTTGATGTCGACCACGTTGTCGAGCATGCGGGTGAACACGCGCACCACTTCGCGGTACTCGTCCCAGTCGAAGCGCGCGCGCGGGCCGAAGGGATCGCGAACGAACTTGGTCAGGTTGACCGACCCGAGCAGGCAGGCGCCGTACTCCGGCAAGGGCTGTTCGCCGCAGTTGTGCGCGTGCAGGCCGTTGCCGTCGAAGGTGTTGATGCCCAGCACCTGCACGTCGTAGACATCCTCGACGCCATCGGCCGTGAGCGAGGCGACGGTGGCCACGAAACGTTCGCGGTTGAGGTGACGCTTGTAACCCGACAGGGCCGACTGCAGGCGTGCGGCCTTGGCGCTGTCGGCGAAGCCGATCAGTTCGGCAAAGCGCAGCAGCGACTCCCCGGCGATGACCAGCTCATGCTGGGCGACGGTGGCGTCGGTCTGGGTGCCGTCGTGCCCATCGGGCAGCCGTGCTTCGCCGGCGCTACGGCGATCGCGATAGATGCGCGAGGGCATGCCCAGACGCAGCAACATGCGCTGCACCGCTTCGAGCCGCGGCAGATCCGATTGCACCAGGCGCACGGAGACGCCCTTGGTGTGAGTGCCCTGCACCGAGCCGTCTGCGTCGAAGAAACCACGCAGAAAGCCGCGACAGGCATCGCTGGAAGCCTGTTCCAGGGCCGGCGTGATCGCCTTGTCGCCAGCTGCCATGCCCAGCTCGAAAGCCAGGTCGCGCAGCGCGGCGGACTTCAGGCGGAATTCGCCGCGACCGGCCACTTCGGACCAGCCAGCGAAATCCGCACGGTGCGGCAGCGTTTGGGCGCAGCGCAAGGTTTCATTCATCAGCGCGGTGGCCGCACCATCGCTCGCGCCGTTGATGGCGGCGGCCTGCGGCCACACCGAGAGCACGGCGGTCTCGTTCTTCAGCGTGCCATCACCGACCAGCATGCCCAGCAGATAGCCTTGCTCGGCGGTCAGCGCGCCGGGCCACTGCGCGTTCGCGCGGTGATCGTTGAGCAGCACCCGGTCACCCGGCTGCAACGCACCGGCGGCACACCATTCGGTGTCCACGCTCCAGCGCGTCAGCCGCGAGACACGGCGGACCCGATGATCCTCGGTCAGCCGCAGGCGATGGCCTTCCTCGGTCTGCAGCAACAGTACCGGCTTGGTCGCGGTGCGGAAGAAACCGTCGGCGCCGGTGGGGTGGTCTTTGCCGTCCACCCGAGCCATGAAACCGTGGCCGAGCAAGTCGTTGACCTGGCGCGGACCTTCGGCGGTCTGCACCCAGGTGTCGCCGGTGACGCAGGGATTGGTCGCGCGGATGTTCTCGCACCACCAGTTGTTGTTCATTTCGTTGACGCGGTCGATGAGGATGAAGCCCGGCTCGGCGTAGTCGTAGGTGGACACCATGATCATGTCCCACAGGTGGCGCGCCTTGACCCGCCCGTACACCTTGCATGCCACCAGGCCGTCCTCGCGCACCACGTAGTTGTGGTGCGTGGGCCACTCGCGCCAGACCACCCTGGCGGCGTCGTCCAGATCGATCTCGTGCTGCTCCTTGACATGCACCGGGAACACCAGCGGCCAGTCGGCATCGCTTTCCACCGCTTCCATGAAACCGTCGGTGATCAGCAGCGACAGGTTGAACTGGCGCAGCCGCCCGTCCTCGCGCTTGGCCTTGATGAACTCGCGCACGTCCGGGTGGCTGACGTCGAAGGTGCCCATCTGCGCGCCGCGCCGGCCACCGGCCGAGGACACGGTGAAACACATCTTGTCGTAGATGTCCATGAACGAGAGCGGGCCGGACGTGTAGGCGCCGGCGCCGGATACATACGCGCCGCGCGGCCGCAGGGTGGAGAACTCGTAGCCGATGCCGCAACCCGCCTTGAGCGTCAGCCCGGCCTCATGGACCTTTTCCAGGATGTCGTCCATCGAATCCTCGATGGTGCCCGAGACCGTGCAGTTGATGGTCGAGGTCTTGGGCTTGTGTTCCTGGGCGCCCGCGTTGGAAGTGATGCGCCCGGCCGGAATGGCGCCGCGGCGCAACGCCCACAGGAAGCGTTCATGCCAGTAATGGCGCTTTTCCGGGCTGGCCTCGACTTCGGACAGGGCCCGCGCCACGCGCTGCCAGGTCGCGTCGACGCTGGCGTCGAGCGCGGTTCCGTCCTTGGCCTTGAGGCGGTACTTCTTGTCCCAGATGTCGTACGAAGCGGGCTGCAGGCGAATCTCGACCGCGTCCCGCGCGAGCGGCTCCAGGCGTACCGTGCTCATGCTGTTGTTCTCCTCGTGGGTCATTCAGGGTGGCCCTCGCGACACCGGGCCGGCAATCCTGGTTGCGTTGGCAGCAAAACCCAAGTTATGGGCGCTGCAGCTGCGCGCAAGCACAAGATATGGTGTCAATGCGGAGAAATTACGCCGCCGGCACGGGGAAGTAAAGCCGCATGCGCACACCCCGCAGCGGAATGCGCCTGCGCCGGCGCCCGAGCGCCGGCACCGCGGCGCCCGATACCTTGAACGTTCAGCCACGGGGCCCGATCTTGCCTGGGCCGGCAACGTCGGCGCCATTCCGTTGCAGCCAACCGGGAGCCATCATGTCCGTCCGCCCTGCCTGCCGAAACCTGCCGGCCTTGCCGCATCGTCTGCTGGTCACCTGCGCCCTGCTCGTGCTCGCCGGCGCGAACGCCCTTGCGGCGCTGCCGCCGGCACTGGATCCCCAGGCGCTGCCCTCGCTGGCGCCGATGGTCGAGCGGGTCACGCCCGCGGTCGTCAACATCGCCTCGCGCACGCATGTGGCGGTGCGCAATCCCTACTTCGACGACCCGATCTTCCGGCGCTTCTTCGGTCTGCCCAACACCCCACGCGAGGAAGTCCAGCAATCGCTCGGGTCGGGCGTGATCGTGGATGCGGCCAAGGGCTACGTGCTCACCAACAACCACGTCGTCGCCGGCGCCGACGACATCGAGGTGACGGTGAACGGCGGCAAGGTGTACAAGGCCAAGGTGCTGGGCACCGATCCGGACACCGACCTGGCCGTGCTGCAGATTCCCGCGCACAACCTGACCGCACTGCCGGTCGCCGACTCGTCCAGGCTGCGCGTCGGCGACTTCGTGGTCGCCGTTGGCGAGCCCTTCGGCCTGGGCCAGACCGTCACTTCCGGCATCGTCTCCGCGCTCGGCCGCACCGGCGTGCGCGGCGCGGGTTACCAGAACTTCATCCAGACCGACGCCTCGATCAATCCGGGCAACTCGGGCGGCCCGCTGGTGAACCTGCGCGGCGAACTGGTCGGCATCAATTCGATGATCTATTCGCCCTCCGGGGGCAACGTCGGCATCGGCTTTGCCATCCCGTCCAACCTGGCCATGGTCGTGATGCGCCAGCTCGTCAAGACCGGTCACGTCCAGCGCGGCGTGCTGGGCGTGGAGGCGCAGGACGTGACGCCGCAGATCGCGCGCGCGCTCGCGCTCGGCGAGACGCGTGGCGCCGTCATCACCCGCGTGCGTCCAGGCTCGCCGGCCGAGGCGGCCGGCCTGCAGCCGGGCGATGTCATCATCTCGCTGGACGGCCACGCCGTCACTGGCGAAAACGACCTGCGCAACATCGAGGGCCTGACCACCACCGGCACCACGGTCGCCGTGGTGGTGTTGCGCGACGGCAAGCGGCGGGTGGTGGACACCGAGCTCAGGCCCGCGCCGATCCGCAGCGTCAAGGGCGCCGCGCTCGACCCCCGCCTGCGTGGCGTGGAGTTCTCCGAACTGCCACCGGACCTGCGCCAACGCGGCATCGGCGGCGTGGTCGTGGCGCAGATCGCGCCGAACAGCACGGCCTACGGCAGCGGCCTGCGCGAGGGCGACATCATCGTGGCCGTCAACCGCCGCGACCTGCGGGGCATCGACGACTTCAGGCGGCTCGCCGCCGCGGGCACGCCGCAACTGCTGCTGACCCTGCTGCGCGGCCAGGATCTCTACTATCTGCTGCTCTGACGCACGGGCCGGGCGTAGCGCCGCGTGGTAGAGTGCCATCACTGCCCATCCCTTGCTGCCAGGTCCACCATCATGTCGCTGTCGCTCCGCAACGCCGCCGTGGCGGCGCTCGCCCTCCTTGCCGGCACGTTCATCGCGCCGCCGGCGTCCGCCGTCCAGGATCACCTGGTGTGGCGCGGCGACCAGGCCACCGGCCGCACCATCATGCGCGAGATCGCAGCCGAGTACGCCAAGCAGAAGCGCGGCACCATCGAGTTGCAACCCTTCAGCACCATCTCCGGGCTGGATGCAGTCGCCCAGGGCAAGGCGGATCTCGCCGGCAGTGCGCGCGGCAAGGATCCCGACCGGCCGGAGGAAGCCAACCTCGAGTTCATTCCCGCAGCCCTGGACGCGGCGGTGATGATCACCCACCCGGGCAACCCGGTCGCCAACCTGACGATGTACCAGCTCTACGAGATCTATTTCGGCCGCATCACCAACTGGAAGGAACTCGGCGGCGCGGATCGGCCGATCAACCTGTATGCCATTGCCGCCCCGCTCGACGGCATCGAGTACAGCCTGCGCCAGCTGGTGTTCAAGAACGGCGGCAAGCGCGTCGCCGCGCCGCGCCTGTACCTCAACACCGGCGCGCTGGAGCAGGCCATCACCATCGATCCGGCGGGCCTGGGCCTGTCCACCCTGGGCGGCGTGCACGCCAATGCCGGCGTGCGCATGATCGACGTGGAAGGCGTCACCCCCTCGCCGGCGACGGTTGCCGACGGCAGCTATCCACTGTTCATCACCCTCTATCTGGTCGAGCGCGCCGACGACTTCCACCAGGACGTCATCGACCGCTTCCGCGACTTTGCGGACAGCCCGGGCGTCAAGGACATCCTGCGCCGCCACCAGCTCGTGCCCTGGTCGGACGTGGCCGACGTGGCCGCCAACGACGCCGCGCGGCTGACGTTCATCGACGAGCGCCTGCGCGGCGAGCGTACGGCGGCACTCGCCGCCGCCAGCGCGCAGGCGGCACAGGCCACCGCGGCCGCGGCGGCCCAGCCGGCGGAGGCCGCCGGCGCGCCGGTGCCGGCCAGCCCGGCCGTGGCCAGTCCCGCGGCGCCCGTGCCGGCAGCGGCAACCGGTGCCGCGCTGCCCAAGGCCGCGCCGAGCCCGGCAGCAACGCCGCGTGCGACCCCGGCGGTCGGCGCAGCTGCCGGCGCAGGGGCGGCCGGCGGCAACTGAGGCGATACGCGCAGCGGCGATGCAGGTCCTTGCGGTCTCACTCGATCTCGATGACACGCTGTGGCCGGTTGCGCCCGCCATCGACGCTGCCGAGGCGGCACTGGATGCGTGGCTGCGCCGCCACCACGCCGCGGTTGCGCAGCGCTGGCCGATTGCGGCCATGCGCGAGCTGCGCGAGGACATCGCGCGCCGCCATCCGCAGCTTGCCCACGATTTCAGCGCCCAGCGGCGCCTGACTCTGGCCCACGCCTTCGCCAGCTGCGGGCTGGACGAGACACCGGTCGAGGCGGCCTACGCAGTGTATTTCCAGGCGCGCAACCAGGTGACCTGCTACGCCGACGCGGTGCCCGCGCTGGCGGCCCTCGGCGCGCGCCTGCCGCTGGTCAGCCTGTCCAACGGCAACGCCGATCTTGGCCGCATCGGCCTGCGGCAGCATTTCGCCCACTGCATTTCGGCGCGTGAATTCGGCCGCGCCAAGCCGGATGCGGCGATCTTCCACGAAGCCTGCGCGCGGCTCGGCATCGCCCCGGCCAACGTGCTGCACGTGGGCGACGATCCGGAACTGGACGTGGCCGGCGCGCGCCGCGCCGGCCTGCGTAGCGCCTGGATCAATCGAACCGGAGCGGCACCGCCGGCCGGCGCCGTCGCGGCGGACCTGGAATTTCCCGACCTCAGCGGACTGGTGCGCTGGCTGGACGGCGCCGCCGCACACGGCCGCCCGCCGACGGCGGCGCCACGGCGCCGCGCGCTGCATTGAAGCCGCCACCCCGTCTGCGACCAAGAACCGACCTTCCAAAGGAACACCCATGCATGCCTGGACCCCTGCGGCCGCGGCCACCAATGCACTGCCGCTGATCGCGGTCGATCGCAACCAGCTCGCCGCCAGCCTCGATGCCCTTGGCAGCAACGCGCGCAGCTGGGTCGAGGCCAACGCCTTCCGGGCCGATGCCGGCAGCTTCCTCGCCCTGCCCGATGCAGCTGGCGGGATCAGCGCGGTACTGGCCGGCTGCGACCCCCAGCAGGGGCCCTTCGCCCTGGCGACGCTGCCGCGACGCCTGCCGCCCGGCGACTATCGCCTGGATCCGCGCGGACTGGCGCTCGACGCGGAGGACGCCGCGCTGGGCTGGGCCCTGGGCAATTACCGCTTTGCGCGTTATCGCACCCCCGCGGCCCCCGCGGCGCGGCTGGTCGTGGACGCGGACATCATCGCCCGCGTCACGCCACTGGCCGACGCCGCCTGCCGCGTGCGCGACCTGGTCAACACGCCGACCGAGGACATGGGCCCGGCCGAACTCGCCGGCGCAGTGCGCGCACTGGCAGAGCGGCACGCCGCCGAGTATCGCGAATGGGTGGGCGAGGACCTGCTCGCCGCCAACTTCCCCACCATCCACGCGGTCGGCCGTGCCAGCCATCGCGCGCCGCGCCTTGCGGTGCTGGAAGCCGGCCCGGCCGATGCGCCGCACCTGGTGCTGGTCGGCAAGGGCGTGTGCTTCGACACCGGCGGCCTGGACATCAAGAGCGCCGAGGGCATGCGCTGGATGAAGAAGGACATGGGCGGCGCGGCGCACGCGATCGCGCTGGCCGGCCTGGTCCTGGACGCCCGGCTGCCCGTGCGCCTGACCTTGCTGGTGCCGGCGGTCGAGAACGCCATCGCCGGCAACGCCATGCGTCCGGGCGAAGTCATCCGCAGCCGCGCCGGCCTCAGCATCGAGGTGGACAACACCGATGCCGAGGGGCGCCTGATCCTGTGCGACGCGCTGGCCTACGCCGGCGAACTCGAGCCCGACCTGATCCTGGATTTCGCGACCCTCACCGGCGCCGCGCGCGTGGCGCTGGGTCCGGACCTGCCGGCCCTGTTCGCCAATCGCGAGGACCTGGCCAACGGACTGCTCGCGGCCGCCGCGGCCAGCGGCGACCCGCTCTGGCGCATGCCGCTGTGGCGCCCCTACCTGACGCTGCTCGAATCGCACGTCGCCGATCTGGCCAATGCCGGGCCGTCGCGGCATGCCGGGGCCATCACCGCGGCGCTCTATCTGGAACGCTTCGTGCCGCAAGACCAGGCCTGGGCGCATCTGGATGTCTATGCCTGGAACGATGCAGACAAGCCCGGCCGACCGCGCGGTGGCGAGGCGCAGGGGCTGCGCGCGTACTTCCGCTTCCTCCAGCAGCGTTACGGTTGAAGCCGCGGCCAGGGTCGCGACCCCAACCGGAGCTAAACCGTCGGCAGCGCGGCGCACGCGACCTGCCCGGGCGCAGTAGACTCATGGCTTGGCGGGAAAGCCGGCGGGCCGTCGCAGCTTGCCGGGCTTCCCTTGCAAGTCGAGGCATGCCGCCGTGCAACGCGCCGCCTACGCTCCAGCCACCCGACAGCCGCAACGCAAGCGACTGACGGCGAGCCTCGCGATGGCCCTGACCGGCTGCGGCCTTGCCCTGGCGGGCGCGCCCACCCTGGCCGCCGCGCCGCAGCCGGCAGGCGCCGCGCGGATCGTGACCAGCTGCGCCGACGACGCCGATCCGGGTACCCTGCGCAACGTCATCGCCGGTGCCGCCAGTGGCGACACGGTCGATCTGTCCGCGCTCACCTGCAGCACCATCAGTCTCACCGCCGGGGCGATCGACACGCCGCTGGACGACCTCACCCTGCGCGGCCCCGGTACGACCCTGACCATCGATGCGGGGGGCGCCAGCGCCCTGTTCGAACACTACGGCGCCGGCACCCTGGCGATCGAACGCCTGACACTTGCCAATGGCAGCTATGCCGGTGGCGGCGCCTGCATCTTCTCGACCGGCAACGTGGTGCTGACGCAAAGCACCGTGCGCGACTGCCGCGCCGCCGCAGCGGCGGGCGGCGGTGTGCTGGCGCTGGGCGATCTGGACCTGGATGCCAGCACGCTCACCGGCAATTTCGCCGCTGCCGGCGGTGGCGCCACCGCCGGCGGCGCCATCCACGTGCGCAACAGCACGATCTCGGGAAATGTCGCCACCGCGATCGGCGGCGGCCTGTACGCGGACGGCACGCTCGCCGATGGCGCCCGCCTGAGCATCGTCAACAGCACCCTCACCGGCAACCAGGCGGATGCCGCGGGCGGCGGCGTGTACATCGGCTATGCCGTGCCCATGACCCTGCAAAGCGCCATCATCGCCGGCAACACGGCGCCCGCGGGCCACGGTGCCGATATCGGCGCTTACGCGCCACTCGGCGTCGGCGGCGCCAACAACCTGGTCATCGACTCCACGCTCGTGCTGCCGGCCGACACGCTCGCGACCGATCCTCGGCTGCTGCCGCTGGCCGACAATGGCGGGCCGACGCCGACCCATGCCCTGGAGGTCGGCAGCCCGGCAATCGACGCCGGCAACAACGCTGCGCAGCTGGAGTTCGACCAGCGCGGCATCGGCCATGCGCGCACGGTGGGTGGCGCCACCGACATCGGGGCATTCGAGGTCCAGGTCGAACCGGGCGACGACACCATCTTCGTCAACGGCTTCGACGCTTGAGCGCACGCGCGCGGCCGGCCGGCAAGGCCGGGCGTGCGCATCTCACTCCGCCGTCGCCGGCCCCAGCACTGCGCGCGGCAGCACCTGCGCGGCCAGCTTCGCATCCGCCTGCACCAGGGCAATCTCGTCGGCAAGGATGTGCGCGGCTTCATCGAGCACCACATCGCGGCGCTCCTTGGCGTTCTTCTCGCGCTTGAGGTCGCTGGCAATGCTGCGCTCGTCGGGCTGCAGCCCGTCGTCGACCGGCAGGTTGATGCTGCTGACCGGTGGCTGCGCTGCGCCGGCAGGCTGCGCGGTGTCGCCTGCCGGGGCCTGCGCCGCGTCGCCCGCAGCCTCACCGCTGGCCGCGTCGGCAGCGGCCAGGCGTTCCTCGCGCGCCTTGCGCCGGGCTTCCTGCGCCGCGCGTTCCTCGCGGCGCACGGTCTCGTTCAGCGAAACGGTCTTCTCGCTGCGCAGCTTGCGCATGTCGGCCAGATCATCTTCGAACACCTGCCAGGCCACGTTGTCCTTCACGCGCGCGTCGTGGCGTTCGATCAGGGTGGGGATGATGGGCTTGAGGTTCGCCACCGGCTTGTATTCGGCAGGCGCGATGGAGGTCCAGGGCAAGGCATTGTCATAGCTCGATTCACCAAAATCCTTGGCGTCCACGGTCAGCGGGAAGCTGATGTCGGGCACGACGCCGCGCAGCTGGGTCGAACCGCCATCGATGCGGAAGAACTGGGCGATGGTCATCTTGACCTCGCCGAATTCCGGCTTCTCGCTGTGCGCCACCTCATCGAGGTCGATCAGGTTCTGCACCGTGCCCTTGCCGAAGGTCGGCTCGCCGATGATCAGCCCGCGGCCATAGTCCTGCACGGCCGCGGCGAAGATCTCCGAAGCGGAGGCCGACGCGCGGTTGACCAGCACGCCGAGCGGGCCGTTCCAGACCGCCGCCCTGGTCGCCTGCTCTTCCTCGACGCGGCCGCTGGCATTGCGCACCTGGACCACCGGACCCTTGCCGATGAACAGCCCGGAAAGATCGGTGGCCTCGGCGAGCGAACCGCCGCCGTTGTTGCGCAGATCCACGAGGACCCCGTCCACGCCATCGCTCTTGAGCTCGCCGAGCAGCTTCTCGACATCGCGGGTGGCACTCTTGTAGTCCGGATCGCCGCGCCGGCGCGCTTCGAAGTCCTGGTAGAAGGTGGGCAGCGAGATCACCCCGATGTGGCGTGTCTTGCCCTCGTCCTTGATGTCGATGATGGACTTCTTGGCGGCCTGCTCCTCGATGCTGACCTTCTTGCGCACCAGGTCGAGGACGTAGTGCTTGCCGTCCGGACCTTCATCGGCGGGCTGGATTTCCAGGCGCACGGTGGTGTCCTTGGGTCCGCGGATCTTGGCCACGACATCGTCCAGGCGCCAGCCCACCACGTCGATGATCTGCCCCTTCTCGCCCTGGCCCACACCGACGATGCGGTCACCCACCTTGAGCTTGCCCGACAATGCGGCCGGCCCGCCGGGCACGATCTCGCGGATGGCGGTGTAGTCGTCGTCACGCTGCAGCACCGCGCCGATGCCCTCGAGCGAGAGCTTCATCGCAATGTCGAAGTTTTCCGAGGCGCGCGGGCCAAGATAGTTGGTGTGCGGCTCGATCGAGGAGGCGTAGGCGTTCATGAAGGTCTGGAACACGTCCTCGCTGTTGAGCTGGCGCACCCGATCCAGGTAGTTGGCGTAACGCTTGTCCAGGGTTTCGCGGATGTCCTTGGCCTGCTTGCCGGCCAGCAGCAGGCGCAGCCAGTCGTTCTTCACCCGCTTGCGCCAAAGATCATCCAGGGCGGCCGCATCGGGGGCCCAGGCGGCCTTTTCCCGATCGAAGTCGTAGCTCTCGTCGGTGCTGAAATCGAAGCCCTTGGCGAGCAGCGCACGGGCGTGCGCGACGCGCTGGCCGACGCGCTGCTCGTACACGTTGAAGATGGCGAACGGCGCGGCGAGATCCTGTTCGTAGATCGCATCGTCGAGCTTGTCGCGGTAGCGCTCGAACTGCCGGATGTCGGCGGCGGTGAAGAACAGCTTGTCGCCGTCCAGCGAATCGAGGTAGCGCTTGAAGATCTTTTCCGACATCGCATCGTTGAGCGGCGTCGGCTTGTAGTGGAAGCGCGTCAGGAAGCGCGTCGCCCAGATGGCTGCTTCGGCCTGCGAGGGCGTCGGCTTCAGGAGCGGCGCCGCCTGCTCGGCGACCGGCTTGGCGAATGCCGGGACGGCCAGGGCGACCAGCAGCAGGGTGGGCAGCAACTTGCGCATCGGGAAACTTCTCCGGGAATTCAGTGGGGTGGCACGCTGGCCGTGATGCTGACAGGCGGTACGCATGCGCGCCAGCCCGCTCGCGCACGCGCGAGCGTGGCGCCCATCCACCGATAGCGTACCGGTCGGGACGGTCGAAGGCAGGATGCGATCGAAGCGCATGGCTTGGACAACGCAAACGGGTCATTCGTTGCATGCGGCGTGTCGCGGCGCGCAGCAGGCGATCCGCCAGCGGCGCGCGCCCGGGATCGCTCGTGGCACCTGGCACGCCGCGCACGCAGCCCTGGTCGCCCGGCGGGCACCGCCGCAGCGCAGTTCATGGCGCGTGCACGACGCGCGCGGCAGCGTCGGGCAGCGCACGCGGCAGGCTTGCGTCGGCAACCTGCGGCGCCAGCGCAAACTGGCGGGCCAGCTCATCGACCAGGCTCGCGGTCACGGCGGACAGCGACCCGGGCCCGCCCAGATCCAGCATCTGCGTCACCGCCATGCCCCTGAATCCGCACGGATTGATGCGCTGGAAGGGCTCCAGATCCATGGCCACGTTGAAGGCCAGGCCATGCAAGGTGCAGCCGCGCCGCACGCGCAGGCCGAGCGCGGCAATCTTGGCCTCGCCGACATACACGCCCGGCGCTCCGGCGCGGCGGCTGGCAATGATGTTCCACTCGGCCAACGTATCGATCACCGCCTGCTCGATGCGCCAGACCAGCTCGCGCACGCCCAGTTTCATGCGGCGCAGGTCGAACAGCGGATAGGCCACGATCTGGCCGGGGCCGTGGTAGGTCACCTGACCGCCGCGATCCACGGGCACCACCGGAATGTCGCCCGGCATCAGCACATGTTCCCACTTGCCGGCCTGGCCGAGGGTGAACACCGGGTCGTGCTCGAGCAGCCACAGTTCGTCGGGCGTGTGCGTCGTGCGCCGGTCGGTGAAGGCCTGCATCGCATGCCAGACCGGTTCATAGGGCTGGCGGCCGAGCTGGCGAACGATGAGGGGAAGGGACATGGGCCGCAAATGAGGTTGACGCCTGGCTTCGCGGCGCGCCGCGAGGTCGGCTGGGGACCCGCCATCCTACCGGTTTTCCCGTCCAGCGTCGCGGCGCGCAAGGCGCCTGCCATGCGCCGACCGTCACGTGGCGGAGATGCACCGCATGCGCACTCCAGTTCCCGGGCAGGCAGGCATGCCCCTTTCCTTGGCGAAGGCCCCGGTCACCAGGTGCTCAGAGGGTCCAGCGCACCTCCGGGTGGGCGCGCAGCGCGGCGTGGATCTCGTCGTACTTCTCGCGGCTCGGGCACATGAAGCTGGCCGTCACGGACACGTAGTTGCCCTGGCGGGAGGGACGCACCTGCACCGCTTCGGCAAGCACGGACAGCCCCGCTGCCTCGATGATGCGCTTGAGTTCCTCGTCGAGCTTCGCCTGCGAGCTGCCCATGGCGGTGATCTCGAATACGCCCGGAAACTGGAAGCCCTGTTCCGGATTCTGCGGCGCGATGTCGCCCAGGTTCTTCATGTCGTCGCGTGCTCCAGGTTGCGCGCCGATCTCACTGGCTGGCCGGCGCGCTTGCCGAGACATCCGGCCCGGCGTCGCCCTTGAACCACATCCAGGCGCCGTCGGCGAGGCGCTTGAAGAAGCTGCCCTCGGCGCCTTCGGCGAGTGCGATCAGCGGTCGTTCCAGCAAGGTCTTGTCTCCCAGGGTGACTTTCAAGGCGCCCACTTCCTCGCCCTTGGTCACCGGCGCGACCAGCCGCGCCGGCATCGCCAGGCTGGCCTTGAGGTCGTCATAGCGGCCACGCGGGAAGGTCACCACCACGTCCTCCGCGACGCCAAGCGGCAGCGTGTCGACCGCGCCCTTCCAGAGTTCCGGAGTGGCCAGCGGCGTTGCGGCAGCGTACAGCTTGCGTGACTCGAAGAAGCGGAAGCCATAGTTGAGCAGGGCCTGGTTGTCATTGGCGCGCTGCTTCTCGCTGCCGGCACCCATCACCACCGCGATCAGGCGCTGGTCGCCGCGCCGCGCCGAAGTGGCCAGGCAATAGCCGGCCTCGGAGGTGTGGCCGGTCTTGATGCCGTCCACCGTGTCGTCGCGCCACAGCAGCGTATTGCGGTTGTGCTGCTTGATCCCGTTCCACTCGAACTCCTTGAGGGCGTAGATCTTGTAGTCCTCGGGAAAGTCGTGGATCAGCGCGCGCGACAGCACTGCCACGTCGCGTGCCGTGGTGTAGTGGTCGGGATTGGGCAGGCCGCTGGCATCGACGTAGTGCGTGCCGGTCAGGCCCAGGCGCGCGGCGTACTGGTTCATGAGGTCGGCGAAGGTGCCTTCAGAGCCCGCCACGTGTTCGGCCAGGGCGATCGCGGCATCGTTGCCGGACTGGATGATCATGCCGTACAGCAGGTCCTTGAGCGGCACCTTGCTGTTCAGCTGCAGGAAGCTGGTCGAGCCATCCGTGCCGGCGCCGCCGGCGCGCCAGGCGTGCTCACTGATGTTGACCGGGTCGGTGAGGTGGATCTTGCCATGGGCGAGTTCCGCGGAAACGACATACGACGTCATCACCTTGGTGATCGAGGCCGGCGCGACGCGCAAATCGGCGTTTTCCCCGGCCAGGATCTGGCCGCTGGCGTAATCCATCAGCACCCAGCTCCTGGCGTCGATCGAGGGCGGCGGCGGGGTCGGGCCACTGCCGGCGCCCGGCACCGGCAGGGCGGGCTTCGGCACGGCCTGCGGGGTTGGCAGGGCGGCAGGTGCCGGCGCAGCCGTGGCGGCCGCATCGGCCGCGGGCGGTGCCGCCTGCACTGGCGCCACGTTGGCCAGGGTGACGGAAAAGGCGAAGGCAAGCGCAGCGATCAGCGTCGGTTTCATTGCGGTGGAGAAGTCCTGCGGTAATACGAAAAGGCCGGATCGGCGCCGGCGCGGCAGCAACGACGGCGACCGGCGCGCGGTGCCGACTCGGACAGCAGCGCGCGGGCCGATGTTCCAGCCGGGACACCGGCGGGCGATCCGCGCATTGTCGCAGAGCTTGGCATCGGGCACACGCCGCGCGCTTCAATGCACGGTTTCATGCGCCACGCGCGGCGCGTCGAAGCCCAGTGCAGCGGCGCGCGCGGCCAGCGCATCGGCGGCGACGCTATCGGCCAGCGGCCCCACGCGCACGCGGTGCAGGGTGCGGCTGCCGGCACGCACCGGCTCGATCCCCACCGGCGCGAGGCCGGCGGCGCGCGCGCGGGCAGCCAGGCGCTCGGCATTTGCCCGCTCGCCGAACGAGCCCAACTGCAGGTAGATGAGGGCGGTCGCGCCCGCGCCCTGCGTGACCGCCGGTTCCGGACTGTCGGTGACGAGGGTGGATCGCGATGGCGGCGCGCCGGGGTCGACCACGCGCACCTCGACCGGCGCGGTGCCGTTCGGCCACACGCCGATCTTCACCGCCGCGGCGTAGGAAAGGTCGATCAGGCGATCGTCGTGGAAGGGCCCACGATCATTGACGCGCACGATCACGCTCTTGCCGTTGTCGAGGTTGGTCACGCGCGCATAGCAGGGCAGTGGCAGGGTCTTGTGCGCGGCGCTGAAGGCATACATGTCATAGGGTTCGAACGAGGAAGTCAGGTAGCCGTGGAACTTGCTGCCATACCAGGAAGCCGTGCCACGCGCGACGTAGCCGGCAGGGTCGTCCAGCACCCGGTAGGTCTTGCCACGCACGCTGTACACCGGCTTGTTGCCATATCGCGCGCGCGGCTCGGCCCTGGGTACCGGTTCGGCAATCTTGCTGACGTCGAACGGGGGACCGTCCGGGCCACCGTCCCGGCTCTGCCGGTAGCGTTCGGACTGGCTGCGCGAGGTATCGTCGTGATGGCCGGCAGCGCCCTTGCCCGCGGCCCCGGCGGGCGCCTCGGGGCGCGGTCCATGACTGGCGCAGGCGGCCAGCAGCACCAGGCAGGCCAGCACCGGCAGGCGCGCCGCAAGTGACCTGCCGCGCGCGCAGGCGGCCCGCGTCGCGGCACCGCTCAGCACGCCGCGCCCCGCTTCATGGCCGGCCTGCGTCCATGCCCGCGGCGATCTCGTCGGCGAGCTGCCAAACCGCCATCGCATACAGGGGACTGCGGTTGTAGCGCGTGATGACATAGAAGTTGCGGAAGGTCAGCCAGTGTTCGAGGCCGGCCTCGCCATCGAGCTTGAGCAGGGTCGCGGGCAGGGCCGCGTCGCTGCGTTCGAGTGGCGCGTAGCCCCAGGCTTCCAGCTGCTGCACCGTATACACCGGCTCCAGGCCGCCCGGCTCCAGGGCATGCGCATCGCTGGCGGCGCTGGCGCGCACCGTCACCGGCTGCCCGGCCTGCCAGCCATGCGCCTTGAAATAGTTGGCGACGCTGGCGGTGATGTCCGGCAGCGAGTTCCACAGGTCGATGCGCCCGTCACCATCCGCGTCGCGCGCCCACTCGGCAATGCTGGTCGGCATGAACTGGCCCCAGCCCATCGCACCGGCATAGGAGCCGCGCAGGTCCTCCAGCGGATAGGCCAGGTGCTGATCGCCGAGCAGGAACAGGCGCTTGAGCTCCCCGCGAAAGTAGCTCGCACGGGGCGGGTAGTGGAACGCCAGCGTGACCAACGCATCGAGCACGCGGTACTTGCCGGTTATGCGCCCGTAGCTGGTTTCCACGCCGATGATGGCAACGATGATCTGCGGCGGCACGCCGTACTCGCCAGCAACGCGATCGAGCAGGGCGCGGTTCTCGCGGTAGAAGCCGATGCCGTCCTCGATGCGCGCCGTGGTGAGGAAGATCGGCCGGTAGTCCTTCCAGCTGCGGGTCTTCTCGGCCGGCCGCGCCATGGCATCGAGAATGGACTGCTGCACCCGGGCCTGCGCCAGGGTCGCCAGCACCGCGGTGGCCGGCGGCCCCCCGGCCGCGGCAACTTCGGCGGCAAACTCGCGCTCGGCGGCACCGACGCTGCCTGCCACAGCGCTGGAAGCGATCCCGAGGCTGGCCGCACACACGGCGGCCAGGACGAATGAACGGGCGCGTACCGCGCGGGAAAATGCTTGCATGGGGCTACTTTAGCATCACAGGCGCAGGGAATCGGGGCACCGTGCACGCGCTCATCCCGCGCCTGGGCCACCCTCGCGTGGACGGCGTGCACGACGGCGCGCGTGGGCCTGCGCCGCGCGGCTGTGCGCTGCGCACCGGCGAGCCCAGCATGCGCCGCGCAGGTGCGCGCGTCTTGGCTGCACGGCTGTGCGGATCGTGGAAGAAGACGATGGGGGGCTGGTCGTGCATGCGGACGAGTTCGGGCAGACGGGCCGATGGGAAGACGGGCCCAATATGACAGGCTGCGGACTTTGGCAGCAATGCCGCGACCGATCTGGGCGGGGCCCGGTCGACAGCGCCGCACCGCTGCGGGATAGTGCTGCGGTTAACGCGCGGCTGCGACCGCGGACGAGACAGGCGAACACCATGGAACCCGATTTCTGGCTGCAGCGCTGGCGCGAGGGCCGCACCGGCTTTCACCGTGACCAGGTCATGCCGCTGCTCGAGAAGCACTGGCCGGCGCTGGCACTCGCGCATGGCAGCCGCGTGTTCGTGCCGCTGGCCGGCAAGTCGCTCGACATGCTCTGGCTGGCGGCGCAGGGGCATCGCGTGCTCGGCGTGGAGCTGTCCCCGCTGGCCGTCCAGCAGTTCTTCGCCGAAAACCGCCTGCGGCCGGAGATCCGCCGCTCGCCGCTCGGCATCCACCATGTCGCCGGCAACATCGAACTCGTCTGCGGCGATGTGTTTGCGCTGGACGCGAAGGCGCTGGCTGATTGCCGGGCGGTGTACGATCGCGCGGCGCTGATCGCGCTGCCAGCCGCGCTGCGCCAGCGCTACGCCAGCGGCCCCTATGCGCGCCTGCCGGCCGGCTGCCAGGGCCTGCTGATCACGCTGGAATACCCGCCCGCGGACAAGGCCGGGCCACCCTTTTCCGTGGATGCCGCGGAAGTGGCGCGCCTGTTCACTCCGGCCTGGCACGCCGAACTGCGCGAACGACGCGACATCCTCGCCGACGAGCCGGGCTTCGCCGCCGAAGGCGTGACGGCGTTGTCGACGGCCGTGTGGCATCTGCGCCACGGCGGCTGATCGGCGGCCCGGCTACCACGGGGCCGCGCGCCGACGATGCGCGTGGATGGACATCAGCACGCCGAAGCCGGCGAGGATCGACACCGCCGAGGTGCCGCCATAACTCATCAGCGGCAGCGGCACGCCGACCACCGGCAGCACGCCGGCGATCATGCCGCCGTTGACCACCACATACACGAACAGCGCCATGCTGATGGCACCGGCCAGCAGGCGCGCGTAGGTATCGCGTGCCGAAGCCGCGATCCACAGGCAACGCGCGATGATGAAGGCATACAGCACCAGCAGCAGGGCGACGCCGACCAGTCCCCATTCCTCGGCGAACACCGAGAAGATGAAATCGGTGGTGTGCTCGGGCAGGAATTCCAGGCGCGACTGCGTACCGCGATGCCAGCCCTTGCCCCACAGGCCCCCGGATCCCACGGCGATCTGCGACTGGATGATGTGCCAGCCGTTGCCGAGCGGATCGGCTTCGGGATCGAGCAGGGTCAGCACGCGATCCTTCTGGTAGTCGTGCAGGAACTGCCAGCCGATCGGCACGGCTGCCGCCACGGCGGCGGCAAGCAGGCCGATGCGCCACCAGGCGATGCCGGCGAGGAACACGCCGAACGCCCCGCTGGCGACGACCAGCAGCGCGGTGCCGAGATCGGGCTGCTCGGCGATCAGGCCGGCCGGGATCGCGATCAGCACGCCGACCACCGCCAGCGTCGTCCAGCCCGGCGGCAGCGGCCGGCCATTGAGGTACCAGGCGACCATCATCGGCATGCTGAGCTTGAGGACTTCCGATGGCTGGAAGCGCAGCACGCCAAGATCGAGCCAGCGGTGCGCGCCGCGTCCCTCGCCGAGCAGGGCCACGGCCACCAGCAGCAGGACGCTGGCCACGTACAGCGCAGGCGTCCAGTTGCGCAGGGTGAGCGGCGGCACCCGCGCCAGCGCGAACATGCAGGCCAGGCCGAGCGCGAAGCGCAGCGCCTGCGCCAGCACCAGGCCGCGATCGAGATCGCTCGCGCTGTAGAGCGTGACAAGGCCCACGCCCATCAGCAGCAGCAGTGCGCCCAACAGTGGCAGATCCACGCGCGGGCGGCCCACCAGGCCGCGCAGGCGCCGACCCAGGCGGGCGACGGCCGCGTCGATCACGGTGCCGGCTCCGCCACCGCGGCACCGGTGGCCTGCAGAGCGGCCTGCCGCTCGAGGTCGCCGGGCAACCAGGCGTCGAGGATGGCGCGCACGATCGGCGCCGCATCCCGACCGCCGCTGCGCCCGGCCTCGAGCACCGCGATGACCGCAATGCGCGGATCCTCGGCTGGCGTGAACGCCTCGAACAACACCTGGTGGCGCTCGATCGCACTGGTGCTGATCGAAGTCCAGGTTTCGTCGGTGCGCGAATAGCGTTCGGCGGTGCCGGTCTTGCCGGCCAGGGTATAGGGAAAGCCCTTGTCCAGGCCGCGCGCGGTGCCGCTGCGGATCACCTCGACCATGCCCTGCTCGACGGCCTGCCAGTCGCCCTCGCGATGCACCACGCGCTCGGGCGCAGGCGCCGGTACCGGCGTGGGCCGGTCGCCAAGGCCGCGCTGCACCGCGCGCAGCAGCCGCGGCGTGTGGCGCACGCCGCGCCCGGCCAGCATGGCCGTGGCGTTGGCCAGCTGCAGCGGCGTCACCACCCAGTAACCCTGGCCAATGCCGGCGATCACCGTCTCGCCGGGATACCAGGGCTGGTGCAGATGCGCGCGCTTCCATTCCCGCGAGGGCAGCACGCCACTGCCTTCGCCGACCAGGTCGATGCCGGTCGGCCGACCGAAGCCGAAGCGGGCCATGACCTCGGCGAAGCGGTCGATGCCCATGTCGAAGGCGACCGAATAGAAATAGGTATTGACCGACTGGGAGATCGCCTGCACCAGGTCCACGCGGCCGTGGCCGCCGCGCGCGTCATCACGGTAGCCACGCGACTGCCCGGGAATGTGGAACTCGCCGACCGAAAGGATGGTGTCGCCGGGCTTGCGCACGCCGGTCTCCAGCCCGGCGAGCCCGACGAACGGCTTCATGGTGGAGCCGGGGATGTAGCTGCCGCGCAGCGCGCGCTGCATGAGCGGATGGTGCGGCGCGGCCAGCAGGGCCGCGTAGTCGGCGTGGCTGATGCCGTTGACGAACAGGTTCGGATCGAAGCTCGGCACGCTGACCATGGCCAGCACCTCGCCATTGCGCGGGTCGATCGCGACCGCCGCCCCGGCGCGCCCGGCAAACGCCGCCTGGGCGGCTGCCTGGATGTCTGCATCGATGCTCAGATAGAGGTTCTCGCCCGGCTGCGGCGCGACCCGGTCGAGCACGCGCAACGGCCGGTGATCGGCATTCACCTCGACCTGCTCGTAGCCCGGCGTACCATGCAGACGTGCCTCGTAGTAGCGCTCGATGCCGGTCTTGCCGATATGCGTGGTGCCTGCATATTCGCCCTTGTCGAGCGTGGCCAGGTCGTCGCTGTCGATGCGCCCGACGTAGCCCACCACGTGGGCGAAGTCGGCGCCCAGCGGATATGCGCGCGTGAGATAGGGCACCACGTCCACGCCGGGGAAGGCCCAGCGGTTGACCGAAAAGCGCGCGATTTCCTCTTCGGAAAGCTTCATGCGCAAGGGCACGCTCTGGTAGGCGCGCTTGCCCTTGCGCAACGCCCGGAAACGCGCCAGGTCATCCGCGCCAAGCGGCACCACCCGGGCGAGCGCCGCCAGCATGGCGTCCATGTCTGCCACCTGTTCGGGCGTCACCTCCAGGCGAAATGCGGCCACGTTGTCGGCCAGCAGCACACCGTTGCGGTCGTAGATGAGGCCGCGCGCCGGCGGCAACGGGCGGGTCAGGACGCGGTTGGCTTCCGAGCGCGCGCGGAACTCGTCATGCCGCTCGATCTGCAGCCACGCAAAGCGTACGCCGAGTGCGACCAGCGCCAGCACGATCAGCCCGAAGCCGGCCAGCGCGCGGCGGCGGAACAGGCTGGCTTCGAGCTGCGCCTCCTTGAGCGGCTTGCCCGCCGAGTCCGACCAGGCCGAAGCGCGCCCACGGCCACGCAAACGCCGCCTGGCCATGCTCAATCGCTCCCGCGCAGGCGCAAGCGCAGGTCATCGAGCAACAGGAACAGCAGTGGCCAGGCCAGCATGCCGACGGCGGGCGCCAGCCAGAACGCGGCCGATGGCATGGGCGCGCCGGAGAAGCCGCGCACCATCAGCATCACGATGCGGTCATTGAGCAGCAGCGCCAGCACCACCAGCGACTGTTGCCAGAGCGGGAAGAAGCGCAGCCGTGCGCGGAAGCGCAGCACGATGAAGGCCAGCACCAGCAGGCGCAGCGACTGCTCGCCCAGCAGTTCGCCATTGAGCGCATCACCGGCGATGCCGAGCAGGAAGGCCAGGCCCAGACCCACGCGTTCAGGGGCCTCGATCGCCCAGTACACCAGCACCAGGCCCAGCCACCAGGGCTTGAGCGGCAACAGGGCCTGCGGCAACGGCATCAGCTGCAGCAGGAAGGCGAAGGCAAAACTGCCGGCGAACAGCCAGGCCTGCAGGCGGCGGTGGTTCATGGCGAAGGCGACACCGGCTGCGCGGACGGCGCGCGCGGATCCGGACTGGCGAGATCTGCCGGTGGCCCCATCGCTTCGAGCGCTTGCGGCGGCCCATAGGGCTGGGGCTGATCGTGCAGCAGCAGCACCTCGCCGCTGCGGTCGAGCGCCGCTGCCGGGGTCGCCAGCGCGGCCGCGAACATGCCGCTGGCATCATTGCTGATGGAACGGATCTCGCCCACCGGAAAGCCGGCCGGGAACCGCCCGCCGAGACCCGAAGTGAGCAGCCGGTCGCCCGGCCGGACATCGGCACTGATGGGGATGTTCGGCAGCTCCAGGCGATCGATGGCGCCGCTGCCGTAGGCGATGGTGCGCAGGCCGGTGCGCTCGACCACCACCGGCACGGCATGCGCCGGATCGGTGATCAGCATGGCAATCGCCGTCCCCGGCATCACTTCCACGACCTGCCCCATGACGCCATCGGCGTCGATGATCGGCTGGCCGACGACCACGCCCTCGCGCGCGCCGACATCCAGGACCACGCGGTGACGGAACGGATCCAGATCGACGTCGATCAGGCGCGCAAAGCGGACGCTGAGCCCCAGGTCCTTCTGCGCATCCAGCAGTGCCTTGAGCCGCACGTTCTGCGCCACCAGGGCGTCGAGCCGGTTGAGTCGCGCCTGCGCCAGCAGCAATTGCTCGCGCAGCAGACGATTTTCACTGGCGAGCTGGTCCTGGGTGACCACGGCGGTACGCGTGGCACGCGCGATGTCCGAGGGCAGCGCAGCCAGGCGGTACACCGGTTCCACCACCACGCCCACGGCATGCCGCAGTGATTGGAGATGGTGGCCGCGGTGGTCGAACACCATCAGACCGACGGCCAGCGCCAGGTAGGCAACCAGCTTCAGGGTGCCGACCTGGCCTTCGGCAAACAGCGTGGCAGTGTCGGGACGCATGCAACCGCGATTCGTGATGGATGACTTGGAATGGGCCGGTGGCGTCGGTCAGCCCGCCGGAGCAAGGGCGCGGCCACCACCGCAGACGGCCGCGCTGCCGCATCCCGGCGGCCGGATGCCCGGCCCCCGCCTCACTCCGGCGCGAAGAAATCGCCGCCGTGATGATCGACCAGTTCCAGCGCGCGGCCGCCACCGCGGGCGACGCAGGTCAGCGGATCGTCGGCGACATGCACGTGCAGGCCGGTTTCTTCGGAGATCAGGCGATCGATGTCGCGCAGCAGGGCACCGCCGCCGGTCAGCACGATGCCGCGCTCGGCAACGTCCGAACACAGCTCCGGCGGGGTCTGCTCCAGCGCGCCGCGCACGGAACTGACGATGCCGGACAGGGGTTCGTGCAAGGCTTCGAGGATTTCGTTGGAATTGATGGTGAACATGCGCGGCACGCCCTCGGCGAGGTTGCGGCCGGAGACCTCGATCTCCTTCACCTCCGACTGCGGGAACGCGCAGCCGACCTCGACCTTGATGCGCTCGGCGGTGGATTCGCCGATCAGGGTGCCGTGATTGCGGCGCACGTAATTGATGATGGCTTCGTCGAAACGGTCGCCGCCGATGCGCACCGACTGCGAATAGACCACGCCATTGAGCGAGATCACCGCCACTTCCGAGGTGCCGCCACCGATGTCCAGCACCATCGAGCCGCGCGCCTCGTGCACCGGGATGCCGGCACCGATCGCCGCGGCCATCGGTTCCTCGATCAGGTACACGTCGCGCGCGCCGGCCGATTCGGCCGACTCCTTGATCGCGCGGCGCTCCACCTGGGTCGAGCCGCAGGGCACGCACACCAGCACACGCGGGCTGGGCCGGAACATGCGCGCGCGGTGCACCTTGCGGATGAACTGCTTGAGCATTTCCTCGGTCATGGTGAAGTCGGCGATCACGCCGTCCTTCATCGGCCGCACCGTGCTGATGGCTGCGGGGGTGCGGCCGAGCATGCGCTTGGCATCGCCGCCCACCGCCGCGACCGAGCGCGGCCCGCCCGGCCCGCGCTCCTGGCGGATCGCGACGACGGAAGGTTCATTGAGCACGATGCCCTGGCCACGCACGAAGATCAGCGTGTTGGCAGTGCCGAGATCGATCGACAGATCGTTGGAAAAAAGTCCGCGGAGGCCTTTGAACATGTGCGCGGCAGTAGCCGTTCTTCGACAGGGGAAAAGTGAGTGATTCTAACAGCTGGACACCTGCGGGCAAGGACAAGCAAGTTAAAAAACCCTTGCACGACGCGGATTTCCGACTGATGACGGGGCCAGGCGCCGGCGTGCACCGGCCTGCCGACGCCGGCCAGGGCGCCAATTCCGCTAAACTCGCACGCTTTGTCCGCCGGGAAGCCCGAATGTCCGCCCTGATCTGCGGTTCGCTCGCCTACGACACCATCATGGTGTTCCAGGACCAGTTCAAGAAGCACATCCTGCCCGATCAGGTGCATATCCTGAATGTGTCCTTCCTGGTGCCGCGCATGCGCCGCGAGTTCGGCGGCTGCGCCGGCAACATCGCCTACAACCTGAAGCTCCTGGGCGGCGATCCACTGCCGATGGCGACGGTGGGACGCGATTTCGGACCCTATCGCGCGCATCTGCAGGCCTGCGGGATCCGTCTCGACCACGTGCGCGTGATCGAGGACGAATACACGCCGCAGGGCTTCATCACCACCGACCTGGACAACAACCAGATCACCGCCTTCCACCCGGGCGCCATGCTGCGCGCGCACGAAAACCATGTGCGCGACGCACGCGACATCAGTTTCGGCATCGTCGCGCCGGACGGGCGCGAGGCCATGCTGCAGCATGTCGACGAGTTCGCCGCGCGCGGTGTGCCCTTCATCTTCGACCCCGGCCAGGCGATGCCGCTGTTCGACGGCGCGGAGTTCCGCGCCATGATCGACAAGGCCACCTACGTGATCGTCAACGACTATGAATCCCAGCTGCTGCAGGCGCGCACCGGCTGGAGCGTGGCCGACATCGCCGCGCGTACCGAGGCCTTCATCATCACCCACGGCCCACACGGTTCGGAGGTGCACGCCGATGGCGGTCGCACGCTGCACGAGATACCTCCGGCCAGGGACCGCGCCGTGGTCGATCCCACCGGCTGCGGCGATGCCTACCGCGCCGGCCTCATCTTCGCCCGCATGCGCGACATGGACTGGCCGACCGCCGGCCGCGCCGCCTCGCTGATGGGCGCGATGAAGATCGAGCACCCCGGCACGCAGAACCAGCGCTTCGACTTTGCCGAGTTCGCCGCGCGCTTCAAGGAGGATTTCGGCTATGCAGTGGAATAGGTTCGCCGCTGCCGGATGAGGCTGCGCGCCGCCAGCGAGCGCGTGCATCGCGGCTGACGCCGCTCCCGCACCAATTCCGCCAGAGCGCCGCCCCGCGCGTGGCTCGGCAAGCGGCCTGCGGAGCGGAGCAGCAAGCAGCCTGTGGGAAAGCGGCAACTGGCCTGTGGCAAGCGGCGGCGGCAGCCCGCGCGATGGCGGCAAGAGGCCTGTTGGGAGGGCGGCAAGCGGCCTGTGGGGGGGACTTCAGTCCCGATGCCCCTGTGGCTGGAGCGTGTGACAACCCATCACCCGCCGCACGCCCGGATCCAGTGGTTCGCGGTTCACTCGAAGCGGGGTCGCTGCCGGCCGCCCCTGAGCGGAACCGTGCCACTGGGCCAGCGTGCTGTAATCTTGCACGCACCAACCCGGGAGTCCTGCGCATGATCCCCCAGCCGATTGCCCGTGCCGTCCTCGCCAGCGCGCTTTGTGCGTTGGCACTGCCTGCCGCTGCGGTCGGTTCTCCCCATGTGGAACTCGCCGGCCACCGCTACCAGGTGGAACTGGCTACCGACGACGCCTCGCGCGCACGCGGGCTCATGCTCCGCACGGTGCTCGCGCCCGATCACGGCATGCTGTTCATCTTCCAGGACGACGCACCGCGCGCCTTCTGGATGAAGAACACCCTGATCCCGCTCGACATCCTCTACTTCGATGCCGAGCGCCGCCTGGTCAGCGTGCAGCACGACGTGCCGCCCTGCCGTGCCGACCCCTGCCCCGCCTACCCCAGCGGCGCGCCGGCGCGTTACGTGCTGGAGCTCAATGCCGGCGAGGCGCGGCGGATCGGGGTGACTGCCGGGGACGAACTGACGATCGAGCGCTGACCGGCGCGGCGCGGATCAGATCTCGACCATCTCGAAGTCGTCCTTGGTCACGCCGCAATCGGGGCAGGTCCAGGTCTCGGGCACGTCTTCCCAGCGCGTGCCGGGCGCAATGCCGTCCTCCGGCCAGCCCTCCGCCTCGTTGTAGATGAAACCGCAGACCACGCACATGAAGGTGCGCAGTGGCGCGTCGACGGGCGCGCAGGCAATGGATCGGGACATGTGAGAAACAGGATCGGGCCAACCAGAGACCCGTGCATTGTCCCAGTTTGGGCCAGCCGGCGAAAGCACAAGGCACCGCGGGCCGCCATGCGCGGATCCGCGGCGCTGGCCAGCGCTTCAGTTGACCGGATCGAAGCCGTCACCAAACAGGCGGTCGTACAACTGCACGTCCTGCTGCACGGTCCCGAACCCTGATCCACCGATCACCATCGGTTGTCCGCGCAGGAAACCACCACCCATCCGTGCGCGCGCGGCGACCAGCGACGGAAAGGCACGCCAGCCGTTGACGGCCGCATCCCATGCGATGGCCGAAGCCGAAGTATTTTCCAAAAAGACACCGCCCCCGACAAAACCGCCGAGCAGCAGCGCACCGTCGGGCACGTCGATCATCGTCGCGGCCGCACGCCGCTCAGGCAGGTCTGGAATCGGCGCGTCGTCCCAGACGTCCAGCGCGGGATCGTAGCGATACGTCTTGCTGGTGGGCGTACCTGCAGCATCAAACCCACCAGCCCCGTACACATAGCCATTGCGCGCGAACAGGGAAATGAAGCCCAGGGCCATCGGATACGGAGCACGCGACGCCCAGGTGTTGGTGGCAATGTCGTAAATCTCGGTCACATCGGTGGTTGTCGCACCGTTGTCGATCGTACCGCCGACCTTGACGATCATGCCGTCGAGCACCACCGCGCCGGCACCCCGCACGCCGGTTGTAAATGGAGCCATGGTTTCGTAGGTGTTGGTCTGCGGCGTGTAGCGATACATCGTCGCAGAGGTGGTATTGCCGTTGTCCAGCCCTCCCAGAATGAAGATGTGATGGTCGTCGTTCACGGCGGCCATGTACCGGCGCGCGACCGGCAGGGAGCCGATCGGCATCCACTGGGTCCCATCGTATTTGTACGAAGTGGCAACGGCACCACTCGTGCTCCACCCGCCGAAGCTGTAAAGCACGCCGTCCATCACGGTGGTCGCGTGATCCGTGATCCGGATCGGATAAGGTTGCAGGGCGTACCGCCAAGGCGAACTGCCGGCCGTTGCAACGCCGCACACGACCGAATCGACGCGCCAACCGGTGGCGCCGACCGAGCTGTCCGATGCCATTCGCCAGCGCATCCGGACGCTCTGATTGAGAGTACTGGCGGGCAATTGAACCGTGGTCGTGATGTAGCCGCCGCTCGATCCGCTCCACGCCTGGCGCCCGCCGATCGGGCTGCCGAAGCTGGTCGAGATCGTCGCATTGTAGCCGCCAGCGACGAACAGGCCGCCGGCGGCGAGGATGTCCGAGTACGCGCCACCATTGACCGAAATCTCGAGTACGCCGCCATCGAAAGTGGACTCTGTCGCATAGAAATGGCGGAAGGTGAATGTCGAATTGGTGCCGTTGATGCTGGTGACCGGCGAAACCAGATAGCTGCTGCCGACCGCAGCGGCGTTGGGCGTAAACGCGGCGTTGGGTGACGTATCGTGAGTGGCGGCGTCCGTTACCCAGGCAATGCCTGCGCCATCAACATTCGAGGTCCATGCGGGTGGCAAGCCCGGCGCGGTGACGGCATCGAAGTTCTCGGGGCAAAGCTGTGCGACGGCCGCCTGCGATGCCAACCCGAGCAGTGCCGCGGCAACCCAGACTTGACTACGCTTCATGGCACGGCTCCCCTTCCGACGCAGTGGTGGACGATCGCGCCGCGCGTTGGCCGCAGCAATGAGTAAGATTGACGCTTTCCATGTGCGTGTGCAAGGCACGGATAATGGGAGGCCATGACCCGCGCCATACCATCCCTCGAGCAATCAACGACCGTCGTTCCCATGACCAGCAACCACGAACTCTTCCAACGCGCCCTGGCGCACATCCCCGGCGGCGTCAATTCACCCGTGCGCGCCTTCAAGTCGGTAGGCGGCGAGCCGTTCTTCACCGTGCGCGCCGACGGACCGTACCTGTGGGACGCGGAAGGCAGCCGCTACATCGATTACGTCGGCTCCTGGGGGCCGATGGTGGTGGGTCACAACCACCCGACGGTACGCGCAGCAGTGGAACGTGCCATCGCCAACGGCCTGTCCTTCGGCACGCCATGTCCCGATGAAGTGACCATGGCCGAAACCATCGCGCGCCTGGTGCCGTCGGTCGAGGTGGTGCGCATGGTCAACTCCGGCACCGAAGCGACCATGTCGGCGGTGCGCCTGGCGCGCGGCGCCACCGGGCGCGATCTGCTGGTCAAGTTCGAGGGCTGCTATCACGGCCACGCCGACGGCTTCCTGGTCAAGGCGGGCTCCGGCGCGCTCACCTTCGGCGTGCCGACCTCGCCCGGCGTACCCCGGGCGACCGCCGATCTCACGCTGACCCTGCCCTACAACGACCTCGCCGCGGCCGAGGCGCTGTTCGCCGAGCGCGGTGGCGAGATCGCCTGTCTGATCATCGAGCCGGTGGCCGGCAACATGAACTGCATCCCGCCGGTGCCGGGCTTCCTCGAAGGTCTGCGCGCGCTGTGCACGCGGCACGGCGTGGTGCTGATCTTCGATGAGGTGATGACCGGTTTCCGCGTTGCCCTCGGCGGGGCCCAGGCGCATTACGGCGTGACCCCGGACCTCACCACCTTCGGCAAGATCATCGGCGGCGGCATGCCGGTGGGTGCCTATGGCGGCCGGCGCGCGCTGATGGAGCAGGTCGCCCCGTCCGGCCCGATCTACCAGGCCGGCACGCTATCCGGCAACCCGGTGGCGATGGCGGCGGGCCTGGCCATGCTCGAACTCGTGCAGGCGCCCGGCTTCCACGACGAACTGGCGCGCCGCACGCGGCTCCTGTGCGACGGTTTGCAGGCCATCGCCGACGAAGCCGGCATCGCCTTCAGCACCCAGCGCGTGGGTGGCATGTTTGGCCTCTACTTCGCCGCGGGCCCGGTGACGAGCTACGCGCAAGCCACGGCGGCCGACGCCGAACGCTTCAAGCGCTTCTTCCACGCCATGCTGGTGCGCGGCGTGTACCTGGCGCCGAGTGCCTTCGAGGCGGGGTTCGTCTCCATCGCGCATGACCAGAGCATCATCGCCGCCACCCTGGAGGCTGCCCGCGGCGCCCTGCATGAAGCGCGCTGATCCGCACCGCGAGCAGAGAGACGCGGCACCACGGGCTTTACACATACATTCAGTAAACAACCTTCCGGAAGGCGTAGCATCAACGGGTCGCGGGTGCGACATCACTTTCGGGAGTTCACCATGAACGCTTCCTCTTTGTTATGGACGGCCGGCCTCGGCCTGGCCGTCGCCATGGGCGGCCTGTTTGCCACAGTGCCGCTCGCGCAGGCGGCACCAGCCGCGGCCGAGAACAGCAAGACCACGGCACCGGAGCTGCACAGTGCGATGCGTGCGCTCTGGCACGGACATATCGTCAACACCCGGGCCTACGCGAAGGCGGTCAAGGCGGGTGACGCGGCGGCGGCCAGCAAGGCGGCCGACGCGACCGTTGCCAATGCGAAGGAGATCGCCAATGCGGTGGCCGGCTTCTACGGCGAAGATGCAGGCAAGGGCATGTTCAAGCTGCTGGCCGGCCACTGGCAGGGGGTCAAGGACCTGACTGACGCCCAGCACGCCAACGACGCGGCGGCCGAAGCCAAGGCCAAGGACGAGCTCAACACCAACGCCGACGCGGTGGCCAAGTTCCTTTCCAGCGCCAACCCCAATCTGCCCTATGACGCGGTGAAGGGCCTGATGATGACCCACATCGGCTATCACGAGGCACAGATCCAGGAAATCATGGCCGGTGAGAGCAAGGCCGAAGCCTCGACCTGGAAGTCCATGCAAGCGCACATGAACATGTTTGCCGATGCGCTGTCCGACGGCATCGCCAAGCAGTTCCCGGACAAGGCCAAGTAGACTCTTGCGGCACGCCGCCTGCCCGCTCGGACCCACGCGCCAGCAGCTCCTGCAACGGCTGCTGGCGGCGCCGGATGGTGAAACCGTCCAGGGACTTTGCGCGGCGTTGCAGATCAGCCACAACGCGGTCAGGCAACACCTGACCGCGTTGCTCTGCGCCGGTTACGTCGAACGCGGCACCCCCCGCCCGAGCGGCGGCCGGCCGCAGGCAAGCTACGTGTTGACCCGCGCAGGCCATGCGCTGTTCCCGCGTGCCGACGCGCTGATCGCCGACAGCCTGCTGGAAGGGCTGCGCGAGGACATCGGCAGCGAGGCCACCGGCGCGCTGCTGGCACGGATGGGCCGGCGACTGGGCGCGCGCAACGCGGTGACCGGCAATGCGGACGAGCGCGCCGCGGCGCTTGCCGCACGCATGGACGCCCTCGGCTACTCGGCAGACGCCGGCGACGCGGCCGGCACGCCCGTGATCGAAGCCCGCAACTGCGTGTTCCGCGAGCTTGCCGCGAGCCATCCGGAGGTCTGTCGCTTCGACCTCGCCTTCATCGAAGCCGCCACCGGCCATCGCGTCGAGCACACCGCGTGCATCGCGCAAGGCGCTCCTGCCTGCCGCTTCCGCCTGGGCGTGCCGCACGGGGCCTGAAGCGTCAGGATCCTGGCGCGAGGAATCGAAGACTCAGGCCGGATCGAGAAACAGATCCGGCAGCAGCGACTGCGCAGGATCCATGGCATAGACGCCCAGGTCGGTGACCCCGGCCTCGCGCAGCACCTCATCGTCGATCAGGAAATGCCCCGCGAACCCGGCGGCCGGGCGCACCAGTACGGCATGCGCCGCATCGGCGACGATGGCCGGCTTGCGGCAGCGGGCAACGTCGATCCCGGGAATCATGTTGAGTGCATCGGTGGCGATGATGGTCCGCGGCCACAGGGCGTTGACCGCCACACCCTGCGCGCCGAATTCGCCGGCCAGACCCAGCGTCACGAAGCTCATGCCCATCTTCGCCAGGGTGTAGCCCAGGTGCGGCGCCCACCATTTGGGATCGAGCGAGGGCGGCGGCGCCAGGGTCAGGATGTGCGGATTGGAGGCCTTGAGCAGGTGCGGCAGGCAGGCCTGCGCGCACAGGAAGCTGCCGCGCGCGTTCACCTCGTGCATCAGGTCGAAGCGCTTCATGGGCGTGTCCAGCGTACCGGCCAGCCAGATCGCACTCGCATTGTTGACCAGGATGTCGATGCCGCCGAAGCGCGTCACCGCAGCATCCACCGCGACCAGCACCGCGGCCTCGTCACGGATGTCGCACTGGACGGCCAGGGCCTTGCCACCGGCCGCCTCGACCGCTGCCGCGGCGCTGTGGATGGTGCCGGGCAGCTTCGGGTTGGGCACGGCGCTCTTGGCGGCAATCACCACGTTGGCACCATCGCGCGCCGCACGCAGGGCGATGGCCAGGCCAATACCCCGCGAGGCGCCGCTGATGAAAAGAGTCTTGTCGGCCAGGCTGGGCATGCGCACTCCTGCTTGAGGAAACGACCTACAGTCTAGTGGCTGGCGCGCGACCCGGATGCCGAAAAGGTCCGTCCTGGACCTTTCACCTCGCACGGTCGCGGCAGAGCCGCGTCACCTGCTCAGCGAATCAATCACTTGCGTGATTGAACCGCGAGCGATCCATCCCTGGATCGCGCCAGCAGGGTGCTTTTCAACACCCTGCTAATCGCGCTGGAAGCGGGGCAGCCAGTCCTGCAGTTGGGCGAGGCGCGCCAGCGGGTCGGTGAGTTCGAGCAGTTGCTGGCGCTCGGTCGGCGCCAACGGCAGCAGCTCGGCCAGGCGGAAGCCGACCCAGCCGGCATCGTCGTAGCAACGGCGCTCGGCCCTGGCCAGGGCACCCCCGGCTTTCTCGGCGAAGCGTTCGAGGATGGTTGCCAGCAGGGCAAATTCCGGTGGCACCGGCAATCGGGGTTCCTCCGGCCATGGCTTTGCCGTGCCACAAACGAGGCCATCGTGGCGCACGCGCGTGGCGGCGACCCTGAACCGCAGCCCGCCGCGGGCGGTGATGCCGAGCAAGCCATCGGGTAGGGTGAAGAAGTCGCTGATGCGGGCCAGCGTACCGACCGCTGCGGGCACCGCCGGCGCCCCGGCTTCCTGCCCTTCCAGGATCAGGCAGACGCCGAACGCGGCATCCTCGCGGCTGCATTCGCGCACCAGGTCGATATAGCGCGGTTCGAAGATGCGCAGGCGCAGCTCGCCGCCGGGGAACAGCACGGCCCCGAGCGGGAACAGGCGCAGGTCAAGGGAGCTCATGATCCAACTCTACCGCGCCCGCGCGCCAGGCAGGGCTGACCTGCAGCTTGGCGCGCCTAACCCGTGAGCAGCGCGAGGAAACGCCGCGGCGCGTCCTCGAAGCCGCCGTTGGACATGAACACGACGTGGTCGCCCGGCCGGGCAAGCGTTCGCAGCACGCCGAGCAGGGCCGCGACATCGGTCACGGCCTGGCCCCGTCCGCCCAGGGCGTCGATGACGCGTGCTGCGTTCCAGGGCAGCTCGGGCCGCTTGAGGAACACCACCGCATCGGCGTCGACCAGCGCTGGCGCGAGCTGATCGGCGTGCGCGCCCAGGCGCATCGAGTTCGAGCGCGGTTCCATGCCGACCAGGATGCGCGCCGTGCCCACCTGCGCGCGCAGGCCCGCCAGGGTCGTGGCGATGGCCGTCGGGTGGTGGGCGAAATCATCGTACACGTGGACGCCGCCGGCCGTGCCCAGCCGTTCCATGCGCCGCGCCACGCTGCGAAAGCCGGCCAGTTTCGGCAGCGCATCCGCCACGTCCACGCCGACCGCGTGCGCGGCCACCAGCGCGGCCAGCGCGTTCATCACGTTGTGCCGGCCGGTCAGCGACCAGTGTGCCTCGCCCAGCACGCGCCCCTGATGCGACACCTCGAAGGCCGAGCCATCCGCCGCCAGCAGGCGCGCACGCCAGTCGCCGGCGTCGATGCCGAAGCTTTCCACCGGCGACCAGCAGCCCATGGCCAGCACTTCGGCCAGGCGCGCGTCCTCGGCATTGACCACCAGCCGCCCGTTGCCCGGCACGATGCGTACCAGGTGATGGAACTGGCGCTGGATGGCGGCCACGTCCGGGAAGATGTCGGCGTGGTCGTATTCGAGGTTGTTGAGGATCGCCACCTCGGGCCGGTAATGCACGAACTTCGAGCGCTTGTCGAAGAAGGCGGTGTCGTACTCGTCAGCCTCGATGACGAAAAACGGGACGGAGGCAATTAACGCTGATGTACTGTCGACGAAGCCTGTGGACGCCCCGGCGTTAATTGCCTCCGTCCCCTTTTTTCCAAGTCGTGCGGATACTTCGAAATTGGCCGGCAGGCCGCCGATCAGGAAGCCCGGATCGCGCCCGGCCGCCTCGAGCAGCCAGGCCAGCAGCGCCGTGGTGGTGGTCTTGCCATGGGTGCCGGCGACGGCCAGCACGCGGCGCTGCGCGAGCAGGGTTTCGCCCAGCCACTGCGGCCCGGAGACATAGGGCAGGCGTGCATCGAGCAGGTATTCGATCGCCGGATTGCCGCGCGAGAGCGCGTTGCCGACGATGACCAGATCGGGCGCCGGCCGCAGGTGCTCGGCCCGATAACCGGGTTTCAGCGCGATGCCCAGCGCCTCGAGCTGACTGGACATGGGCGGATAGACGTTGGCGTCGGAGCCTTCGACATCATGGCCCAGCTCGCGCGCCAGCGCCGCCAGGCCGCCCATGAAGGTGCCGCAGATGCCGAGGATGTGGAGGCGCATTCAGGCGCTGGCACGCGCCTCGCGCCGCGCCGACAGCGCGTCGAAGATGCGCGAGGAAACCTCTTCCAGACTGCCCACGCCATCGATCGAGGCAAGCTTGCCGGCCGCGGCGAAGTGCGCGGCGACCGGGGCCGTCTGTTGCTCGTACACTTCCAGGCGCGCACGCACCGTTTCCGGGGTGTCGTCCTTGCGGCCCTCGGCGGCGGCGCGGCCGGCAATGCGCTCGACGATGCGTTCGTTGGGGACCTTGAGCTCGACGGCAATGTCCAGCGATTGACCGATGCGCGCGAGCAGCGCCTCCAGGGCCGCGCACTGGGCGACATTGCGCGGATAGCCGTCGAGAATGAAGCCCGCGGCTGCATCGGGCTGGGCCAGACGCTCTTCGAGCATGCCGAGCACGATCTCGTCGGACACCAGCTGGCCGGCTTCCATCACCGCCTTGGCGCGCTGCCCCAGCGGCGTACCGGCCCTGACCGCCGCGCGCAACAGATCACCCGTCGAAACATGGGGGACGCCGAGCTCGTCCTGCAGGATTTGCGCCTGGGTCCCCTTGCCCGAACCGGGCGCGCCGAGTAGAACGAGTCGCATGGTGCTCCAGTGACGCGGTTCGAGAAGGGCACACGCTAACGGCTGACAGAAACCGTGTCAAACAAGGCAGGCGGGTGAATCATGCAAGACAAATTGCTGTATGCGCAGTCGGGCGGCGTGACCGCCGTGATCAACGCGACCGCCGCGGCGGTGATCACCGCCGCGCGCGCGGCACGCACACCGCTGCTGGCGGCGCGCAACGGCATCCTCGGCGTGCTGCGCGAGGATCTGGTCGATACCCGACGCGCATCGACGGCGGCCGTCACGGCCCTGCGGCACACCCCGGGCGGGGCCTTCGGAACCTGTCGCTACAAGCTCGGTGCGCTGGAAGACGATCGCGCCGAGTACGCACGCCTGCTCGCCGTGTGCCAGGCCCACGGCATCACCTGCCTGCTCTACAACGGCGGCAACGATTCGGCCGACACGGCCCTGAAGCT
Organism: Dokdonella sp.; assembly: GCA_023228465.1. Classification (GTDB taxonomy): domain Bacteria; phylum Pseudomonadota; class Gammaproteobacteria; order Xanthomonadales; family Rhodanobacteraceae; genus Dokdonella_A. The sequence continues at coordinate 41,673 of JALOBC010000006.1, read as the reverse complement.
CTCCGGCGCCGGACGCGCACTCGGCTACCCGCTGCGCGTCATTGCCGTGCCCAAGACGGTGGACAACGACCTGGCCGCCACGGACACCTGCCCGGGCTTCGGCTCGGCGGCCAAGTACGTCGCCTTGTCCGTGCTGGAAGCCGGGCTCGATGTCGAATCGATGCACGAGACCTCCACCCGCGTGTTCATCCTCGAGGTGATGGGCCGGCACGCGGGCTGGCTGGCCGCTGCAGGCGGCCTGGCTGCACGCAGCGCGGATGATTCTCCGCACCTCATCCTGTTCCCGGAAATCCGCTTCGACCCGGCCACGTTCCTCGCCCGCGTGCGCAGCGTGGTCGCACGCCGGGGCTATTGCACGGTGGTCGCCTCGGAAGGCCTGCGCGACGCAGACGGAAACTTTCTTGCCGAAGCGGGCGGCCAGGACGCCTTCGGCCACGTCCAGCTCGGCGGTGTGGCGCCGCGCCTCGCCGGGCTGGTCCAGCGCGAACTTGGCCTCAAGTGCCACTGGGCGGTGCCCGATTACCTGCAGCGTTCGGCGCGCCACATCGCCTCGGCGACCGATGCGCGCCAGGCCTGGGCGGTCGGCGAGGCCGCCGTGGCGCTGGCCCTGGAAGGCCACGATGCGGTCATGCCGGTGATCGTGCGCGAAAGCGACGCGCCCTACCGCTGGCGCGTCGAGGCCGCGCCCCTCACGCGCATCGCCAATCGCGAGCGCAAGCTGCCGCGACGCTTCATCAGTCGCGATGGTTACGCCATCACGGCCGCTGCACGGCGCCATCTGCAGCCCCTGATCCAGGGCGAGGACACGCCGCCCTGGACGGGCGACGGCCTGCCGCGCTACCCGCGCCTGCAGCTGGCCGACGTGCCCAGGCGCCTGCCCGAATACCTCGTCGAGGGCGCGTGATCACGCGCTCCGCGCGCGCGCAGGCAGGGTCGCCACGGCCGCCGGGCCTCAATGCGGATAGAGCGGCGGCAGCAGGCTGTCCGCGCCTGGCGTGGCTGCGGGCGTCCAGGCGAAGCCGGGTTTGAAGACAACCGCGAGGCGCGTAGCCAGGCCCGTACCGCTCGCCCCCGCATAGCGCACGCGTTCGAGCTCCTCCAGGATGGCGCGCTGCGCCGGATCGGCAAGCGCTGCCGCCAAGGCGCCAAGATTGCGCATGCCGGCACGCTCGGCGAGTGCCCAGGCCACCAGGGTCCGTTCGGCGGCGGCCAGGTCACCCAGGGCACAGGCGCGCAGGAATGCGGCGCGCTGTTTGCCAGCCCTGGCAGGCGGCGTGCATGCAGCGCGCGTGCCGAGCGGACGGCGCTGCCAGCGCCACCACAGGGCCAGCGTCGCCAGCCAAAGGGCGAACAGACCGCCGGCAATCCATTGCCAACGATGCGCCCCGGAGGCCATCGCTGCGGAGGGGGGGTCCGGCGCCAACGCGATAGCGGGCGGAGCGGACTGGCCGGCGGCTCCCGCCGCAGGGCCGGCACCGCCCGCAGCGGCGGCCGGAGCAGGCAGCACGCGGAGGGTCCTTGAGGGCAGCTCGGCCACCGCGGCGCGGTCATTGAGCGTGTCCCACCAGCTCACCCGCAACCCGGGGACGAGCAATTCACCGGGCCGGGTCGGGACCAGGGCGAACTTGCGCACGCGTTCGCCATACAGCCACTCGCCGTCATCTCGCGTGCGGGTTTCGCTCTGGTCGGGATAGATTTCCGCGCCGTCCGGTGCCGCCAGTTCGATTTCCGGCAACTGTTCGAAGGCGAGTCCCTTGGCCTGCAGGCGGATCGTGCGCGTGACGGGTTCGCCGACCCGGACCTGCGAGGGCAGGGCATCCTGATCCTGCAGGGTCAGCGCGGCCGCCGGCAGCCAAGGCGCTGCCCCCACCGCCGCCGGGCGTGGACGTACCGTCAGCTCGATGGCTGGCGAGGCCGCGCCCAGGCGGCGACCGCGGCTGAAGAAGCCACCGGGATCGGCGCCTTGCAGGGTGCTGCCGCTGAAGGTGATCGGCGCGATGCCGAGCTTGCCGCTGTGGGTGGGCGTCAGCGCGTAATGGCGTTCGTAAACATGGTAGCGGCGCTCGCCCACGGTGGCGAAATAGTTCCGGTCCTGGCCGGTGCCCAGGCGCTTGACGTCGAGCCCCGCCGCTGTCGGTTCGGTCAGGTTGCCATCAGTCAGGTCATGGGCGACGAACAGCTTGACGGTGAAGCGCACCTGCTGCTGGACGTAGGGATCGGTCGGGATCGCGGTGGCCTCGATGAAGGCATCGCCGCCCGCAGCCGCGCCGGCGGCCGGCGCCGGCAACACGCTGAGCTCGATCGCCGCGGTCTGCAGTCCGCCGACATGGATCGGCGCGATCGTGATGCTGCCCTCGCGGCGTGGCTGCAGCCCCACCGCCCACAGGGTGGTCGAGCTGCGCTGGCCGTTGCTGATGTTGATGCGCCGGCTGGACTGCGTGCCGAGCAGCTCGAAATCCTGGCTGAGCGCGGAAAAGTCCGGCGCCGCCAGCGCATCGCCGGACGCCTCGACGTTGAGCGTCACCGACTCGCCCAGCTGGACGCTGTTGCGGTCCAGCCAGGCACGCGGCGCCGACGCCGTCTGGGCCAGCGCGCCGGCACACGCGAGCGCGAGCAAGGCGACAAGACCCGTCATCCACCCACGCATCATTCACTCCTCCCCTGCTGCCGGCGCTCGTATTCGAGCTGGAACTTGCGCCGCAGCAGGCCACCCGGGTCGTCGGGCACGCGCTGCAGGAGCTGGTCGAGCACCTGCTGCTTCTCGCGGGCGGCCTCATCCACCGCGGTGTCTGCGGGCGACGCTTGCGCGGTTGCGTCGGTCGCGCCGGGCGCCTCCTGCCTGGCGGACGGCGTGCCGTCTGCCGCTTGCGCGAGCGATTCGTCGATGGCCCTGGAAAGCGCCTCCTGCTGCTCGGCATCAGGCGTAGCCGCGTCCGCTGCGCTGCCGGCGTCTGGGGGCTCGTGCGCCGGGTCCGACTGTCCCGTGCCGGCCTGGGACGTTGCATCGCCCGGCGCCTCGCTCTGCCGCTGGCCGCCAGCGTTCGGCTCACCCGCCTCCGCCTGTTCGCCCTGCTGGGGCTGGGCCTGATCCGCGGCCGCAGGCGACGCGCCGGACTGCGGCGGTGGCGTGCCCGATTCGCCTTGTTGCTGGTCGTGCCCATCTTGCGGATCCGCCTGGTCCGCCTGCGCCTGCTGCTGGCGCAGGGCCGCTTCGACCAGGGCGCGGTTGGCCTGCGCATCGGCCATGTCGGGTGCCTCGCGCAGTGCTTCATCGTAGGCGGCAATGGCCTGCTCGTACTGGCCCTGTTGCGCCAGCGCATTGCCTCGGTTGTAGGCGGCGTCGGGCCCCGACACCTCAGCCCAGGCACTGGCAGCGGCGGCGTAGTCTCCGGCGCGGTAATGCGCACTGGCACGCCATTGCGGCGAGCGGGCCAGCGCGGCGGCGCGTGCCGCATCGCCGGCAGCGAGTGCCGCTGCGGCCTGCTGGTCGGGGCGCTGCCACAGATCGGCCAGCCCGGCGGCGTGCGCGGTGGAAGGGGGCAGCACGACCACCAGGGCAAAGGCCATCAGCCAGCCGCGCCGGAAGCCGAGCAGGGCCAGCGGCAGCAGCGCCAGCAGCAGCCACGGCCCGCGGTCCCGCCAGCGTGTCCCGGGGGCGCCATCGGTCGCGCTGCCATCGCCCGCCGGATCGACCTGATTGCCGAGCAGCGCATCGAGGTCGCGCGCATCGGCGCTGAGCTCGGCATAGCGACCACCGCCGGCAGCGGCCAGGGCGCGCAGCGCGGCACTGTCGCGCCGCGCAACCAGCAGCTTGCCGTTGTCATCGAGCATGAAACCGCCCCGCGCGAGGGGCACCGGCGCGCCTTGTCCGCTGCCCACGGCGAGCACGGACACGCGGATGCCCTGGGCGCGTGCCTTGCGTGCCGCCGCCTCGGCGCCCGCACCGGCGCCGTCGGCCAGCAAGAGGATCTCGCCCTGGCGCAGGCCGGCCTGGTCGATCAGGCGCGCCGCCTGTTCGATGGCCCGCGCCGTTGCGTTGCCGGCCACCGGCATCGTTCCCGGGTCAAGCATGCCCACCAGGTTCTGCACGGTCGCCACATCGCTGGTGAGCGGTGCGACGACGAAGGCATCCCCGGCGTAGGCAACCAGGGCGGTCTGGTAGTCGCGGCTGCGTGCGAGGATGTCATCGATCTTGTAGCGCGCCCGTGCCAGCCGGCTCGGCTTGATGTCCTCGGCCAGCATGCTGGGCGCCAGCTCCAGTGCCAGCACCCGCGCGGCCTGGTTGTGGTAGAGCGGCACCGGCTCACGTTCCCAGGCCGGCCCCGCCATGGCGAGCACGCCCAGTGCCCAGACCAGGCCGGCCAGCAGCCACGCGCCGCGCCCGGCGTCCGTACCGCGCTCCAGCAGATGGGGCAGCAGGTGCGCATCGACCACGCCCTGCCAGGCACCGGCGCCGCGGCGCCGACGGCGCGCCGCCAGCCACAGCAGCGGCAGCGCCAGCAGCAGCAGGAGTGCGGCCGGGCGCAGGAAATGGAAGTCGGCAAGCAGGTTCACGCGCCTACCCCGCGCGCCGGCAGGCGCGGCCGCCGGCCCGGCAGCAGCAGGCCCAGCGCGGCAAGGCCGAGCGCACCGCCCAACGGCAAGAAGTAGAGTTCATCTACCGGACGCATCCGCTGGCCGTCGCCGGCGACCGGTTCCAGTGCGTCGATGCTGCGGTAGATGTCGGCCAGCTCCTCGCTGTTGCGCGCGCGGAAGTAGCGCCCGCCCGTGGATTCGGCCATGTCGCGCAGCATCGCTTCGTCGAGATCGGCGGAAGGATTGACCAGGCGGCTGCCGAAGAGGCTGTTGACGCGCAGCGCATCGGCGCCGACGCCGACCGTGTAGATGCGCAGGTGATGCGCCGCCGCCAGTTGCGTGGCCTGCGCGGGATCGAGCGCGCCGGCGGTGTTGACGCCGTCGGTCAACAGCACCAGCACGCGCTGCGCTTCGGGCCGCTCGCCCAGGCGCTTGACGGCCAGGCCAACGGCATCGCCAATGGCGGTTTCGCGCCCGGCCAGGCCGATGGTCGCGTCCTCCAGCTGTCGGCCCACGGTCTGCAGGTCGAAGGTGAGCGGCACCAGCAGGTAGGCGCGCGAACCGAACAGGATGAGGCCGACGCGATCGCCGGCACGGCGGCCGATGAAGTCGCTCACGATGGCCTGGATGGCGGTGAAGCGCGGCACTGCCTGGCCACCGAGCTGCATGTCCTCGATGCTCATCGAGCCCGAGGTATCGACCGCCAGGAGCAGGTCGCGGCCGCTGCGCGGCACGTCTTCGGGCGGGCCCAGCCATTGCGGCCGCGCTGCGGCCAGCAGCAGCAGCAGCCAGGCGGCCAGTGCGAGCAGGCGACGCGACAGCGGCACGGGTGAGACCCGGGCGCTCGTGAGCAGGCCGAGCCCCGGATGCGGCAGGCGCAACATGCCGGCGGTGGCGGCGCGCGCACGCGGCAGCAGCCAGGCCGCCAGCAGCGGCAGCGGGGCCAGCGCAAGCAGCCAGGGCCAGGCCAGCTCAAGCACGCTGGGGCCTCCGCGGCAACGCTGCCGCCAGCCACGCGCGCACCAGGTCGATCAGTGCGGCCGCGCCATGCGTGGGAAGGTCCGGCGTCCCCACCGGGCGCCAGGGCGCTTCGGCGAGCACCCGACCGACGCCCCGCGCAAACGGCGCGGCTTCGCGCTGCGCGGGCGGCAACTGGCGGTCGAGGAATTCCAGCCAGGCACTGCCGTCCAGGGCCGCCGCGGTCGGATCGAGCAGGCGCACGGCACGTCGCAGCACCTGCGACAGGGCCGTCGTCAGCGCCACCGGATCCTCGCGCACCTCGGCATCGGCGGCGATGCGCTCGAGTTCCGCCTGCAGGCCGCGACGCCAGCGCCGGCCAGCGCGCCAGCGCAACCACGCGCGCGCGCCCAGCCAGGCGGCCAGCACCAGCAGCGCAGCCAGCAGCCACCAGCCGGGCGCCGGGGGCCACCAGCCGGGCGCGGCGGGCAGGTGGATGTCCTTGAGCGGCAGTGCCGCGGCCGGCGTGCTCACGCCACCACCCCCGCCGCGCGGCCGCGTGCCAGCAGGGGCCGCAGGGCCGTGCGCAGGTCAGCATGGGTATCGAGTTCGAGCAGGCGTGCGCCGTGCTTCACGCAGGTGTCGGCCAGCCCGGCGCGCAGGGCCGCAAAGCGTTGCGCCCACTGCGTGCGGGTGGCGCGGTCGGCGAAATCGAGCACGCCGCGCAAGGGTCCCAGATGCAGCGCATAGCGCCCCGGCGGCGGCGCCTCGCGCTCGAGCGCATCACCCAGGCGCACGACGGCCAGTTCATGATGCCGCGCGATTTCGCCCAGGCGCTGCAGGCCGTCATGGTCGGCGCTGAAGCCGTCGCTCAGCAACACCACGCGCATGCCCGGGCGCAGCAATCCGTGCAGGCGCGCCAGGCCCTGCGCCAGCGGCTGCTGGCAACTGGGGTCGGCGGCGGCATCCCAGTCGCGCAGCTGGCGCAGCACCTTCAGCACGCCCGGGCGGCCACCGGCGGGGCGCAGCTCGCCGCCAATGCCGCCACCAAATCCGAGCAGGCCGACGCGGTCTCCGGTGGTTGCCGCCAGCCACGCCAGCAAGGCGGCCGCCCGCGCTGCCTGTACGCTCTTGAAGCGCACGCGAGTGCCAAAGCGCATGGAAGGATTGAAGTCCTGGACCAGCAGCAGGGCCTGCTCGCGTTCCTCTTCGAACAGCTTGGTATGGGGTTTGCCGCTGCGCGCGGTAACGCGCCAGTCCATGTGCCGGATCTCGTCGCCGGCCTGGTAGATGCGCGATTCGCGAAAGTCCATGCCACGCCCGCGCCAGCGCGAGCGCACCGCGCCGGAACGCGCCGCTGCACTGCGCCGGCTCTGGGCCAGGCGTGCGCCCCGCGCCAGCGCGGCGAGCCCGATCAGCTCATCGAGCGCGACCCGGGTGGCGTTGCACGAAGCGGGCGGGATGGGGTGTGCGGGTGACATCGGCTTTGCGGTTCAGGGGGACATCGGAAAATGGACTTCGGAGCCGCGCATGGCAGGTGCCGTGGGCGCGTGACAACCGCGCGCCCTTCCACCTGCCGGCGTCGGCGTGCACCGCAGAGCCGTTCCCGGGTCCGCGGCGATCACCTCATGGCAGGGGCACGCGCTCGAGCAGCATCGCCACGACGCGATCGGCATCGATACCTTCGGCTTCCGCCTCGTAGCTCAGCAGCACCCGATGGCGCAGCACGTCGGGCGCGATGGCGTGCACGTCGGCGGGCGTGACGTAGTCGCGGCCGTCCAGCCAGGCGTGGGCGCGCGCGCAGCGATCCAGCGCAATGGTGCCGCGCGGGCTGGCGCCGTAGGCGATCCAGCGCGCCAGCGCAGCATCGTAGGGGGCCGCGTCGCGGGTTGCCAGCACCAGCTGCACCAGGTAGTTCTGCAGGGCCGGCGCCAGATGCAGCGCCAGGACTTCGGCGCGCGCATCGAACACCTGTTGCTGGCTCAGCAGGCGCTGGACGACGGCCGGTTGCGCCAGCGCCTCACGCGCGCGGTCGCGGGCCAGCTGCAGGATGGCCGCTTCGGCGCCGGCATCCGGATAGCCGACCTTGACATGCAGCAGGAAGCGGTCGAGCTGGGCTTCCGGCAGCGGATAGGTGCCTTCCTGTTCGATCGGGTTCTGCGTCGCCATGACGAGGAACAGGCGCGGCAAGGCGAAACTTTCCCGCCCCACCGTCACCTGGCGCTCGCCCATGGCCTCGAGCAGGGCCGACTGCACCTTGGCCGGCGCGCGGTTGACTTCGTCGGCGAGGATCAGGTTGTGGAAGATCGGGCCGCGCTGGAACTCGAACTCGGTCGCCTGCGGGCGCCAGATCTCGGTCCCGGTGAGGTCGGCGGGCAACAGGTCCGGAGTGAACTGCACGCGGTGGAAATCCGCTTCGATGCGCGCGGCGAGTTCCTTGATGGCGGTGGTCTTGGCCAGGCCCGGCGCGCCTTCGACCAGCAGGTGGCCATCGGCCAGCAGGGCGATGAGCAGGCGATCGACCAGGGCCTGCTGGCCGATGATGCAGTGCCCAAGTTCCGCGCGCAGGGCGGCAAAGGCGGTCGCGGCGGTGCTGGGTTCGGGCATGTCCATGGGCGGCATTCGCGGGAAACGGGCAATGATCGCACGCAGGCGGGGGCCAGGCTGGGACAATGCGCGGCGCAAATAGTTTTCGCTGCGGGCGTGCGGGCGCGTCGCCGGCGTCGCGCCTCCGGCCGGGTCAGCCGCCGGCCAGCACGTCGGCGAGTCCGATCGGCCTGCCGATCAACCAACCCTGGGCATAGTGGCAACCGAGCCGGCGCAGCACCTGGTACTGGGCCTCGGTTTCCACGCCCTCGGCGACGATGTTGCATTCCAGCGCACGCGCCATCGTGGCGATGGCGCCGATCAGTGCCTCGGCGCGCGCGCCGGGCAGGTCGCGCACGAAGCTGGCGTCGATCTTGATCTGGTCGAAATCCAGCGCCAGCAACAGGCCGAGGTTGGAATAGCCGGTGCCAAAATCGTCGAGCGCAACGTGCATGCCGGCGGCGTGGCAGTCGGCAAGCAGCTTGCCCACGCGCAACTTGTCGAAGACCAGGCTCTCGGTGATCTCGAGCTTGAGCCGGTCCGGCGGCAGGCGGCGTTCCTTCAGGTGCGCGAGGATGCGCGCAACCAGGTCCGCTGCCTCCAGCTGGCGCGCGGAGACGTTGAGCGCGATGAAGGGCAGCGGCTGCTGGCCGCGCCGCTGCAGCTCCGCCAGCATGTCGCACACTTCACGCAGGATGTAGTCGCCCACCGGCAGGATCAGCGAGGTTTCCTCGGCCAGGCGGATGAACTCGTTGGGCGAGACCTCGCCACGACCGGGGTGATGCCAGCGCACCAGCGCCTCGTAGCCGGCGATCGTGCGGTCGGCGATGGCCTGGATGGGCTGCAGGCGCAGCTCCAGTTCCCTGCGCTCGAGCGCAGCCCCAAGTTCGCTTTCCAGGCGGATCTTGTCGATGGCGCCGAGGTCGGCATCGCGTGCCAGGGGCGAGGCATGGAGATCGACGAGGGTTCCGGTCAGGGTCGCGAGTGCGGAGCGGTAGCGTGCGAGCTGGCTCATCAGCAGCGCACGCACGATGGGATCGGCCGCCGCCAGACGCTCGGCGAACTGCGCCGCGCCGATGCGGATCAGCCGGCAGTCGGTCAGTGCACGCGCGGTGGCCGTGCGCGGGGAATCGTCCAGGACGGCCATCTCGCCGAGCAGCATGCCCGGACCCAGCTCGCTCAGCACGCGCTGCGCGCCCTGGTGGGTGGTGCTGATCTCGACCCGGCCGGATTCGATCAGGAAGGCGCCGTCGGGCGCATCCCCCGCCGCGAAGATCAGCTGGCCCGCCTTGAACAGTTCGCTGTAGGGCTGCAAAGCGATCTCCCCGCGGTGCCCATCCGGTCCAGCCGATCCCCGACGCGGATCGTAGCGCAAAAAAGGGGCCGCATTGCTGCGACCCCTTCGCGCCTTCAGTATGACAGCTGCGTCAGCAACGGTACGAATTCAATGAACTGCTTCTTGAGCCGCGCTGGCGTGCCAGCGCGGCAGTGATTCGCACGCGCGCATGCATCACGGAGTCGGTTCCTCGCAACGTGGATCAGGCGGACTCAGCGCGGCGATGATTTCACCAACCACCGTAATCGTCGCGGTCGGGCCACCTTGCAGGCCGGTCTGGAACGTGCAGCTACCGGTGTTCGCGTCGGTGCCTGGGCAGACCGGCGCGATGCCCGCGGTCGACACCTTGATCGTGGCATCACCGTTGGCGTTCGTGGTACCGAGCACGCCGATCAGTCCGGCACCACCGGTACACGAACCAGACAACTGCGCACCTGCCACACCGTGACCGCTGGAATCTGTCAAGTGAAGCGTAACGGTCTGGCCATTGGCGGTCACCGTCGACGGACTTGCCTGCAGAATCAACGATCCGCCGACCGCGATCGGCACCGGCAACGCTGGAACGCGCGGACCGGCCGTAAAGGTAACCAACGGTTCTTCGCCATCGCCGCTCAGCCCACTGGTTTCCATTTCCCCAAGTACGCAACCAGACTGGCCCGTCGGATGCGCAAATTGGCCGGCCGTTGCAATTGAGTCGATGCTGCCCTGTCCCAGCCCCAGGTTGGTAAAGCCGAAGCCGATGCCGGCGCCCTGGATCGGAGCGCCCAGCGCGTCATACAGACATACCTGCACCATTACCGTGGTGTTGCCCGGCAACGGCGTCTGGTTCACAACCAATACACCGGGAGCAACGCCCGCGAAACCACCACCGGAAATGTCGGTGATCAGGCGTGGCGTGCCATTGACCGGCGCGCCTGCGCCGCGTGCCCAGATGAGCGCGCCCTTGCCCAGGCGGGACACGGGGTAGTTGAGCGTGGTGCGGGCCACGCCATTGGCGTCGGTCGTGCCCGTGGAGCCGATGTTGCCCTCATGGGCACGGCCGATCACGTAGGGCAGTACCGCGCCGTAATCCACCGATTGGCCCGTGGTGTCGTTCGGGTTGAACGGATAGCTGACGTTGAGGCTGGTTTCGCTGTTGACCGTGGCCACGCGGCGCGCGGACTCCAGATCGGCGTTGCCGATCACCGCCTGGCCGAACACCAGCAGGGTGTCGCCGGGACCGGCGCCGCCTCCGGCGCTGCGGAAACGACCGTTCGGCGCGGTAAACAGGGTGCCGCCTTCCTTCGGGTTGCCGTCATTGCCGGCGATCAGGAAATCGCCGGAGCCACGGTCGGGGAAGCCGGCCATCGGCGCATCCACGACGCCGAACTCGATCACCGTGCCCGGCGGCACCGGGTTGCCCTGGCGATCGGTGGCGAGGGCGCTCACGGTAAGGCTGTAGCTGCCATCCGGATCGGGCGGAACGACGTCCGTGGAAATGTTGTCAGACAGCGGATTGACCGTGATGTCGTTGGTGGTCGGCGAGGTAATCACCAGGCTGTAGAGCTCGCCGTCGGACACGACCACGGTGATGGTCGAGGACACCGGATCGCTGATGCCGTTGGTGACGTTGCCGTCCGAGCGGTCCGAGGTGGCCTTGATCTGCACCGGCCCCTGTTCGGTGCCCGGGGTGAAGGTGGCATTGGCGATGCCGTGCACGGTGTGCGAATTCACCACTGCGCCGCTGACGTTGCCCGCCACCGAGTTGGTCGAGAGCGTGCCGCGACCGGCGCCGCCGACGACTTCGAACTGGATGTTGTCGAAACCCGCATTGCCGGTGGCCGGATCAGGCACCAGCTGTCCACCGCCGTCCAACACCTGGGCGGAAATGGTCGAACTGCTGGCCGCACCGGCGCCTGGCAGGTAGACGTTGCCCGGATTGGCCGAAAGGTTGATCGTGGCAGGCTGGGTGCCCACGCCGGTAACGACCTTGAAGGTCAGCGTGGCGCTGACCGAGCGGTTGGTGTTGGGATCGGTGCCGGTGGCGGTGAACGTCGCCGTGCCGGCGGTGGTGAAGGAGTTGACGAAGATGGTCGCGCGGCCGTTGGTGCCCTTGACCACCATCGAGCCGAACAGCGCGTTGCCGTCGGTGCATGCGTCGCCATCGACGAGGCAGGACAGCACCGCCACGTTGGTTGGCGCGATCGAGACATGGATGTCCTGGCCATTGACCAGCGAACCGTCCGGATTGCGCCAGGTCATGGTGACTTCCGCCTGGGTCGGGTTGCCGTACTGGATCGGCTCGTAACCCCAGACGTTGACCGGCAGCGTGGTGGTGGTGGCCACGAGTTCGATCTTGCTGTTCTGCGGCGGTGAGAACGAGCCGCCATCGCCGCCGCCACCGCCGCAGCTGGCCAGGGCGAGGCTGGCGAGGAGCAGCCCGAGGATCTTGCCGGAAAACTTCATGGGTTCTCTCCAGAAATCGGTATTCATGTGTGCTCGGGTGGTACCACCGGATCGCGGCGCGCTCATCGCTGGCTCTCGCTGAGGATGCGCGGCGTGACGAAGATCAGCAGCTCGGCCTTGGTGTCGTTGCGTGCCTTGTTCTTGAACAGGTTGCCGAGCACGGGCAGGTCGCCGAGGAACGGCACCTTCCTGGTCAGGTCGGACTTGGTGACCTCGTACACGCCGCCGAGGACGACCGTCTGCCCGTTGTCCACCAGCACCTGCGAGGCAACCTGGCGCTTGTCGATGAGCGGGATGTCGCCGGTCGGGCCGGAGTAGTAGCCGGCCAGGGTGTCCTTCTTGACTTCAAGGTTGAGCACCACGCGGTCATCGGCGGTGATGGTCGGCGTGACCTTCAGTTCCAGGGTGGCATCCTTGAACTGCACGGTGGGCTGCGAGCCACCCTGCGTGGCCTGGATGGTCGAGTAGCCGATTTCCTGGCCTTGCGTGATGTGCGCTTCCTTCTGGTTGGCGGTGATCACGCGCGGGCTGGACACGGTTTCGCTGCGGCCTTCGGTCTGCGCCGCGGAAAGCTCGAGATCGAGCAGGTAGTCCGCACCGAGGATGGCGATGCCGAAACTGCCGGCCGGGCTGGTGACCGGCATGTTCACGTTCAGGCGGTCGCCCAGCAACGGCACGGCGATGCCGCCGGGCACGGCGCCCGGGGCGGTGTTGGGCATGCCGCGACCGGGCGTGTTCATGCGGTTGTTCATCGCCACGTTGCTCATGGTGTCGGTGGCATTGAGGTTGCCCGAGGTGCTGACCACGTTGCCGTGGCTGTCCTCGTAACCGCCGCTGATGCCGAACTTGACGCCCAGTTCGCGCGCGAAGCTGTCGGTGGCGATGACGATGCGCGACTCGATCAGCACCTGCTGCACCGGCTTGTCGAGCACGGCGACCAGCTGGCGGATTTCCTGCACCTTGCTGGGGATGTCGCTGACCAGCAGGGTGTTGGTGCGATCGTCATAGGTGACGCTGCCGCGCGGGGAGAGGAAGCCGCGGCGTGCCTGCGCGCCGCCGGACTGCTGGCCGCCGGCCTGGTTGGCCTGGATTTCGGTGGTGAGGAGGGCCGCGATGTCCTTGGCCGTGCCGTAGCTGATGGGGATGAAGTCCGAGATCAGCGGTTCGGTGTCCTCCATCTTCATGCGCGCATCGGCCAGCGCCTGCTCACGCGAGGCGATCTCGGCCTGCGGCGCGACCCAGATGACGTTGCCACGCGTGCGCTGGTCCAGGCCCTTGGCCTGCAGGACGATGTCCAGGGCCTGATCCCAGGGTACGTTCACCAGGCGCAGGGTGACGTTGCCCTGCACGCTGTCGGCGACGACGATGTTGAGATCGGAGACGTCGGCGATGAGCTGCAGCACCGAACGGGTCGGGATGTCCTGGAAGTTGAAGGTGACGCGGCTGCCGCTGTACACCGGCTCGGCGTTCTTGCCGCCAAGCTGGGGTTCGTCCTTCTTCGGTGCGACCTCGAGCACGTACTGGTCGCCGGTCTGGTAGGCGAGCGGCTCGAACGGCGGCTTGGCGGTGATCACCATGCGCACGCCATTGCCGCGCGCCTGGGTTTCGATGCTCTGCACGGGCGTGGCGAAGTCGAGGACGTCCAGGCGCTGGCCCTGGCCGGCGGCCAGGCCGACGCCCGGCATGTCGAGGATGATGTTGCCTCCCTCGCGCTTCATGTTGACGGCGGCACCGGGGCCATCGAAGGCCACCACCACGCGGCCCTGGCCATCCTTGCCGCGACGGAAATCGACGTTGCTCACGGCCACCCGCCCGGCGCTGCGCACGGCCTTGGTCGGATCGGCCTGTGCAGCCGCGGCGGCCACGCCGCTGGTGCTGGCGCTGGCGCTGTTGATGGTCACCACGACCGTGTTGCCGCTCACCCGCGTGTCATAGGTCGTCGGCCGGAACAGATCCACCACCACGCGCGTACGACCGGCCGCTTCGATGGCGGAAATGCCCGAGGTGGCTCCGGCACCGACATCGATGTGGCGGCGGGCCACGGCGTTGCGGGTATCGGCGAAGTCGAGCGCGATGCTCGGCGGCGCCTCGGTGGAAAAGGCCTGCGGCGGCGACGCCGGTTGCGCGAACTTCAGCGTCACCTCGACCTTGCCACCCGGCAGGGCCGAATAACTGATGTCGTTGAGCGCGTTCTCGGCATGCGCCTGCGGCCCGAGGAGCCCGCCGAGCAGAACCAGCGCCCACAGCAGACAGGAGCGCATTCCCGTGACGGGAACGGCCAGGCGGCGCCCGCAGGTTGCAACGATGGTGGTGGTCATGAGATGCGTCCCCGATGAATCAATCATTGCGTCAATTCGCCCAACGCCAGCGTCGCTGGCCGCTCCATCCAGCCGCCCGTGCCACTCGGGACCAGCTCGACGAGTTCGATGCGATCTTCCTCGATCGCGGTGATGCGCCCATAGTTCTGGCCCAGGTAGTCGCCGACCCTGACCCGGTGCACGACCCCGTCGGGATCACGCACCAGGCCTTCGACCTTGTCGCCGAGCCCGATCGTGCCGGACATCTTGAGGCTGTCCAGCGGGAAGGTTTCGAGTGGTTCGCGCGGCCGGTTCTGGTCGGGACGCGGCCCCGATTCGCCGCTGGCCTCGGCCTGTTCGTCGTTGCTGAACCCGAACGGATCACGCAGGTCCTGGTCCTGGTAGAGGAAGGTCTCGAAGGTGCGGATCACCGGCAGCGGCTCGAGCGGCGCGCCCTTCTTGGCCTGCTGCTGGGCAACCCACTCCTGCGGGCTTTCGCTGGGCGTGCAGGCACCGAGCAGGGCAAGCAGGCCGAGCAGCAGGCCGAGGCGGAGCAAGCTGGAGAGTGAACTGCGCATCTCACTTTCCTCCACTGCCCGCGGCGTGCGCGGTTGCCGGTTGTGCGGCCGCTTCCTCGTCATCGAGGTAGCGGTAGGTCTTGACCACGCCTTCCAGCGAGAGCTGGGCACCCGGCGCCTTGGCGGTGCCGGAAGGCCGCAGCGACACGTCGTGCATGGTCAGGATGACCACCCGCGGAAGCGAGGCGACGTTGCTGATGAAGGTGCCGAACTGGTGATAGGAGCCGAGCATCTTGAGCTGGATGGGCTTCTCGGCATAGAACTCCTTCATCACCTCGCCACCGGGCTGGAACAGCTGGGTTTCGATGCCCGCGGCGAGCGCGGCCTGGGTGATGTCGTTGAGGAGATCGGGCATCTCGGTCCTGCTCGGCAACTGCCGCAGCATGGTCTGCAGCATCTCCTTCATGTCGTCGAGCTGCTTGCGGTAGGCGTCGAGGTTGACCGCCTTGGCCCACTTGTCCGAGTACTCCTTCTTCAGCGTGACCTCCTTCTGGCGCACGCTTTCGAGCTCGTCCTGCTGGTTGCTGATCTTGAGGTACCAGCCCAGGAACAGGATCAGCACCACGATGATGGCGGCAAAGAAGACCTTGACCGACTTGGGCCAGCCGCCAATGTTGTTCTGGTCGAGATTGCGCAGGTCGTCGAAGAAGCTCATTTCCCTTCTCCCGTGTCGGCCGGCGTTGTCGGGGCGGGGGCGGGGGCGCTCTCGGCCGGGGCCGAGTGCTCCGCCGCCGCGGCTTCGGCCGCCTGCTGCACTTCCTCGGGCTTGCGCAGCTTCACATCGAGCGAGAACTCGAATGGCAGCTTCTTGTCGGCGCCCTGGGTGCCGGTCTTGTTCTCGATCTTGCGCAGGTCCGCGTGGCCCATCCAGGGCGAGGCCTCGATGTTGCGCATGTAGCTGGCCACGCGCGAGTTCGATTCGGCGATACCTTCCAGCACCAGCGTGTCCCCGCCCTGCTTCATGGCGGTCAGGCGCACGCCATCCGGAATGGTCTTCACCAGCTCGTCGAACAGGTGCACCATCTGCGAGCGGTTGGACTGCAGCTGCTCGATGATCTCCTTGCGCGTCAGCAGGCGCGCGCGGGTCTTGTCCAGTTCCTTGATCTCCGCGATCTGCTTGTCGAGGATCTGGATCTGACCCTGCAGGTAGGCGTTGCGACCATTCTGATCATCGATCAGATGGTTCATCCAGAAGATCGCGGCGAACAGCACGGCGAAGGCGGCGGCCGCGGTCACGCCCAGCATCATGAAGAATTCGCGCTGGCGCTGCTTGCGGCGCTCGGCGCGCCACGGCAACAGGTTGATCCTGGCCATCAGTCGAAGCTCCTCAGCGCGAGCCCGCAGGCGATCATCAGGGCGGGCGCATCCTGTGCCAGCGTCTGTGCCTGGATGCGTGGTGACAGGGACATGTCGGCAAGCGGATTGGCAATGACGCAGGGCACGCCAAGCTGCTCCTCGACCATGTCGGCGACACCGGCGATCGAAGCGCAGCCGCCGGCCAGCACGACCTGATCCACCCGGCTGTACTCGCTGCCGGCGAAGAAGAACTGCAGCAGGCGGCTGACCTGCTGCACCATGGCCTCGCGGAACGGCCCGAGCACTTCGATCTCGTAGGATTCGGGCAGGCCACCCTGGCGCTTGGCCAGGCCGGCTTCCTCGTAGCTCAGCCCGTAGCGGCGCATGACCTCGTCGGTGAGCTGCTTGCCGCCGAAGACCTGCTCGCGCGAATAGATGGTGCGCTGGTCCTTGAGCACGATGAGGGTGGTCATGGTGGCACCCACGTCCACCAGGGCGACCACCGCATCGCGCGACACGGACAGCTGGTCGGCGATGAGGACGTAGGCGTTCTCCATCGCGAACACCTCGGTATCCATCACCCGCGCCGACAGGCCGCCGAGGTCGAGGGCGGCCACCCGCAGGTCCACGTTTTCCGTGCGCGAGGCGGCCAGCAGGACGTTGACCATGTCCGGGTTGTCCTTGACCGGGCCGCGGACTTCGAAATCGAGGCTGACTTCCTCGATCGGGTAGGGAATGTACTGGTTGGCCTCGACCTCGATCTGCGCTTCCATGTCATCGTCGGACAGGTCGGCCGGCATCGGGATCAGCTTGGTGATCACCGCCGAGCCCGAGACCGCGGCGGCAGCCGAGCGGGTCTTGGCGCCGGACCGGCCCAGGGCGCGGCGGATCGCTTCCCCCACCGCCTCGACTTCGACGATGTTGTTTTCGACCACGGCGTTGGGCGGCAGCGGCTCGACGGCATAGTGCTCGACCCGGTAGCGACCTCCCACCTGGGCCAGCTGGAGCAGCTTCACCGCCGTCGAACTGATGTCGACACCAATCAAGGGCGGCGCTTTCGGTGTGAACAGGCCCACGTTTTTCCCCTTTGCCACGCGCCCTTACGAGCGAAAGATGCGCTGTTACATTAAATACAATAGTTAACGGTATTTCAACAGGCAGCGCAAATTTTCTTCACGACCCCCGAAATCGGTCGGGCGCATGCCGAACACGCGCACCCCTCGAGCCTTCCCCGATCCCCCTGTGCGCTATACTCCGCGATCCGCCGCACGCGTACCATGACTGGTATCACAAGTCCCGCCGCATGCCTCTAGTTCTTCGTTGTCTCCGCTACGCGCTGTACCTGGCGCTGGCCGGCGTGCTGCTGGGTGGAGTTGCGCTCGGTACCGCGTACTGGCTGCTGGCCCCGCGCCTGCCCGCGGTCGAAACCCTCAAGGACGTGCGCATGCAGGTTCCGCTGCGCGTGGTGTCCGCCGACGGCCGCCTGATCGCCATGTTCGGCGAAACCATGCGCACGCCGGTGCGCATCGAGAACGTGCCCACCCAGCTCAAGAACGCCTTCCTCGCCGCCGAGGATGCGGACTTCTATACGCATGGCGGCATCGACATGATGGGCATCGCGCGCGCGGTCTGGTTGACCGTGGCCACCGGCAGCAAGCACGTGCCCGGCGGCAGCACGATCACCCAGCAGGTCGCGCGCCTGTTCTTTCTCAGCTCGGAAGTCAGCTACACGCGCAAGCTGTCGGAAATCTTCCTTGCGTTCCGAATCGAGAGCGCGCTCAGCAAGGACGAGATCCTCCAGCTCTACCTCAACAAGGCGTTCTTCGGCCACCGTTCCTACGGCATCGCCGCGGCGGCCGAGTACTACTACGGCAAGAAGCTCGACCAGCTCAGCCTCGCCGAGTGCGCGATGCTGGCCTCGATCCCCAAGTTCCCGTCCACTGGCAACCCGCTCAGCCGGCCGCAGCGTGCGCTGGAGCGGCGCGCCTACGTGCTCGGGCGCATGCTGGACAACCACTTCATCGACCGCGCCGCCTACGACCGGGCCATGGCCGAAGCGGACCTGGCCAGCGCGCACGAGCCGCCGATCGAGGTGGAGGCGCCCTACTTCGCCGAGCTGGTACGCCGCGAAGCCATCGAGCGGCTCGGCAACGAGGCCCTCACCGACGGCTACGTCATCACGACCACGCTCGACCCGAAGATGCAGGAAGGCGCAACGCGCGCGGTGCGTACCGGCCTGATGGCCTACGACCGCCGCCATGGTTGGCGGGGGCCGGAAGCGCACGTCGAAATGCCGCCCGACGCCGGCGAGGACGCCTGGGCTGCGGCACTGGGCGACTATCGCTCGCTGAGCGGCCTTGCGCCGGGAATCGTGGTGGAAGGCGGCGCCGACGAGGCGGTGGTGCGCATGGCCGATGGCCAGAACGTGGTGCTCACGCTGGAATCGATGGTCTGGGCGCGGCCCTTCATCGACGACAACCGCCGTGGCCCGACGCCCCGGCGGGCCAGCGAGGTACTCAAGCGCGGCGACATCGTCCGCCTGGCCCGCGATGACGAAGGCGACTGGCAGCTGGCGCAGATTCCGCTCGTGCAGGGCGCGCTGGTCGCCGTGGATCCGGCCGACGGGGCCATCCGCAGCATGGTCGGCGGCTTCAGTTTCCTGCGCAGCAAGTTCAACCGTTCCACCCAGGCGGCGCGCCAGCCGGGCTCGGGTTTCAAGCCGTTTCTCTACTCGGCCGCCTTCGAGCGCGGCTTCACGCCCGCCTCGGTGCTGAACGATGCACCGGTGCAGTTCCCCGATCCGTCGCGCCCGGACGGACTGTGGACGCCCAAGAACGACGACGGCAGCTTCCAGGGGCCGATGCGCCTGCGCGAAGCGCTGGTCAAGTCGGTGAACCTGATCTCCGTGCGCCTGCTCGACGCCATCGGCGTGCGCTATGCGCGCGAGTACATGAGCCGCTTCGGGCTCACCCTCGACCAGGTGCCGGAGAACCTTTCCATGGCGCTCGGCACGGCATCGGTAGCGCCGCTGGACATGGCACGCGGCTATGCCGTGTTTGCCAATGGCGGGCACCTGGTCGATCCCTACCTGGTCAGCCGCATCGCCGACCGGGATGGCAACGTGGTCTACCAGGCGCAACCGACCGTGGTGTGCAGGACCTGCCCACAAGCGCCGGTCGTCGATGTGGCGCCGACCCGCACCGCGACCAGCGCGCTGCTGAGCCCCATCGGCACTGCCCAGGCCGACACGGGCATCACGCCGCGCGTGGCGCCGCTCACGCTCGATCCGCGCAACGCGTTCCTGATCACCTCGCTGATGCGCGACGTGATCAAGCGTGGCACCGGCCGGGCGGCGATGGTGCTGGAACGCAACGACCTGGCCGGCAAGACCGGTTCCACCAATGACCACCGCGATGCCTGGTTCTCCGGTTTCAATCCGGCCCTCGCCGTGAGCTGCTGGGTGGGCTTCGACGACTTCAGCTCGCTGGGGCGCGGCGAGTTCGGTGCCAAGGCGGCCCTGCCGATCTGGATCGACTTCATGCGCGTGGCCCTGGCGGGCGTGCCCGAGCAACCCTTCGACATGCCCGAGGGCATCGCCCGAGTGCGCATCGACCGTGCCACCGGCCTGCTGGCCAGCGCCGGCGATCCGAACGCCATGCTGGAACTCATGAAGAGCGAGGACGCCGCACGCCTGGCGGCCCAGCCCGCCCCCGACCAGGCCGGCAAGGGCGACCGCCATGAAGCCTACGACGTGTTCTGAGGTGGGCCGGCACAGCACTCAGGCGCCGGCACGCCTGGACGAGGCACGCCGGCGCATCGCGGTCGAGGCGGCGCGGCTGATCAGCGAGAGCGGCCTGCGCGACTACCAGCAGGCCAAGCGCAAGGCGGCCGCGCGGCTGGGCTTCCCAGATTCGCAGGGCCTGCCCACCAACCAGGCCATCGACGATGCCCTGCGCGAGCACCAGCGCCTGTTCAGCGGCGCGCAGCGCGTCACCGTGCTGCGCCGGCTGCGCGAGACGGCCCGCGAGGCGATGCACTTCTTCAGCGCGTTCGAGCCGCGCCTGGTCGGCGCCGTGCTCGATGGCAGCGCCGACCACCATTCGGCCGTGTGCCTGCACCTGTTCGCCGATCAGCCGGAGTCCGTACTGGCGCGGCTGGGCGAGCATGCCATCCCGTTCGACCTGCAGGATCGACGCCTGCGCCTGGATCGCCACGACAGTGCCGACTTCCCGGCCCTGCGCTTCCACGCCGGCGACACCGTCGTCGATCTGACCATCCTGCCGTATGACGGCCTGCGCCAGGCACCGCTCGACCGCGTCAGCGGCCGGCCCATGCAGCGGGCCGGGCTGGCGGCCCTGGATGCCCTGCTGCAGGAAGATCCGGACTGAGGCCTCAGGGCACGCCGAGCCGGCGCTCCCAGGCCAGCGAAGTGCGGGCGATGGCGTCCAGATCGTCGAAGCGCGGCTGCCAGCCGAGCACGCGCGCAATCCGGTCGGCCGCCGCCACCAGGGTGGGCGGGTCGCCGGCGCGGCGCGGCTGCTCGATGGTCGGCACGGCGGCGCCATGCGCGCGCTCCACGGCCGCCAGTACCTGGCGCACCGAATAGCCGTGTCCGTAGCCGACGTTGAACACCTCGCACGCGCCGCCGCGTTCGAGGTAGGCCAGCGCATCCAGGTGCGCCCGCGCCAGGTCGTCGACATGGATGTAGTCGCGCACGCCGGTACCATCGGGCGTGGCGTAGTCGCTGCCGAACACCGCCACGTGCGCCCGCTTGCCCAGCGCCGCCTCGCAGGCCACCTTGAACAGCAGGGTCGCATGCTTCGTCGACTGGCCGATACGGCCTTCGGGATCGCAGCCGGCCACGTTGAAGTAGCGCAGGATCACGTGGCGCGGACCCCCGGCCGCCGCCAGGTCCTTGAGCATCCACTCGCTCATCAGCTTGGAGCGGCCGTAGGGATTGATCGGCGCGGTGGGGGTCTCCTCCGCCGCGATGCCGTCCGGCGGCACGCCGTACACGGCCGCGGTGGACGAGAACACCACCTGGCGCACGCCCGCCGCGGCACACTCGGCAAGCAGGTTGCGCGTCGCGCAGGTGTTGTTGCCGTAATAGCGCAGCGGATCGGCCACCGATTCGGGCACGATGGTGCGCGCGGCAAAGTGCATCAGCGTGGCGATGCGCTGCTCGCGCAGCAGCCGAGCGACCAGGGCACGGTCGCCGCAGTCGCCCACCACCAGCGGCGCGCCCGCGGTCGCCTCGCGAAAGCCGGTGCTCAGATCGTCCAGCACGAGCACGCGGCGCCCGGCCGCCAGCAACTTCAGCACCACGTGACTGCCGATGTAGCCGGCGCCGCCGGTGACCAGGATGCCTGCCTCGTCCATCACTGCCGTTTCGCCCGCTTGAGGAACCCGTATTGTTGCAGATGCGCACGCCGGTGCGCCGGCCTGCGCCGCCGCCGTTCAGCGCGCGCCACGGCCGAACAGCACCACTTCCACCGTCTGCAGCAGGATCAGCAGATCCATCAGCAGGTCGTGGTTCTTCACGTAATACAGATCGTATTCCAGCTTGCCGGCCGCCTCGGCCGCCGAGGCACCGTACGGGTAGCGCAGCTGCGCCCAGCCGGCGAGGCCCGGCTTCACGCAATGGCGCAGGTCGTAATAGCGGATCTGGCTGGCCAGTTCGGCGACGAACTGCGGCCGTTCCGGCCGCGGGCCCACCAGGCTCATGTCGCCGCGCAGGATGTTGACCAACTGTGGCAGCTCATCCAGGCGCGTCTTGCGGATGAAGCGCCCGACCCGCGTGACGCGGTCGTCGTCACGGCTGGCCCAGCGTGCCACGCCGTCGCCTTCGGCATCGATACGCATGCTGCGGAACTTGACCAGCATGAAGGTGCGCCCGGCCAGGCCCACGCGTTCCTGCCGGTACAGGATCGGCCGGCCCGGCCCCGACTCGAGCCGGATGGCCAGCGCCACCGCCAGCATCAGCGGCCAGGCCAGGGCCAGCGCCAGCAGGCCGAAGCCGAGGTCGAAGGCGCGCTTGAAGGCCCGGCCGGACGGCGAAGCATCGAAGCCCTCGGCGTACACCAGCCAGGACGGATCGACCAGGCGCAGCTCGACGCGCCCGGATTCGCGCTCGAAGAAGGTCGGCAGCTCGATCACCGGGATGCCGGCCAGCCGGCATTCGAGCAATTGCATCATCGACGGGCCGCGACGCCGGTCATCGACACCCACCACGATCTCGTCGATGTCCAGGTGACGCAGCCAGTCGAGCAGCGGGGCGCTGCCCGGGTCGAGCAGCCGATCGGCCGGCACCACCACGGGCTCGTGGGCCAGCGGCACGAAGCCCACCACGCGAAAGCCACGCCGATCCGAGCGCCGGCGCAGCTTTTCGGGGATGGAGGAGGCGCGCTCACCCGCGCCCCACACCAGGATGCGCCGGCGCAGCAGTTCGCTGTCCACCAGGCGCAGGAACAGCGCGCGCGTCAGGGCGACCGCAATGAAACCCAGCAGCACCGCGATCAGCAGCACGCCGCGGCCGATGTAAGCCGGCGGAAAGATGTAATAGACCAGGATGAGCCCGGTGCCGCCCAGCGTGAAACCCGCCAGCTGGCGCACCATCTGCCCGGCCCAGCGTTCGCGCTGGTGCGCGTTGTACAGGCCCAGCGCAGCCATGCCGGCCACCAGCCCCAGCGCGAACAGGACGGCACGCACGCCAAGGTCGATGGCAAAATGCGCATAGCCAGCCGGCGCATTGAAGAACCGCAGGCGTGCCGCCAGGTCGACGCATGCCGCCAGCAGGATCACATGCAGGAGTAGCAACAATGCCAGCCAGCGGGTTTTTCGTTGACGCAGAAGCTGCAGCATGCAGACCCTTAGAGGCGGGGCGCGGCCATCGGATCACCGCCGGAATGCCACGCAAATCCGGTACCGGGCCGACGCATGGTCGCAGTGCCGGCCCGGCCAGGGCAAGCACTGCGCGTTCCTGCATTTTCCCAATCTTCAGCCACGGAAATCCCTGACCATGTGCGGAATCGTTGCTGCCACCGCCGAGCGCGACGTGGTGCCCATCCTCATCGCCGGGCTCAAGGCGCTGGAATACCGCGGCTACGATTCAGCCGGCATCTGCGTGATCGACGAGCAGGGGCAGCTCGCCCGCCTGCGCGCGGCCGGCAAGGTGCGCGAGCTGGAAGCGCAATATGCCGCGCACCCGCTGGCCGGCAGCTGCGGCATCGCCCACACCCGCTGGGCCACCCACGGCATACCCAACCAGGTCAATGCCCACCCGCACGTCTCGCGCGAACGCATCGCCGTGGTGCACAACGGCATCATCGAGAACCACGTGGAGCTGCGTGCGGAACTCGAGCGCGCCGGCTACCGCTTTGCCTCGGACACCGACACCGAAGTCATCGGCCACCTGGTACATGCCGCGGTGGACGGCGGCGCGAACCTGCTCGAGGCGGTGCAGGCGGCCACGGCCCGCCTGCAAGGCGCCTATGCCATTGCCGTACTCGACCGTGAGCAGCCCGGCCGGGTGGTGGGCGCGCGCCGCGGCAGCCCGCTGTGCGTGGGCGTGGGCATCGGCGAACATTTCCTCGGCTCGGACGTGCAGGCGCTGATCAAGGTCACCCATCGCTTTGCCTATCTCGAAGAAGGCGACGTGGTCGAGATCACCCGCGAGACGATGCGCATCTTCGATGCCGACGGCCAGCCCGCGGAACGCCCGGTGCGTGCCAGCGAGCTGTCCGCCGATTCGGTCGAGCGCGGCGAGTATCGCCACTACATGCTGAAGGAGATCTTCGAGCAGCCCACCGCCGTCGCGCACACCCTGGAAGGGCGCATCGCCACCGACCACATCCTGCCGAACATCTTCGGCGTGGATGCCGACGCCCTGCTGGCGCGCGTGCGGCGCGTGCAGATCGTCGCCTGCGGCACCAGCTTCCACGCCGGCCTGGTCGCGCGCTACTGGCTGGAAGGCATCGCCGGCATCGCCTGCAGCGTCGAGGTCGCCAGCGAGTACCGCTACCGCCACGTGGTGGTCGGCCCGGACACCCTGTTCGTGGCCATCTCCCAGTCCGGCGAGACGGCCGACACGCTGGCCGCCCTGCGTGAGGGCCGCCGCCACGGCTATCTCGGATCGCTGGCCATCTGCAACGTGCCCGAATCCAGCCTGGTACGCGAATCGGATCTTGCCCTGATGACCCGCGCCGGCCCCGAAATCGGGGTCGCCTCGACCAAGGCCTTCACCACCCAGCTTGCCGCGCTGGCCCTGCTGATGCTCGAACTGGCGCGCCTCAACGGCCTGGAGCGCGCGCGCTACGCGGCGATGGTGGCCGAGCTGGCCAGCCTGCCGCGCCTGCTTGGCGAGGCGCTCACGCTGGAGCCACAGATCGCCACCCTGGCCGCGCGTTTCGTGGGCCGCAACCACGCGCTCTTTCTCGGACGCGGCGTGCAGTACCCGGTGGCCCTGGAAGGCGCGCTCAAGCTCAAGGAAATCTCCTACATCCACGCCGAGGCCTACCCGGCCGGTGAGCTCAAGCACGGCCCGCTGGCGCTGGTGGACGAGGACATGCCGGTGGTGGCCGTGGCACCGAACAACCAGTTGCTGGAAAAGCTCAAGTCGAACCTGGAAGAGGTGCGCGCCCGCGGCGGCGAACTGTTCGTGTTCGCCGACAGCGACGCCGACGTCAGCCTGAACGGCGCGCGGGGCAGCCTGCTGCAGGTCGCTTCGGGCGGCAACCTGGTCGCCCCGGCAGTGTTCACGGTGCCGCTGCAGCTGCTCGCCTACCACGTCGCCGTGCTGCGCGGCACGGATGTCGACCAGCCGCGCAATCTGGCCAAGTCGGTCACCGTGGAATGACGTCGGCGTACCGCGGAAATCCGCACCAGGCCACCGCGCCGGATGGCGCGGCGGGCCTGCGCGTTTGCGTCTATTGCGCATCCAGCGACCTGTGCGACGCGCGCTATCACGCTGCCGCCCGCGCGCTCGGCACCACCCTGGCGCAGGCCGGTTGCACGATCGTCTATGGCGGCGGTGCGCGTGGCCTCATGGGCGCGCTGGCCGATGCCGCGCTGGCCGCGGGCGGCGAGGTGATCGGCGTCATCCCGCGCTTCATGGTCGAGGTGGAATGGCAGCATCCGGGCGTCGGCAACATGCAGGTGGTCGAGGACATGCGCGAGCGCAAGCGCCGCCTGCTGACCGGATCCGACGCGGTCGTCGCCCTGCCCGGTGGCACCGGCACGCTGGAAGAACTGTTCGAGGCGGTGACCCTGAAGCGTCTGGCGCTCTATCGCAACCCCATCGTGCTGCTCAATACCAAGGGCTATTACACGCCGCTGCAGGCGTTCCTGCAGCAGGCCGCAGATGAGCGCTTCATCAACCGCGAGCACCTGGGCATGTGGCGCCTGGTCGACACGGTCGAGGAGGTGTTGCCGACCATCCGCGCCACGCCGCCGTGGAATGCCGACGCGCGCAGCTACGCGGTGGTGCGCTAGGCACAGCCTGCACGCTTCGCGGCGCGCCAACCTTGCCTCTCCGCCGCATTCCGGCGACGCCATGCGTCGCGCGCGCCGGATCGGCGTGCGGGCCCCAGCGAAGCAGGGGCGGCGCGCCATTCAGTGCGCATTCGCCTTGATGGCCCGCGCAGTTGTATGGTTGGCTTGAGGCCGGGCGCAATCGATCAGGGTGGAGACGATGAATGCCTTGTTCCGCACGACGCTGAGCTTGCTCGTTCTGGCAGGTGGGCTTGCGGCCGGCCGCGCAGCCGTGGCCGCCTTCCCCGATCCGTACTGCGTGCGTGACTACAGCGGCGGTGTGGAACCGATCACCCTGGTCAGGATCGATGGCATCAACAACGTCACGTCCGCCGCGCCGGGCGGCGTGGCGGACGAGGACTTCACTGCCATCGTCGGCCAGCTCGCCCCCAGCGGCGAGTACCAGATCGCCGTGCAGGGCAACAACAATGGACCGCACGTCGGCGCCATCGCGGCCTATTTCGACTGGAACGGGGACGGCGTCTTCGACGCCGACGAGGGCTACCTCGTCGGCAAGCTGGTCGGTTCGACGGGCGTCGATGGCCAGACCACTTCCATGGTGATCCACGTGCCCGCGGGAGCCACGCCCGGCCCGACGCGCATGCGCATCACCAAGCAGTTCACCTTGGCCGCGACGCCCGGAATCGCCGATGCGCCGGCGTGTGGCAGCACGGGCTCCGGCCAGGCCGAGGACTACACCGTCATCCTCGACGCACTCGCGCCCGTGCCGCCCACGCTGGCGCTGGCGATCAACCCGCGAGGCGCGCAGGTGGGCGCGCGCGTCGGCCTGGGCATGACGCTCGGCAACACTTCGCGCGGCTCGTCCGCGCTCACGGCCGATTTCACGACCACCCTGCCGGCCGGACTCGGCCTGTTCGCTGCCACCACGACCTGCGATGGCACCCTGGTCGCCGTGGACGGCACGCGCGTGCTCACGCTCGAAGCTGGCGGCGCGATCCCGCCCGGCGGCTGCACGATCAGCACGCAACTGGTCGCCGACAGCGGCGGCGTGTTCAACGTCGCGACCGGTCCGCTCGCCACCGAGCAGGGCGATGCGCCGGCCGCGCTCGCGGTCTTCATCGCGACCGAAGGCGGGCCATCCGTCACCTATGCCACGGGGTTCGAGTCGCCCTTCGCCGTGGGCGCCCTGAATGGCCAGCAGGGCTGGTCCGCGCGCGCGTTCGACGTGGCCACGATCATGCCGGCCAATGGCACGCAGCACGTGCGCGCAACCAGCCTGGCTGCACCGACGTCAGCCGACCAGCCGCTGGCATCCACGCCGCACTTCGACGCGGCCGATACCCGCTACGCGACCATCAGCGCGAACCTGCGCCTCTCGCGCACGGGCGCGGGCGCGAGCTGGCGCCTCAAGCCACAGGATCCGGACGCCGGCCTGGTGACCACCATCGTGGAGTTCGACCGCGCGCTGGCGCGCGACATCCAGGTGATCGACTACTCGACCGGCACGCTCGTCAACACCGGTGCGCAATGGCCGGTGGACACCTATTTCAACTTCAAGGTCATCGTCGATCGCATCAGCGGCGCGCTGGATCTGTGCATTGACGGCGCATCGATCTACTCCGACCCGAGCGGTGCCGGCACGGCCGGCCACAACATCAAGAGCGCGGCCATTTCGCAGAGCCCGGGCGCTGGCCAGAGCGCCGGCAACACCCTGGATGCCGACGATCTTCGCGTCGAATACACTCCCTACGGTCAGTGCGACGGGGCGCCGGCAAGCTTTGAGGTCACCGCCAGCGTGGGCGCCGGGGCGGGCAGCATCAGCCCCAGCGGAACGCAGACGCTGGCTGAGGGTGCCACGCCGGCCTTTACCCTCAGCCCGGCGCCCGGCCAGCAGCTTGCCGGCGTGGGCGGCACCTGCGGGGGCTACCTGGTCGGCCAGCTCTTCACCACCTACCCGCTGGCGGGCGACTGCACGGTTATCGCCAACTTCGTTGCCACCGATCCGGTGGCTTCGGTTGCCCCGGCGGCGATCGACCTGACGGCCGAGGAAGGCCGCCTCGCCTACGCACCACTCACCATCGCCAACGCCGGCGCCGGCACGCTCGACTGGGCGATCGCCGAATCGGCGGCACGCAAGCGCGACCACGCCCCGCCAAGCTTCCGCAACAACCCGGCGGCGCGCATGGCGCCGGGCGCACTCATGGCGGTGTCCGAACTCGGCAACGGTCGGGGCACGGGTGGCAACGCCAGCGGCGCGGCGCTGATCGCAGGGCCGCTGGTCATCGCGCAGATGGCCGACAATACCCCGGGCCCGCAGGGCGTGGCCTGCAACGCGCAGGACGGCAGCGCGATACGCGACAACAGCTGGTGGCGCCGCTTCGACCTCGATACGTATCCGGCGCTGTCCGGCCGGTCTTCCGTGGACATCGACAGCGTGACGGTGGCGGCCGGCGGCATGCACTTCCCGGGCGGACTGCCGGCCACGATCAACCTCTACACCACCCCGCACGCGGTCGCCCCCGCCTCCATCGACACCGCGCAGCTGACCCTGGTCGGCAGCGCGAGCCTTTCCATTTCCACTGCATGGACTCCGATCACGGTGCCCGTCTCCGGCCATATCGACGACCTGGCGCGCACGGACCTGGTCGTCGAGTTCCACACCAATGGCGCCCCTGGAGGCACCTGGTACCCGGGGGCCAACGCCACGCCACAGTCCGGCCCGACCTTCCTCTCCTCGTCGGCCTGCGGCATCGCCCGGCCGACGCGGGCCGCCGACCTCGGCTTTGCCGACTTCCACCTGGGCATGCTGGTGAACCTGGATGAAGGCAAGGCCGTGCGCGAGGCACCCTGCGACAATCCGGGCGACATCCCCTGGCTCGGCGCGAGTCCGGTTTCCGGCGCGCTGCCGGGCGGTGCCAGTGATACGGTGATGGTGACGGGCGATGCCACCCAGCTGCTTCCCGGCAGCTACGCTGCCAACCTGTGCATTACCAGCAACGATCCGCTGCAGCCGCTGATCAGGGTGCCGGTAACATTGACCGTGAACCCGTCCGACGGCATCTTCTGCAACGGCTTCGACGCGGACGGGAACGGTCACTGCGCTGCCGTGCCGCTGCTGCCGGACATCGTCACCAGCGGCCCGCTGAACCACCCCATTGCCGACGACCTGCATGGCACCTCGGTGAACTGGATCACCGGCGCCATCCAGGATGGCTACGTGGCCAACGACCACTTCAACCCGTACGACAACAACCAGCAGCTGACCTTCTGGTGGAACACGGGCGCGCCGGACATCGCCGGCGTCTCGTCCAGCACCACCACCTCGGACTTCCTGGTCCTGCCCGCGGGCGCGGTGGTCGGCCCGGCTTCGGCCTGGTCGACCCAGAACAATCCCGGGCCGGCGGCCTGGGCGGCCGGCGCCACGGGGTATCTGGGCTTCCGTTTCAACTGCGCTGCGCTGCCGACGCCGCCCGCCTCGGGCCTCTGCTACGGCTACGTCCACCTGCAGACGACCGCCCCGACCGGCTTCCCGGCGACGATCCTCGACTACGCCTACGACCAGGCCGGCAACCCGATCATGGTTCCCTGAGGGCGGCGCCGCTGCCGGCGACCTGCGTGCGTCGCTAGTCGAAGCGGCTGAGGCCGCGGTCGTCCTGCTGGGCGGCGGCGGCGCCCTCGGCGGACTCGCGCTCCACGTCGCTGGCCTCGGCGGCGGCGGCGTCTTCGCTGGCGGCCTTCTGGCGCTCCCAACGGGTCTGGATCGGATGCGCCGATTCGGCCGCCTCCAGGTCCCGCAGCAGTTCCTGCTTGTGATCTTCCGGCAGTTCCGCCCAGTGGCAGTCAGCCAGCGCGCCGGCCATCGAATAGAGCAGGTTCAACGTGGGCCGGAAGCCGGCGCGCTTGACCTTGAGGAAGGCATCCACCGGACCGACGCGGGCCAGGTCCTCGGTGCTGCGCACGCCGACCTGGCGCAACCAGGCGGCCGACTTGGGGCCGACATTGCGGATCTTGACCGCTGGCGTGCTCATGCCACCTCCCGCGCCGGCCGGCGCAACGATTGCATGAAGACGGCCGCCAGGCGTTGCATGCCGGCACGGTCCTGCGCGTCGAAGCGGGCGAGCACGGGGCTGTCCACGTCGAACACGCCGACCAGGCGCTCGCCATCGAACAGCGGCACCACGATCTCCGAGCGCGAGGCGCTGTCACAGGCGATGTGGTCGTCGAACGCGTTGACGTCGGCGACGACCTGGGTCTGTCCGGTGGCCGCCGCGGTACCGCACACGCCGCGGCCCAGGGCAATGCGCACACAGGCCGGCCGGCCCTGGAACGGGCCAACGACCAGTTCCTTGCCATCGAACAGGTAGAAGCCACACCAGTTGAGGTCCGGCAGCGTGTGCCATACCAGGGCGGCGAAGTTCGCCGCGTTGGCGATCAGGTCGTGCTCGCCTTCCAGCAAGGCGCGCGCCTGGGCGGCCAGCGCCGCATACAGGCCCGGCTTGTCGGCGGCATCGATTGTGGTGGCGTTGAACATCGGCGACCCCACGCAGACAAGAAGCTGCATTGTACCCTGCCATGCGGAACGCGGCGTTTGACACGCCACTGCAGGCCGCGCGCGGCCTGCAGTGCGGGCGGGCCGCGCGCCTGGCTGCAGGCCTTGCCACCGACCCGCGCCGGCGGCCGAACTGCGCCTGTCCGGCTGGCTTTCGCCCGCGCGCGGTTCGTGCCGCGTTCCGCTTCCCGCTGCTAGACTGCCAGTCAGTGCATCGGGGAATACGCCATGGCCATCGCGCAGCGCTTCACCTTTTCCATCGACGACCTCGTCAAGGCCCGCGGCGAGTCGGACGAACTCTCCTTTCAGGGCGGCTCGGTGGAAAGCTTTGCCGAGCTGTTCCAGGGCGCGTTGCGCGAGCCGACCCTGTGGCGGCGCTGGCGCGCCATGCAGCCCGATCCGGACGAGGTGGACCCGGCGAGCGGCGCCAGCGACCCCAACGCCATCGTGACCGCGCAGCAAACCGATGTGCACGTCACCTGCGAGGTCATCAGCGCGCTACCGCACGCGATCATCCAGCACCGCCTGACCCTGCTGATCGGCAAGCACTGGAAGCTGCGCAACGTCAGCACGGTGTAGCGCCGGCACGCCGGCCGCGCGCAGCGCGGGCGCGTGGCCCGCGCTGCGACCCTTCAGCCGCCCTGCCCGGCGCGCATGGCCGGCGGCGCCTTGACCGGGTCGGGCGGACGCGGCGGCATCACGAACGGCTTGGCCTCGATCGCCTTCTCCAGTTCCTGGATGGCGCGGTCGAGCTGTGGATCCTTGCCGGCGAGCTGGGCGGCCACGTCCTGCTCGACCACGATGTCGGGATCGACGCCGTGGCCTTCCACGACATAATTGCCTTGCGTATCGGCGCTGGCGAATTCGGGCACGAACACGTTGCCGCCATCGATCAGCGGACCCCAGTCGGTGATGCCGACCACCCCGCCCCAGGTGCGCGTGCCGATCAGCGGGCCGAGTTTGGCCTGCTTGAACATGTAGGAAAAGATGTCCCCGTCCGAGGCCGTGGTGCCGTTGCACAGCGCCGCCAGGTGACCGAGGAAGGTCTGCTGCGGGTAGGTGCCGGTGATATCGAGGTTGCGCCCGTAATCCAGGCCCAGCAACTGGCGCGACAGGCGCTCGATGATCATGGCCGAGACGTTGCCGCCACCGTTGTCGCGCACGTCGACCACCAGGCCCTGCTTGCGCAGTTGCGGGTAATACCACTTGATGAACTCGCGGATGCCATCGGCACCCATGTCCGGGATGTGCAGGTAGCCGATGCGCCCTTCACTGGCGCTGGCCACGTACTCGCGGTTGTGCCGCACCCAGGCGAGGTAGTTGAGCGGCATTTCATCGTCGATCGGCTCGATCAGCACGGTGCGTGCGTCCGCACCGCTGGCCGAACTGCCCACGCGCAGCTGCACCGGCTGATCCGCCGCGATGCGCAACAGCCGATACGGATTGTCGGCGGTGGTCAGCGACTGGCCGTTGATGGCGAGCAGGTAGTCGCCGGCCTTCACGTTCACGCCCAGGGTGGTCAGTGGCGAGCGGTAGCGCTTCTCGCCCTCGTCGCCGGCGAGAATGCGCGCGATGCGATAGCGGCCGCTGGCGGCATCCGCTTCGAAGCGTGCCCCGAGCAGGGCGACGTGCGGCTTGTCGGGCAGGCCGAGGTCGCCGCCATCGACATAGGTGTGCGAATTGGAAAGCTCGGCCACCAGCTGACCAAGCAGGTAGTTGAGGTCACTGCGGTCGCCGACATCGGCCAGCAGCGGCGCGTACTTCTCGCGCAGGGCATTCCAGTCGTAGCCGTTCATGTTCGGCGCGTAGAAGTAGTCGCGGTAGCGGCGCCACACTTCGCGGAAGATTTCCGCATATTCGGCCTTGGGGTCGACGTGCATGAACAGGCCCTTGGTGCTCACCGCCTTGGGTTCGGGCTTGTCGGCACCCAGGTCGATGCGCTTGAACTCCTTGCCATCGCGCACCACCACGCTCTCGCCATCGGCGGCCAGGGCGAGGCCGTCGAGGCCGGCATACACTTCCTTGGCCTTGCGCTCCTTGAACGACCAGGCCTGCAGCTTGGGCTTGAAGGCGCCATCGCGGCCGTAGTAGGCGGCATCGTGGGTGACGTACAGGATGGATTGGCCGGTGATGCCGATCCAGGCGATGTTGTCGGCATCGATGGGAACGCGCACCAGCCGCCCGGCCAGGCCATCGAAGTCGATGCGGTCGTCGATGTCGCCCGGCTGCCTGGCCTTGCCGGCGGCCTTGTCCTTGTCGGTGTCTTCCTTGTCCTCGCCGCCGGAGGCCAGATCGTTGCGCGGGGCAAAGGGGTTTTCCACGCCCTTGCGCAGGGCCAGGGCAAAGATGACGGCGTCGCGGTTGGCGGCGAAGTCCCATTCGATGTTGGAGAGCTGCGGTGCCCACTCGCGGTTGCCGATGAAGTAGAGATACTTGCCGTCCGGCGAGAAGGCCGGCGCGTAGGCATCGAAGGGCGCCGCACCCGTCTCGATGCCCTTGGCCGAGGCGAAATCGTGCAGGTACAGCCTTGGCCGCAGGGTGTCCGGATCGGTCAGGGTGTAGGCCAGGTAGTGGCCGCCCGGCGACCAGGCGTAATCGCGCCGCTGGATACCGTGGTCGTGCGCGATGACCGGGGCCGGGCCGCCGCCGGCCGCCACTACGCGCAGGTTGTTGCTGCTGTCGGAGAAGGCGATGCGCGAGCCGTCCGGCGACCAGCGCGGCGCATACAGGCGGCCCAGGCGATCCTGCGTCAGCTGGCGCGCATTGGCGCCGTCGGCATCGCGTACCCAGATCGCTTCCTCGCCCGACTGGTCGGACACGTAGGCGATGCGTTTGCCCTGTGGACCCCAGGCCGCCTCGCGCTCATGGGCGCCCGGCGTGTGCGTCAGGTTCTCGGTGAGGCCGTCCTTCGCCGGTGCGCTGAACAGTTCGCCACGCGCCGTGAACAGGATGCGCTTGCCGTTGCCGCTGAGGTCGAAATCCTCGATGTGCTCGGCCACGCTCTCGTCGCGGGCCCGCGTGGACACCCGATCGCTCGGTACGTCGATCTCCAGCGCCCGGTCCTGGCCGGCGCGGGCATCGTAGACGTGCAGCGCGCCGGCGACCTCGAACACCAGCTGCCCGGCGGCATCGCCGCTGGCCCAGCGCGCATCCACATCCTGGTAGTGGGTGAGCTGGCTGGTCTGACCGCCTGCGGTGTCGTAGCGATACAGGTTGAGGTGTCCACTGCGGTCGGAAAGGAAATACACCGCGTCGCCGATCCACACCGGGTCGCGGTCGGTGTTCACGTCATTGGTGATGTTGGTGGCCGACTTGGCAGCAAAATCATAGATGTACAGATCCTGCGCCCAACCGCCCACGTAGCGTGCCCAGGTGCGGAAATCGCGGTACTTGGGTGAATAGACCAGCTTGCCGCCATCGGGCGAATAGCGCCCGCTGCCGGCCGAAGGCATGGGCAGCACGCTGGGCAGGCCACCGGCCACCGGCACGGTGTACAGGCGCGGGCTGGATTCGTTGACCGAATCGCGCCAGGAACGGAACAGCACGGCGCTGCCGTCGGGCGTCCAGCCATACACCTGATGGTCGAAGCCCCAGCGCTGGGGCAGCGGACCCTTGCCCGGGTACCAGGTGAGCTGCAGCGGCTCGCCTCCGCCGGCCGGGATCACGAAGACCTGATCGTCACCGCCGTACTGCCCGGTGAAGGCGATCCTCGAACAATCGGGCGAGAAGCGTGCCGACTGTTCGACACCCGGGCCGGCGGTCAGGCGGATGGCCGTGCCGCCCTGGGCGGACACGCGCCACAGGTCGCCGGCGTAGGTGAATACCACCTGGTCGCCGCAGATGTCGGGAAAGCGCAGCAGGCGCGTGGCGGCCGAGGCGGCCGGCGTGGCAATCAGGGCGGCAGCAAGGACGACAAGAACGCGACGAAACGGGTGCATGGCGTGCTCCGTGGCCGGGGAACGCGCTAAGGGTACTCCTATTCAGCCGTCCAACCGACCTGCCAAACCGACGCCTCTGGCGTGCCTCAGGCGTGGCCGCCGGCCTGCGGGGTGTGTGCTTCCAGCCGTTCGAGTTCCTGCGAAACGGCCAGCGGCGATTTCGTGTAGGGCGCGAGCAGGGTGTAGAACACCGGGATCACGAACAGCGACAGCAACGTGGAGAAGGACACGCCGAAGATCACCACCACGCCGATGGTGCTGCGGCTGGCCGACCCGGGCCCGCCGGCGAGCACCAGCGGCAGGGCGCCGACGGCGGTCGCGATCGAGGTCATCAGGATCGGTCGCAGGCGCACGCCGGCCGCCTCGACGATGGCCTCGGCCACGCTGCGTCCGGCGTCGCGCAGCTGGTTGGCGAACTCGACGATGAGGATGCCATTCTTCGCTGCAAGCCCCACCAGCATGACGATGCCGATCTGGCTGAACAGGTTCAGCGTGCCGCCGGTGACGGCCAGGCCGACCAGTGCGCCGAGCACGCCGAGGGGCACCGTCAGCATGATCACGAAGGGATGGATGAAGCTCTCGAACTGGGCGGCCAGCACCAGGTACACGACCAGCAAGGCCAGCGCGAAGGTGAGCAGCACCGCGCCGCCGGCCTTCTGGTATTCGCGCGATTCGCCCTTCCAGTCGATCTGCGCGTAGTCGGGCAGTTCCTCATCGACCACCTGGCGCAGGAAGTCCTGCGCTGCGCCCATGGTGTAGCCGGGGCTCAGGCCGGCGCTGATGGTGATCGCGCGCAGGCGGTTGAAACGGTTGAGGCTGCCCGCCTCGGCCAGCTCGCTCAGGCTCACCAGGTTGGACAGCGGCAGCAGTTCTCCGCTGCGTGCGCGCACCTGGATGGCCGCCAGGTCGGCCGGCGCGGCGCGATCCGAACGCGCCGCCTGGAGCCACACGTCGTATTCCTCGCCATCCTGCACGAAGGTGGTGACCCGGCGTCCGCCCATCATGGTTTCCAGCGCGCGGCCGATGTCGGCGACGCTGACGCCCAGGTCGGCGGCGCGCTGGCGATCGATCTGCACGCGCATCTGCGGACGGGTTTCCTTGTAGTCCGAATCGACCGAGAAGAAGCCCGGATTGGCCTGCATGCGCTGCATGACCCGGTCCCGCCAGACGGCGATTTCCTGGTATTCGGGGCCGCCGAGCACGATCTGGATGGGCTGGCCGCGACTGCCGACCAGGCCGCCGCCAACGCGCGGCCAGGCTTCCACGCCGCGCAGGTTGGACAGTTCCTGGCGCAGGGATTCGGCGATTTCGGCCGTGCTGTGCTCGCGCTTGTTCCAGTCCTGCAGGAACACGATCACGTTGCCGGTGTGCATTTCCTCGCTGGCGCCCCAGCCGCCGGGCACGCGCGTGTTGTAGCGGGCGATGTCGCGGTCCGGGCCGGTGCGCCGTGCGAGGACGGCCTCGACCTTTTCGATCTGCTCCACCGTGTAGTCGAAGCCCGCGCCTTCCGGCCCGACGATGGAAACGAAGAAGGCACCGCGATCTTCGGCCGGCGCAAGCTCCGAGGGCACCCAGTGGATCAGCGCCCAGATGGCGCCGAGCGAGGCCAGCATGAGCGCGCCGAACAGCCATGGGCGACCGATGCCACGTGCAAGCAGGCGCTGGTAGCGCGTGGTCACGGCGGCGAGTGCCGCGTTGACATGGCCGAGCAGGCGCTTGCCGCCCTTGTCCGGGTCGTGCCGGCGCAGCAGGCGCGAGCACATCATCGGTGTCAGGGTGAGGGCAACGAAGGCAGACAGCGCCACCGCGCCCGCGAGGGCGATGGAAAGCTCGCGGAACAGGCGACCGGTGTTGCCTTCCATGAAGCCGACCGGCAGGAACACCGCCACCAGCACGGCGGTGGTCGCGATCACCGCGAACGCCACCTGCTTGACGCCACGCGCCGAGGCGACCAGGCGCGGTTCGCCCAGGTCCGCCCGACGCTGGATGTTCTCCAGCACGACGATCGCATCATCCACCACCAGGCCGATGGAAAGCACCAGCGCGAGCAGGGTCAGCAGGTTGATCGAGTAGCCGAACAGGTACAGGGGAATGAAGGCCGCGATCAGGCACACCGGCACGGTCATCGCCGGAATCAGCGCCGAGCGCAGGCTGCCGAGGAACAGCCAGATCACCAGCAGCACCAGCAGCACCGCCTCGATCAGGGTCGCATAGACGCGCTCGACCGAGGCCTCGATGAAGACCGTGTCATCGTAGGAAACGAAGATGTGGGTGTCCGTCGGCAGGGATTTCTGGATTTCGAGCGCGGCCGCACGCGCCGCGCGGGTCACGTCCAGCGCGTTGGCGGTGGAGGTCTTGACAATGCCCAGGCCAATGTTCGGCTGACCGTTGCTGCGGTAGTAGGCGCGCCGCTCGGCCGAGGCGAGCTCGGTGCGTGCCACGTCGCCCAGGCGCACCACGTAGCCGTCCGCACCCTTGCGCAGCGGGATCTGGGCGAAGTCCGCGGCAGTACGATAGTCGCGCGCGACACGCAGGGTGAAGTCGCGCGTCGCCGACTCGATGCGCCCGGCCGGCAATTCCACGTTTTCCGCGCGCAGGGCCGCTTCGATGTCGTTGGCGGTGATGTCGCGCGCCGCCATCGCCGCGCTGTCCAGCCAGATGCGCATGGCATAGCGCTGGCGCCCGCCCAGGCGCACCTGGGCCACCCCGTCGAGGCTGGACAGCCGGTCCACCACGTAGCGTTCGGCGTAATCGGACAGTTCCAGCGTGTTCATCGTGGTCGAGCTCATGTTGAGCCAGATCACCGTGTCCGAATCGCTGTTGGCCTTTTCCACCCGCGGGGGATCGGCCTCATCGGGCAGGCGCGCGGCGACCGCGCTGATGGCATCGCGCACGTCATTGGCCGCCGCCTCGATGTCGCGGTTGAGGGTGAACTCCAGCGTCACCGCGGCGCGCCCATTGACACTGCGCGACTGCAGCGTCTCGATGCCCTCGATGCCGGACAGGGCATCTTCCAGCACCTGGGTGACGCGTGTCTCGACCACCGCCGCCGAGGCGCCCGGATAGCTGACATCCACCGACACGATCGGCGGATCGATCGCCGGGAGTTCCCGCAAGGTGAGGCGCGAGAAGGCCATGATGCCAAGCACGATCAGCAGCAGGCTCATGACGGTGGCGAAGACCGGCCGGCGGATCGAAAGCTCGGAAAGATTCATGCGCCCACCCTGCCGCCAGCGCGGTGCACCACCTCAATCCTCATGCGCCGATCCGTCCGTCGCCGGCGTGGCCGGCTCATCGGTGGCTGCCGCCGCCTGCGCCGGCACCGCATCCACGCGGTCGCCGGGGCGCAGCTTGCCGGTGCCATCAACCACGATGCGATCGCCAACGGCGAGGCCCGCGGTGACCTCGGCCAGCCCACCGCGGCGGCTGCCGACTTCCACATCGGCCCGTTCCACCACCTCGTCCGCCTGTACCCGGTACACGAACGCACTGTTGCCGACCTGCACGATGGAAATCTCCGGCACCAGCAGGGCCTGGCGCGGCGGCCGGATCAGGGTCACCTGCAGCAGCATGCCCGGGCGCAGCGCGCGATCGGCATTGACGAACTCACCGCGCACGTTGACCGCGCGTGTGAGCGGATCGATGCGGCTGTCGATGGTACTGACCACGCCGGCAAACTCGCGCGCCGGGTAGGCTGCCGCGGTGGCGGTCAGCTGCTGGCCGACGGCGAGACTGGCGAAGAGATCCTCGGGCACGGGAAAATCGACATAGACATGGCTGATGTCATCCAGCGTGGCGATCGGCGTGCCCGGCGTGACCAGCGCACCGGGGCTGACCTGGCGGATGCCGAGCATGCCGGTGAAGGGCGCGCGGATCACCCGGTCGGCCAGCGCCGCACGCATTTCCTCGACGCGCGCGCGCGCATAGTCGCGGACCGCCCGCTGGGCATCCAGCGATGCGCGCGGGATCACGCCCTGCATGGCCAGATTGTCCTGGCGCGAATACAGCCGCGCGGCTTCCTCGGCGGTTGCCTGCGCCTGTTCCAGCATGGCGCGCTGCTGGTTGCCGGTCAGCTCGACCAGCGGCGTGCCCGCCTCGACTTCATCGCCGCTGTCGAAGTGCACCGCCTGCACGGTTTCGCTGACCTTGGCGGTCACCGTCACCGACTCGCGCGCCTTGACCGTGCCGAGTGCGCGAATGGTGTCGCTCCACGGCTGCAGGGCGAGCACCGTGGTGGTGACCTTCGCGGCCGTCTGCGGGCCGCGCTGGGGCGTGGCATCGCTGCCGCACGCGGCCAGCGCAGCGCAGAACAACGCGACGAGGACGACACGGGCGGGCAAAACTGGATACATCGACATGCACGGGGTGGTCTGGGCCGGCCAATCTTACCGACCGCGCCCGCCGGGCGCCCCTGCCATCCGGCATGGCCCACTGGAGCGCGGGCTGCCGCCACGCTACCTTGTGCACCCGCGACCGCTGCCCGCATGCACATGCACGAAGCCTTCCAGCGCCTGCTCGACGTGCGCCGCGACGAGCGGATGCCGGTGCTGCTGTCCGGCGCATTCTTCTTCTGCATCCTGACCGCCCTGATGGTCCTGCGGCCCGCGCGGGATGCCCTCGGGCTGGCGCACGGCATCGAAACCGTGCGCTGGCTGTTCATCGGCACGGCGCTGGTGACGCTGGCGGCGAACCCGGTGTTCGGCTGGCTGGTCAGCCGCCTGCGCAGGCTCGCCTTCGTCACCACGACGTACGTGTTCTTCGCCGCCAGCCTGGGCGGCTTCTACGTGCTGCTGGTATTCGCGCCTGCAGCGGTGGGCGTGGCCAGCGGGCAGGTGTTCTATGTCTGGTACAGCGTGGCGAACCTGTTCGTCACCATGCTGTTCTGGGCGCTGATGGCGGATTGCTTTTCGCTGGAACAGGCGCGCCGCCTGTTCGCATTGATTGCCGTCGGCGGCACCCTGGGCGCGATCTTCGGCCCCTGGCTGGCGAGCATGCTGGCCCGCCCGCTGGGCACGCCCGCGCTGCTGCTGGTGTCGATCGGCTTCCTGTTGCTGGCGACCGCCCTGGCATGGGCGCTGGCGCGCACGCGCGCATGGCACGGCCACGCGGCCGGCGACCACGGCGACGGCCACGCCCGCATCGGCGGCAGCGCCTGGCAGGGCTTCAAGGCGGTGTTCCGCTCGCCCTATCTCGCCGGTATCGCAGGCTACGTGGTGCTGATGACGGTCATGAGCACCTTCCTCTACTTCACCCGCCTGCACCTGGTGGCGACGCTGGGGGACGACACGGACCTGCGCGCCAGCGTGTTCGCGCGCATCGACCTCGCCACCCAGACCGCCACCCTGCTGCTGCAGGCGCTCATCGCCGGGCGGTTGATGCGGCGCTGGGGCGTGCACGTGGTGCTGGCCCTGCTGCCGGTCACCGCCCTGCTCGGCTTCGTCGGGCTTGCCCTGGTCGGGTCGCTGGCGGCGCTGGTGGCATTCGAGGCCACGTTCCGCGCCATCCAGCGCGCGCTGACGCGACCGGCGCGCGAGACGCTCTACACGGTGGTCAGCCGCGAGGACAAGTACAAGTCCAAGGCGTTCATCGACACCTTCGTGTACCGTGGCGGCGACGTGGTGGGCGCCCAGCTGGAAGGCGGCCTCGCGCGCCTGGGCCTCGGCCTTGGCGCCCTGGCCAGCGTCACCTTGCCGCTGGCGCTCGCCTGGGCGGCGCTCGGCCTGTGGCTGGGACGCCGCCAGCAGCAACTTGCCGCGCGTGGCCACACCGCCGCGCGCGATTCGTCACCCGCCCAGCATGGGAGCACGCCATGACCAGCCGCCGCGACTGCCTGAAGCTTGCGCTCGCCACCGGCGCCACGCTGGCGCTGGGTCCGCGCCGCCTGCCGGCCGGCACGGACGAAACCCTGCCGCTCATCACGCGCGCCATCCCGGCCAGCGGCGAACGCCTGCCGGTCGTCGGCCTGGGCAGTTCCGCCAGCTTCGCCCGCGCTGCCGCCGATGGCGACGAGGCGGCCCTGCGCGCAGTGATGCAGGCGCTGGTGGCACAGGGTGGGCGGGTGCTCGATACCGCGCCGGGCTACGGCGATGCCGAGGCCGTGGCCGGACGAGTGGCGCGCGAGCTCGACCTCACCCGGAAGATCTTCTGGGCCACCAAGCTCAACGTCGCCCCGCGTGGGGGCGGCAAGGCGGACCGTACGGCCGCCCGCGCCCAGCTCGACACCTCGCTGGCACGCCTGGGCAAGGCGCCGCTGGACCTGGTGCAGGTCCACAACCTCGGCGATCCGGATACCCAGCTCGGCCTGCTGGGCGAATACAAGGCCGCCGGGCGCATCCGCTACCTCGGCATCACCACCACGTTTGCCGCGCAGTACGAACCGCTGGAACAGGTGATGCGAACCCACGCCCTCGACTTCATCGGCGTGGACTACGCCGTGGACAACCGGCGCATGGAGGAACGCATCTTCCCGCTGGCACGCGACCGCGGCATCGGGGTACTGGTGTACGCCCCGTTCGGGCGCACGCGGCTGTGGCAGGCGATACGCACGCAAGCGCTGCCGGCCTGGGCCGCCGAGTTCGACGCCACCAGCTGGGCGCAGTTCTTCCTCAAGTTCGTCATTGCCAACCCCGTGGTCACCGCGACCACGCCAGCGACCCGCCAGGCCCGCCACATGATCGACAACCTCGGCGCGGCGCGCGGGCGCCTGCCCGATGCCGGCCTGCGCAAGCGCATGGTCGATTTGATCCAGGCGCTGTAGGCGGGCACGCGCAATCAAGCGGGCACGATCCAGACCGACGCGCGCCCCACCACCGGAAAACAACGACCCAGCCGGGCTTGCCCGCACCCACAGGAGTATCCCCATGTTCAACCGCCGTGACCTGCTCAAGCTTGCCGCACTGGCTGCCGCCACCTCCACGCTGCCCGCTTCTGCGCTGGCGAACGCCGCGACCCCCGCCCCGGCGGTGAAGCGCGCGGCCAAACCGCTGCGCATCCTGATCCTCGGCGGCACCGGCTTTACCGGGCCGTTCCAGGTCAACTACGCGCTGGCACGCGGGCACACGATCACCCTGTTCAACCGCGGCCAGCGGCCGTCCCCCGAATGGCCGGGCGAAGTGGAACAACTGCATGGCGACCGCAACACGGGCGATCTGGGCGCGCTCAAGGGGCGGCAATGGGATGTGTGCATCGACAACCCCACCAGCCTGCCGT
This sequence comes from Dokdonella sp., assembly GCA_023228465.1. Lineage (GTDB taxonomy): Bacteria > Pseudomonadota > Gammaproteobacteria > Xanthomonadales > Rhodanobacteraceae > Dokdonella_A. Next base: position 418 of record JALOBC010000006.1, on the reverse strand, counting down.
TCTGGGTACGCGACGCCGGCAAGGTGTTGCGCAAGAACGTCGGCCACTACCTGTTCATCTCCAGCATTTCCGCCTACGCCGACGGCAGCCAGCCGGGGCTGACGGAAGACGCAGCGCTGGCGCGCTACACGGGCAAGGACGCGATGGCGGAAACGCAGGAAAGCCTGCTTGCGGACATGGAAAACCTGTACGGCGCGCTCAAGGCCAGGAGCGAGGCCGAGGCGAAAAAGCAGTTCGGCGAACGCGTCGCCATCGTGCGGCCGACCTATATCGTCGGCCCGCGCGACCAGACCGATCGCTTCACCTACTGGCCGCTGCGCGTGGCGCAGGGCGGCGAGATGCTGGTACCGGGCGACCGCGACGACCCGGTGCAGATCATCGACGGCCGCGACCTGGCCGAATGGGTGGTGCGGCTGGC
>JALOBC010000034.1 GCA_023228465.1 Dokdonella sp. | reverse complement strand
CGATCTACGAGCTGCTGCCGCGCTACACCGGCCGGCCCTATCCGATTTCACGCCCGTTCCTGTGGTCGTGGTCGGTCAGTACGGTGTTCGTGATCGTGGTTTTCCCGCACCACCTGCTGATGGATTTCGCGCAACCGCGCTGGTTGTCGATCATGGGCCAGGTGGTGTCCTGGGGCGCCGGCTTCCCGGTGTTCCTGGTCACCACGTGGGGTGCACTGACCAATCTCTACGGTTCCGGCATCCGCTGGAGCATGCCCTCACGGCTGATGGTGCTGGCCCTGTTCGGCTGGGCGGCGGGCATCGTGCCGGCCATCCTGGATGGCACCATTCGCAACAACATGGTCATGCACAACACCCAGTGGGTGCCCGGGCATTTCCACTTCTACCTGTTGATCGGCGTGCTGGCGATGGCGCTGGCGCTGATGTTCCACGTCGTCGGCAGCCGCGTACACGCGCCACCGGATACCGGCGCCGACCGGCTCGCCTTCCCGACCTACCTGGTCGGCGCGCTGACCTTCGTGCTGGCTTTCCTCGCGGCTGGCCGCCTGAGCGTGCCGCGGCGCATGGATCAGCACCTCGAGGCCTGGCAATTCACCGACAAGCTGGGCTCGATCGGCGCGATCCTGGTGGTGCTGGCCATGCTCTACTTTGCGATCAGGATCACCATCGGCCTGCTGAAGGCGGCGGGGCCTGGGGCCGCGCATGGCACGGCTACGGACGCTGCTGGCTAGCGTCATGGTTCTCGCGGCGGGGGCCTGGACCCTCGTCGCGGCCACCGATGGCCTGCGCGCCTTCACCAGCGAAACGGCGCGCCGGCTGGAGATCCTGCAACACCCACGTCCCTTGCCGGACGTGCCGCTGGAGGTGGCGGACGGGCGCGTGCTGCGCCTGGCCGACCTGCACGGGCGCTGGCTGCTGGTGGATTTCATCTATACGCGCTGCATGAGCTTCTGCTCGGTGCAGGGCGGCGAGTTCGCGCGCCTGCAGGATCGCCTGGCCGGACCGATCCGGGACGGGCAGGTGGTGCTCGTCAGCATCAGTTTCGATCCGGCGCGCGATGATCCGGCCGCCCTGGCGGCCTGGCAACGTCGCTCCGGCGACCGGGGCGCCGGCTGGATCGCGGCACGCCCGCTGCACCGGCACGACCTGCCCGCGCTCAAGCAGGCCTTCGGCGTGGTGACCGTGCCCGACGCGCTCGATGGCTGGATTCACAACGCCGCCATTGCGGTGGTCGACCCGATGGGCCGCCTGGTGGCGATCCTCGACTGGAATGACATGGATGCGGCCGCGCAGCGGGTCGCCGGGCAGCCACCGCCATGAGCGGGCCGCCACCCTGGACCTGGCGCGCCGGCCTTGCCGCATGGGCGCTGCTGGCGACGCCGCCGCTGCGGCATGCCCTGGAAGGCAGCATGAGTCTGCAGATGCTGGTGCAGATGCCCTTGCTGGTGTTGGCTGGTGTGCTGCTCGCCGGCGCCGTGCCAACGGGTTGGCGGCGCGCACTGGCAGCCTGGAACCTGCAGGGCATTCCGGGCCTGCTGCTGGCCTCCGTCACGGGGCTGGTGTGGATGCTGCCGCGCCTGCTGGATGCGGCCCTGGTCGATCCATGGACGGAACTGGCCAAGTTCCTCAGTCTGCCGCTGCTGCTCGGTGTGCCGCTGGCCCTGAGTTGGCGGGCGGCCGGCTTCGTGGTGCGCGGCGTGTTTCTGCTCGAAGCGATCGCCACTGCCTTCCGCCTCGGCTGGCTCTACCTCGCTTCGCCCGTGCGCCTGTGCAGCAACTACCGACTCGATGACCAGCAGCGCCTGGGGGAACTCCTGCTTGGGCTGGGGCTGGCCGTGAGCCTGCTGCTCGCCTGGCAGCTGCTGTGGGGGCGGATCGACGTGGGCAGCGCAGGCGACTGACTGCTCAGGGTTCCCGGCCGGTGCGCCGGGCGCTGCCGGTGAGCAGCTTCAGGAGTTGCGCGAAGCGCCCGCCCCAGGGTGGGTTCAACCACGCCACGGTGTTCCATTTCGCCTGGCGGAACACCGGGGTCAGGTGCGAGAAGGTGCGAAAGCCCGTTTCACCGTGATAGGCGCCCATGCCGGAGGCGCCAATGCCGCCAAACGGCAAGTGGTGCTGGGCAACGTGCAGCAGGGTGTCGTTGACGCTGACGCCACCGGCCGCGACCCGCGCCAGGACACGCTCGACATTCGCCGGCTCCTGGTCGAACACGTACAGCGCCAGTGGATGCGGGCCCCGTGCGATGCGTTCGATCGCCTCATCGAGTTCGTCGTAGGGCACCAGCGGCAGCAGCGGGCCGAAGATCTCCTCGCGCATCACCGCCATCGCGTCGTCCACGCCGGTCAGCAGCGTCGGTGCAAGGCGCCGGCGCGTGGGATCGTCGCCGGCGGCAAGGACATGGGCCGTCGCCCCGGCCGCCACGGCGTCGTCGCGCAAGGCCAGCAGCCGTGCATGATGACGTTCGGAAACGATGCTGGCGTACTGCTTGTTGCCGGCGAAGTCCGGATACATGCGCGCCACTTCGGCGCGCGCTGCCGTGATGAACTCGTCCATGCGCGCGCGCGGCAGCAGCACGTAATCCGGTGCGATGCAGGTCTGCCCGGCGTTCATCGCCTTGCCGAACACGATGCGCTCAGCAGCCGTTGCCATGCCTGCCTGCGGTCCGATCAGCGCCGGCGACTTGCCGCCCAGTTCCAGCGTCACCGGCGTGAGATTCGCCGCCGCGGCGCGCATCACGTGGCTGCCGACGGCGGTCGAGCCGGTAAACAGGAGATGGTCGAAGGGCAGGGCCGCGAAGGCGCGTGCAACCTCCGCATCGCCATTGATCACGACGACCTCGCCAGCAGGGAAATGGCGTGCAACGAGCTCGGCGAACAGGGCGGAAAAGCCCGGCGTGAACTCGCTCATCTTGATCATCACGCGGTTGCCCGCGGCGAGGGCGTCGGTGAGCGGAGCGATCGCAAGATAGAGCGGGTAATTCCACGGCACGATGATGCCAACCACGCCGAGCGGACGCGGGCGCAGCTCGGTGCGTGCCGGCAGGAACCACTTGCCCGCCCAGGCGCGCTGCGCGCGCATCCAGCCTCGCCCGTGCTTGAGCGCATGGGCAATGCCGGCGAGGCTGGGAAAGACTTCCAGCAGTTCGGTTTCCTGCCTAGGGCGCGCGCCGAAGTCCTGGTCGATGGCGGCCGCGATGGCGGCCCGATGCTCGCGTACCAGGGCGTCCAGCGCGCGCAGGCGCGCGGCACGCACGGGCCAGGCCGGCACGGGTTCGCGCGCCTGCGCCACACGCATGTCAGCCAGGATCCGGGCTGGATCGACCGCGGCGGTCACCTCGGCCGCCGGAACGGCAGAAGCTGCGGAACGCGCCTGCATCGGACCACCTCCATCGCTCCGACACGGAGCGAACGCGGTCATTGTAGGCGCGCGTCCGGTAGCGGGCCAGCGCCGCCCGCGGCGCTCAGGTCAATGTATCGATGGCGCCGAGCACCGCACGGCGCAGGCGTTCGTCGAGTTCCGCGGCGGGCACGGTGCCCAGTTCACTCCAGCGTTGCAGCAGGTTGGCCAGTTCGTCCGCCTCGGAGCCTGCCGCTTCGCCGCGCATGCGCGCGGCCAGGCGCGCGACCTGCAGGGCGCGGCGCTGTTCGAGTGCGTCTTGCGGCGATTCCACGCCGGCCAGGAATTCAAGTTCCAGCAGGAGTTCGGCAAAGGCCTCGGCATTTTCCGGACCTGGTGCAACCGGGCCGGCAAGCGCCGCATCGAAGCGCTGCGACAGGGATTGGGCGGCAATCCCGCAAGGCGGCGCGGCTTCCCATTGCTCGCGCAGCGTGACGGCATCATCCGCTCCGGCTTCGGCGCGCCGGCACAGTTCATAGCGGGCCAACCAGGCGCCGAAGCGCGCGTGCCTGCGTTCGCGTTCGCGGCGCACCAGACGCTGTTCGAGGGTGCTGCGTGCAGCGTCGAAGCGGCGCTGCAGGGCTTCGTCACGTACGCGCAGGGCCTCCCACTCGCTGCCGAGCTTCGCGAGCATGCCACGCTCGGCGTCCTCGTCGGCCGTCAGGGCCTCGATCCGCTGGCAGACTTCTTCGGCCTGCGCCTGGGCTTGCGCGTCACGTGCCTTGCGCTCGGTGCGCGCGGCATCGAGGGCGCCGAAAACGGCGTCGAGCGCGGCGCGGAAGGTCTTCCATTGCGCCTCGTCGCGCGCCCGGCGGCCATGGCCGAGCTCCTGCCAGCGCTGCTGCAATTCGCGTGCGGTCGCCACCGCGCCGCGTTGCAGGCCATCGCGGGTCAGCGCCTCGGCTTCGCCGATCAGTACCGCCCTGGCCGCCTCGACCTCGGCGTCCAGTTGCCGGATACGCTGGTCCAGGGCGTCGAGTGCCTGCTTGAGGCGCGCCGCCATTGCCTTGCGCTGGCGCGGATCGATGCCGTCCAGGCCGCGCAGCGCTTCGACCAGTTCGCGCCGCACACCGCCGAGGGTGGCGCGGTTCGCGTCGGCCGGCAGCGCGTCGGTACGGGCAAGCAGCGCATGCAGGCGTTCGGCCTCCGATTCGCGCAGTTCCTGGCGCTTCCTGAAATAGGTTTCGGTCGGCGCGAACGCCGCTCGGCAGGCCCCGTGAAAGCGTCGCGCCAAGCCATCCGGGCGGGCGTCGCTGCGGCCTTCCAGGGCGCCCAGCCGGTTCCACTCGGCCTGCGCCTCGCGCACGCGCGTGGCGATCGCATCCGGGTGCAGGCCCGAATCGACCAGGGCCTCGACCTCTTCGCAAAGCTGGCGCCGGCGCTGGTTGTCCGACCAGCGCTGCCATTGTCGCAGCTCCGCATGCCGCGCCTCGGTCTTGCCCAGCCGGCGTGCCAGCGCGGCTGGCACCGCATCGATCTGCCGGCGCAGTGCCTCGATGCGCGCGTGCGCCGCGTGGGCGTCGCCGCTGGAGCCTGCATCGAGTGCCGCCGCGCAGTCGGCGACCGCCTGCTCGAGTTCGCCGATCAGCTCGCGCTGGCGCTGCGCATGCTGCTGCTTCGCGGCGCGCGCCTCGTCGAGCGCCGCGGCAAACTGTGCCGCGGCGATCTGCTGGGCGACGATTTCTTCGGCGCTGGCGCGCGGCTCTGGCGCATCGACGCCCTCGGCGTGGCCGGCGCCCGACCCGATCTCGTCGGTCCCGGTTGTCGAGTCGACGGCCGAATCCGATTCCGCTGCCGGGGGGGTGTCTTCCGCGCTGGCGGCAGGCGCCGGCGGTGGTGCGGGTTCGCGGCTGGTAGCCAGCAGCTGGCGCGCGGTTTCGAAGCGTTGCACCAGGGCCGGGTCGGCGGCCGCGGCGACCAGCGCCCAGCGTTCGACGATGGGCGCTTCGTCGACCGGTGAGCCGGCATCGCGGACCAGCTGCTCGAGCTGCTCGCACAGTGCGCGGGCCTGCGCGGCGACTGCGTCCGCGTCACCGCGTGCCAGGCGCAGTGCGTCGATGCGTTCGCGCGCGGCGCGATTGAGGTTCTTGTCGGTACGCCGAGCGCGTTCGGCCAGGCGGGCCAGCTGGCCCTCGTCGTCGATGCGCTCGACCAGGGCCAGGCGCAGGCCCGAATCGGTTTCCTCCAGCGCCCGTTCGAACAGCAGTGCCGGGCGCGTCACGCGTGCCAGGGCGGCGCCGCGCAATTCGGCTTCCGGCGACTTGCGCACGACGTGTTCGAGCAATTCATCGTCATCCTGGGCGGCGAGCAGGCGCACCCGCTCGACCAGCGGCGGCGCCGACGGGTGTGTGCCGGCCATGAGCTCCAGCCACAGGCGGCGCGCCTGTGCGCGCACGGCATCGTCGGCGTCATCCTGCGCCAGGCCCTGGGCCAGGGCGGGGTCGGCCAGGCGCCGCAGGGCCGCGATGCGCACGCCGGCATCGGGATCTTCACGCGCCAGGCGCGGCAGGGCCGCCATCAGATCGGGGTCACGATCGAGCTGGGCCGCGCTGCGGCGCACTTCGGCATCCTTGGACAGCCAACGGGGTTTGCTGAGGAAGGCAGGCAGTTTCATCGCGGGGCTCAGAACAGGTTCTTGATGATGCGGATGCCGGCGAGGTATTCGCCGACCAGGGTGCCGAGGGTGACGAACATGAAGTTGAGCAGGGTGCGCGCGATGCGGTTCTTCCACCAGCCGCTCCAGTGCACCACGTCGTCCCGCAGGGTATCGAAATCGGCCACGCGGGGCTTGCGCAGCCAGGCTTCCACGCCGGCGCTGATGGCCGAGGCGGGCACGCCGGGACGGAACGGCTTGAGCGGCGCGGCGATGAAGGCCGCCAGGGTGCTCAGCGGATGGGCCGCCGCGGCGATCGCCCCGAGTGCGGCAAAGCCGCCGGTGAACAGCACCCAGGTCATCAGCGCATCGGTGCCGGCATCCATGCCGTGGGTGAAGCTGATGGCGATGGCCGCGGAGATGATCAGGAACACCGCAATGGCGAACCAGTGTCCGACGCGCGAAGCCGGCGGCAGGATCGCCAGGCGCGTGAGCAACTCGGCCGGCGGCGCCGCCTGCACCGCCAACTCGCGCTCGATGCCGGCCAGGTGCCCGGCACCGATCACCACCAGCACGCGGCGCGCCACGTCATCGCTGGCGTACTCGCGCAGGCGCGCGGTCATGTAGCGATCGCGCTCGCCGATCAGTGCCTCGTAAAGCGGCGGCGATTCGCGGGCGAATTCGTTGAACATGCTGCCGAGCAGGTCGCCTTCCTTCAGCTTCTCGATTTCCTCCTCGCTGACCTGCTCGCGGGTGAGCAGGCTGGCGCCCAGGCCGCCCACGATGCCCATGCGGTCGAGGAAGCCGACGCTGGCATAGGCGCGCTTGAGCGTGATGCCGATTTCGCGGTCGATCAGCCACACCGGCAGGCCGCGCGCATCGGCGCCATCGATGGCCGCCTTCATTTCCGCGCCCGGCTCGATGCCGAACTGCTCGGCCAGGCGGCGCTGGAAGGCGGACAGCGCCAGGTTGGCGGCGATCACGCCCACCTTGCGCTGGCGGATGACCTGGAACAGATCCAGCTTGCGGTAGGCGTCCGGATCGCGCATGGCGCGATAACGCGGCTCGCACAGTTCCACCGCAACCGCGTCGAAATGCTCGGATTCGAGCATTTCGCGCACCGCCTCGGCGCTGACCCGTGATACATGCGCCGTTCCCAGCAGCACGAATTCGGTGGTGTCCACGTGGACGCGGGCCACCGGCTGGTCGGCAGCCGGCGTCGCGGGCGCGACGGCAGCTGCCGGCAGCGCTGCGGCTCCGCACGTTTCGGTATTCAATCGCGGTACCGTAGGGTCAGATCGGCATAGGCATCGATGCGCCGGTCGCGCAGGAAGGGCCAGATGCGGCGCACGTCTTCGCTGCGCGTCATGTCGATGTCGGCCAGCAGCAGTTCGCGCCGGTCGGTGCCGGCCGATGCGAGGAACTCGCCCTGTGGTCCGGTGACGAAGCTCGAACCCCAGAACTGGATGCCACGCCCACCGTCCGGCGCCGCTTCGAAGCCGGTGCGGTTGCAGGACAGCACCGGCAGGCCGTTGGCGATGGCGTGGCCGCGTTGCACGGTGATCCACGCATCGCGCTGGCGGTCCTTTTCGGCCTGGTCGTCGGCCGGATCCCAGCCGATGGCGGTGGGATAGAACAGCAGTTCCGCACCGGCCAGTGCCATCAGACGGGCGGCTTCCGGATACCACTGGTCCCAGCACACCAGCACGCCGAGCCTGCCGACCGAGGTGTCAATGGGCTGAAAACCGAGGTCGCCGGGCGTGAAATAGAACTTTTCATAAAAGCCCGGATCGTCCGGGATGTGCATTTTGCGGTACATTCCCGCGATTGAACGGGCGCGATCGAACACCACGGCCGTATTGTGGTAAAGGCCGGCGGCGCGGCGCTCGAACAGCGAGGCAACCACGACCAGGCGCAATTCCGCGGCCAGCGCACCGATGAAATCGGTGGACGGGCCGGGAATCGGTTCTGCGCGGTCGAACTCGCCGGTGTCCTCGTGCTGGCAGAAATAGGGGCCGTTGTGGAGTTCCTGCAGCAGGATCAGTTCGGCACCCGCCGCGGCGGCCTCGCGCAGGCCAGCCGCGATCGCATCGAGGTTGGCCTGCCGGCTGCCGCGGTCGGTTTCCTGCAGCAGGGCGACCTTCAGGGTGGATTTGGACATGTCGAGATGAAACGCGAACGTGGATCGGCTAGCTTACCGCGGATCGCGGCTGGCGCGGGCGTGCCGGCCCCCATGCGATCGACACGTGCGGGGAGGCGCAATGGCGGCGCCCGTTGAGTCCGGCCGCGTCGCGCCCCAGGTGCGCCTCGTCGCTGACGGCGGTCTGGGCGTGCAACTGGCGGGCGCGCTCACAACGGCGCGCCTGTCCCATGCCCTGTGCGCGCCCGGCCAGATGTCGCGGCCCGCTGCAGAGAACGAGGTCATCCTGCTCGGCATCCGCGCTGCCGATGAACTCGACCGTCTCACGGATCTGCGCGCGGCTGTGCCCGACGCCCCCATCGTGGTGGTCATTGCCGATGACCCGGAAGGTCTCGTGCACGATCACGTGCTGGCCGCGGGTGCGGAAGATTGCCTTGCCGCGGCGGACGCCCACGGCGCCTTGCTGGGGCACGTGTTGCGGCGTAGTGCCGCCTTTGCGCGCTTGCGTCGCGCGCAGCGAATCGAGCTGGCGAGTCTGCGCGCCCTGTTCGATGCCAGCCCCGACCCGGCCTGGGTGTGTGCCCTGCCCACGCGACGCCTGCTGATGGCGAACCGCGCCGCGATGGAGGCCTGCGGCTACGCGGCCGACGCCTGGTGCAACATGCACCTCGATGACCTGCGCGTGGCCACCACCGACCTGGCACCGCAGCGGCCCGGCGCCGGCGTCATCGAGCGCCTGCGGCGCGACGATGGCAGCGAATTCGAGGCCGAAGTGCGCAGTTGGCCCCTGCAGTTCGAGGGGCGCGATGCACTATTGGTGCAGGCGCGCGATCCGGGTCCATGGCGTCGCGTGATGCAGGACCTGGATAGCGCCGAGCGGCGCGTGCGCGCCCTGTTCGAGTACGCCGTCGGCTATGCCTGCATCCACGACCTGGATGGCACCCTGCTGGAGGTGAACCGTGCGGCCGCGGCGGCCATCGACGCCACGCCGGCGGCGCTGCAGGGACGCCCGCTGCGCGACATCCTTGCACGGCCCCTGCGCGCTCGCTTCGACGACTATCTCGCACGCATCCGCCGCCAGCACGAGGACGCCGGACAGTTGCAACTGCGCCGCCGGGACGGCTCGGAAAGGGTCTGGCAGTACCGCAGCCGCCTGTTCCACGAGGCAGACGGTTCGGCCCGGGTGGTCTGCCATGCCCAGGACATCACCGCCCAGCGCGCCGCCGAGCGGGCCCTCGCCAGTGGCGAGCATCGCCTGCGCACGATTGCCGATGCGCTGCCGGTGCGCATCGCCTATGTGGACCTGCGCGAGCGCGTGCTGTTCGCCAATGAAGCCTGCCGCCATGCATGGCCGGTGGTTGCCGAGCGGCCGCGCGCCAGCCTGCGCAGCGTCATCGGTGCCCAGCGCTACGCGCATTACCGCCCCTACCTGCAGCGGGCGTTCGCCGGCGAGCGGGTGGTGTTCGAATATTCCGAGGGCGTGGATGAGTCGTTCCGCTGCTTCGAACTGACCTTCGTGCCGGAAACCGCCGAGGGTCGCCCGCGCGTGGTCGGCGTGCACGTCATGGCGCAGGACATCACCGCGACCAAGCGTGAACAGCAGCGCCTGCAGCGGCTGGCACGGATGGACGCACTGAGCGGCGTGTTGAACCGGGCCGGTTTCATGGAACGTTTCGACAACGCGCTGGCCCGCGCGCGCGATCAGGACGCCATGCTGGCGCTGCTGTACCTCGACATCGATCAGTTCAAGCGGATCAACGACCAGCATGGCCACGCTGCGGGCGACGCGCTGATCCACGCCTTTGCCCAGCGCCTTGCGCGCCAGGTGCGCAGCTCCGACCTGGTCGCGCGACTCGGCGGTGACGAGTTTGCCGTGGTCATCGAGGGCCTGCCCGATGCCCGGCGCATCGATGTCGTGGCCGCCTCGCTGGTGCAGGCGTTTGGCCAGCCGTTCGTGCTTGGCGACGGCGTCTGCGTCACCGTGGGGGTCAGCATCGGCATTGCCCTGTGTCGTGGCGCGCCGTTGACGGCCGAGCGCATGCTCGCGCGCGCCGATGCCGAGCTTTACAGCGCCAAGCGCGCCGGGCGCGGCACGTGGCGGATGGCGAGGATCGACGAGGCTTCGCCGGCGCCGGGCTGATCGACGCGGCAGCGCGCCGACGCGCCCGTGTACGCTATGCGCCGATCAACCGACAAACCGTCCAGTTCAATGCATGCAAAAGCCCCGGCGGCGATGCCGGTCGTACTGGCCCAGGCCCAGCCGAATATCGCCCTGGTGAAATATTGGGGGAAGCGGAACACGCCATTGAACCTGCCGGTGGCAGGTTCGCTGTCGATCACGCTCGATCGCCTGTGGACGCGCACGCGGGTGCGCTTCGTGCCCGGCCTGGCCGCCGATCGGGTGCGTCTGAACGGGCGCGACGATGCGGTCGCAGCGCGCCGCGTGATGGCCTGCCTGGACCTCTTGCGCGAGCGTGCCGGCGCGGCCCTGTACGCCGAGGTCGAGAGCACGAACAACTTCCCGACTGCGGCGGGGTTGGCGTCCTCGGCATCCGGATTCGCCGCCCTGGTCCGCGCCGGTGCGGCGGCGCTGGGTCTGGAACTTGCGCCAGAGGACCTTTCGCGCCTGGCGCGCCGCTGTTCGGGTTCGGCGGCGCGTTCCATCTTCGGCGGTTTTGTGGAGTGGGCGCGCGGCGAACTGACGGACGGCACCGATTCGACGGCGCACGCCCTGTTGCCGGCCTCGGCCTGGCCACTGGGCGTGGCCGTGGCAGTGACCTCGACGGCGCCCAAGGCGGTGGGATCCACCGCGGGCATGCAGCGCACGGCGGAAACCTCGCCCTTCCAGCGCGCCTGGGTCGATGGCCAGGAAGCGGACCTGGCCGCTGCAAGGGCCGCGGTGCTGGCGCGTGACTTTGCCGTGCTGGCCGAAATCTCCGAGCACAGTTGCCTCAAGATGCACGCGCTGGCGTTGGCGGCCCGACCGGGGCTGCTGTACTGGAATGGCGCCACCATCGAGGGCATGCACCGCGTGCGCAGCCTGCGCGCACAGGGCGTGCCGGTGTTCTTCACCGTCGATGCCGGGCCGCAGCTCAAGGCCGTATGCGAGCCGCACGCGCTGCCGGGGGTCGCGGCGGCACTGCGCGAGGTGCCCGGCGTGGTGGAAGTGATCGAGTGCGGTCTCGGCGAGGGCGCGCGCCTGCTGCCTGCGGACAGCGTGACACCACCCTGATGACACTCATCGCCAGCGCACCCGGCAAGCTCGTGCTGCTCGGCGAGTATGCGGTCCTGGAAGGGGCCCCGGCGCTGGTGGCTGCGGTGGCGCGCCGCGCGCGCGTGCGCATCGGCCACGGCGCAGGCGACCTGCTGGAAGTGCATGCACCCGAACTTGGCGTGGCGCGCGCGCGGGCACGCAGCGACCGCGCCGGGCACCTGGCATGGCTGCCGGAAGCCGTGGGTGCCGAGCGCCTGCAGCTCGTCGAAGCGGTCTGGCAGGCGCTGGCCCACGGCGGCCTCACGCCGCCGCACCAGGGCCTGCGGATCGACCTGGACACCTCCGGCTTCTTCGATGCGGCGGGACGCGGCAAGCTCGGGCTGGGTTCCAGTGCTGCGCTGTGCGTGGCGCTGGCCAGCGCGCTGGCTGCGGCCGCCGGACAGGCGCAGGCATTGGACGATCGCGCCGCCTGGCGGCGCCGCCTGGTCGATTTGCATGGCGCCTGGCAGGGCGGGCAGGGCAGCGGCCTGGACGTCGCGGCCAGCCTGCAGGGCGGGCTCGTCCTCTATCGGCGCGAGGGGGCCAGCGCCGATTCCTGTGCCTGGCCGCCGGCCGGCGCGTCCTGCCTGTTCATCTGGTCGGGACAAAGCGTTTCGACACGTGGCTTCCTGCAACGCCTGGCCACCTGGCGCCGCGTCCAGCCGGCGGCCTACGCGGCGCGCATGGGTGAGCTTGGCAGCATCAGTGAAGCCGCCTGTGGCGCCCTGCAAGGCAAGCCCGGTGCCTTCGTGAGCCTGGTCGATGCCTATGCGCAGGCGCTGCGCGCGCTGGCACGCGACAGCGGGCTGGAGATCTATTCGCCGGCCCAGCAACGCGCAGCCGTGTGGGCGGCGCGCGAAGGCGCCGCCTACAAGCCTTGCGGCGCCGGCGGCGACTTCGGCGTGGTGGTCGCGGACACCCCGGCGCGACTCGAGCGGGTCAGGCGCAGTATGATAGACGATGGCCTGCAGCCGGTTGCCTTGGCGGTCGATCCGCACGGACTGCAGTTTGAAGGATCGTTCACGCAGTCCGGCCCGCCGCCGATCGATGCGGCCGACAGGGGCCGCGGCCCAACCTGAACATCATGCCAGCCGTGGGTGAAGGCGCCCGGCGGTGCGAGCGCCCTTGGAGTATCGATAAATGAGTGTCGAAGCAGCGCAGGCGGAGCGGTCGCGCTTTCCAGCCTTTTACAAGTTGTCGGTGTCGGATCGCGTGCGCATCATCCATGAGCGCGGCTGGCTGTCGGCCGAGGACTACCACGCGCTCGTCTCGGGCGAGCATACGCTGAAGGTGAGCAAGGCCGACAAGCTGATCGAGAACGTGGTCGGGGTGATGGGCCTGCCGGTGGGCCTGGGCCTCAACTTTCTCGTCAACGGGCGCGACTACATCGTGCCGCTGGTGGTGGAAGAGCCTTCCATCGTCGCGGCGTTGTCGTCGGCAGCCAAGATCGTGCGGGCCAGCGGCGGCTTCGCGGTACAGAGCACCGAGCCGGTGCTGATCGGCCAGGTGCAGGTCGTGGATGCGCCCAACCCCGCCCAGGCCAAGGCGACGCTGCTCCAGCACAAGGAAGAAATCCTCAATCTTGCCAACAGCCTGCACCCACAGATGGTGGCGCGCGGGGGCGGCGCCCAGCAGATCGAAGTCCATCTGCACGCGCGTGCCGAAGGCACGGACATGCTGGTGCTGCACCTGCTGGTGGATACCCGCGACGCCATGGGTGCCAATCTGGTCAACACGATGTGCGAAGGCGTGGCGTCACTGGTGGAATCGCTGACCGGCGGGCGCGTGTTCCTGCGCATCCTGTCCAACCTTGCCGATCGCGCCATGGTGCGCGCGCGCTGCGTGATTCCCGTCGATGCGCTGACCGGCAAGGGCTTCGCCGGCGAGGAAGTGCGCGACGGTGTGATCCTTGCCAACGAGTTCGCCAGCCTCGATCCCTACCGCGCGGCCACCCACAACAAGGGCATCATGAACGGCGTCGATGCGGTGGCGCTGGCCACCGGCAACGACTGGCGATCGATCGAGGCGGCGGCGCATGCCTATGCCGCGCGCGGTGGGCGTTATACCGCACTGACGCGCTGGTTCAAGGGCGAGCAGGGCGCCCTGGTCGGCGAGCTGGACATGCCGATGAAGGTCGGCACCGTCGGCGGTTCGCTGCAGTCCAATGCGACGGTCGCGTTGAACCTGCGCCTGCTGGGCGTGAAGAGCGCGCGCCAGCTGGCCGAGGTGATGGGCGCGGTGGGCCTGGCACAGAACTTTTCCGCCCTGCGCGCGCTGGTCACCGAGGGCATCCAGCAGGGCCACATGACGCTGCACGCACGCAGCGTGGCGATCACCGCGGGCGCCAGCGCGGAAATCTTCGATACGGTGGTCGACCGGCTGGTCGAAAGTGGCGAGATCAAGGTACGCAAGGCCCAGGAGATCATCGCCCAGGTGCGCCGCGAGGCCACCGGCGTGACGCCCCTGGTACCGGCAACGACGCCGCGGCAGGACCACCATGCCTGCGGCCACGGCAAGGTCATCCTGCTCGGCGAGCATGCGGTGGTGTATGGCAGCCACGCCATCGCCGCGCCGATTCCGCTGGCCGTGCATGCGACGGTGCAGGACACGCGTTCCGGCGGGGTGGATCTGCTGATTCCGCGCTGGGGCGTGGAGTGTCGCCTCAGCCGCGACCCGGCGCACCGCGATTCCTTCCAGCGCTCGCTGGGTCTGGTGTTCGACCGCCTGGGGCTGATCGAGCGCTCCATTCATATCGAGGTATTCCCGAACGTGCCGCGCGCGATGGGGCTGGGTGGTTCGGCCGCATTGGCCGTTGCCGTGATCCGCGCCCTCGACCGCCACTTCGAACTCGGGCTGGATGACGCGCAGGTCAATGCCCTGGCCTTCAGTTGCGAGGAAGTGGCACATGGCGCGCCTTCCGGCATCGACAACACGGTGGCCACCTACGGCAAGATGGTGCTGTACAAGCGGGGCGAGCAGGCTGGCGATGCCCCGGAGATCCGCGAACTGGTGGTGCCCAGGCCCGTGCCGATGGTCATCGGCATCAGTGGCCGCGAGAGTCTCACGGCACGCACCGTGGCCAACGTGCGCAGCGCCTGGGAGCGCAACCCCGAGCTCTACGAGGGCATCTTCCGCCAGATCGACCAACTGGCCCTGCAGGGCGTGGAAGCCTTGCGCCAGCACGACCTCGAGCAGCTTGGTGACCTGATGAACGTGTGCCACGGCCTGCTCAATGCGCTGCGTGTGTCACGCCGCGAACTGGAGGAGATGGTGCAGATCGCGCGCGAACATGGTGCGCTCGGCGCCAAGCTGACCGGCGGTGGCGGCGGCGGTTCGATCATTGCGCTGTGTCCGGAGAACCGCGAGCGCGTCATTGCCGCGATGCGCGATGCCGGCTACCAGGCCATGGAGGTCAATCTTGGTCAGTGATGCGGGACCGCGCGCAGCGCAGCGCGACGAGGTGGTTTCCTTCGATGACGAAACGCTGATCCTGGTCGATGGTGCCGATCGCGAGATCGGCTTTCTCGACAAGGCCAGCGCCCATGATGGCGCCGGCGTCCTGCACCGGGCATTTTCGCTGTTCGTGTTCAATGCGCGCGGGGAACTCCTGCTGCAGCAACGCGCGCCGGGCAAGCGGCTGTGGCCGGGCTATTGGGCCAATACCTGCTGCAGCCATCCGCGGCGCGGCGAGACGCTGGAGGTCGCCACCCACCGGCGCCTGGTGGAGGAGCTGGGCTTCGATTGCGCGCTGGAGTTCCGCTTCGCCTTCGAGTACCAGGCGCACTATGGCACGGCCGGATCGGAGCACGAGTTCTGCCACGTCTTCACCGGTCGCAGCGACGCCACGCCCCGCGTCAATGCAAGTGAAATCGCCGCGGTGCGCTACATCGCGCCGGACGAACTCGATGCGGAAATGGCGGCCCACCCGGAGCGCTTCACGCCGTGGCTGAAGCTCGAATGGCAGCGGCTGCGCCGCGAGCATGCCGAAGTGTTCGATCCGCAGGCGTAGCACGCGACTGCTGCAGCGCGCGTGCTGCACCCGGAGTGCATCCGCACGGGCCGGCAGGCGGCCCGGGAATCGTCCCTGGTCGGCTAGGTGGCGTGCGCCGCCTGGCGCGCGCATGGCCCGATCAGTGTGCGCGCTCGGCGGCCCGCTGCGGAAACAGCGTGATGCACGCCACGATGAACGTGAGCAGGAGCAGGGAAGCGGCGTAGCGGTCGAGCGCCAGGCCGCCGCTGGCAAGCGGCTTGTCGAGGAAATCGCCCAACACGGCACCCAGCGGGCGGGTAACGATGAAGGCGAACCAGAACAGCAGGGTGTGCGAGAGCCGGGTCCAGAAGTAGAGCATGGCCGCAATGGCCAGCAGGCTGCCGAAGATCAGCATGCCGCCCGTATAGCCCAACCCGGCGGTATCGGCGACCCAGTCGCCCAGCGCCGTGCCGAGGGTTTGCGAGAACATGATGGTGAGCCAGTAGAAACTTTCCGGGCCGGGGCTGCGAATGCTCGCGACCGAGAGGTTCCCGAACCTGCGATGCCAGCACCAGAACGAGGTCGCCAGCATGACCAGCAGGATGGCCGATCCCCCGCTGTAACCGACCCCGAGCGAGCGCGTGGTGAAGTCCGCGAGCGTCGTGCCCACGGTCGTGCTGGCGATGATCGCGAACCAGTAGAGATAGGCGTGGAAGCGCGTTGCATGGACCTGTGCCCATACCGCCAGGGCAAAGGTGATCAGGAAGATTCCGCTTGCGGCAAGATAGCCAAGATGCATCGACATGCTGACTGCGTCGCCGCCGGTTTCTCCCAGCGTCGTGGCCGCGATCTTGATGACCCAGAACACCAGCGTGACCTGTGGCACCTTGCTCGGCGCGCTGTCTTGTGGGGTATTCATGTTGCGAACGCTCCGATCGGGCCCGCATGACGCGGGAAACGTGAGGTATCCGACGCTTGTCCGTTCACCAGTTCGGTGCATGTTGGCAAGGCTGCCATCGGGCGCTGCAGGGCGTCAGGGAGCGCGCGCCAGCGTGAAGATCACGCGACCGTAGAATGGCGTGCCGCGGATTTCGGTCCGGTAGCCGTGTGCCTCGATGGCGTCGCGCACCTCGCGCCAGCGGGTCTGCTTGGTGATGTAGACCACGCCGGGTTCATCTTCTGCCAGCTCGGTCGCGAGATCTTCATCGAACTCGGGGTTGAAGCGCGCACCCGGCTGCGGCAGCAAGGACACCTTCTCGACCTCGGCGCCCAGGTGCAGACGCAGTCCGTAGCGTGCCATGTCCTCCACGAAAACCACCTCGTGGATCTTCTCCGGCACGCGCGCGCGCAGCGCGGCCGCCCATTCCCCCGCATCCTTGTGCGATGGCCAGGCGGCAGCTGCCAGTTTCAGGACCAGCAACAGGGCACACCAGGCGACCAGCCACTGGGCGCGGGGCAGGGGGCGCCCTTCGTCATGTCGCCGGATGGCGACGAGGATGGCAAGCGGCACGAACAGGGGCAGGACGTAGAGGGGCAGGCGCGAGCGTGCAAGGCAGAACACGATCAGGGGCAGGACCACCCAGAGCGCCAGCAGCAGCAGATGGGCTTCCTGCGCGCGTACGCCTGCCTCGCGCCAGCGCCTGGCGTGGGCGGGCAGGCGCCGCAGTGCGCGCCAAAGCGATGCGGTCCACGGCAGGCTGCCCAACACCAGGGTAGGCAGGTAGACCACGATCCAGCCATACCACTGACCGTTGCGGGCGAATTCGTCGGTCGCCACGCGATGGGCGACTTCATCGAGGACGAAGTATTCGAGGAGGCCTGGCGTGTTCAGGCTCACCGTCACGTACCAGGGCAGGGCGAGCACGAGGAAGGTGGCGATCCCCGTGAGTTGCAGGACGCGTCGCGGTCGGGGCAGCAAGCCGTCGCAGACGAGCAGCGCCAGCAACGGCAGCAGCCCGGGCGGACCCTTGGTCAGGAATGCCAGCGCAAATGCCGCCCACATGAGGATGATCCAGCGGCGTGGATGCGACGGCCCCCAGCGACTTTCCACGTACGCCCAGACGGCAAGCGTCTCGCAGCCTGCCAGGATGAAATCGGTGGTGATGAGCTGGGATGCGCCAAATGGCAGCAGCATCGTGGCGTAGACGACGGCGGCGGTTGTTGCGGCCGGCGGCATGAACCGTCGCGTGATCCGCCATGCCAGCCACACGCACAGCAGATAGGCCAGCGCGCTGGGCAAGCGTGCCGCCCAGGGCGTGGCCCCCAGCGCGCCGACGCTCGCCGCGATGGCCCAATAGGTCAATGGCGGCTTGGTCCAGTGCCCGACGTCGTCGTTGCGTCGCGGGGTGATCCAGTCCCCGCTTTGCAGCATGTTGATGGCGACGTTGGTGTAGCGACCCTCGTCCGGATCCCAGATGCCGCGGCTGCCAAGAAAGGCGAAGGCCAGGACCAGGGCCATCATGGCAATGCCGAGCAGGGGTGCGGGGCGGCGTGGATTGATGATCGACACTGCAGGTTCGGCCTCGCGAAGGAATCGGCGCACGCATGCCGAACCGGCAGGGCAAGCCATGGGGCGGCACCTGCGTCCTGGCCGCCCTGGTGGATCATCCCGGCCGGACTGTCGGAAAATGGTCGGAACGGCAATGCGGCCGTGCCCTGGATGCGCTCGATGCCTGGCGTGCCAACACGTGGTTGACGTTTCCGACCCGCTGCCGACATTTCCACATTCATCCTGCGTGAAGATGGATCGTGGTGGAGGACACCATCGATGCGCGTGCTGGTGATCGAGGACAACAGGCACCTGGTGTCCAACCTGTTCGAATACTTCGAACCGCTTGGGCATACCCTCGACGCCGCGCCGGACGGTGCCACGGGGCTGCATCTCGCGCTGAACCAGGCGTATGACGTGGTCGTGCTCGACTGGGGCCTGCCGAGACTGGACGGCTTCGAGGTGCTGCGCCAACTCCGCGAGGCTGGTGGCGGCGTGCCCGTCCTGATGCTGACTGCACGCGACGGATTGCCGGACAAGGTGGCCGGCTTTCGCGCTGGCGCAGATGACTACCTGACCAAGCCTTTTGCACTGCAGGAACTCGAGCTGCGGCTGGAGGCACTGGTCCTGCGTGCAAGCGGTCAGGGCCGCAGGCGTGTGTTGCAAGTGGCCGATCTTCGCCTGGATCTGGCAACACTCGAGGTGTCACGTGGCGGGCGCGCGTTGCACATGTTCCCGGCAGGCCGGCGCCTGCTCGAGGAACTCATGCGCCAGAGTCCCGCGGTAGTCACCCGCGAACGACTTGAGCACGCGCTGTGGGGCGATGATCCACCCGATGGCGACATGTTGCGCTCGCACATCTACGAGTTGCGGCGAAGCATCGATGATGGCTTCGACCTGAAGCTCATTCAGACCATTCCGCGCGTCGGCTATCGGCTTGGCGAGCCACGCACCGAGCCAGGACAGCGTTCGAATGAAGAAATCCAGTCTTAGACGGCGCCTGCTGCTGGGCCTGCTGGCATACATGGTGATGCTGTCCGTGCTGGTCGCCGCGCACGGCATTCTTGTCAACGAACATGCCGAGCGTGCGGTCTGGCAGGCCCTGCTGGATGCCGAGCTCGACCGCATCGTGGCGCACCGGCGCCAGGATGCGAATTATCGTGGGCCCGACAGCGAACACGTGACGTTCTACGACACGGCGATGGCGCTGCCAGTGCCGCCGGAACTGGCGCTGCTGGCGCCGGGCCTGCACGACGAAATCATGGTAGGGGGGCGCGAGGAGGTTGCATTGGTGCGCGCCAACGGGCCCGGAACCTTGATCCTGACGCTCGACATCACGCGTTTCGAAGCACAGGATGCCGCCGTGGGCCTGATGATGGCCGCATCCGCAGGCCTGCTGGTGCTCCTGCTCGGGCTGCTCTCGGCCTGGTGGGTGAGCCGGCTTCTGCAACCCCTTTCGAGGATGGCCAGCCACATTGCTGCCTTGCGCCCGGACCGCCCCGGCCAGCAGGTCGATCTGCCCGACGACGCGACCACTGAACTGAAGGTCATCGCAGATGCGCTCAACGGGTACCTGCGCAGGACCGAGCGGTTCGTCGAGCGCGAACGTACGTTCATCGACACCGCCAGCCATGAATTGCGCACGCCGATCGCGGTGATCGCCGGTGCCACCGATCTCGCCCTGCAGCCCGAGCACCTGCCTGCCGTCAGCCGCGGCCAGCTCGAACGCATCCGCGCAGCATCACGCGACATCGAACAGCTGATCACGTTGCTGCTGGTCCTCGCCAAGGACCCGGCGCGCCTCGCCGATGCCAATGAGCAGGTGGCTCTCGACCAGTTGCTGCCGGAGTTGGTCGATGACCACCGCTACCTGACGGCCGACAGGAATCTTCAGCTCGTCGTCACGGACCTCGAACCATGTCGGGTAATGGCCCCGCTGCCGATCCTGCAGGCCGCCATCGGCAACCTGCTTCGGAATGCGATCGAGAGCAGTGATCACGGCGTGATCCGGGTGCGGCTCGAGGCACCGGCCACTGTGGTCATCGAGGATCCCGGGCGCGGCATGAGTCCGGAGGAAGTCAGCGCGATCTATTCGCGTGTCGCCCGTGGCGGTGGCGACCGGCGCGGAGGTGGCATCGGCCTGGACCTGATTTCCCGTCTGTGCGAACACTTCGACTGGGAACTGAAGTTCCACTCGGCGCGTGACAAGGGCACCAGGACGACGCTGCGACTGGATGCGGCCGACGCACCTGCCATGCGTGGCGGATGCCGGTCGTGATGCCTGCAGCGGCGCTGCGCGATTCCGTTCAGGGGAAGGGTTCGGCCAGCACGCCGGCCGGCAACTGCATCGTCAGGCAGTGCACACTGCCGTTCTGCCAGATGAACTCGCGCGCATCGACCGCCACCACTTCACGGCCCGGGTGCGCCGCGCCAATGACGCCGGCGGCCGTCGCGTCGGAAGGGTCATCGTAGGCGGGCATGATGACCGCGCCGTTGACGATCAGGTAATTGGCGTAGGACGCCGCCAACCGGCGCCCTCCATCGACGATCGCCCGCGGCCAGGGCAGGGCGTGCAGGCGGTAGGGGCGGCCATCCGCGGTGCGCAGCGCGGCAAGTTCGCGGCCCATGCGTGCCAGCGGGGCATGATGGATATCGGCCGGGTCATCGCAGGCCTGGAACACGATGGCGTCATCGGGTGCGAAGCGCGCCAGGGTGTCGATATGGGCGTCGGTGTCGTCGCCCTGCAGTTCACCGTGTTCGAGCCACAGCACCCGCGTGGCGCCGAACGCCTCGCGCAGCCTGGCGTCGATCTGCTCACGCGGCATGTCGGGATGGCGCTGACCGAGGCAGCGCCAGGTGGTCAGGAGGCTGCCCTTGCCGTCCGATTCGATGGCGCCGCCTTCCAGCGCCCAGTCGATGCGTCGGCAGTCGGCCGTACCGAACAGGCCATGCGCCACCAGGGCCTCGACCAGACCGTCGTCGCGCGCCGCGGCGAACTTGCCGCCCCAGCCGGTGAAACGGAAATCGAGCAGCCGGAAGCCGCCCGCGCCGACCAGGGTCAGCGGGCCTGAATCGCGCAGCCACGTATCGTCGTAGGCAACCTGCATGAAGCGGACCGATGCGAGGTCCACCCCAGCGCCAGACAGCGTGCGGGCAGCGCGCGCCTGGATGTCGGCGTCGGCAACGCACACCAGCAGCGGCCCGAACCGGGCAATGGCCGCTGCCAGGGCGGCATAGGCCGCCTCGACGCGATCCAGTCGCGCCGCCCAATCGGTGCCCGCGTGCGGCCAGGCGATGATGACGCCGGCCTGGGCTTCCCATTCCGCCGGCAGGCGCCATGCAGGCGTCATGGCATCAGGCGCCCGGCCGCGCAGCCGCATTGGCCACGCTGTGGATCACGCGATTGCGCTCGAAGTACACGGTGAACCCGGCGTAGCGCCAACGGTTGATCGGCGGGTGCAGCCGGGTGTCTCCGCCGGCCGTGGGCAGCTTGTCCATGGGCGCGCCAAAACGGCGCTCGACGTCGGCCATGCTCAGGCCGCGCACGGGCAGGGCGCCGGTGTACGCGTTGGCTGCGTTCGGGATGGCCAGGGTCTCGGCGCTGGCGCCGAAACTGGCGAGTGCGGCAACGGGCAGGGCGAGCGCCGTCGCGAGAACGTACTTCAACTGCATGACCCAATTCCTTGAAAAGCCAGGGGGTAATGGTTGACCGTGCTGCATCAACCCTGCTCCTTTTAGCAGACTCTCGCGGCGCCTTCCATGATCTTGCCGACATTTTCCGGGTGCCAGATACGCGAAAGGACCGCAATGCGGTCCTTTCGTCTGCGTTCGGGCAGGCGGTGTCTCAGCGCTGGCGCGCCTTGAAACGCGGGTTGCTCTTGCAGATGACGAAGATCTTGCCGCGGCGACGCACGACCTTGCAGTCGCGGTGGCGGGTCTTGGCGGACTTGAGGGACGACAGGACTTTCATGATGCGCCTCGCGGCTGTTCGAATCGGGGAAACGAGCAATTCTATTGAATTCTGCCGGCAATGTGAAGGCCAATGGCCTCGGGAACGCGCCAAGCTGAAGGCCGGGTGAGCGCGATGCTGCGATGCACCATGCACTTGTCGGCAGGGAAGTGCAACATGCCAGGGGTTCGAACACGACCACGGGGGAGCGTCTTGAGCAACGAGGAGAACATGATGGAAGGCCCGGATCTGGTGGTGGGCGTGGATGCGGCGCAACTTGCCGATGGCCAGACGCTGCTCGGCCACGTGGGTGAGGAACCCGTTCTGCTGGTGCGCCGGGGCGAGGCGTACTTTGCCGTTTCCGCCACCTGCACGCATTACGGCGGTCCGCTGGCCGAAGGGCTGCTGGTCGGCGACACCATCCGCTGCCCCTGGCACCATGCCTGCTTCAGCCTCAGCACCGGGCGCGCGCTGCGCGCGCCGGCACTGCAGGACCTGGTGCGCTACCGCGTGGAGCGCCACGGCGACCGGATCCGCATCGACGGCACGCTGGATGCGGCCGGGCCGGCCGCCACACCCCATGCGACCCGGCATCCGGCCAGCGTGCTGATCGTGGGTGGCGGCGCGGCCGGCAACGCCGCGGCCGAGGCACTGCGCAAGGTCGGGTATCGCGGCACGGTGACCCTGCTGAGTGCCGATGCCAACCTGCCGTGCGATCGGCCCAACCTGTCCAAGAACTACCTTGCCGGTACGGCCGAGGCGAGCTGGATCCCGCTGCGCAGCGAGGCGTTCTACCGCGAACAGGGCATTGACCTGCAACTCAACACGCGTGTCACGACACTCGATGCCGCCACGCGCAGCGTGACCACGGCCGATGGCCATCGCCATGCGGCAGAGGTGATCCTGCTGGCCACCGGCGCGACGCCCCGGCGACTGGCCATCCCCGGCGCGGAGCTGCCGCACGTGCGGTACCTGCGCACGCAGGCCGATGCCGAGGCGCTGGTGGAACGCGTGCAGACGGCCAAGCGCGCGGTGGTGATCGGCGCCAGCTTCATCGGCCTGGAGGCGGCCGCGTCCCTGCGCGCGCGTGGTTTGGAAGTACACGTCGTCGGCCCGGAGGCCGTGCCGATGGAGCGCGTGCTCGGTACCGAGTTGGGTACCTACATCCGCAAGGTGCACGAGGGGCAGGGCGTGCAATTCCATCTGGGCACCAAGCCCGAGTCCATCGACGTGGCCGGCGTCACGCTGGGCACGGGCGAGGTTCTGCCGGCGGAGCTGGTGGTCATCGGTGTCGGCGTGCAGCCGGCGCTGGAACTGGCCGAACAGGCGGGGCTGGACCTGGAACGTGGCGTCGTGGTCGATGCCTACCTGCAAACCAGCGCCCCCGGCATCTTTGCCGCCGGCGACATCGCGCGCTGGCCGGATCCGCTGAGCGGCCAGGCGATCCGCGTCGAGCACTGGGTCGTGGCCGAACGCATGGGCCAGACGGCCGCGCGCAACCTGCTCGGCTGGCGCGAGCGCTTCACCGCGGTACCGTTCTTCTGGACCCAACAGTACGACCTGGTGCTCGGTTACGTCGGCCATGCCGAAGGCTTCGACGAAGTCGCCATCGACGGCAGCCTGGAAGCACGCGACTGCACCATCACCTACCGCCGCGGCGGGCGCAAGCTGGCCGTGGTGGTGATCGGGCGCGATCGAATCGGGCTGATGGAGGAACTCGCCTTCGAGCGCCTCAACGAGCCCGAGCGCGCCTACACCCTGGAGTGACGACCATGCCCAGGCGGTCGCAGTCAACCGACATCCGCATGAAGCGTGCCTATGAACCGGCCGACGCCGCAGATGGCACGCGCGTGCTCATCGATCGCCTGTGGCCTCGCGGCGTACGCAAGGAAGACGCCGCGATCGACCTGTGGCTCAAGGACATTGCGCCCAGCACGGAACTGCGCCAGTGGTTCGGGCACGATCCCGCCAGGTTCGCCGAGTTCCGGGCGCGCTACACGGCGGAGGTGCATGCCAACGGCGAGGCGCTGGCAAAGCTGCGTGCACTGGCCGCCGAGGGGCCGGTGACGCTGGTCTATTCGGCCCGGGACAGCGCGCACAACGATGCCGTGGTGCTGCTGGAGATCCTCGGCGGCGAATGACGATGTTCATGGGGCGGGGTGGTCCGACAGCGTGATTGCCCACGGCACTGACGCTTCGTGGGTTCATCTTTAATTTGACATAATATGCATTGCGCACGTTTCAGTGGCAGTGCAATCACGACGCGGATGATCCCGCTTGACCGCGCTGCCAACTTCATGCCGCGGCCCGGATCGTGCCGTACCGCGCACGTTCATCGCACGGATTCGGCAAGTCCCAGTTTCTCCACCAGTGCCACGAAGCGCGCGTCGCCGCGCAGGCCAAGCAGCAGCGGATCGACCGCCGTGCCCAGCGTACCCGGATCGCGGGTATCGAAAGCTCGCTGCAGCCACTCGAAGGCAGGGTCGGTTTCTCCGCGCCATGCGTACACCTCGGCGATCTGGTAGGCCATGGAATCGCTGTCCTTGGCAATCAGTTCCGCCAGCGCCGCATCGGCTTGCGCACGGTCTCCACGGGTGTAGTACGCCAACGCGAATTCGAAATGTCGGAAGCCCTGGGTCGGACCGCGCACCGACGCCTGCGAGGTCTCCAGCGCCGCTTCGCGCAGCGCCGTGTCGGGATCTCCGCGCAGCACGGCGCCGATCACCTGCCAACGATGTGCCGCCACGGCATCGGGCTGCAGTTCCGCCGCCTTGCGGCCCTGCGCCTCGGCTTCCGGATAGTGGCCGGAGACTGTCAAGGCGCGCGCCAGGTTGTTGCGCGCGGCATAGGCAAGCGGATCCAGCTCGACGGCCTGCCGCGCAAGTGTCGTGCCCTCCTCTACCTGCCCCATGTAGAGCAGCACCTGGGACAACTGGTAGTTGGCGGTCGCGCTGCCGGGCGCCAGTTGCTCGGCACGCCTGAGTTCGGTAACGGCACCCGCGAAGTTCCAGTCGATGTAGAGGCGCACCCAGCCCAACGCCGCGTGCGCCTCGGCCAGGGCCGGCCCGAGGGCCACGCTGCGCTCAGCATTGCTGCGCGCCGCGGCGCGCGCGCGCTCGGCGTACGCCAGCGCATAGTTTGGGTCGCGCCGGATCGCCTCATCATAGAAGCCGACGGCCTTGTGCCAACTTTCAAAGCTGTTGCGTTCGAGATGGAAGTGCCCTTGCAGGTAGGCGTTGTGCGCACCGACATCCAGGGTCGAGACGGCCCGTGGGGCGTTTGTCGCCGTGCCGATCAGGGTCACCTGCAGGGAGTCCGCCACGGCGCGCGCAATTTCGGACTGCAGCGCAAAAATGTCCTTCAACTCGCGGTCGTAGGTTTGCGACCATGACTGGCGGCCAGTGGCCGCATCGACCAACGCGATGCTGATGCGTACCCGCCCGGCCTGCCGGCGCACCGTACCTTCCAGCAGAGTACCGACGCCAAGCTTCCTGCCGATGGTGGCGCTGTCCGTTGCATTGCCCTTGAAGCGGAACGAGGATCCCCGGCCGATCACCTTCAGGCCGCGGTTCTGCGCCAGTGCGGTGATCAACTCCTCCGACAGGCCGTCGGAGAAATAGTCGGTGTCTGGATCGCCGCTCTCGTTGACCAGCGGCAATACGGCGATGGACTTCTCTGCAATCTGGCCGCCCTCCCGATGCAGCACGAACTTGTTGGCCAGCAGCAACACCAGCATGAGGGCCAGCACCGCGATGATTCCGCGATCGAGCCGCTTGCCGGTCAGGTGCGCGACCGACGCTCCCGGCGCAATCTCGCTCTCGCGCACGATCCCCGCGGGCGTCCATTCGTACAACCAGGCAAATGCCATCCCGAACGGGAAACCAATCACCGCCGCGGCCACGATCCAGCGCACGGCCCAGGCATCGACTGCGAATACCGGAAGCACCTGGGTGGCCGCCTCCACCACCAGCCACGCGGTGGCCGCGTAGAAGGTGGCCGCGCGGATGACATTGCGACGCTTCAGTTCGGAGAAGAACTAGCGCGCGTTCATGGTTGGCGCACCGCGATGTCGGTCGACTGCGTTGCGGCGGCCACCGGCATGGTCGCGTCCGGTGCCGGCAGCCCGACTTCGCGGCAGAATGCGGCGAAGCGCGGATCATTGCGGTAGGGAAGCAGCAGTGGGTCGTAGAGCAACAGCCCGACCCCCGGATCGCGGGCCGCGTGCGCACGATCCAGCCACTCGAAGACCTCGCCCGCATCCTGGCGCACGGCCTGCACCTGGGCGATCTGGTAGGCGGCCAGCTTCGCCTGCGTGCGGATCATGGTCGCCAGTGCCGCTGCGGCAGCAGCCGGGTCGTCGCCGATCTGCAGCGCGCGCGCCACCGCGTTGTCGCGCCAGTTGCCGGGATGCTCCTGGCGTGCTACCCGTAGCGCGCCAGCGGCATCGCCGCGCAGGATTTCGATGATCGCCAGTTGCTCGTAGTTGCCCGGCATCTTCGGTTGCAGTTCGATCGCCTTGCGCAGCGCGCCTTCGGCCTCGTCGAGGCGGCCCAGCGGCATCAGGTACGTGGCCAGCAGGTGCCAGGTATGCGCATTCAACATGTCGATCGCCAGCGCCCGTCGGGTGGTGGTGATGGCTTCCGCCGGGTGGCCCAGGGTCGCCAGCATCTCGCCGACCGCGGTCAGGGCCATTTCGTTGCCGGGCGCCAGCTCCAGTGCGCGACGGTATTCGGCCTGTCCGCCAGCCCAGTCGGAGTCCTCCCACACGATCAGCCGGCCGCGCGCGAGATGCGCCTCGGCGAGGTCCGGGTCGAGCGAGAGTGCGGTCTCGGCCGCACTGCGCGCGCGTTCATAGGCGCGCAGCATGGCCGCGCCCTCGAGGAAACGCCCGGCATGGCGGGTGGACAGCAGCGACTGCGCGGCAAAGGCCAGTGCGTAATGCGGATCGAGTTGCGTGGCCTGTGCGTAGCAATCGATCGCGCGGCGGAAATCGGCTGCGGTATTGCGCGCTTCGTAGAACCTGCCCTGCAGATAGGCAGTATAAGCATCGAGGTTGCCGCTGGCTGGGCGCCCGGTTCCCGCTGGCGCGCGTGCGCCTGGCAGCAGCGTGGTCTTGAGGGCGCTCGCAACGGCCGTGGTGATCTCGTCCTGCAGCGCGAACAAATCCCCGTATGGCCGATCGTAGGTTTGCGACCACAAGGTGCTGCCATCGGTGGTTTCGATCAGCTCGAGGTTGATACGCACCTGCTTCCCGGCGCGACGCACGCTGCCTTCCAGCAGGTGTGCAGCGCCGAGCCGGGCGCCGATGGTTCGGCTATCGTCCTTGCTGTCGCGGAACTGGAACGAGGAATTGCGGCTGACCACGGTCAAGCCCTCGACCCTTGACAGCGCCGTGATCAGGTCCTCAGACAGCCCGTCGGAAAAATACAGCTGGTCCTTGTCACCGCTCTCGTTGGCCAGTGGCAACACGGCGACGGCCGTGTCGTGTATCGCGCCCGTGTCGGTGCGCGGCATGAAGGTATCGGCCAGCAGCAGTATGACGGCCACGCCGAGCACGATGATGATCCAGCGATCGAGTTGCCTGCCCGTCTCAAGCCGGACAGGTTCCTGCGAGTCCACCGCGCTTTCCCGGTAGATGCCCCGCGGCGTCCATTCATAGAACCACGAAAATGCCATGGCGAACGGAAACCCGGCCACTGCGGCGATCACGATCCAGCGCATCAGCGTGTCTGGAACGCCAAAGAAGGGCAACACCTGGGTGGCGATTTCCACCAGCAACCAGGCGCCGGCCGCGTAGAACGCGGCGCCACGCAGCACGTTGCGTCGCTTTAGTTCGGAGAGCAGGGAGGGCTTGCTCATGGCTTGCTCTTGGCCGACGCGGCCCCGCTATGGCGCCCCGCATTCACCCCTCCCCCAAGGGTGTGGGTTCTGGTTTGGGCCCCTACTGCGACAGCATTGCCACTCCAGCATTGCGCGACAAGGACCGCGGCACGCTCACCCCCGAACCCGTTAGTCTACGCTGTCGGGCGCTGCATGCCATTGGGCCTGATCCTGTACATCCAATCCTCGACAAGTCGATGATTCGGTCATTATGAGGTTGCCTGGATGAACCCTGCCACGCGCCCGGCTTCGCTCGGCCAACCTGCGTGGCGTGCGACAAGCCGATCGCGTGACACCGCAGTCGGCCTGCTTCGGCAGCACCGGCGGCATGACGCGTGCCGGAGGCGTCTGTATGCGTCCGGCGGCTGGCCCGCACGACGCGCCGCGAGCAGCGGGCGTCGCGGCGACCCATCGACTCTGGATGACCAAGGCGGTGCGCATGAATATTCTTAGTCGCTTCGCGATGTTGCGCCACATCCGGGGGCTGTTTCGTCGCCAGCCGATCCTCGAATCGGTAACCCGCGGGAGACGCCCGGGGCGACCGGAAGAGCCATTGAACCGGCGCCTCGTCGAAGCGTCCTGCCGCGACCTGGATGAATTGCTGCAGCAGCTCGATACATCCCCGCAAGGTCTGGCCGACAGCCGGGCCGGGGTGCTGCTTCGCGAGCACGGGCCCAACGAGGTCGCGCATGACCGCCCGCTGCCCTGGTGGCGGCACCTGTGGCTGAGCTACAACAACCCCTTCAACCTGCTGCTGACCGTGCTGGCGGCCGTGTCGTTCTTCACCGGCGACCTGCAGGGCGTGCTGGTGATCTCCCTCATGGTGCTGCTCGCCACGCTGATCCACTTCTTCCAGGAGCGCCGCTCCAGCCAGGCCGCGCAAGCGCTGAAGGCGCGGGTCAGCAGTACCGCCACGGTCCGCCGGCGCAGGGATATCGACGAGGGGAGCGGTGCGGGTCGCCCCTGTGAAATCCCGGTCAATGAGGTCGTGCCCGGCGACATCGTGCTGCTGTCGGCCGGCGACATGGTGCCGGCGGATTGCCGGGTGATCAGCGCCACCGACCTGTTCCTGAGCCAGTCGGCGATGACCGGCGAATCCCTGCCGGTGGAAAAGTTCGCCCGTGCCGGTGCCGGCGGCGGCTCGGCGCTGGAAATGCACAACCTGGTGTTCATGGGCACCAACGTCGTTTCCGGAACCGCGGCCGCGGTGGTGCTGGCGACCGGCAACGCCACGTATTTCGGGGCCCTGGCCACGCGTGTGACGCGGGTGGCCGATGCCGGCGATGTCAACGCCTTCCATCGCGGCGTGAACAATGTCAGCTGGCTGCTGATCCGCTTTGCGCTGGTGATGGTTCCGCTGGTGCTGTTCATCAACGGCTTTACCAAGGGCGACTGGCCGGAGGCCCTGCTGTTTGCCCTGTCGGTGGCGGTCGGCCTGACGCCGGAGATGCTGCCGATGATCGTCACCACCACCATGGCGCGCGGCGCCGTGGTGCTCTCGCGCATGCAGGTGATCGTCAAGCGCCTGGATGCGATCCAGAGCTTTGGCGCGATGGACGTGCTGTGTACCGACAAGACCGGCACCCTGACCCAGGACAAGATCGCGCTGGCCCGGCATATCGACGTGACCGGCGAGGAGTCGGACGAGGTACTCGGCTTCGCCTACCTCAACAGTCATTTCCAGACCGGGCTCAAGAATCTGCTGGACCGCGCGGTGCTCGACCACGTCGAGCTCAAGACCGAACTGGACATCGCCCGGAACTACCGCAAGGTGGACGAGATCCCCTTCGACTTCACGCGCCGGCGCATGTCGGTGGTGGTGTCCGAGCGCGAGCAACATCACGAACTGATCTGCAAGGGTGCGGCGGAGGAGATGTTCGACATCTGCACCCAGGTGCGTTACGAGGGCCGTGACTGGCCGCTGGACGAAGCCCGGCGCGAACGCTTCCTTGGCGTGCTGCGCGGCCTCAACGAGACGGGCTTGCGTGTCGTTGCCGTTGCGATGAAGGAGATTCCGCCAGACCAGATCGCGTATTCCACGGCCGATGAGTCCGGGCTGACGCTGGTCGGCTTCATCGCCTTCCTCGACCCGCCCAAGGAGTCCACCGCGCCTGCGCTGCGGGCGCTGGCCGAGCATGGCGTAACGGTGAAGGTGATCACCGGGGACAACGAGCTGGTCGCGATCGAAGTCTGCCGCCAGGTCGATCTGGCGGTCGACGGGTTCCTGCTTGGCGCGCAGATCGATGCCATGGACGAGGAAGCCCTGGCCAGGGCGGTCAAGGCCAACACGGTCTTTGCCCGGGTTTCGCCGCTCAACAAGGAGCGCATCGTGCGCAGCCTGCGCAGCCAGGGCCACGTGGTCGGCTTCATGGGCGACGGCATCAACGACGCGCCAGGCCTGCGCGCGGCCGATATCGGCATTTCTGTGGATGGCGCGGTGGACATCGCCAAGGAGGCTGCCGACATCATCCTGCTCGAACGCAGCCTGATGGTGCTGGAGCGCGGCGTGGTCGAAGGCCGCAGGACCTTCGCCAACATGCTCAAGTACATCCGCATGACCGCCAGTTCCAACTTCGGCAACGTGTTCTCGGTGCTAGTCGCCAGCATCGCCCTGCCGTTCCTGCCGATGCTGCCCCTGCACCTGCTGGTGCAGAACCTGCTCTACGACATCTCCCAGGTCGCCATCCCGCTCGACAACGTCGACGCCGAGCAGGTGCGCCGCCCCCTGCAGTGGAATCCGGCCGGCATCCGCCGCTTCATGCTGTTCTTCGGACCGCTGAGCTCGATCTTCGACCTCGTCACCTTCGCCGTGCTGTGGTACGTGTTCAAGGCCAATGACGTGCTCCACCAGACCCTGTTCCAGTCCGGCTGGTTCGTGTTCGGGCTGCTCAGCCAGACGCTGATCGTGCACATCATCCGCACGCCGAAGATCGCCTTTTTCCAGAGCCGCGCCTCATGGCCGCTGCTGGCCATGACCGCACTGATCATGGCCAGCGGCGTGTTCCTGCCGATGGGCCCGCTGGCCGCCTACTTCAAGCTGCAGGCCCTGCCCCTGCCCTACTTCGGCTGGCTGGCCGGCATCATCCTCGCCTATGTGCTGCTGACCGCGGCGATGAAGCGTTACTACATCCACCGCTTCGGCTGGGATTGATGGTAAAGGGGACGGAGGCAATTAACCCCGCGCGGGTGTGCGAGGCAGTCAGTGTGGCGGCGTGCGCGATTTAATTGCCTCCGTCCCTGAGGTTTCCCCACGTTTTTCACGCCGGGCTCTCCATTTCGGCGAGCAGTTCGGGGGCAGGCTGTCGTAATCGATCCAGCAACGAGGCCAGCGTACCGCATGGC
>JALOBC010000084.1 GCA_023228465.1 Dokdonella sp. | reverse complement strand
GTCCAAGGAAGACATCATCCGCTACCAGAGCGGTGAGCCGCTGGTCGCCAATCCCGGCACCACCTACCACTACAGCAACTACGGCTACCTGCTGCTCGGCCGGGTGATCGAAGCGGTCACCGGCCTGTCCTATGAGGACTACGCGCAAACCGTGTTCAAGCCGATCGGCGTCCACAAGCTGCGCCAGGCACGTGCACGCAAGTCCGAACGCGCGACCGGGGAGGTGGCCTACCATTCGGGGTATACCGCGCCGAGCGTGCTCGATCCAAGCGGCACCATCCTGCCCGTGGAATATGGTGGTTCGATCAACGAGGATCATCTCGATGCCTACGGCGGGTGGGTCGGCAGCGCGCCGGACCTGCTGCGCTGGGCGACGAACCTGGATGATCCTTCCGCACCCGATGCCATCCTCGACCAGGCCTCGCTGGCGCGCACCTTCGCCCTGCCGGAAAACTATCCGCTGCCCTACCAGGATGGCGAGTACTACTACGCCAGTGGTTGGGCCGTGCGCCACTACGCTGGCGCCGGCTACACCACCTGGCATGCGGGCAGCCTGCCGTCCACGTCCAGCTACGTCGTGCGCGTGTGGAACGGCTACGAAATCGTCATCCTTCTGAACCGTCGCGACGAAGGGAACGCCGACGCGATGACCTCGGCCATGGATGCGGTGGTGTGGAATTCGCTGAGCCAGGTCACCAGCTGGCCCAGCCACGATCTCTTCCCGCGCTACCTCGACACCATCTGGCACGGCGGATTCGAGTAGGGCGCGCCGCCACGATGTTCCTGCGGGCACGGCCGGAGGCGGGTCGCAATCGTTGCGAACCCGCCCCGGCCTTGCCGCGCCCTCAGCGCAGCGCCAGCGCCAGCACCAGGCCGACCCACAGGGAAAAGCCCACCCAGTGGTTGTTGCGAAAGGCGGCGAAGCAGGCGGCGCGCTCGCGCGTGCGGATCAGCCATTGCTGCCAGCCGAGCAGACCGGCAGCCGCGGCAACGCCTAGAAAATACGGCCAGGTGAGTTCCGCGCGCATGCCCGCCAGCAGCATCGTGGCGATGAAGGTGACCATCAGCACGGCGAGGATCGGCCGGTCCGCGTCGCCGAACAGGATCGCCGTGGATTTGGCGCCCACGGCAATGTCCTCGTCGCGATCGACCATGGCGTATTGCGTGTCGTAGATGACCGAGAACAGGATGTTGCCGACGAACAGCAGCCAGCACAGTGGCGGCAGGCTGTCGGTGACGGCGGCGAAGGCCATCGGGATCGACCAGCCGAAGGCCGCGCCCAGCACCACCTGGGCAAGATGCGTGACGCGCTTGGTGAACGGATACACCAGCGCCAGCAGTGCACCGATGAAGGCGAGCTTGATGGTCAGCGCATTGGTCAGCAGCACCAGCAGGAAGGCAACGGCAAGCAAGGCGCCAAACAGGGTCAGCGCTTCGCGCCGCGACACCCGACCGGCCGCCATCGGCCGGCCGCGCGTGCGCTCGACGCGGGCGTCCAGCCAGCCGTGGTCGGCGTAGTCGTTGATGACGCAGCCGGCACTGCGCATCACGAACACGCCCAGCGTGAAGATGACCAGCAGTCCCGGCGGCGGGAAGTCGCCGGCGGCGAACCACAGCGCCCACCAGGTCGGCCACAGCAGCAGCAGGGCGCCGATCGGCCGGTCCATGCGTGTGAGCACCAGATATTCGCGCGTGCGCTCACGCCAGGCCGGCGGCAGGCGCGCGATCAGCCAGTCGATGACGCGGGCCGAGCGCGCGGAGGTGTCGGCCGGACGCGCGCGGGCAGGGCGTGCAGCCGGCGCGGCACGCGGCTGGGCGAAGGACGGAACCGCGGGCGTGATGCGGCTCGCCTTGCCCGGCGGCGGCGCTGCCGGAGGCTTTGCGGGTGTCGCTGCGGCGCGCAGCGGCGCCTTCGCCCTGGCCGCGGGCCGGGCGGGGGTGGCGCCCGGCCCGGCGCTGCGTGCCGCGGCTGCAGGCGTGTCAGCCGCCTTGGGCTGGCGCGGGCGCGGGCGCGCCTTTGCCTCGGCGAGGTCGCCCGGCCGGGCATCTGCGCGTGGCGTCACTGCGCCCGGCGTACGTCGCCGGCGCGGCTTGGGATCGTCCTTCTCTTCCATGCGCCAAGTGTAGCCGGCCCCCGGCGCGGCGGATCGTGGGCTATTCTCGGGGCCTGCCCACACGACCTTGCAAGGGGAAGCAGACGATGGAGAAATGGCTGCCGACGCGCTACCTCGGTCTGGTGGTCTGCCTGGTCGCCGGCAGCGCCGCGATCGCGACCTGGGGCGCACTGCCGGGCACACGCTTCATTGCCGTGGTCTGCGGCCTGCTGGTGCTGGTCGGGATCGCCGACCTGCTGCAGACGCGCTCGACCCTGCGCCGCAACTATCCGATCCTGGCGCACATCCGCTTCTTCTTCGAATACGTGCGGCCGATGCTGCGCCAGTACGTGGTCGAATCGGACAACGAGGAAGTGCCGTTCTCGCAGGCCCAGCGTGCCGTGGTCTACCAGCGCGCCAAGGCGGTGTCCGACGTGCGCCCCTTCGGCACCGAGCTTGACGTGTATGCCGAACGCTACGAGTGGGTCAATCATTCGATCGCGCCGAGCGTGATCGACAATGCCGATTTCCGCATCATGATCGGCGGGCCCGACTGCAGCCAGCCCTACCCGGCCAGCGTCTTCAACATCTCGGCGATGAGCTTTGGCTCGCTTTCGCCCAACGCGATCCGTGCCCTCAACGAGGGTGCGCGGCGTGGCGGCTTCTACCACGATACCGGCGAGGGATCACTCTCGCCCTACCATCGCGAGAACGGCGGCGACATCTGCTGGGAACTCGGTTCGGGCTACTTCGGCGCCTGCCAGCGCGCCGGCGTGTTCAGCGAGGACAGGTTCGTCGAACGCGCCAGCCTGGTGCAGGTCAAGATGATCGAGCTCAAGCTGTCCCAGGGGGCCAAGCCGGGCCATGGCGGCATGCTGCCCGCGGCCAAGGTCAGCGCCGAGATCGCGCTCACGCGCGGCGTGCCGATGGGCGAGGACTGCATATCTCCGGCGAGCCATTCCACCTTCGACACCCCCGCAAGCCTGCTGCGGTTCATCGCGCGCCTGCGCGAGCTTTCCGGCGGCAAGCCCACCGGTTTCAAGCTGGCCGTGGGCCACCCATGGGAATGGTTCGGCATCGCCAAGGCCATGCACGCGACCGGCATCCTGCCCGATTTCATCGTCGTCGATGGTGGCGAAGGCGGCACCGGCGCGGCGCCCATGGAGTTCTCCGACCACGTCGGCACGCCGCTGCGCGAGGCCTTGATGCTGGTGCACAACACCCTGGTCGGGCTGAACCTGCGCGAGCGGATCCGTATCGGTGCCAGCGGCAAGATCATCAGTGCCATGGACCTGGCGCGCACCCTGGCGCTGGGGGCGGACTGGTGCAACGCCGCGCGCGGCTTCATGTTCGCGCTCGGCTGCATCCAGGCACGCAAGTGTCACACCGATCACTGCCCCACCGGCATCACCACCCAGGATCCGCGCCGCTGGAAGAAGCTCGACGTGGAGGACAAGGCGGCCCGCGTCGCCGCCTACCATCAGAATACGCTGGCCGCGCTGCGCGACCTGCTGCAATCCTCGGGCCTGGGCCACCCGAGCGAGCTCGGCCCCGAGCACATCATCCGCCGCGAATCGGCCAACCAGGTGCGCTCGCTCGCCGCGCTCTACCGGTTCCTTGCTCCCGGCGAACTGCTGGACGGCATCCCCGAGCACGCCGTGTTCCAGCGCTTCTGGGAAGCGGCCCGTCCGGACAGCTTCGCGCCGCCGCCGAAGCTCGTCGCCTTCCGCGCGAGCAAGCTGCACTGAGCCTGGCCCGTGGCAGCGCGCCGGTCGCGATCGGCAGCGCTCGCAGGACTGTTCCCGGACATCGCGCGCCGGCCACCGGTTTCGCGAGCGCGCCTTTCGCCTGCCGCACCCTGCAGCGCAGCGTGCGTCGGCTATCCGAGCACGAGCGCGGTGTCCGCCCGCAGCTGCAGGGCCAGGGCCGCGAAGAAGAGGGCGAAGCTGAAAATGAGCAGGCCGAAGGTGCGCGCACGCAGGCGAAATCGTGGGTCGTGGCCGAAGTGGATGTACAGGTCCAGCGCCGCGGCGCGCAGCGCCACGCTGAAGCACAGCGCCGCAGCCAGCGCGACGAAGCTTGCCGGTGCGTGGAGATGGCCGGCTGATGTGCCGTAGCGCCCCGCACCGATGACCAGATCGTCCACCACCACGCCATACAGCCCATAGCCCACGACTGCGGCGCTCACGAGGCCCCAGTAGATGCGTACACCGCGCGGTACCTGCGGGTGGTCGAGGGATGCGCGTCCACTGGCGTGGGGTTGCGGGCGCTTCATGGCGTGGTGTCCAGAGCGATCACTCCGGTCGCGGCCTGG
The DNA here is from genome assembly GCA_023228465.1 of Dokdonella sp. Taxonomy (GTDB): domain Bacteria; phylum Pseudomonadota; class Gammaproteobacteria; order Xanthomonadales; family Rhodanobacteraceae; genus Dokdonella_A. The sequence goes on along the minus strand of JALOBC010000084.1, from coordinate 1,035 downwards.
TGCTGGTTGCATGCGACGTGATCTCCGGACGCGCGCCATGGCGCATGGCTCCGCCTGATCTACCTCAAGGAACGACAGTGATGCTGTGCGCGCAGCATCGCACACTTGCCGCCGGCGCCCATCCTGCGCCGGGGTCGGTAACCACGGATCTCCAGGTTAAATGGGCTGCAGATGGCTGCGCGAGGCGCCGGGTTCGGTATCGCCTCGTCCAGGGCCCGAACGCTTGCCCTGCCCCCGGCCGCTGCGCACGCCGCACGCGGACGTGTCATTCCCGCCCTGCGCTAGCGCTGCATATTCGCTAGCCCTGGAAGCCGTGGCAGAAGATCGTGTCGGTACGGTATTCAAAGGCGCCGATGTCGCTGCGGGCGAGTTGCGGGTCACGGCAGGGCACCAGGTCGACCCGGCGCGGGTAGCCGGCACCGCGCTGGTCGGTCGCCAGGTTGGCCGGGTTGCTGCCGGCGTCGATCGCCGGGCTGTCGAGCCCGATCGGGTGCAGCGGCACGAAGCCCGGGCCGGCGTCGATGGTCAGCGGGTGCAGCCGTGCATCGGTGTCGAACAGATTGGCCGTGTCGATTCCGTTGATCAGCCCGCCGGGGTTCGTGTGCAGCAGTGAGTGGGACACGTTGAGCACGCGAGCCGAGTACGAGGACGGCGCAATGTCGACGCGCGCGCCGGCGTTGCCGTGCGTATTGAACGCGAACACGCTGCTGTCGATGTGCAGAGTGGCCGCCCCGACCCAGACCGCACCGCCTTCGCTGGGCGCCGCGCTGGCGCCGGTGGCGGTGCGATTGAACGCCAGCGTGCTGTTGCGCAAATGCAGCGTGCCCGTCTTGACGGCGAGGATGCCGCGGCCATTGGAATGGGCGGTATGGTTGGCCGAAAGGGTGGTGTTCTCGATCACGCCCGGGCTGTCGCCGGGATTGTCCGAGCCAGCAAAGCCGATCGCGGCGGCAATGGCCTGGTTGCTGGAATTGCCGACCAACGCGCTGCGCGCGATATGGAACGAAGCCACCGTCGGACCGGCTTCGATGGCGC
>JALOBC010000033.1 GCA_023228465.1 Dokdonella sp. | reverse complement strand
GCGTGCTTGACTGCGAGATCGACGGATCAAGCAGGTACGAAAGTAGGACTTAGTGATCCGGTGGTTCTGTATGGAAGGGCCATCGCTCAACGGATAAAAGGTACTCCGGGGATAACAGGCTGATACTGCCCAAGAGTTCATATCGACGGCAGTGTTTGGCACCTCGATGTCGGCTCATCACATCCTGGGGCTGTAGCCGGTCCCAAGGGTATGGCTGTTCGCCATTTAAAGTGGTACGCGAGCTGGGTTCAGAACGTCGTGAGACAGTTCGGTCCCTATCTGTCGTGGGCGTTGGAGATTTGAGAGGAGCTGCTCCTAGTACGAGAGGACCGGAGTGGACGATCCCCTGGTGTTCCGGTTGTCACGCCAGTGGCACCGCCGGGTAGCTACGATCGGAAGCGATAACCGCTGAAAGCATCTAAGCGGGAAGCGCACCTCAAGATGAGATCTCCCGGGGCACAAGCCCCCTGAAGGAACCATGAAGACTACGTGGTTGATAGGTCGGGTGTGTATAGCAGTAATGCCGAGCTAACCGATACTAATGATCCGTGCGGCTTGACCATATAACTTCAAGTTGCTTTACCGGACTGACAGTCCGCCTTGTGTTGCGACGACATCCCCAGCGATGCCGATCCCGCACAACAGCAACCTCGATGACACGTCGGTCACCGAACCGAACGCTTGATTACGTCCCAAGTCCCCATGCCGGATCCGCGCGTTGCGCGATCCGCACCAGTTCCCTGGTGAACTTAGCGCTGTGGTACCACCCGATCCCATCCCGAACTCGGAAGTGAAACGCAGTGGCGCCGATGGTAGTGTGGCTTAAGCCATGCAAGAGTAGGTAATCGCCAGGGATTCAACATCGGACACCTCCCGCTCGCGGGGGGTGTTCTTCTTTGTGTGGCGAGTTCGCGGCGGCGGCGCGCCCGCCGCCGCGCGAACTCGGGCAGGTCCAGCGGGACCGAAATGGATCGAGATCCTCGCATGTACTGCTACGTGTACAAGAGCGTGCGCAAGCCCGGTGCCTACGCCTACCTTGCACGTCGCGATGAGTTCGATGTACTGCCGGCGGCCGCGCGCGCGGTGCTCGGGCAGCTCGCGTTCGTCATGGAACTCGAGCTCACGCCGCAGCGCCGGCTGGCCCGCGCCGCGGCAAGCGAGGTGATGTCGAGCCTGGCGGCGCACGGCTTCTTCATCCAGATGCCGCCGCAGGATCCGGCCGCGGCAGCGCTTGCGGGGTCCGCGCAAGGCTGACGGCCGTGCAACCGGGCGCCTGCGTCGGCCTTGCTCGCCGTCGCGGGTCCGCCGCAGCGGTCGGCGCTCGCTGCCGGGGCGGGTGGTTGTTCGTGCCAGGGGCGCACACGCGCGTGGGCTCGCTATACTTTGGCTTTGGCGGCAGTTGGCCGCGCGCACGAGCCCCTGCCCATGCCGAGAAGCTTCCGCCGCCGCCTGCAGACCTTGCGCGCGGTATTGCGGCAGTTGCTGCCGGCCTGGCTGTGCTTTCTCGTCGCTGCGCTGCTCGATCATCCGCTCGCCCTCATCGTCCTGCTGGCAGCCAACGCGCTGACCCTGGCCGGGATCTGTCGCGCGTTCGGCTTTGGCCGGCGCGGCAGCTTCGGTCGCAATGCGGCGCGCCGGGGTGCCACCTATTTCGTTTCGCTTTCGCTCTATACCGCGTTCGTGGCGACGATCGTGGGCTGGCCGGCGTGGTCCCTGCTGCGCGGCGGTTCGCTGGCGGGCGCCCTGCTGCTGTCGCTCGCCATCACCGCTGCGGTGTTCGCGCTGTGGCGGGTCTGGCCGGTGTTTTCGCTGCCGTTCCTGTGGGACGACGCCTACCCGCCGAACGGCGAGCGCGGCTCATGGCTGCTGGTCGCGCTGCGCCGTTCGCTCGCCTTCGCGCGCCACCTGACCGCCGAGCACGACATCTTCTTTGCCTTTGGCCTGCCGTCGGGGCTGGCCCTGCTGACGCTGGCCGCCGGCATGCTTGCCTTGGTGGTCGGCGGGCTGCTGGTGGAGCCCTCGATACGCGTGGCGGCGGTGCTGGCCTATGGCTTTGCTGTTGCGCCCATGGCCCACCTGGTGATCGTCAATCGTGCCTTGCGCGCCCTGCTCGCCAACGCACGTCACGCGCGCAAACCCCGCCGCCGGCGCGCAGCCGAAGTGGACCAGGCTGAACCCGCACTCGCGGCGAACGTGGGCCAGGCCGAGCTGGATGCGACCTTGCTGTGCGCCGCCCGCTCGGCCCAGATCAACCTGGCCCTTGCCGCGCTGGAGCGCGGCGCCGATCCCGACGCCCTGCCGCCGGATGGCCAGCGCGATCAGCGCAGCGCCCTGATGCTTGCCACCACCTTGCCGGATGCGCGCCTGCTGCGCGCCCTGATCAGCGCGGGCGCCGACGTCAATCGCGGCCATGCCGGCATCACGCCACTCATCATCGCCACCCGCGACAGCTACCAGGGCCGGCATGATGCGGTCGCCACCCTGCTGGCCAACGGCGCCGATCCGCGCGCTACCGATGCCCACGGCAACGCGCCGATCCATCACGCGGCGCTGTGCGCCGACGCCGGGATCGCTGCCATGCTGCTGGATGCCGGCGCCGACGTCGATGCGGTCAACCAGACCGGCATGACGGCCCTGGGCCTGGCCTGCCGGGGCGCCAACTGGCCAGTTGCAGGTTTCCTGCTCGAGCGCGGCGCGCACGCCGACGTCGCGCAGGCGCAACCGGCCCTGCTGTTTGCCGCCGCCGCCCCCGACGATGACGTCGGCGGTACCCGACTGCTGCTCAAGCGGCGCGCGGCCGTGGACGCCTGTGACGCCCTGGGCCGCACCGCGCTGATGAGCGCCGCGCTGGCCGGCAATCCGCGCAACCTGGCGCTGCTGTTGGCCGCCGGCGCCGCGGTGGATCGTGCCGACCGGCGTGGTACGACCGCCCTCATGGAAGCCGCCCGCGCCGGCTGTGCCGAAGCCGTGCGCGCGCTGGGCAAGCACCAGGGCGATCCCCAGCGGCTGGACGCCGATGGTCGCGATGCCCTGATGATTGCCTGCCGGTCGCGGCATGCCAGCGAAGACTGTGTGCGTGCCCTGCTCGCGCTTGGCGCCGACCCGGCGCGCATGGGCGAGGATGGCCAGCGCGCGGTCGATCACGCCGCCGCCGCGGGGCGCTGGCCGCTGGTGGCCCTGCTCGATCCCGCGCATCACCTGCCGAGCAGCTTCGGCAAGCCGGATTTCGGCACGGCGAGTGCCGATCATCTGCTCGAAGCCCTGCGCCACCAGCGCTGGGACCTTGCCGCCGGCTTTGACGATGCCATCGCCGACTGGCCCCCCAGCACCCTTGCCGAGCTCTACGAGGACCTCGCCGCGGAACAGCATGCCGAGGCGCGCTGCTGGCTGCTCAATCGCGGCGTCGATGCGGATGTTCGCCTGGGCGATGGCCGCAGCCTGTTCACGACCCTGCTGGCAGGCCTGCCGGACACCACGCCGGCGCTGCGCGACCTGGTCGAGCGGGGTGCGCCGGTCGGCGGGGCGGGCGTCGTCGCCGCTGCGCTTGCCGCCGCGTCTGGCGGCCCGGCCGGGGCCGCCACGCGTGCCCTCGCCCAGGAACTGGTGGCGCGCGGTGCCGATTGCTGCGGAACCCATCCCGAGGACCGGCGCACGGCCCTGCATCTTGCCGTGCTCGCTGCCGATGCCCGGCTGACGGCTCATCTGCTCGCCCACGGCGCCGATCCCGATGCGCGCGACGCCCAGGGGCACACCCCGCTGCATCTGGCGCTGGGGCTGCCGACCGGCCAGGCCATTCCGGTGCTCCAGCAGTTGCTGCTGGCCGGCGCCAACCTCGATGCGCCCACGGCCAACGGGGAAACGGCCCTGGGCCTGGCCCTGGTACGCGACCAGCCCGACCTGGCCTGGTGGCTGGACTGGTCGCCCTGGCCGCTGCCGCGCCGGCGCCTGCGCGCAGGCGACCTGGTGGCCGCCGCCGCCGCCGGCGACCGCGCTGCGGTGGCGCGCCTGCTCGAACTGGACCTGCCACTGGACAGTGTCGATGGCCACGGCGCCACCGCCCTGATCCGCGCCGCCGGTGCCGGTCACACCGCCCTGGTCGTGGAGTTGCTGGAGGCCGGCGCCGACCCGGCGATCACCGCGCATGTCGGCATGCACGCCCTTGCGGCGGCGGTGAGCGCACGCCGCGATACCGTCGTGCATACCCTGCTCAGTCATGGCGTCGCCGCCGACCTGCCACTTTCCGGCGGTGCCACGTCGCTGGCGCTGGCCGCCGCCCTCGGTCAGGTCGCGCTTGCCGACACCCTGCTCCAGGCCGGTGCCGATGCCAACGCCGCGGACACAAGCGGCAACACGCCGCTCCACGCCGCAGCGCAGTTCGCCTTCGAGCGTGGCGACCCCGACGTCGCGACGGCCCTGTTCGAGCTGCTGCTGCGCCACGGCGCGCGGCCTGGCAGCCGCAACCACGCCGGCCAGGACGTCGTTCTGATCCTGCTCGGCGCCGGCGCGAAGCCCGGCGCGCCCTGCGACGCCGACGTGCTGCGCCGCCTGCTCGAACACCTGCTGCGCAATGGCGCGACCCTCGACATACAGGATCAGCGTGGCGTCAGCGCGCTGCACGCCTGCGCCATGCACGGCCTGCTCGGTTGCGCGCGCCTGCTCAAATCCTACGGCGCCTCGCTCGACCTGGTGGACAGCCTTGACCGGCGCGCCGCGGACGTTGCCGCCCTGCTCGGCTATACGGACGTGGCCAACGAGCTGGACTGCCTGGCCGACACCCTCCCCGGCGTGCGCCAGACCCTGCGCCAGCCCGCGCGCCTGCAGGATTGACGTTCGCCCACGGCGGTCATTGTCGCAAGCGCCGGTACAGCCCCCAGGGCAGCAGGCGCAGCAGCCAGGCAAGCAGGGCATAGCCGCGCGGCAGGAAATGTCGCCCCGACCCGCGCCGCAGGCCCTTGACGATCCGTCGCGCGGCGCGTTGCGGGGCAACCGCCGCGAACGGCAGGGCCATGCCCCAGGTCAGATTGGTGGCCAGGAAGCCCGGTTCATACAGTTGCACCCGCAGATCCCCGGGCGCATGGGCCTGGCGCAGGCTCTCGTAGAGCGACACCAGCGCGCGCTTGCACGCCGCATACACCACGTTGCGCCGGCGCCCACGCACTGCCGCCACGCTACCCACCAGGACCACGCTGCCGCGCGCGGCGCGCAGGCGCGGCAGCAGCGCATGCACGATCGCCAGAGGCGCGTGCAGGTTCACCGCGACGAGTTCGCCGATGGCTGCGCCATCCAGGGCAAAGTCGTCGCCCGCTTGCGACACGCCCACCGCCAGCACCAGCGCATCGATCGAAGTTGCTTCATCCAGTGCACCGAGCAGCCGCGCGCCCGGGTCCACCTCGCGGGCAAGATCCAGCGCCAGCGTGCGCACCTCGACGCCGTACCGAAGGCCCAGATCCGCCGCCAGGGCCGCCAGGTCGCGCGCCCCGGATGCCACCAGCAGCAGGTCGTGCCTGCGCGCGGCGAGCTCGGCGGCCAGCGCGCGCCCGAGGCCACTTGACGCGCCCACCACCACCGTCGTCACAACGCCAGCCTCCGGCTCAGTTCCGATCCGTACAGGCCGCCGGGATTGTGCGTGGCCAGGCGCGCACGCGCCGCCTCGAAGGCCGGCATGGCACGGCGTACGGTGGCGGCCGTCAGGCTGGAATCCTTGACCAGGTTCGGCCGCCCGCCGTGGCCGATGGCCAGCTCCGCCAGCGCCTCGAGGAACCCGGCCTGCGCCGCTTCGCGCGGGGCGGCGAGCTGGATCGCCAGCGCGATGCCGTGGCCGTCGAAGGCCAGGTCCGTTGCCGGGCCGGCGAACAGCTTGCTGGCCATCAGGGTGATGCGCGGCCGGCGTCGCGCCACTTCCTCGCGCAAGGCCTCCGCGAACGCATCGAAGCGGGCGTGCGGGATCAGCCATTGCGCTTCGTCCATGCCGCCCGGGCCGAAGGCCGCGAAGTAGCCGCGCGCCCGGTTCAGCGGAAACAGCGCCTCGGCCAGGTCGATGGGTGCCTGTCCCGGGCGCCGCCAGCGCGCGCCCAGCCAGGTGTTGGCCGCGGCAATGGTGCTGCGATGCCAGGCGCACAGCGGCCACGGCCGCAACTGGCCGGGCAGATCCCGGGATGCGCGGGCGCGCCGCGATCGGCCCTGGCTTGCATCACCGGCCAGGCCGATCTGGATCACGCCGCGGCCGAACGCTGCTGCGCGTCCGTCGTGCCAGCCGTAGAGCAGGCGCGCATTGGCGGCCTCAAGCAGGACGTCGGCCGCCTCGGCCAGATCGCGCACCGGCACCCGGCGCAGGATCAGGCTGGCCGGCGGCCGCGCCAGGCGCAGCCGGGCGCACACGATCAGGCCGGTCAGCCCGAAGCCGGCGAAGCTCGCCGCGAACAGGTCGGCGTGTGCGTTGGCGCTGGCAACCAGCTTGCCGCAGCTTGGCGAATGCAGCTCGAAAGCCTCCACCTGGCGGCGGAAGGTCCCGTCCCGGGCCGGATTCTTGCCATGCACGTCCGCGGCGATGCAGCCGCCGATGGTCGCCCGCGGATGTCCGGGGGTGACCGGCAGATACCAGCCATGCGAAAGGGCGAAACGCTGCACCGCACCGATCGTTGCACCGGCCTCGACTTCCAGCAGACCGCGCTCGCCATCGAAGGCGAGCAGGCGGTCGAATGCACCCAGGTCCTGGCTGATCACGCCGGCGCCGAAACTCGCGCCCACATAGGACACCCCGCCACCGCGGGCAATGCGGCGCACGTCCGGACGTAGCGCGTCGAGCAGGCGATAGCGATCCGGGCGCTGCACCCGGCAGCGCGCGCCGAACTGCCGGTCGAAGCTGCGCAACGCCATCTCGGCCAAGGCAAACCCGCGCATGTCAGTCGTCCTCGCCGCGCCCGATGTCGGCGCGGAACAGCTGTTCGAGGTCGGCGCGCGCTTCCTGCGCCGATTGCAGCAGGGCCGCCGCATCGTCGTACACCGGGTACTGCTCGCGCAACAGGCGCTCGTCGTGTTCGCGGAACTGCTGCACGTAGCCGTCCGCGGCGCGCCTGTCGTAACCGAGCGCCTCGAACACGCCGCGCGCCAGTTCCAGGCTGGAGAAGTAGGTGTCGCGGACGATGTAGCCCACGTCCAGGTCCATCAGCCGGAACACGTGCTGGCGATTGCGCGCCCGCGCAAACACCTTGAGTTGCGGAAAGTGCCGCTTGAGCAGCCGGGCGGTGCGCAGGTTCGCTTCCGGATCCTCGGTGGCAATGACGAAAATCTCCGCCTTGTCGGCCTGGGCGGCGCGCAGCAGCTCCAGCCGCGCGGCGTCGCCATAGAACACGACATTGCCGAAGCGGCGCATGAAGTCCACCTGGGCCGGATCGTTGTCCAGTGCGGTCAGCGGAATGTGGTTGGCGGTCAGCATGCGCGCCACGATCTGTCCGAAGCGGCCCATGCCGGCGATGATCACCCGCGGCGTGGCTGCGTCCACCCGGTCGAAAGGGCGCGCCGGCGTCTTGCGCGCCACCGGCATCAGCTCCGCGCGCACGCGCACCAGCAGCGGCGTCGCCAGCATCGACAGCGTGATGACCAGGATCGCCAGGTCCCGCTGGCCCGGAGCGATCAGGGCCGCCGAGGCGGCCAGGCCCAGCACGACGAAGGCGAACTCGCCGCCCTGCGCGAGCAGTGCCGCCAGTGCCAGCGACTGCGCCCGGTCCTCGTGCGCCACCCAGCGCGCCACGCCGTACAGCACCAGCGCCTTGATCGCCACCAGGCACAGCACCAGCATTGCCACGAACTGCGGGTCCGCCACCGCCCGCTGCACATCGAGCGACATGCCGATGCCGACGAAGAACAGGCCCAACAGCAGCCCGCGGAACGGCTCGATCTGCGCTTCGATCTCGTGGCGGTACTCCGAATCGGCCAGCAGCATGCCGGCCAGGAAGGCGCCCAGCGACATCTGGATGCCGGCCAGTTCCACCAGCCAGGCGGTGCCGACCACCACCAGCAGGGTCGCGGCAGTGAATACCTCCGGCGAGCCGACCTGCGCGGCCGCGCGGAACATCGGGCGCAGCAGGTAACGCCCGGCCACCACGATCAAGGCCAGCGTGCCGACCACACGCAGCGCCGAGAGCAGGTCGCCGAGCACACTTGATTCGTCCGCGCCGCCACCCAGGATCGGAATCAGCGCCAGGATCGGAATGGCGGCCAGATCCTGGAACAGCAGGATGGCAAATCCCAGCCGGCCGTGGGCACTGGTCAGCTCCTTGCGCTCGGCGAGAAGCTGCAGGTCGATCGCAGTCGAGGACAAGGCCAGGCCCAGGCCCACGATCAGTGCCGCCTTCCAGTCCAGCCCGAGGGCGAAGATCGCCCCGCCGAGCAGGATCGCGCTCAGTGCCACCTGCAGGCTGCCGGCACCGAACACCGTGCGCCGCATCACCCACAAGCGTTGCGGCGAGAGCTCCATGCCGATGACGAACAGCATCAGCGCAACGCCGAAGTCGGAAAACTCCGCGATCGACTCGCTGTTGCCGATCAGGCCCAGCCCCGAGGGGCCGATCAGTACCCCGGCGCCAAGGTAGCCGAGTACCGCGCCGAGCCGCCATCGCCGCGCCAGGGGTACCGCAACCACTGCGGCCAGCAACAGGATGACCGCATAGGGCAGGAAGCCGTGCTGTTCCATGCGTGTTCCACCAGGTCCGCGGCGATTATTGCATGCGCCCCGCACCCGGCGTCGCAGGCGGTGAGACGCGCGCCATGCAGGCTCGCACCATTCCTGTCACGGAGTGCTGGCATGTTCGTCGTCCCCGACCTCAGTGTGGGCCATCCACCCGCGCGCCAACGCCCGCGCGCTCGCCGCCGCGCCACGCCGGTGCGCCGTTCGGCCGAGCCCGCCATCCCGGTCTGGCTGCTGGCCTGGCTCGGGGTCGGCATTGCGGCGCTGGTCCTGATCCCGGCCTTGCGCGGCGACGCGGCGACTGGCGCCACCTGGCCGTTCTGGCTGGCCGGTGCGCCGCTGATCGACCTTGCCTGGTTGCGCTGGCGCCGCCTGCTCGCCTCGTTGCGCGTCCCCCTGCGGCGCCTTGCGGCGCACGCACGGCGCGTGCGTGGCGTCCGGCAATCGTCCATCCGCTGGGCGGCACCTCCGTTGCACTGCGCTCGCGTCGAGCAGCGCGGCGCGCGCTGAGGTCGTCGCTCCCGGCGGGTGCGGCAGGCCCGCCGGCAGCGGGCTGCGCGCGCAGCTAGCTGTCGAAGCGGGGCTGCGGTTCGGGCCGTCGCCACAACCAGAAGGTCACCAGCGCCATGCAGCTGATGCCGAAGATGCTGGCAAGCGGGGAAATGATCACCTGCACGACCGCACCGGCGGCCATGCTGGCGGTGGCCAGCCATTTGGCGCGGCGGCTCACGGCGCCATGCCGTTCCCAGTCGCGGATGGCCGTGCCGAACTGCGGGTGCGCCAGCAGCCGGCGACGCAGGCGCGGCGAGCCACGGCTGGCGGCGAATGCCGCCAGCAGGATGAAGGGCACGGTCGGCATGACCGGCAGCAGCACGCCCAGCAGGCCCAGGCCCAGGCTGAGGTAGGCGAGCAGCCACCAGGCAAGCCGCGTGCGCAGCGGCAGGGGCGCGGCGACGTCCGCGTCGACGCGCGCCGGTGATGCGGAGTCTGGATTGGGTGCCGGTGGTGCGGGCATCAGGATACGCGGTAGGAACTTCGGGTTCTCATTGCGGCATGCGCGGGACGCGCGGGCCCCACCCTGCGCGTTGCGCCGGCGCGGACCTGGCTGCGCGCCAGGCGTGAGGCATGGGGCGTGGACGCGCCGCAGCGGCTGCGTCCCGGTCAACTGCCTGGTCGCCGGCTCGTGTCTGGACATGGAGTGCATGGTGCGCGGACGCAAGTCCTCAGCGCCGCCCCGCACCCAGCCGCTTGCTTTCCATGCGGCGCAGGAATTCGCCCATGATGCGCAGATAGAGGTCCTCGCCCAGGTAACCGTCTTCGACTCCGGCATCGATCGAGGGATTGTCGTTCACCTCGATCACCACGCTGCGCTGCGCAGTCTGCTTGAGATCGACGCCGTAGAGCCCGTCGCCGATGGCCGCCGTGGCCTTGAGCGCCAGGCGCACGATGTCGGTGGGCGCCTCGCGCACCGGCAGGGTCTGGAACCCGCCCGAGCGCGCACTGCCCTTGGCGGCGTGGTTGTAGATCTGCCAGTGGCCGCGCGACATGAAATACTTGCACGCATACAGCGGTTCGCGATTCAGCACGCCGATGCGCCAATCGAACTCGGTATAGAGGTATTCCTGTGCCAGCACCAGGGCGCTGTGCTGGAACAGCCCCTCGACAGCCTTGGGCAGCTGCGCGGCGTCCTCCACCTTGACCACGCCGCGCGAGAACGATCCATCCGGGATCTTCAGCACCAGCGGCAGGCCGAGGCGATCGGGCAGGCCGGCCAGCGCCCGGGCATCGTCGCGGTACACGATCTCCGTGCGCGGCGTGGCCAGCTTGCGCGACTTCAGCAGGTCGTGGAGGTAGATCTTGTTGGTGCACTTGAGGATCGAGCCGGGATCGTCGATGACGACCATGTCCTCCTTCTCGGCGCGATTGGCGAAGCGGTAGGTGTGGTTGTCGAGCGCGGTGGTGGCGCGGATGAACAGGCCATCGTATTCGGCCAGCTTGGCGTAATCGTTGCGCGTGACCGTATCGACCTCGATGCCCAGCTGCGCACCCGCCTCGATGAACGACTTCAACGCGCGCTTGTTCGACGGCGGCAGGGTTTCGCGCGGATCGACCAGCATGGCCAGGTCGAAACGGAACTTGCGCCGTGCGCGCGGCTTGCGCCAGAGCTTCTTGGAGAACTTGTCCAGCGCCTGGGCGAAGGCATCTTCCTGCGGATCGGACAACGAGTGCAGCCCGGACGGCTTGATCGAACTGATCTGCCACACCCGTTCGCGCTCGAACTCGATGCGCAGGATCGGGCAGGGAAAGGTTTCGAACACCTGTCGCGCCAGGTCGTCCAGCGCCGGGTACGAGGTCTCGCCGAAATACACCAGGATGCCGAAATCGGTGGTGTCGCGCCCGCCGGCGGGCAGGAAGTTGCCCAGGCGCGCGTTGAGGTCCTCGATGTCCAGCCCGTACAGCGATCGCCGGCGCAGGTCGTTGATCGTGCGCACCGACGGAATCACCTTGTGGCCGCGTGCTTCGGCCAGCAGGGACACGTAGTAGCCGGTGCCGAGGTACTTGTAGTTGCGACACAGGTTGATGACCTGCGTGCGCTCCACGTCGTTGGCGGACTTGAGGTAGTCGGCCGCGGCAATGACGTTGTCGGACGGGTAGTAGGAACCCCAGTCGGACGCCTTTTCGACGACGATGACGAGTCGGCTCATGTGGGACGGGGCGGCGGGACGCCGGAACGGGAGGCGCGCCGAAGCGCTGAGTGGGGCATGGCTGCGCGTGCACGGGAAGGGGGCGGCGCGCAGTGTACACGCGCTGTCGCCGCTTGGCAGCGCCGCGTGCGTGGCGCCCGGGTGGCGTTGCGATGGCGGGCCGGGACGACTACCCTGCGCGTCCTGTCGGCCGCGTGGCCGCCTGGCGGGGGAACTTGCAATGGCCGAGCTGCACGTGCGCCGCGCCACCATCGCCGATCTGGAGGCCCTCATCGCGCTCGAGCGCGAAGTGTTCGCGAGCGACCGCATCAGCGCGCGCCAGTGGCGCCGGCACCTGGAGAGTCTCACCGCCGAGGTCTTCGTCGCCACGCTGGAGCAGCACCTGCTCGGCGCCGCCCTGGTGTTCTTCCGGCGCAACAGCAGCGTGGCGCGCCTGTACTCGCTCGCCGTGGCCGCCGCGGCACGCGGGCACGGCGTGGGCGAACGCCTGCTGGCCAAGGCCGAGCATGCCGCGTGCCGGCGCCACAATCGCCTGCTGCGCCTGGAGGTGCGCCGCGAAAACCTTCGCGCGCAGCGCCTCTACGAGCGCCACGGCTACCGCCTGATCGGCGAGCGCCGTGCGTTCTATGAGGATGGCCAGGACGCGCGCCGGTACGAGAAGCCGCTGGCGCCCTGAACGGCCCCTACCAGCCGGCGGCCTGCATGCGTGCCTGGGTCGCCGCATCGGCCGCGCGCGCGACCAGGCCGCCTCCAGCGGCCAGCGTCACGCTGAAGTGGCCATCGTCCACCATGGGCAGGTACGCGGCGCTGCCATAGTCGGCATCGATCCATGGCAGCCAGCGCGGAAAGCGCTGCTTCAACTGCCACGCATCCAGCGCCGGCTGGTCGGCGAGCGCCGCCACGCTGCGCGGTTGCGCGGCTTCACTGGCCACGTCGCGGAAGCGCCCGCTGATGCGGTCCAGCCGATACAGCGGCGGCGCACCCAGTGCCACCGCCCAGGGCTGCCACTTGATGACGCGCGCGTCGAGCTGCCATTCGTCGCCCCTGAGCTCGATTTCCCGGCGCGTGCCGTCGGGGGTCGTCACGACCACGGCAAAGCGCTGCGGCGCCAGCTGGTGCGTGTCGATGTGGGCGAGCAGCGCCTCGGACGTGAGGCGGTGCCAGCCGGTCAGGGTCAGACCACCCAGGCCGGCCAGCCCGGCCAGCAGCACGAACACCGCACTCCACAGTGCCCGGTGTCCGGCGGACAGGCGCCGACGTTCCCGCCAGCGCCGGCGCACGGCGAACAGCTGCGCCAGCGCGAGCACGGCGCACAGGCCGGCAATTGCATACAGCGCGATGATGATCGATGCGGTGGACATGGGCTGAGCATACCGCCGCAGCGCCGGCCGGTGGCTATACTGCGGTCAGGCCCGTCCCGGAACTACGCATGTCCGCCCGCACCTGCCGCCACCTTGCCGTGCTCGTCCTCGTCGCTTTCCTGCTCGCCGCCTGCGGCAACAAGGGGCCGCTGGTCAAGCCGGCGCCGGCTTCGACCGCGCCCGCGCAGGCAGCCCCTGCGCAGGGCTGAGACCGCGGGCGTGGGCTTGCGCTTCAGCAAGATGCACGGGCTTGGCAACGACTTCGTCATCGTCGATTGCCGGGCCGCGCCGCTGGCGCTCGACGCCGCCGCGATCCGTCGCCTGGGTGATCGCCACCGCGGCGTGGGTTTCGACCAGTTGCTGACCATCGAGCCGGCGCGCACGCCGGGCGCGGCCTTCGCCTATGCCATCTGGAACCGCGACGGTTCGCCGGCGGGCCAGTGCGGCAACGGCCTGCGCTGCGTCGCCCGCTGGCTGGATCGCGCGGGCCTGCTGCCGACGCGCCAGGTCCGGCTGGAAGGCCCGGCCGGCCTGGTTGCCGTGACCGTGCTTGCGAATGGTGAGGTGCGCGCCGACATGGGTGAACCGTGCTTCGAGCCGGCGCGGATACCGCTGGCGGTGCCGGTGCAGGCGCAGCGCTACACCCTCGAAATCGATGGCCACACGCTGTCGTTTGGTGCGGTGTCGATGGGCAACCCGCATGCCGTGCTCGAGGTGCCCTCGCTGGCCGGTGCGCCGGTGGCCAGCCTCGGCCCGCGCATCGCGCAGGACAAGGTCTTTCCGGAGCGCTGCAACGTCGGTTTCGCCCAGGTGCATGCGCGCGATGCGATTGGCCTGCGCGTGTGGGAACGCGGCGCGGGCGAAACCCAGGCCTGCGGCAGCGGCGCCTGCGCCGCGGTGGCCGTGCTGCGCCAGTGGCAACGCGTCGATGCCGGCGTGCGCGTGTCCTTGCCGGGTGGCATGCTGCGGATCGACTGGCCCGGACCGGGTCATCCGCTGTGGATGACCGGGCCGGCCGAATTCGTGTTCGAGGGCGAGTGGCATGGCTGAGGACGCCCTGCCCGCACCACCGGCCGAATCCGCCTGCGGCCACGGCCGACGTGATCCAACCTGAAGGGAACCATCATGAGCGAACTCAGCGTCAAGGACGGTCTCACCGCCATGGAAGTGGCCAGCTACCTGCGCCGGCATCCCGAGTTCCTGGGCGAGTTTCCGGATCTCGCGCTGGCGCTGGTGCTGCCGCGTGAGCAGGGTCCGGCAGCTTCCCTGGCCAGCTACCAGCTCGAAGTGCTGCGCGACAAGAACCGCGAGCTGGCCCGGCGCCTGCACGAGCTGATCGACATTGCGCACGACAACGAGCAGTTGATGATCCAGGTCCACACGCTGACCCTTGCGTTGATGCGCGCCGGCAACCTGGCCGGTACCGCGCGCGCCGTGGCCGCGTGCCTGACCGAAGATTTCCATACCGACCTGGTGCGGCTGGTGCTGTTCCGCGCCGATCCGGACTTGCCGGCCGCCGACTGGCTGATCGTCGAGCCCGGCGGCGCCGCCGCCATGCCGGCCTTCGACGAATTCTTCAAGCGCGGCGATCCACTGTGCGGACGCCTGCAGCAGGACAAGCTGGAAGCCCTGTTCGGTGCGGATGCCGGCGAGGTGCACTCGGCCGTCCTGCTGCCGATCGGCGACGCTGGCCTGCTGGCCATCGGCAGCCATGAGCCCAACCGCTTCCACCCGGGCATGGGCACGGTGTTCCTGAAGCTGATCGGCGAGGCGGTCGGGCAGGCGCTGGCGCGCTACCGGACCTGAAGCGGTGAGCACACCTGTCGAGCGCGCCGGGCGCGCGGCCCAGCCACCCACGCCGCTTGGCGTGGCGGTCGATCGCTTCCTGACCTGGTTGCGGGTCGAACGCGCCTGCGCGCCGAGCACCATCGAGCACTATGCGCACGCGCTGGCCCTGTTGACCGAACGCGCCGAACGCGAGCAGGTGGCGCACTGGTCGGCGCTGCCGGCGGCGCAGTTGCAGGCCCTGCTCGCCAGCCTGCATCGCGAGCGCGGCCACGCGCCTTCGACGCTGCGCGGCTTCGCCTCCGCCTGGCGCAGCTTCTTCCGGTTCCTCGCCCGCGAGGGCGAGGTGGTGGTGAACCCCGCCGATGCCCTGCGCACGCCCAGACTCAGGCGCAAACTGCCCGAGGTGCTGGACACCGACGAGATGGCGCAACTGGTCGAGGTGCCGGGCGACGACCCCGAGGCAGTGCGCGACCGCGCCCTGCTGGAACTGCTCTACTCCAGCGGGCTGCGCGTCTCGGAACTGTGTGGCGTGCGCTGGCGCGACTTCGAAGCCGGCGGCGAACTCCTGCGCGTGACCGGCAAGGGATCCAAGACGCGCATCGTGCCGGTCGGCGCCAAGGCGCGCGCGGCACTGGATGCGCTGCGGGAACAGGATCACGGCCACGCGGACGACCCACTGGTGCGTGGTGCCCGCGGCCGGCCACTGACGCCGAACGGCGTGCGCGCGCGCCTGAAGCGCCGGGCGCAGGAGCAGGGCGTCTGGAAGCGCGTGTATCCGCACCTCCTGCGCCATTCCTGTGCCAGCCACCTGCTCGAATCCTCGGGCGACCTGCGCGCGGTACAGGAACTGCTCGGCCACGCGGACATCGGCACGACGCAGATCTACACGCATCTCGATTTCCAGCACCTGGCCCGGGTCTATGACGCCGCGCACCCGCGGGCGCGGCGGCGCGGCGGCAAGGGCGAAAGCTGATCGAACGGCGCGAATGCGCGCGGCCCGTGGCGACCATGCTCACGCACCGCAAGCGCGCAAGCACGGCCGGGCGCGCGTCAACGGCGCATTCCCTGCGCCACGGCGGCTCGGGCAGGACGACCTGGCCCGAGCCGCCTGGTTAGCTGCCTTCAGTCCGCCGCGCAGCCGGCGACCTTGAGGTCGTCGATCGCCCAAGCCGGATTGGGACGCCCGACCGACTGGTCGTTGGCCATGCGGAAACGGAACTGCACGGTCTGTCCGGCCCAGGCCTGGATGTCCACGACCGAGTTCAGGTAAGGCTGCGGGTTGCCGCACCATGCATCCAGGTTGGCCAGCGGGTTGGCGTAGCTGCCCGAGACCGGCCCGTCGTAGGGATCGGTGAGCATCGCCGCGCCCGGGACCTGCGTCCAGGTGGCGCCGGCGTCCGCGCTCACTTCGAGGATGGCGCCGTCGAAGCAGCCGCCGCTGCGGCTTTCCATCGACTGCTGGTTCCAGAACGAGAGCGTCTGGCTGCCGAGGTCGCTGCGCAGGGTGACGGGCGGCGACACCAGGCGCTGGTCGGAGACCGAGTTGAAGTTGTTCGCCTGCCAGGCCTTGCTGCCGCCGTGCGCGGCGGAGCCGAGCGTCCAGGAGTCCTGCGTGCCGCTGTGCGACCAGCCGCTGGTGTCGCCCTCCAGGTCGTCACTCCAGAGCACTTCCTGGGTGCTGCCGATCGAGCAGTCGCCCGGCAGGGCCAGGGTGACGAAGCTGCTGGATGCCTGCTGCAGGGGCGGCAGCGGCACGCCGTCGAAGCCATCGCCGAAGATGCGCTGGCCGGCGACGGCACTGTCGCCGCAGGCATTCGCCGCGGTCACGCGCCAGTAGTAGCGGGTGTTGGAATCGAGCGCCGGCGTGACGATCCAGCTGGTGCCGGCCACGGTGGCCGAAGCGATGATGCTGGTGAAGTCCGCGTCGCTGGCGACCTCGACCAGGTAGCTGGACGCCTGCGCCGCTGGCAGCCAGGACAGCACCGGCGTCTGGCTCTGGTTGGTCGCCCCGTCCGCCGGCAGGTCCAGGGCCGGTTCGTCGGGTGCCTGGGTGGCGTAAGTCAGGCTGAAGTCGATCGACTTGCTGATCGCCCCCGAATTGCCGGCCAGCGTCACGTTGAAGGTGCCGGCGCCGACGCCCGCCGAATCGGTGACCGACACCAGGGCCGCGCCGGGGGGCGTGACCGTATCCGGCGTCACCGCCAGATTGGCGCCAAACGGGAACGCGGCGAGCGAAAGCTGCACCGGGTCGACATAGCCCTGGATCGAGCCCACCGCCACGCTGGCGCTGAAGTCGCTGCCGGCGCATATTTCGTCCGCCATCGGCGTCGCGCGCAGGGTGAAGGTCGGCGCCTGCGCGCAGTTGCTGCAGACGATGGCGAAGTCCTGGTCGGTCGCATCGCCCACGCCCGGGATGCCGTCACCGGCGATGTTGGTCGCGGTGACGGTGATGGTGAGATCGCCGCTCACGCCGGCCGGCAGGAACACCGCCTCGTAGTTGTTCTTCGTATCGGCTGCGCCGCCGGTGGTGCTGAAGGCGCCGCTGAAGACGTTGCCGAGATAGGTCTGGCCGTCGATCTCGACCTTCAGATCGAGGTTGTTGACCTGCGGGCTGGTGCCCAGCGCACCGAAGGCATCGGTCCAGGCCAGCGCAATGCGCACCGGCTTGCCCGGATCGACCACGCCCCAGGTGTAGCTGCGCGTTTCGCCGGTGTTGTCGAAGACCTCGCTCTGGTCGAGCACGACCTTGGGCGTGGCGTCGAACATGTCGCTCATGTTCGGCATGCCGTAGCCTTGCGCATTGGACGGCAGGGTGTCGTTGGCGCCGACCCCGGTGAGGTATTTCGGATGCGCCATCAGCCAGGCCTTCATGCCCGCCGGGCTGGGCGCGCGGTTGCCGCCGAGCATGTCCACGCTGCCGGCCGCGTCACCCGCGCCGCCCTGCTGGATCCACCAATACGCGAGCGATGCGATGCCCGCCATGGCCGGCGTCGAATGGCTGGTGCCCGAGGACGCGGCGAAGATGGTCTGGGCGGGCGGGTAGTACTTGTCGCACACGCCGCTGCCGTCGTATCCGGAATAGATGCTGGCGCCGGCCTGGATGTGGGTACCCGGGCCGATCAGTTCGGGCTTCACGCGCTGCCCCGGCGCCGGGCCGCGGCTGGAGAAGTTGATCACGTCGTTGGCGTTGTCCGCCCCGCTCGGACCCACACTGCAACCATCGGTCCAGAACGGGCGGGTGTTCTCCGAGGCGCCGACGGTGATCACGTTCTTGCCCGCGCCCGGGGAGGAGACGGTGGCGGCTCCCGGGCCGCTGTTGGCTGCGGCGAAGAGATAGATCAGCTCCTGGTTGCCGGGTGTGCCGGGATCGGCGTCGCGCACGCCGATGTCGTAGGCCTGGTCGGAATCATCATAGGTCGTGGGCGGATAGGTCGCGCCCCAGGAATTGGTGCTGATGCGCGCGCCGTTCTGCCAGTTCGACAGGATCACGCCGGCATCGCTGTTGCCGCAGCCGGCAATGCTGTAGCCCGGCACGAAGATCGCCGTGGAACCAACGCGGCCAAAGGGATTGATGCCCAGCCCGAGTTGGTGGCCGTCGCTGTCCTGGTAGGGCGCACCGGTCGTCTGGTCGTAACCGATGACGATCCCGGCATTCAGCGAGCCATGGCCGTCGATCGCGCCGACCGAGGAGTCCGGGGTGGACGAGCAGTTGTGGAAATACGCCACGCGCGACGCGCCGGCTGCGCTGCCGCCCACGCGCAGCCTGGGATCGGCGGTGTTGAGCACGGTGACCCCGGTGCCGCCTTCGTTGATGGTGCTGTCGGTGATGTCGACCAGCGGATAGTCTGCGAAGTTCTGGCTGAAACCGCGATCGATCAGGAACTGCAGGTAATCCATGGATGTCGGGCCGGGCGTGAAATCGCCGGACATGATCAGGTTCTGCTTTTCGTCCATCATGCGCCGCGGCGAGAAGGCGCCCACGAAGGTCACGTCGGGGCGCTCGGCGATGGCCGCCACGTCGTCCAGGCGCACGCGCAGGCGCAGGTTGTCGTAGCGATTGGCCACGCTGGTCCAGGTGAGGTCGGGCTTGCCCGGGCCGACCGGACCGAGCTGCGCGGGCGGGGTGATGGCGCGCCGTTCGACGAAGTCGCGCGTCTCCGCGGATGCGCCATGCCGGTACACCTGCACGACGATGTCCACCTCGTCGTTGCTGCTGCCGGGCGTGGCCATGCGCGTCGAGAGCGTGGGATCGACCTTCAGGAAGCCGTACAGCGGCGCGCTGAACTGCAGCCACGTCGAGTTCGCCCGCAGCGTTTCCAGGCGCGCGCGGGCGGCGGGATCGGTCCAGACCAGGTAGCCGTTGTTGGCGATGTACTGGACCGGCTGGATGTCGCGCGCGGCGAGTTCGTCCAGCCACGCCTGCTTCACCGGGCCGACGAATTGCACCACCTCCAGGCGCGGACCCTGCGCGCCGGTGAGCGAGAACGGCGCAGGCGCCTGCAGGATGTCGCGCTGGGTATCGAAGGGATGGGCGCTGAACAGCAGCATGTCCGCTTCCGGGTCGGCATGCACCTGGCCCGGCGGCATCTGGCCGAGCTGCGCGCTATCCACGGCATACAGGCCGAAACCGCCGTAGCTTTCGATCAGCTGCGCGCCGGCCGGCGCGGCGGCCTGCGGCACCAGGGCCTTCAGGGCACGGGCCGAGTCGGCGGCCGCAACGCCTGGATGAATGGGCGCCAGCATGCCGCCGGCACAGACGATGGCGGCCATGATGGCCAGGGTGATGGGTTTTTGCATGGATTCCCCGCAAACGGTTGCGTGATGTTCGTCAACGCATCCACCCATGCCGGGCATGGGCCGGTGCGCCCCCGCTTGGCGCCCGGCCAGCCATCGCGCGCACGCGCGTGCGCGCAATCACTCCTGCCGATGACCCCGCGGCGAAGAATATCACCAGGTGCGCTGCCTGCGGAAAGCGGGCTGGCCTGCCGCGAAGGCGCGCGCGCTTGAAAAGGCGCTCGTCGATGCCATTTCCCCGCTTCACGTGCACGGAGTCATTCATGGAGAGTTTCCACGCCACCACGATCGTCTCGGTGCGCCGCGGCGAACACGTGGTGCTCGGCGGCGACGGCCAGGTCACGCTGGGCAACACGGTGATGAAGGCCAACGCGCGCAAGATCCGTCGCCTGGGCAAGGGCGAGATCCTGGCCGGCTTTGCCGGCGCCACGGCCGATGCCTTCACCCTGTTCGAGCTGTTCGAATCCAAGCTCGACAAGCACGGCGGCAACCTCACTCGCGCGGCAGTGGAGCTGGCCAAGGACTGGCGCACCGAACGGCGCCTGGGCCGCCTGGAGGCGCTGCTTGCGGTGGCCGACAAGTCCGCCTCTTTGATCATTTCCGGCAATGGCGACGTGCTCGAACCCGAAGACGGCCTGATCGCCATCGGCTCGGGCGGCCCTTTCGCCCAGGCCGCCGCAAAGGCGCTGCTGCAGAACACGGATCTGGATCCGCGCACCATTGTCGAGAAGGCGCTCGGCATTGCCGGCGACATCTGCATCTACACCAATCACAACCTCACGATCGAAGAGCTGGGAATCGGGAATGGGGAATAGGGAACCGCTGAAGACACGCCCGGCGCCTCTCCCTTGCGCGCGATCCGAGCTGCGCGGACCGTCACTCCTGCACCGCCGCGCCAATGCCCATTTGCCAATAATGAATCCCGGTCCATGAGCGAACTCACTCCCCGCGAAATCGTCAACGAACTCGATCGCTACATCATCGGCCAGGCCGCGGCCAAGCGCGCGGTGGCCATCGCCCTGCGCAACCGCTGGCGGCGCATGCAGCTCGAGCCGGGCATGCGTGAGGAAGTGACGCCCAAGAACATCCTCATGATCGGCCCGACGGGCGTGGGCAAGACCGAGATTGCGCGGCGCCTGGCGAATCTGGCCAATGCGCCGTTCATCAAGGTCGAGGCCACCAAGTTCACCGAGGTCGGCTACGTCGGCAAGGATGTCGAGCAGATCATCCGCGATCTCGCCGATACCGCGGTCAAGATGACCCGCGAGCAGGCCAAGGCGCGCGTGCGCACCCAGGCCGAGGACCGCGCCGAGGACCGCATCCTCGATGCCCTGCTGCCGC
This sequence comes from Dokdonella sp., assembly GCA_023228465.1. Classification (GTDB taxonomy): domain Bacteria; phylum Pseudomonadota; class Gammaproteobacteria; order Xanthomonadales; family Rhodanobacteraceae; genus Dokdonella_A. Next base: position 11,245 of record JALOBC010000033.1, on the reverse strand, counting down.
GCCGGCAGAGTGGCCCGGCCTTCGCCAACGAGCCGCTGCAAGCGGACTCGCGCGATGGCGACACGCGCCAGAAGCTGCGCAAGCAGCTGCGCGAGGGGCGGCTCGACGAGCGCGAGATCGAGCTCGATTTCGCCGTCAACCTGGGCGTGGAGATCATGGCGCCGCCGGGCATGGAGGAAATGACCAGCCAGCTGCGCGGCATGTTCCAGTCGCTGGCCGGGCAGAAGACCCAGGCGCGCAAGCTCACCATTGCCCAGGCGCGCCCGCTGCTGATCGAGGAGGAAGCCGGCAAGCTGGTCAACGACGAGGAAATCAAGGTCGGCGCGATCGAGAACGCCGAGCAGAACGGCATCGTCTTCATCGACGAAATGGACAAGATCGCCCAGCGTGGCGAATGGAGTGGCGCCGGCGTCAGCCGCGAGGGCGTGCAGCGCGACCTGCTGCCGCTGGTCGAGGGCTCGGCGGTTTCGACCAAGTACGGCATCGTCAAGACCGACCATATCCTGTTCATCGCCTCCGGCGCGTTCTCCCTGGCCAAGCCTTCCGACCTGGTGCCCGAACTGCAGGGCCGTTTCCCGATCCGCGTCGAACTGGCGGCGCTGAGCGCCGAGGATTTCCGCCGCATCCTGTCCGAGCCCCAGCACGCACTGACCAAGCAGTACACCGCGCTGCTCGCCACCGAGGGCGTGGACGTGGAGTTCACCGACGCGGGCATCGCGCGCCTCGCCGAAATCGCCTTCCAGGTCAACGAAACCACCGAAAACATCGGCGCGCGGCGCCTGCACACGGTGCTCGAGCGCCTGCTCGACGGCATCTCCTTCGAGGCGTCCGACCGCGCCGGCCACCACTACCGCATCGACGCGGCCTACGTGGACGAGCACCTTGGCGAGCTGGTCAAGGACGAGGATCTGTCGCGCTACATCCTGTGAGGACCGGGCCGCCGCGCACGCTGCAACGTTGCGACCTTGCACCTTGCGCTCCGCTGGCCGACCATACGCACATGAGCACCATCGTCCAGTTCAAGCCGCGCGGCGCGCGCGCCGAGCTTCGCATGGCGCTGGAGCAGCGCCTGCCCCTGCGCATCCAGCGCGAGGGCCTGCAGCCCGGCACCATCCACGGCTATCCGGTCGCGTTGTCGCGTGAGTTCTGCCTCATTGCCGAGGTCGCCGACACCATGCACTTCGATGGCTACATCGCCATCGCCATCGGCGACATCAGCACGGCCGAGGTCGATCCGTCGCGCGAATTCGTGGAGAAGGCGCTGGCGCTGCGTGGCCAGGTCCTGCATCTGCCGCCCGGCTTCGCGCTCGAGGACTGGGCCTCGATCGCGCGTTCCGCCGCCGCCTGTGCGCCGCTGATCGCGGTCAACATGGTCGAGGACGACGAGGGCGAGATCAGCTACGTGGGCCAGCTCGATGCGGTGGAACCGGGCGCGTTGGTCCTGCGCGAGCTCGATCCGAATGCGCGCTGGTATCCGGATACCAGCGCCTACGAGTTCGAGGGCATCGGTTCGATCGGCTTCGGCTCGGGCTATCTCGACGCGCTCTGGCAGGTGGCCGGGTCGCCGACCGGTCCGCGCAGCCCGCGAGTGCCAGTCTCCGACAGCATCCACTGATGGCTGCACCGGTACCGACCCAGATCACCCTGCACAAGGTTTCGCAGGTGCTCGAGGTCGCCTTCGATGATGGCGCCACCTTCCGCCTTCCGGCGGAATACCTGCGCACCCATTCGCCCAGCGCCGAGGTGCAGGGCCATGGGCCGGGCCAGCGCACGCTGGTGTACGGGCGCAAGTACATCAAGATCATGGCGATCGAGCCGGTGGGCAATTACGCGGTGCTGCTGCGCTTCGACGATGGCCATGCCAGCGGCATCTTTTCCTGGGACGTGCTGCATGAGCTCGGCCGCGAGCAGGACAAGAACTGGCAGGCCTACCTGGCGGCGCTCGAAGCGGCCGGCCTGTCCCGCGAGCCGGGCGCACGGCCGGTCCAGCATTCCTGAGCCGTTCCGCGTCGCCCGCGCGGCCCATCGGGCACCGCAACGCACGTGTGGTCCCGCCTGCGCCCAGTTTCCCCGCCTGTGATCCGGCTTCCGCGCGGCCCGTTGGTTCCCCGAACCTGGCAGTGCGCACCCTACCAGCCGCCACCGCCGCCACCGCCGCCGCCGCCGCCCGATGATCCGCCACCGCCGCCACCGGAGGACGAGCCCGGCGCGCTCGAGGACGAGGCGATCGCGCTGTTGAAGGAAGTGCCGATGGCACTGGCGAAGTTGCCCAGGCCTGCCGAGCGCCCGATATCGCTGCCGTGGTACCAGCCCATCGAGCTCGCCGCGGCGGCCGCTGCGGCGGGGCCGACGGCCGCGGCGAAGCGGTTGGTCCAGGTGTCCTCCACCTGCAGCGCCAGGGCATAGGGCAGGAAGCGCTGGAACTGCTCCGCGTTCATGGCGGGCTCGCGCGCGCGGGCGAGGTCATCGCGCTCGGCCACGCCCAGGTACAGGCGCAGGCCCTCGATCTGGTCGAGCAGCTTGCGCCCGGCCTGGGTGGGTGCCTTCATCAGCCACGCGAACAGCAGGTTGGTGGCGATCAGGGCGAGCACGGCGATGGCAAAGCCGACCCCGGAGAGCATCACCAGCGCGCCGAAGCCGGCCAGCTCGCCGATGACGAAGGGCACGGCGAACAGGCTCATGAGGATGGCGCCGCCAATCGCCAGCGCGCGCTTGTGGCTGGGCTGGCGACCCACTTCGCGCCACGCGCCGATGGCCCCGGCGCACAGGGCAAATACCGCCACGCTCCAGCCCGTCAGCCAGACCAGCATGAAGGTCGTGCCGACCGTGCGTTCCAGGCCGCCGACCAGCAGTGCCCCACCGATGGCGGCGGCCAGGGTGATCAGCGCGCCGATCACCACGATGCTCGTGTTCTTGCGGAAGTGGCTGCCGGCATAGGTCGCCTTGAGCGCGGATCGATGGGCCTTGAGCGCGCTGGAAATGCGCGCATGCGCGCTGCGTTCGAACGTGAACCGCCTGGCGCCGGCAAGCAGCTCGCGCACCAGCCTGGCGGTGCTCGGCGCAAGCTCGGGTTCGCCGGTGCGCTCGATGCTGAAGCTGTCATCCGCATGGGAAATGCGGATGGCCCCGCGCACCGCCGCTTCCACCAGGTCGGCCGCGGCGCAGCGGTTGTCCCAGGCCATGCGTTCCACGTAGCGCAGCGCGCCCGGCGTGTGCCCGGCCGGCGGGTCATACAGCGGGATGATGGTGCCCGCCGGCGGGTCGCGGCCCACCTTTGACCATTGCACCAGGTACCAGGCCAGCAACAGCAGCAGGCCGGTCAACAGCGCCAGCACGCCGGCATTGTTGCCAAGGAACCACAGCGCACGCTGGCGCGCCGTGGGCGCGCTGACGACGCCCTTGGGAAAGCCGAGCGCAATCGTCAGGCCTTCCTGCGGAGCGAGCGGCGCGGTGGTCGCGAACACCGCGTGCGAGGGCCGGTCAGCCTCCGCGCGCCAGGCGCGACCCTGCACGCCCTGGCCGCCGGTGTAGGCATCCAGGCGCAGGTCCGCGGGCGGCACGGCGCCAGGCAGCGTGACCGCGGCACTGGCGGCGTCGATGGCGAACTCCCAGCCATTGCCGGTGACGTTCCAGTACAGCTCGTCGTGGTCGTCGAAGAAGCCGAGCTGGCGCGTGGTGCGGTAGGTCAGGGCATAGGTATGCTCGCCAGGCGCCAGGCGGGTGTCTTCGGAACCGAAATACACGCGCACGCCGTTGTCCTGCGCCCGGGTATGAAAGGGCTCGGCTGCCCCGTCGCGCGTCAGTCCGACCACCTCGAAGCCGACGCGCACGCGGTTGCCGCCGCGGTCGCGGTAGTCGGTGGGGAAATCGCGGTACAGGCCGTGCACGATGCGCAGGTTTTCACTGCGCACGCGGATCGTCTCGGTGACCTGCATGCCGGCGTCGGCACCGACCACGATCTCGCTGTGATAGTCGAGGATGCGCTCGTCGGCGCTGGCCGTGGCGCAGAGCAGCAGCAGGGCGAGCAGCGTCACCCAGCCTCGGAGCCTCCTGGTCATACGGGTGCCTCCACTGCGCCATCCGCGCGATAGAACTCGGCCGGGCGGAACCTGGCCAGGCGCGCCACCAGCAGGGACGGAAAGCGCTCGATGTGGTTGTTGAGGTCGCGCACCGCACCGTTGTAGAAGCGGCGTGCGTATTGCAGGTGGTCCTCGATCGCCACCAGGTCGCGCTGCAACTGCAGGAAGTTGGCGTTCGCCTTGAGGTCCGGATAGCGCTCTTCGAGCGCCAGCAGTTGCGTCACGCCGCGCGCGAGCGCGTCTTCGGCACCGGCCTTGTGCGCCGGCGACGCGGCTGCCAGGGCGCGGGCACGCAGGCTTGCCACCGCTTCCAGCGTTGCCTGTTCGTGGCGCGCATAGGCTTTCACCGTGCTGACGAGCTGCGGCACCAGGTCATGGCGGCGCGTGAGCTGCACGTCGATATCGCTCCACGCCGCGCGCACCTGGTTGCGCGCCGCGACCAGCGCATTGAAGAGAATGATGATGCCGGCCAGGATCACCAGGCCGAATGCCGCCAGCCACCAGGGCCCCATGCCGCAGCCTCCCGAATGTCGATGCCGGACATGGTACGTGAGGCACGCGCCGCTTGTTGTAGCATGCCCCTCATGAGCGATCCCGGCACCACCCATTTCGGCTACCGCGAGGTGCCCGAGGCCGACAAGGCCCGCCTGGTCGGCGAGGTCTTCAGTTCGGTCGCGCGCAACTACGACATCATGAACGACCTCATGTCGTTCGGCCTGCACCGGCTGTGGAAGCGCTGGTTCATCGCCACCAGCGGCGTGCGCGAGGGCGATCGGGTGCTGGACCTGGCGGGCGGCACCGGTGACATCGCGGCGCTGCTGCTGCCCCGGGTGGGTGCGGCGGGCAGCGTGGTGGTCGGCGACATCAACGGCGACATGTTGCGCGTGGGCCGCGACCGCCTGCTCGACCGTGGCCTGCTGGGCGGGCTGGACTGGGCGCAGATGGATGCCGAGGCGCTGCCGTTCGCGGACCGCTCATTCGATTGCGTCACGATGGCCTTCGGCCTGCGCAACGTCACCCACAAGGAACGCGCACTGGCCGAGATCCACCGCGTGCTCAAGATCGGCGGGCGCGTGCTGGTGCTGGAGTTCTCGGCGCTGAAGGCGAAATTCCTGCAGCCCCTGTACGACTTCCATTCCTTCCAGGTGCTGCCGCGCATCGGCCGCCTGGTCGCCGGCGACGCGGCAAGCTATCGCTACCTCGCCGAGTCGATCCGCAAGCATCCGGACCAGGCGACCCTCAAGGCCATGCTGGAAGCCGCCGGCTTCGCGCGCGTGGACGTCAACAACCTGTCCGCCGGCATCGTCGCCATCCACCGCGGCTACCGGGTGTAGGGCGCCGCTGCGCGCGGCTTGGCCGCGCGGCAGGGAACCGCGGGCAGGCCGGGGTCGCGCACCGCCAGGGCGCTCCACTGCGCCCCGCGTCCAGGTGGCCGGCCGACGCCGCGTTGCGCTACGGCGTGTCGCCGGAAAACATCTTCGCCGTGGCGCCCTTCACCGGGCCGATCTTCGCCTGATCGCTGACCAGCAGTTCCACCGAGCGCCGGAACTCCAGCGTGCCATCGACCACCGCACCGGGCCCGATGACGATGCGCGGGTCGCGCGAGAAGCCGAACGACCAGCCGCCCGGCTTGTCGACCAGGATGCCTGCGCCCACGTGCGAATCGGCGCCCACCGTGATGTCGCCGCCCGTGGTCTCGATGCCCCCGTCGACCCTGGCCGCCTCCAGCACGATGGTGCCGTTGACGTTGTGGAGCTTGCCGGTGACCTCGCTGCCGCGCGCCAGGCGGATGCCGCCGTTCACCGCGCCGATGTCGCCATCCACGCGCGCGCCTTCGCCCAGGCTGATGCTGCCGTTGACCGTGTTGATCTGCTTCGCCTGGCTGCGCGGACCGAGATGGATGGCGCCATTGACGGTGGATGCCTTGGCCACCTGGGCGCCCTCGCCGATCTGGATAGCGCCGTTCACCGTGGAAACATCCCCGGCCTGTTGCCCGGCCTCCACCTTCACGGCACCGTTGACCTTGCTGAACCCGCCGTCCCCTTCGCCGCCGGTGTAGGAGGCGCTGCAAGCGGCCAGGCCCAGCATCAGGAACGGAATCAGCATGCGTGACATGTCGAGCCTCCTCCGGAGCGATCTGCACAGGGTGCCAGTGTGCCACGCCGCGCCACCTCGCTGGCAAGCGCTGGCGCAACTGGCGACAATGCCGAACCCCATCCCCGCGGAGCTGTGCCCATGTCCACGCCCCCGTTTTCGTCCGGCGTCTCCCTGACGCGGTTCCTGATCGAGGCCCAGCGCGACCAGGGTCGCATCGATGCCGAATTGCGGCTGCTGATCGAAGTGGTCGCGCGCGCCTGCAAGCGCATCTCCATTGCGGTCGGCAAGGGCGCGCTTGGCGGGGTGCTCGGCAGCGCCGGCACCGAGAACGTGCAGGGCGAGACGCAGAAGAAGCTGGACGTGCTGTCCAACGAGATCCTGCTGGAAGCCAACGAGTGGGGCGGCCACCTCGCCGCACTGGCCTCCGAGGAAATGGACGATCCGCATCCGATTCCGCACCGTTACCCCAAGGGTGGCTACCTGCTGGTGTTCGATCCGCTGGACGGCTCCTCGAACATCGACGTCAACATCTCGGTCGGCACCATCTTCTCGGTGCTGCGCTGCCCCGAAGGCATCACCGAGCCCGACGAAAGCACCTTCCTGCAACCGGGCACGCGCCAGGTCGCCGCCGGCTACACGGTATACGGATCCAGCACCGTGCTGGTGCTGACGCTCGGCCACGGCGTCCACCAGTTCACGCTGGATCGCGAACAGGGCAGCTTCGTCCTGACCGGCTCGAACCTGACCATCCCCGAGGACACCGGCGAATTCGCCATCAACATGTCCAACATGCGGCACTGGGAAGCGCCCATGCAGCGCTACATCGAGGAATTGCTGGCCGGCAGGACCGGCCCGCGCGGGCGCGATTTCAACATGCGCTGGGTGGCCTCCATGGTCGCCGACGTGCACCGCATCCTCACCCGCGGCGGCATCTTCATCTATCCGCGCGACATGAAGGATCCCTCCAAGCCGGGCAAGCTGCGCCTGATGTACGAGGCCAATCCCATGGCCTTCATCGTCGAACAGGCCGGCGGCGTGGCCACCACCGGGCGCGAACGCATCCTCGACGTTCAACCCGACCAGCTGCACCAGCGCGTGCCGGTCTTCCTCGGCTCGAAGAACGAAGTCGAGCGCGCCACCCGCTACCACCTCGAGGCCGCTACCTGATGGAAACGCCGGACTTCATCGAGGTCTACGAAAGAGCCATCGAACCGAGCGTCTGCGCCGAGCTGCTGACCCATTTCGACGCCAGTCCCAAGCTCAGGCGTGGCGCGACCACCGGCGGCGTCAACACGAACCTCAAGGACAGTTGGGATCTCGACGTCAGCGGCAACCCGGAATGGAAAAACGCCGAGAACCTGTTCAACAACGCCATGCTGAGCTGCCTCATGGCCTACGTGCGCAAGTTCCCGTACCTGGCGCTGGCGCCGACTGCGCTGTTCCGCCAGACCGGCGCCGGCGAGCGCACCATGCTCGGCGCCGCCGACATCGTCGCCCTGCAGGATCCGGAACTGCAGCGCCTGGTGGTGCAGCTGTTCCGCCCCGGTCGCATCAACATGCAACGCTACTTCGCCAACGAGGGCGGCTATCCCTACTGGCACAGCGAGACCTCGCCCAAGCGCGGCGACATGGACAACCTGCATCGGGTGCTGTTGTGGACGGTCTACCTGAATGACGACTTCGAGGAAGGTGAAACCGAGTTCTTCCATCAGCAGAGGAAGATCACGCCGAAGACCGGGTCGCTGCTGATCGCACCGGCCGGCTTCACGCACACCCACCGCGGCAACCAGCCCAAGAGCGGCAACAAGTACATCGCCACCTCCTGGATCCTGTTCCAGCCGGCCGAGGTGCTCTACGCCGATCCGACCCAGGGGCAGGGCGCCGCCAGGTAGCCAGCCGCTCCGACGCCCGGCGACCCGATCCGGGCGCGGCGCGGCGGAAGGCGGCGGGGTTCCGCGCGATGGCCACCCGGTGCGGCGCCGGCCCGCAGCTGCGCTAAACTGGCGCGTTGCCTTTTGCCGTGGATCGAATCGTGCTCCCTGTCGCCCCCTTGTTGCTTGCCCTGGCTGGCGCTTCCGTGCCGCCGGCCACCGTCGAACCGGCCGTGCTGGTCGATATCCGCAGCGCCAGTGCCAGCGATGTGGATCGTCTCAAGCAGCGCGCTGACTGGTGGCTGGAACTGGGCAATACCCTGCTGGTCGCCGGCCAGGGCCAGGACCGTGGCGAGGCAGCGGCCCTGCCGGTGCTGGGCCGCCTCGATGCACTCGCGCCGGAGCAGCTCGCGCTGCGTGCCACCGGTTGCGCGGCCGCGGACGACGCCCCGGGCGAGCTGCTTGCCCGCGGCGGGCGCTGGGAACTGCGCCGCCTTGGCGTGGGCCAGGCCTTGCCGCAGGCCACCACGGCCGACGAGGCCTGGCGCCGCGTGGCGCCCGACACCGTCATTGCCCGCCAGTACCGGCTGGATGCCGGCGTGACCGCGCCGCCCGATCCCGGCATCATGCCGATCGTGCAGCATATCGATGCGGCACGCTGGTTCGACGATGTCAGCCAGCTGGCCAGCTGGGACCGTTCCAGCTTCGGCACCACGGAACTGTTCGCCGCGCGCGACTGGATCGGCGCCAGCCTGGCCGGACTCGGGCTGACGACGCGCATGGAGGATTTCCAGATGTGGGGGCCGTCCGGGCGCATCACCCGGCAGAACGTCATCGGCCAATGGACCGGCACCACGCACCCGGACGAATGGGTAATCGTCGGCGCCCACTACGATTCGCGCAACGCCAATCCCTCCAGCATCACCAACACGCCGGGCGCGGAAGACAACGCCAGCGGTTGCGCCGGCGTGATCGAGCTCGCGCGCGCACTGCTGCCGTTCCGCCCCGAACGCAGCGTGCTCTTCATGTGCTACGCCGGCGAGGAACAGGGCCTGGATGGCAGCCAGGCGAACGTCGATGCGCTTACCGCCAGCGGCGACATCGCCAAGGTCAAGGCGGTCGTCATCATGGACATGATCGGCTACAGCGTCGATGGCGATCTTTCCGTGGATTTCGAGAGCTACCCCGCCTGGCAGAATTACCTCCAGCGCTTCGGCGCGGCCGCCGCAACCTATGTACCCGGCCTCGATGTCCTCCTCAGCACCAGCGCCTGGGGATCGGACCACGTGCCCTACCTCAACGCCGGCCGGCAGACCCTGCTGGCCATCGAATCGGACTGGGACATCTATCCGCACTACCACAAGAGCACCGATACGCCGGCCAACATGGGCCCGCATGCGCAGGCCATGGGCGGCGCGATCCTGAAGGTCAATGCGGCGATGCTGGGCGAACTGGCGGGCGCATCGGATGTGATCCTCGCGGCGCCCTTCGACTGACGAACCCCGCGCCTGGCCTGTGCCGGCGCGGCAGCGCCAGCGCCGCGGCACCAACGCGCCACGCCTACGCGGCGTACCAGAGCGCAATGCCAGCCACCGCGAGCAGCACCACCCAGGCAAGGTGCCGGCCGCGCGTGATGATCAGCGGCAGCAGCGCGGACACGGCGAGCGTATAGCCCACAATCGACAGGGTGCGGCCCTGGGAAAGCGTGCCCGCCCCGGCCTGCCAGAGAAGCGCCGCCACGCCCCACCAGGCCACGGTTGTCAGGTGCCAGGCAAAGCGCAAGGTGCGCGTCGTGAACGCCGTGCCGCCGAACAGCCGGGGAAGATCGCGGCGACGGAACAGCCGCAGCAGAATGTAGCGCTCGCCAAGCACCGAGTGGGCGAGCCCAAGCAGGAAGATCAGCGCGGCGGCGACATGCAGGGCGGTCATGTCCGGCCAGCTCCGCGCTGCACCGCTCCCGGCGGCGCTTCCCCGAAGCGTGGGATGGACGCATCCATGCGCGACCAGGGCCGGGCGCGCGACGCCGATGCGTCCAACACGGGCCGGATGGCAGCCGGGTCGTCCAGGCGGGCAGACCGGATGGCCAGCATCATGCCGCCGGATGTCGCAAGGGCGTACAAAGCGCGCATGCGATCCACCTGGGAAAGCCAAAGCCGGACACCCGGCCACCCCGCGTCGCGTGTCTGCTTCGTCTTCACGAGAGTTCGGCTGCGCCCCGCGGGCCTACTGACCTTCCGGCGGCTGCCACAGCTCGAGCTTGTTGCCTTCCGGATCCACGACCCAACCAAACTTGCCGTACTCCGACTCCTCGATCCTGTCCAGCACGTTGCATCCTTCTTCGCGGAGCGCAGCCAAAAGCGCGTGCAGATCGGTCACCCGGTAGTTGATCATGAACGAAGCCGTGCCTGGCGCGAAGTCCTTGCCATCATTGATGGCCCAGACAGTCGTTCCGCCCGCTGCGCGCCCGGACGCGTCTACCCATCGAAACGCTACCCCGCCCCAGGCCTGCACATCGATCCCCAGGTGCTCCCTGTACCAGGCGCGCAACCCGGCCGGATCCGCCGCCCTGATGAAGACGCCGCCAATGCCCGTGACTCTGCTCATGGCAAGTTTTCCTTCGCGATGGGTGGGTCAAACTGCCGGCCAGCGCCCTGGCGGCCGGAGCGCACCAGCGCCGGGAAGCGGGCCGGGAATCGCAGGCCCAAATGCACAGGGCAGAGCGGCAGTCAAGCACGTCCCTCTTCATCTGTGCGCCCGAAGCACCGGGAGCCCCAACCGTCAGCTCGCCGCCTAGCGAAGCATGATGAACGCAACCAGCCAGCCAAGCAACGCGCCCGTTACGCCTCCCGCGATCATTCCGCGGGACAACGGATAGCCCATCACATACGCACCCGCCAAGCCCGTGGCCGCCCCGAAAGGCAGGAACCAGGCTACCGCACCTGCGCCACCTCACTGCGTGAGTGGTGCACTTCAGAATTGAATCCACCCCGAAACCGTGTGACTTAAACCCAACAGCCTCCACGAAACACGGGGCGGTTCAGTCGGTGGCAGGCGTCTCAGTTGCATACGGCAAGTGAGTGGCCGGCCTAACATTTCCGTAGGAGACTTCTCCGTCAAGCAGGGCGAGTGACGCTTTTGCCCTGGGCTTTCGGGCGACTGCCGGTGGTGGTTGTTCGGTGTTGCGTATCGCGTGTTCCG
>JALOBC010000083.1 GCA_023228465.1 Dokdonella sp. | reverse complement strand
TGGTACACGGTGCAGGGTGAACTCGCAGGTTCCGGCGGCTCCAGCATGGCGATCTACCAGACCCTTGGCGGCCGCCTGGATTCCGCGCAGGCCACGCGCACGTCGCCGGTGGGCACCTTTACCATCCAGTTCGCAGACTGCGGCCACGCCAACGCCCGCTACCAGTTCGATGATGGTCGTAGCGGCGCCATCCCGCTGCGGCGATTGCTCGACAACGTCACCTGCCGCGAGGATGCCGGCACGCCGCCGGCGGCGGAAAATTCGGCCTGGTCGGGCGCATGGGCCGATCCGGCGAACAGCGGTCAGGGACTCGTGCTCGAATTCAATCCGACCCAACAGCTGATGTTCGGCGCCTGGTACACGTTCCGGGCCGACGCGCCGGCCGGTGCAGGTGCCGACGCGCAAGTCTGGTACACCCTGCAGGCAGGCGCCCCGCGCGGCGCCAATGCCCTGCAGGACATCGGCCTGTATGCGACGCAAGGCGGCGTCTTCGACCGCCACGCGACGGTAAGCACCACGCGCGTGGGGACGGCCGAACTCGGCCTGCACGATTGCACGACGGCCAGCCTGGCCTACCGGTTCACCGCCGGGCCACGCGCCGGCAGCAGCGGCACGCTGGACCTGCTGCGGCTGACCCCGCCGGTGCCCGGATGCCAGCTGTGGCCCTGAGCCCCAAGCGCGCAGCGGCCGGCGGCGCCGCGCTCAGCGCAGGTTGTCGGTGAGGATCCGGTAGCGGTTCACGCCATCGGCGCGCACGCCGGACTGGCGCACATCGAGGCTGCCGGCGAGCCAATAGCGGCGCAGGGCATCGCCTTCGCGGCGCACCACCACGGCCACGCCGTCACCGGCGAATACCTGGTCCCCGGCCCGCAGCCTGGCCACCGGCAGGCGCTCCACGATGGTCCTGCCACCGTTGAGCGACTGCTCGAGCGCGAGGCGCGCGGGCGCATCGGCCGCCGGTTCCTGCGCGACCAGCGGCGGCGCGTCGTCGAATTCGCTGCGCAGGGCCCCGCTCTCGCCACGAATCGCACCCAATACCTGGTAACGATCATTGCCAAGGACCTTCAGCTCGGCGCGGCGCAGGTCGAGATCACCCTCGAGCCAGTACAGCACCGGACGCAGGCCGTCGCGCCGGATCACGGCACGCACGGACCCATCCACGTAGATCTGATCGCCCGACTCGAGCGCCGCGACACTCATCGTGCCCTCGGCCCGGCGCCCGGCGACCAGGGATTGCTCCAGGCGGCCACGGGCCGCTGCGATCCCGGCCTCGGCGAGCGCTTCGCCATCCTCTGGCGTGGCTGCCGGCGACGTCGGCAACGTCGCCAGCGAGCCGGCGGCAGGCGCCGCAGGCGCCGGCGCGGCTGCCGCTGCCGCCGCAGCGGCTTGCTGGGCCCGCAAGCGGGCGAGATCGGCTTCCGCACGCGCCCGGTCGGCCTCCGCGCGCACGCGCTCCGCCTCGGCCTTGGCCTTCTCGGCTTCCGCGCGGCTGCGTGCCGCCTCGGCCTTGGCCCGCTCGGCTTCGGCGCGCGAGCGCTCCAGATCCACCTGCGATGGCGGGGGCGCCGCTGCCGCGGCCGGCTCGCTCGCGGACGGGTCTTCCACCCGCACCAGCACGTTCTCGTAGAAGCCATCGCGCAGGATGACCGACGCATCGCCGCCGGCGCGCAGCTTGGCCGCAATGCGGGCGTGCCAATCCGCCGGAGCGGTGATGACCAGCCGTTTGCCGGACGCCGCCGCGGCGCGCCCGAGGCCTGCCAGGGCGGCATCCGCCGCGCCGCTGTTGAAATCGGCGCCGCTGATGTCGGTACTCTGCTGCGCAAATGCACTCGTGGCGACCAGCGCGGCCGCCAGCACAAGCTTCCTCAACATTCTTTCTCGACTCCCAACTGGATGCTCCGGAACGCAGCGCACGCGGCGGCTGGCCGGGCGCTCCAAGCCGCCGCGGCGCAACGCACGATTATGCGGGCCGGCGCCTGCGGCGGCATGTGCCGATGGGCACGCCCGCCAACGACCCCTCGCGCGAGGTCGTGCCGATCGATCATTCGTGCACGCCGCCGCGGGTCAAGGCCAGCGGATCGAGCAGCGCTTCCAGTTCCTTGCGTGACAGGCCGGTCGTCTCGAGCGCGACTTCGATGATCGGACGTCCTTCCTGGTAGGCCTGCTTGGCGGTCGCTGCACCCTTGTCATAGCCAATCACGGCGTTGAGCGCAGTGACCAGGATGGGGTTGCGCTCCAGGGCCTCCTTGATGCGGTCGGGACGCACGCGGAAGCCGGCGATGACCTTGTCGGCCAGCAGGCGCGAGGCGTTGGCGAGAATCTCCACCGACTGCAACAGGTTCAGTGCGATCACCGGCAGCATGACATTGAGCTGGAAGTTGCCGCTCTGCCCGGCGACGGTGATGGTGGCGTCATTGCCGATCACCTGGGCACACACCATGGCCACCGCTTCAGGGATGACCGGATTGACCTTGCCCGGCATGATCGAGGAACCGGGTTGCAGGGCCGGCAGTTCGATCTCGCCCAGACCGGCCAGCGGGCCGGAGTTCATCCAGCGCAGGTCGTTGGCGATCTTCATCAGCGCGCAGGCCAGGGTCTTGAGCTGCCCGGACATCTCCACGGCGGCATCCTGGGCACTGATGCCCTCGAAGTAGTTGGCAGCCGATTCGAACCTGACGCCGGTCATCTTCGCCAGTTCGGCGGCCACGCGTGGGCCCAGCTCCGGATCGGCGTTGATGCCGGTGCCCACGGCGGTGCCACCCTGCGGCAGGCGGCGCATGCGCTTGAGGGCATCGTTGAGGCGCTCGCTGGCGGAACGGATCTGCGCCGACCAGGTGGACAGTTCCTGCCCGAAGGTGATCGGCATGGCGTCCATCAGGTGGGTACGACCGGTTTTCGGCACCTTCTTCAGCTGGCGCGCGCGCAGGTCCAGCGTCTTGCCCAGGTGCGAAAGCGCCGGCAGCAGCTGTTCGCTGACGGTGAGCGCGGCGCTGACGTGGATGGTGGTCGGGATGACGTCGTTGGAGGACTGGCCGTTGTTGACGTCGTCGTTGGGATGCACCTGCGTGCCGGCAGCGGCGCACAAGTGCGCGATCACCTCGTTCGCATTCATGTTGGTCGAAGTGCCGGAACCGGTCTGGAACACATCGATCGGGAAGTGGGCATCGAACTCACCCCTGGCCACGCGCTCGGCGGCCTTGCGGATCGCCCGCGCCTTGGCCTTCTTGAGATGTCCCAGGTCGGCGTTGGCCTGCGCGGCGGCCGACTTGATCAGGCCGAGCGCGCGGATGAACTCGCGCGGCATGGCCAGGCCGGAAATGGGGAAGTTGTCGACGGCGCGCTGGGTCTGGGCGCCATACAGCGCATCGGCGGGGACCTTGAGCTCGCCCATGCTGTCGCGCTCGGTGCGGAACGTGGCCATGACTCACCTGCTGGCTAAAGGGGCGGGGATTATAGTCGCAGCGGCCGCTCGCTCCGGGCTTTGTAATCCTTGTCGCCAGACGCGCAACTCCCGAGTGCCCACAGCAAAGGAGTCCTTGTCATGGCCCGGTTCGCCCACGCATCCCATCCCCTGCCCACGTACGCAACGCGCCTGGGCACGGCCTTCCTGCCCGTGCTGTTCGCCTGTGTCGCCTTCTGCGCGCTGGCATGCGCCTGCGCGACGGCCCGCGCGGCCACGTTCGACCCCAACCAGGCCGGGCTGTCCGGCGCATGGGCGAATGCCGCCACCGACGGCCAGGGTTTCGTCTTCGACGTGGTGGAGGACTTCCACGGCGTGGGCCGCGCGCTCATCTTCGGCGGCTGGTTCACCTACGATACCGCCGCGGCCGGCGGCGTGCGCTGGTACACCGTCCAGGGCGAACTGGCCCGCCAGGGCACTTCCGTCATGGCCATCTACCAGACGCTGGGCGGCAGCTTCGACTCGCCCCAGCCCGCCACCACCCAGGCCGTCGGCGAGTTCAGCATCGAGTTCACCGATTGCACGCATGCCAGCGCGAGCTACCGCTTCGACGACGGCCGCACAGGCGACCTTCCGCTCGCGCGCCTGCTTGGCAATGCCACCTGCAGACCGGGCGCAAGCACGCCCGCCGCGCCGGGCAGTGCGGCCTGGTCGGGCGCCTGGGCCGATCCGACCAACGGCGGCCAGGGGCTGGTGCTGGAGTTCAACCCCGATCAGCAGCTGATGTTCGGCGCCTGGTATGCGTTTGCCCGTGGCGCCGCAGCCAATGCCGGCGCGGCCGGCCAGGACTGGTACACGCTCCAGGCCGCCGTGCCTGCCGGCACGACCAGCATTGCGGACATCGGCATCTATGCCACCCGCGGTGGCCGCTTCGACGCCCATGCGACCACGACCACCACGCGCGTAGGCACCGTGCAGCTCGACATGCAGGACTGCACCCATGCCACGCTGGCCTATGAGTTCACCGCCGGCGCGCTCGCCGGCAGCCAGGGTACGCTGGCGATGCTGCGCCTGACGCCGCCTCAACAAGGCTGTGCAGTGCCCGCACCAGCGGCAGGAAATGCCGAGGGCTACTGGAAAGGCACGAGCAAGGGACAGGACTTCCGCGTCATCGTCCCAGGCGATGGAACCTATGCCATCGTCTTCCAGCACGAAGGTGTGGACGAGCGATTCGTGTATGGAACACTGGTCGACGACAACGGGCAGTTCATCTCGAACGATGGCGCCGAGTTCGCGATCCGCATCGGTGCGCTCGCTGATGCCCGTGCCACCGATATTGGCGTCGCCGGAAGTTTCGTGGCCCGCCAATCCATGCAACTGCGACTCACGCGGCGCGCTGGCAGCGAACTGCTGTCCGCGACCTGGGATCCGACCTACGAAACACCGGCGCGAGTCGCCGATGCGGCGGGCAGCTACCAGGGTTATGCGGCGGTGACCGTCAACGGCCTCGCCGTGGACTTCAGCATCGATTCGGCCGGCCAGTTCAGCGGATCGATCGGCGGTGGCGCCTGCAACGTCAGCGCAAGGCTGCAAGCGCGCGGCGCCACCAACCTGTTCGATTTCATCCTGCGCGGCCTTACTCCCAGCTGCCTGTTCGGAGCCGGCCCGCTTACCGGCCTGGCCTGGTATGACACTGCAACCCGCAGCTTCCACAGCTATACGCCGTTCGCCGGCCGCAGCAGGATGCAGTACATGCTTGGCTCCCGGGTCGGCGCCCGCCAGACACAGTAGGCCACCGCGGTCGCTGCGGATAGACTCGCGCGGCCGGGACGGCAATGCAAAGGCGTCGACGGGGCGCCGTACAGTGCTCCGAACCTTGCGCCTTGCCCGTCACTTGGACGGGCCTACCCGAATTCTCTTCGCCGTCATTCCGGCGCAGGCCGGACAAGGGCGCAGCCCGCAGAACGCCCGCAGGGCGGCCCGAAGGGTGAGCGCAGCGAATCATCCATTTTGCCTTTCGAAACATCACGATGAATCAATATGGATCCCGGCCTGCGCCGGGATGACGAGCTTAAGTTCGGAGCATTGGGACGCCGTACAGCGCATCGGCGAAGATCTGGAACTCGCCCATGCCGTCGCACTCGGTGCGAAGCGCGGACAGGATTCATCGGCGGCCAGGAGGCGCCGGGATCAACGTCGCAGCAGCAGCCCGCTCCGGTTCCTGTAATCGTTGTCACCAGACGCGCAACTCCAGATTGCCCCACAGCAACAGCAAAGGAGTACGTGCCATGATCCGCCCCGCAAACGCATCCCATCCCCTGCCCACGTACGCAACGCGCCTGGGCACGGCCTTCCTGCCCGTGCTGTTCGCCTGTGTCGCCTTCTGCGTGCTGGCATGCGCCTG
>JALOBC010000004.1 GCA_023228465.1 Dokdonella sp. | reverse complement strand
GACAGCCGCGCGCCAGAGGATTGTGGATGGAACCGGGAATGGCGAACACCTCGCGCCCGGCTTCGGTCGCATTGCGCGCCGTGATGAGCGAGCCCGAGCGCAGGCCGGCTTCGACCACCAGGGTGCCCAGCGTGAGCCCGGCGATGATGCGGTTGCGGCGGGGGAACTGGGCGGGCCGCGGCGGCGTGCCCGGGGAAAACTCGCTGACCAGCGCGCCCTCGCCGGCGATGCGTGCGGCCAGCGCACGGTGGCGCTCGGGATACACCCGGTCCGCACCGGTGCCCAGCACCGCGATGGTGCGCGCGCCGCCATCCAGCGCGGCCTGGTGGGCGGCGCCATCGATGCCTTCGGCCAGCCCGCTGGTGATGGCGAAGCCGGCCGCACCCAGGGTGCGGGCGAAATCGCGCGCCGTGGCCAGGCCGGCCTGGCTGGCATTGCGGCTGCCGACGATGGCCACCTGCGGCCACCACAGGCGGCTGGCGTCGCCCACCACGAACAGGGCGGCCGGGGCACCGGGCGTGTCGCCCAGCAGGGCCGGGAAATCCGCATCCAGACAGGTGACGAGGGCGTGTCCGGGCAGCGCCAGCCAGGCGCGGTCAGCGGCGATGCGGTCCGGATCGGGCGCGCGCAGCCAGTCCTGGCAGGCCGGTTCGACCACACGCGGCAACTCGCCCCGGCGCGCCGCGGCGAGCGCCGCAGGCGCGTCGCCATGGCGCTCCAGCAGCGTGCGCAGGGCGGCGGCCCCCAGGCCGGGGGCGCGCAGCAGGATCAGCCAGGCGTCGCGCGCGACGTGCGTGCTGTCCATGTCATCGGAACCGCGCATCGGCCGCGTGGGCGTCGGGAATCGGGAATCGCAGGAGCCTGCGTCTGGGACTCCCGATTGCCGCCAACGATTCCCGGCTCCTCAGGGCGTCGAATCCGGATCGTGCAGGAAATCGCCGATGTGCACCGGCCTGATCGCGTCCATCACCAGGCCATAGCTGACGCGCTCGAAGGTGCGGAACACCATCACGTGGCCGACGAACTCGGGCGGCAGGGTGACCTTCGACTTGCCCGGGTGAAAGGTCTTGCGGAAGCTCGCGTCCGGGTAATCGGTACGATCGACGACCTGTTCGCCCGCCTGGTAGATGCTGAAGGTGTGGCCGTTCTCGATGCCGTCGGCGCTGCCGCGCGAGAGCGCCACCACCTGGCGCGGGCCGACCGCGTTCAGGGCATCGGAGAAGGCGAGCACGCGCATGTCCCTGGGCACGCTGGCTGGCGCATGCGGCACGTACTGGGTGTCGTAGGGCTGGTCGATGATCGGCAGGACGTAGTCGCCCGCGCGAATCTCGAAGTCCGAGCTGATCACGAGGGCCGAGGACACGTCGGCGCGCCGGGTCACCTCGATGCGGCCGAAATCGATCATTTCATAGCCGAGGAAGCGGACCCGCCCCTGCAACGTGTATTCGATCGGGCCGTGATGCCACAGCAGCGCCGGGCGCCCGTCGCGTGCGTCCGGCCAGTCGCGCGGGCGATCGGCGTTGTTGCCCTGCCGGTACACCTCGCGCGGCTCGCCCTTGTGCACCGGCGGCATGTCGTAGTAGCGGCCGACCGGGCGCACCAGGGCGAGCTGGGTCCCCGCTTCGGCGTCGATGCCGCGCAGGTACACCAGTTGCCCACCGGAGCCGCGCAGGCGGTTGTCCTCGATGCCGACCACGTGCGGCGCGTTCTCGAAGGCCTGCTCGCCGACGATGCGGGTATCCTTCAGCCACTGCTTGATGTCGCTGAGCTCGATCGGCGGGATGGCTTCGTCCAGCGCCGTGGCGCGCGCATGCGGCCCGATCGAGCCGTCGCCGTGACTGACATGACCGCCCGCCAGCACCAGCTCGTCGCCGGGATAGATGAGATGCGGGTTCCTGACCTGCGGGTTGGCCTGCCAGATCTCCGGCCAGTACCAGGGCTTCTTCAGGAAGCGCGCGGAAATGCCCCACAGCGTGTCGCCCTTCTTGACGACGTAGCGGTCGGGATGCTGGTCCGTCCACTCCACGCCCGCCGCATACACGGTCAAGGCGACCAGCAGTCCGACCGAAATCGCAAGCAGCTTTTTAAGCATGGCGGCCAATCCCCTAATCCCCAAGCGGTTTTTCCGAGTGTAGTGGAAAAACCCGCCAGCGGAAAACGAACTGCGTCGCAAGCGCGGCAAGTCGTGCAGGTCGGCGTGGCCGGCGGCGCGCCAGTGCCGCGCCGTCGCGCGCCCGCGTGCTGCGGGCTACCATGCCCCATCCGCTTGCAATGGCGCCCCTGTGCCCGCATGTGATCCGGCATGGCTCTACTTGAAATTCTTGAATTTCCCGATCCCCGCCTGCGCACCCGGGCACAGCCGGTCGACACGTTCGACGCCGCCCTCAAGCAACTCGTGGCGGACATGTTCGAGACCATGTACGCCGCACCAGGCGTGGGCCTGGCGGCCACCCAGGTCGACGTGCACCGGCAGGTGCTGGTGATGGACATGTCCGAGGAGCGCGATCAGCCGATGGCGCTGATCAACGCCCGCATCCTGGAAAGCTCGGGCGAACAGGTGTACCAGGAAGGCTGCCTGTCCTTCCCCGGCATCTTCGCCGACGTGACCCGCGCACTGCGGGTCAAGGTGGCCTTCCAGGACGTGGATGGCCAGGCCATCGAACGCGAATTCGAGGGTCCGCTCGCGGTGTGCGTGCAGCACGAGATGGATCATCTCCAGGGCAAGGTCTTCGTCGACCACCTGTCTGCGCTGAAGCGCTCGCTGCTGCTCAAGCGGCTGGAGAAGCGGCGCAAGCAAAGCGCCTGAGCGCGCCTCGCCGTCGGTCCGGAAAGGGCGTGCTGGCGGCGGTCGGCATTCACTTCCCGGACGAGCATGCCGATGGCCGGTTCAGAACCAGCCGCGCACGCCCAGGCTGATATTGCGACCGGGCAACGGCACCTGGTCCTTGACCAGCGAAGTGGACAGGCGCGCGGTCTGGTTGGTCAGGTTCTCGCCGCCGAGGAAGGCCTCCCAGCCGGAGCGCTCGCCGTTGGCGAAATTCCAGGCCAGGCGGGCGTTGACCAGGGTGAAGCCGGGCGTGGGCGTTTCGTGGGCGGCGGTGTCGTCCTGCGCAAAGTAGCGCGTCGCGCCGAGGCTCGCGCGCCACGCATCGTTGCGCCAGGAGAGTTCCGTGCCCAGGCGCGCGGCCGGGATGCGCGGCAGGTTGCCGCCGCCATCGAGGGTGGCGCGCACGCGGTCGGCCCACAGCTTGAGGTCGTAGTGGCCGCTGTCGTTGCGGGCAAGGTGGAAGGTGGCCTCGACCTCGCCGCCGCGGAACTTCGCATCCTGCTGCGACCACAGGCGCACCGGCAGGTCGTCCTCGACCTCGCCGGTATCGGCCAGATAGATGAAATCATCGTAGCGGTTGGCGTAGATCGCGATCTTCGCATCCACCCATTCGCCATGGTGGTGCAGGCCGATCTCGAACTGGTTGGCGGTTTCCTTGCGCAGGTTCGGATCGCCGATCTCGAAGGTTGCCGACGCTTCGTGCGGGCCGTAGGCGTAGAGCTCCTCCTCGGCCGGCGCGCGCTGCGCGCGGTCGAGGTTGGCGGTCAGATGCCAGGCCTCGTCGAAGCGCCACGCCAGGCCTGCCGAGAGGCTGTAGGGGTGGAAGGTGCGCGGCTCGCCCGCTTCGGGCGTACTCTCCTCGCGATCGCCACGCGCGCCCAGCTCGAGCTTCAGGCGCCCCCATTCGCGCTGCTCGGTGGCGAACAGCCCAAGGGCCCGCGTGCGCGTGGGCGGCACGAAGCTTTCCTCGCCGAGCGCGGCGAAATCCCGCCGCGACGCCTGCATGCCCACGGCCCCCCGCCAGCCGCCCAGCGGCGCATGGGTGAGCAGCAGGCGGCCCTCGCTGGACCGGTTGGTGAAGCGCGTGGCCGGATCCTCGCCCTCGAACTCGGTGTGCTGGTAATCGGTACGCGCGGCACTGAGCTCGAGCTTCTCGACGCCCGCGAGCGGGGCCTCGAGCGCGCCCTTGAGCTCGTAGCGGGTCTGCGCCATGTCGATGTGCACCGGATCCTCGCCTTCGTCGGGATTGCCCGGTTCGGCCGGATTGCCGTAGTTGTTCAGGAAGCGTGACACCGACACGCCAAGGTAACCCCAGTCTCCGAGCAGCGATCCGCCCAGCGCACCCGAATCACCGCGCACGTAACTGTTGGGCAGGGTGCGCCCGGGAATCGCATAATCACCCAGATCCCGTTTCAGCCCGTCGGCGTGCAGCACGAAGCGGTCGTTGCCCGTATCGATGCGGAACATGCCGCTGCCACCATTGGAGACGTCCTCGTACTGCAGTTGCGCGCGGCCGGCGAAGCCCTGCTCGGGCGACTTCTGCGGAATGCGTCCGTCCACCACGTTGACCACGCCGCCGATCGCTCCCGGGCCGTAGAGCAGGGTCGACGGGCCCTTGAGGATCTCCACCTGGTCGGCCAGGAACGGCTCCACGGTGACGGCATGGTCCTGACTGATTGCCGAGGCATCGGCCGTACCGACCCCGTCGGCCAGGATCGCCACGCGCGGTCCATCCAGCCCGCGGATGACCGGCCGGCCAACGCCCTGGCCATAGGCGCTGGTGCTGACGCCGGGCACGTTGGCGATGGTCTGGCCGATCGATGCCGCGCGCGCATCGTCGAGGGCAGCGCCTTCGAGCACGCTCACCGGGGTCACCAGCTGGTCGGCACGCTGGCCAAGCGGCACCGCCTTCACCACGATCTGGTTGAGGCGCGTCGCCGCTTCGTCGGAAGGCGGTCGTGGCTCGGCGGGAGCGCCCTCGTCGGTCGCCGTGGTCGGGACATCCTGCGCATACGCGGGCAAGCACAAGGCAGCGGCGATGCAGCCGCAGAGAAGGGCAAGTTTCATGGGGCGCTCCAGGGCAAGGCCGGCGTCGCCGGTACGCAAACGGTGCAAACGTTATAATGTAACGAAAGCCGCCGTCAATCGCTGCCCGGCGCGGGCACGTCGACTTGCGCGGCCAGCGGCGTGGCTGGCTGCGCTCGGCGTGCCTGATGGCCGTGTGCCCGCGCGTGGCGTGGGGCTGCGCGCTGGCGCATTACACTGCCGGCATGCGCCATGACGTTCCCCCCGGGCTGCTCGGCAGCCTCGCCACGCTGCGCTGGTTCGCGCTCGCGGGCCAGGTGATGACCGTCGTTCTGGTGGTGTATCTGCTGCGCCTGCCGCTGGCATCGGCGCCCCTGTGGGCGGGCATCGGCGCGCTGGCCGCATTCAACCTGTGGGCCGCCTGGCGCGCGCGGCGCACCCGTCATGCGCATCCGGCGGAAGTGCTGCTGCACGTCGCGGTGGACATGCTGGTGCTGGGCTGGCTGATCGCCTGGGCCGGCGGCGCGATGAACCCGTTCGCGCCGCTGTTCCTGATCCCGGTGGCGCTCGTCGCCCCGTCCCTGCCGGCGCGCTGGGTGCTCGCCACCGCGCTCCTGGCGTGTGCCTGTTATGCGGCATCGGCCTGGTATGGAAAACCGCTGCCGCATCTGGACGGGCTGTTCGACAGTGCCTTCGACCTGCACCTCGCCGGCATGGCGGTCATGTTCGTCATCTCGGCGGCCGTGGTCACCTTCTTCCTGGTTCACATCGGCCGCGCCCTGCGCGAACGCGAGCGCGAACTGGCCCTGCTGCGCGAGCAGTGGGCACGCAATGAAGGCATCCTCGCGCTGGCGACCCACGCCGCAGCAGTCGCGCACGAGCTCAACACGCCGCTCGCGACCCTCACCCTGATGCTCGAAGACCAGCTCGAACGCCTGCCGGCGCATGGCGACGAACACGCCGAAGCCGCGGCGATGGCCGGCCTGGTGGATGCCTGCCGCGACCGCGTGCGCGAGCTGGCTGCCCCGGCCGATGCGCTCCCGGGCGAAGCGCAAGGGGTGGCCCACGCGCTGGAGGCGGCGGTGGCGCGCTGGCGCCTCGTACGCCCGGCCATCGAGCTGGAGCGCAGCGGCGCGGTCGCCGCGCCACCCGACGTCGTCTTCGATGCCGGCATCGGCCACCTGCTGCAGGTGCTCCTGAACAATGCCGCCGACGCCGGCGAGCGCAGCGGCGATGCGCGCGTCGCCCTGCATCTGGAAACCGCCGGCGAAGTGCTGGTGGGCTTCGTGCGCGATCACGGTCCGGGCTTCAATCGCGAACGATCCGGCGGGCTGTTCCGCAGCAGCAAGCCGGACGGGCTGGGGGTCGGCCTGGCCCTCTCGCATGCCACGGTCGAACGCCTGGGCGGCGAGCTGCGCATGGAGGCGGTCGCGGGCGGCGGCACCCTGGTGCGCTTCCGCCTGCCGCTGCAGCGCGCCACAATGCACGCATGCAAGGTCTCCTGATCGAAGACGACGCGCTGTTCGCACGCACCCTCAAACGCTCGCTGGAACGCCGCGGCCTGCGCCTGCGACTGGCCAGCGGGGCGCGCACGGCGCTGCAGGAAGCGCGGGCCGAACGGCCGGACTTCGTGCTCCTGGACCTCAATCTGGGCAGCGAATCGGGACTGGCACTGATCGAACCGTTGCGCGCAGTCTGCGCTAACACGCGCATTGTGCTGGTGACCGGCTATGCCAGCGTGGCGACCGCGGTCGAGGCGATCAAGCGCGGCGCGGACGACTACCTGCCCAAGCCGGTGACGGCGGAAGCGCTGCTGCGCGTGCTCAAGGGCGAGCGCATGGACGCCGTTGCCAGCGCCCCGGCGCCGACCATGACCCCCTTGGGCCGGCTGGAATGGGAGCACATCCAGCAGGCGCTGCACGAGACCGGCGGCAACGTCGCGGCGGCTGCGCGCCTGCTCGGCATGCATCGGCGCTCGCTGCAGCGCAAGCTCGCCAAGCGGCCGGGGCCCGAACGCCGCCTGGACTGCGAACTGGATACCTGACGCGCAGCCCGTGGCGCGTCCCGCGTACGCCCCCCGGCGGGGCCGCGCGCGCCTCCAGGCGCGATGGCCGTGCACGCCGGCCGCGGCCGGGCGAAGCGACAATCGGTCACTCCCAACCCTGCGCCACGCCGCGCACACTGGCGCGATTGCATCGATGGAGAACGATCGCGTGTGCCTGGACATCCGGGTTGCGGCGGTGCTCGTGGTTCTGGCGTCATGGGCGCCGGCCGCGCCCACCCTGGCCGCCGACCCGACCGACCCCGCCGCCAGCGGACCGGCCACCACCCTGCCGACGGTGAGCGTGCACGAGAACCCGCCCCGCTCGCTGACCCAGCCGGACGCGGCCACGGCGGCCGCCGCGCTGCGCCAGGTCCCGGGCGGCACCAACCTGGTCGAGGCGCGCCAGTACGAACAGGGCCGCGCCTCCAACCTGATCGACATCCTGCAGGGCCAGCCCGGCATCTACATCGGTTCGCGCGGCGGCACCGACGACGTCAAGGTGTCGATCCGCGGCGCCGGACTCGACCGCCCCTACCACCTGCGCGGCGTGCTGCTGCTGCAGGATGGCATTCCGATCAGCACCGCCGACGGCAACGGCGACTTCCAGTGGCTGGAGCCGCTGGCGCAGCAGGCGGTGGAGGTCTACCGCGGCGCCAACGCGCTCGAGTACGGCTCCACCACGCTGGGTGGCGCGATCAATTTCATTTCCCCCACGGGCTATACGGCGCCAGGACAGGCGGCGCGCGTGGAAGGCGGCAGCTACGGCTACGGCAAGTTCCAGGCGCAGTCGGCCGGCCTGCGCGAAGACGCCGATTACTACGTGTCGGCCAGCGCCTATTCGCGAGATGGCTACCAGCCCCACAGCGCGACCCACGCCGCGCGCCTTTCCGCCAACCTCGGCATTCGCCACTCGGCGGACCTGGAAACGCGGCTCTACGTCGGCGCGACCCGCAGTGACCTGCAGCTGGCCGGCGCGTTGACGGCCGATGAATTGCGCAATGCCCCGCGCGCGGCGGACCCCGACGCGATCGCCTTCGACCAGCGCCACGACGGCAACTACGCGCGCCTGGCCAGCCGCACCACGGCGCGGCTGGGCGATGATGCGCGGGTCGATTTCGACCTGTACTGGGTCAACCAGGACCTGTACCACCCGCTGTTCTGGAATGCGGACTTCCTGAATGGACTCGGAGTGCTGGAGCTGGGCTCCAATACCTATGGCGCGGGCCTGCGCTACGTCAACGAAGCGCCGTTGTGGGGCCGCGACAACCGCTGGGTTGTGGGCCTGCGCCCGAACAGCGCCTCGGCAAGCGATCGCCGCTACCAGAACCGGTTCGGCCGGCCGGGTGCGCCGACCGCCGACTTCGCCGAAACCTGGCGCAACATCGACCTGTACGCCGAGGACCAGCATCGGCTCGGCGCCGGCCTGCGCCTGACGGCCGGCTTCCAGCTCGCCTGGGCCACGCGCAACTACCGTGACCGCTTCGGCGCGAACCCGAACGGCGACCAGAGCCTGGACCAGGCTTATCGCGGCTTCAGCCCCAAGCTCGGCCTGCTTCACGAGCTCACGCCCACCCTGCAGTGGTACGCCAATGCCAGTCGCGCGTTCGGGCCGCCCACCTCCCTGGAAAGCCTGCAGCTTGGCGGAGCACACGGCGACGTCATCAGCGTGGCGCTGCAGGCCGAGCGCGCCAGCACGTTCGAGATCGGCACGCGCGGCGCACGGCCACGGATCGTCTGGGACGCGGGCTACTACCGCTCGCGGGTGCGCGATGAACTCCTGACGCTCAACGATGCCCAGGGCAACCCGCTGGGCACGATGAACGGCACGCCGACCCGCCACGAAGGCATCGAGGCGGCCGCCGCCTTCGTGCTGGCGCGCGGCCTGGCCATTCCGGCCGACCGGCCCGGCACGCCGCGCCCGCCCACCCCCGGGGCGAACCTGGCGCCGCTCAGGGACGGCGATGGCGACCGCCTGATCCTGCGCCTGGCCTGGGACTGGAGCCGCTTCCGGTTCACGGGCGACCCGGTCTATGGACACAACACCCTGCCCGGCATCCCGCCGCACCACGTTCGCGCCGAGCTGTCCTATCAGCGGCCGTCGGGTTTGTATGCCTCGGCGCATGGCGAGTGGGTGCCGCAGCGCTACCCGGTGGACTACGCCAACACGATGCATGCCGATCCGTGGTTCTCAGTGGGCGCGCGGCTCGGCTTCCGCGCGCGCCACTGGTCGGCGTTCCTGGAAGGTCGCAACCTCACCGGCCGCCGCTACGCCAGCGTGGTCGAGGTGATCGCGGACGCGCGCAGCGGCTTTGGCCCGCCGCGCGTGTTCGTGCCCGCGGAGGGGCGCGCGGTGTACGCCGGCGCCGAGCTCACCTGGTGAGGCGCGCCATGTCGCGCCGGCTTGCAAGGCGGCCACGGATGCCCATGTCCCATGCTGGCCGCACGCCGCCATTCGCAACCCCGATCTACCGGAATCCCGCCATGCTGCGCCTGCTCGCCCTGCTGCTGCTCGTGCTCCCGCCACTCCTCGCCGCGCACGAGGGCGAGCACCCGTCCGCCGCGCCGGCAACGGCACTGGGGGCGAGCGCGGCATTCGACGGCGACGGCCGGCTGTGGCTCGCCGACGTGGTGGACGGCCGCGTCCGCCTGCGCCAGTCGGGTGATCTGGGCAGGCACTTCGGGCCAGCGACGCGCGTCAACGCCGAGGCCGAAGACATCGATCATGCCGGCGAGAACCGGCCCAAGCTGACGTTCGGCCCGGCGGGCGAGATCTACGTGAGCTGGTCGCAGCGGCGCCCGAAAAAATGGTCCAGCTTTGTCCGCTTCGCCCGCTCGCTGGACGGCGGCCGGCATTTTTCCGCGCCCATCACGGTGCACCGCGACCGCGGCGAGGCCACCCACAGCTTCGACGCCCTGGCCGTGGATGGCGCCGGCAGGCCGCTCATCGCCTGGATCGATGCGCGCGACCACCTGGCCGCGATGCAGGCAGGGCAGGCCTATGCCGGCCTCGCGATCTAT
Source organism: Dokdonella sp. (assembly GCA_023228465.1). GTDB lineage: Bacteria > Pseudomonadota > Gammaproteobacteria > Xanthomonadales > Rhodanobacteraceae > Dokdonella_A. Next base: position 116,766 of record JALOBC010000004.1, on the reverse strand, counting down.
TACGCCTGGTCGGATGACCGCGGCGCGAGCTTCCAGGCCGAGCGCAGGCTCGCCGACCACAGCTGCGAGTGCTGCCGGCTTGCGCTGGTGCGCGACCCCAGTGGCGCGGTCCGAGCCCTGTTCCGCGCCGTCAGCGGCAGCGACGTCCGCGACCACGCCTACGCGCTGCTGCCAACCGACGGCAGCGCAGCCCAGGCGTCGCGCGCCACCTTCAGCGGCTGGCAGGTCGCTGCCTGTCCCGAGCAGGGTCCGGGCCTCGCCTTCGGCGCCGGTGGCGTGGCCCACGCGGTGTGGTACGAGGCGAGCGAGGGCCCGGCCATCTGGTATGGCCAGCTCGACCCGGGCCATGCGCCGCGACACATGCTCAAGCTGGGCACGGCCGGGGCCCGTCATGCGGACGTGGCCAGCAGCGGTCGGCGCGTCTGGGTCGCCTGGAACCAGCTGAGCGCAGACGGCTACACCCTGATGCTGCGCAGCTCCGGCGATGGCGGCATCAGCTTCGGTGCGCCACGCACGCTGGCCCGCGCCAGCGTGGCCGCCTCCACGCCCCAGCTCCTCGTCCACGAAGGCCAGGCCTACGTGGCGTGGAACACGGCGGCAGGTTTCCAGCTGCTCCCGGCGGAGCGCGCACCGTGAGGATTCCCGCGGTCCTCCTGCTGCTGCTTGCGGCGCTGGCGGCCGCGGCTGCCAGCGCGCCGCTGGTCGCGCCGCTTGGCGCGGGCGACGTGCCCGCGCTGCTTGAACCTCCGGCGCACGGCCAGCGCATCGTCATGGTGTGGGCACTGGACTGCGTGTACTGCGAACCGAACATGCGCGCCCTGGCCGCGCTCCAGGGGGCCCACCCGGGCGCCGTCGAACTGGTGACCGTGGCCACCGACCACATCGCCGAACGTGCGCGGATCAGCGCACGCCTGGCCGCCGCCGGGATGCAGGCCTACCGCGCCTACGCCTACGCCGATGCTGCGCCGGATCGGCTCGACTTCCTCATCGATCCGGACTGGGGCGGCGAAACCCCGCGCACCCTGGTGATCCGCGCCGACGGCTCGCGCCTGGCCCTCAGTGGCCGCCTGACCGCGCAGCAGCTCGAACGCGTGGCGCCGGCTGGCCCGTAGGCGCCGCGGCGGGAGCCAGCGGCCCGACCCTGCCGCGGGCCATCTACAATCGGCGTTCTCTCCCCACCCTGCCGCGCTCCGTGTCCTTCCGCATCGTCTTCGCCGGCACGCCGGAATTTGCCGTGCCCTCATTCAATGCCTGTCTGGCCAGCGGCGCGCACGTCGTCGCCGTATACACGCAACCCGACCGCCCGTCCGGGCGCGGGCGGCGGATCATGGCCAGTCCGGTCAAGCAGGCGGCGCGCGCGGCCGGGGTGCCGATCGAGCAACCCGAAACGCTGCGCGAGCCTGGCGCGCGAGCGCGCCTGGCGGCGTATCGGCCGGATCTGCTGGTGGTGGTCGCCTACGGGCTCATCCTGCCGCGCGCGGTGCTCGCCATCCCGCGGCTGGGCTGCTGGAACGTGCACGCCTCGCTGCTGCCACGCTGGCGCGGCGCGGCGCCCATCCAGCGGGCGATCCTCGCCGGTGACGCGCAGACCGGGGTGGCGCTGATGCAGATGGAAGCCGGCCTGGATACCGGACCGGTGCTCGCGCAGGCGCGCACCCCGATCCGCGGCGATGACACCGGCGGCAGCCTGCACGACCGCCTCGCCGAACTCGGCGCCGGAGTGCTGGTGGAGGGCCTGGCGCGGCTGCAGCGTGGCGAGCCGCTGGTTGCCACGCCGCAGGCCACCACCGGCGTCACCTACGCGCAGAAGCTGGAAAAGGCCGAAGCGGCGCTCGACTGGAACGAACCGGCCCTGGCACTGGCACGCAAGGTGCGCGCCTTCGATCCCTGGCCGGTCGCCGAGGGCCGTGTTGATGGTGAACACCTGCGCATCTTCTCCGCCGAAGCCGTGGACGCGGCAGTTCCCGGGCCGCCTGGCAGCCTGCTCGCCACCCACCGCGACGCGGTGGATATCGCCACCGGCGCCGGCGCCTTGCGCATCCGCGAGGTGCAGCGGGCGGGCGGGCGACGCATCAGCGTGCGCGACTGGCTGAATGCACGCGGCCGGGGCCGCGCCGGATGAACCGGCCAGCGCCGCCACCCGCCGCGCCGCCCGGCGCGCAGCTGCGTGCCGTCGCGGCGCGCGCGCTTGCGCGCATCGTCTTCGATGGCCAGTCCCTGCGCGTCGTGCTGGCCGCGGAACAGCCGCGCATCGCCGACGTGCGCGATCGCGCCCTGTTCGCCGCCATGCTGTTTGCCGCCACGCGCTGGTGGTTGCGACACGACGCGACGCTGGGGCTGCTGCTGGAGCGTCCATTGCCGGCACGCGCCCGCGAAGTGCGCGCCCTGCTGGTCCTGGGCGTGGTCCAGCTCGCCGTGCTCGAGCTGCCGCCACATGCGGTCGTCGCCGCCTGCGTGGAGGCCACTCGCCTGCTCGGCCAGCCCCGCCATGCGGGCCTGGTGAATGCGCTGCTGCGGCGGTTCCTGCGCGAAGGCGACGCGCTGGCCGCCAACCTGGATCAGGATCCGGTCACGCGCCACGCCCATCCACGCTGGCTGATCGACGCGATCGGCCACGACTGGCCGGCGCAGGCCGACGCGATCCTGGCCGCCAACAATCGGGAGGCACCACTCACGCTGCGCGTCAACCGGCGCCGGGTGACGCGCGATGCCTTGCGCGCCCGCCTTGCCGAGGCCGGCCACGAGGCGGCCGCACCGGCGGACCTGCCGGATGCGCTGGTACTCGCCCGCGGCGCGGACGTGCGTCGCCTGACAGGTTATGCCGAGGGCGCCTTCTCGGTGCAGGACGGCGCCGCGCAGCGGGTGGTGGACCTGCTCGACCTCGCCGCCGGGCAGCGCGTGCTCGACGCCTGCGCCGCGCCCGGCGGCAAGGCGGCGCATATCCTGGAACGCGCGACAGTCGAACTGGTCACGCTGGACGTCGACCCGACGCGCCTGCCGCGCCTGGGCGCCAATCTCGACCGGCTGGGCCTGGCCGCGAGCATCGTCGCCGGTGATGCGACGCAGCCGCAGGACTGGTGGGACGGGCGGCCCTTCGCGCGCATCCTGCTCGATGCGCCGTGCTCGGCCAGCGGCATCATCCGCCGTCAACCGGACATCAAGCTGCACCGGCGCGCGGCCGACATCGCAAGCCTGGCTGCGCTCCAGCGGCGCCTGCTCGGGGCGCTGTGGCCACTGCTGGACCCTGGCGGGCGCCTGGTCTATGCCAGCTGCTCGATCCTGCGCGCGGAGAATGAAGCCGTGCTCGCCGACTTTCTCGCCGCCTGCGATGATGCACGCGCACTGACGCTGCCGCCGGGCTATGGCCACGCCGCCGGCGCCGGTCGCCAGAATCTGCCGGGCGAGGGCGGCATGGACGGATTTCATGTGGCGGTCATCGAAAAGCGCGCCTAGCCTGCCGCGATGCGGCCTGGCCGCGATGCTGGCCCTGCTGGTGGCAGGCTGCAGCCTGCTGCTCGGGCAGCAGCCGGGCACGCTGGCGGTGAAGGCGGCGCGCATCGACGTCACCGGCGCGGGCGCGATGCTCGAGCTCGACCTGGACGTGAATCTCAGCGGCCCGATGCAGGACGCGCTCGATCATGGCATTCCGCTGACCTTGCGCGTCGAAGTCGCGGCCGGTGCCTGGCCGCACCGCACGTCGGTGGCGCGCCAGCTGGAATTGCGCTGGTATCCGCTTTCGCGGCGCTACCAGCTGCGCGAGGCGTCGGGCGAAGACGTGCGCAGTTTCACGACCCGCACCTACCTGATGGCGGCGCTGACCTCGCTGCGCCTGCAGTTGCCGGCACGCTTCGCGTCACTGCCGCAGGCGACGCGCCTGCGGGTCAGCGTCGGGCTCGATCCGGCGGCGCTGCCGGGCGCGCTGCGCCTGCCGGCGCTGTTCGAGCCGGCGTGGCACCTGGCCGCGCCGGACTACCACTGGGCCGCGCCATGACTTTCCTGTGGCGCCGCGCCCTGCCCGCTCTGGCGGTGGTGGCCCTGCTGCTCGCCTCGCTGCAGCTGGCGCAGGATGCCGCCGGTGAAGGCGGGCGCTTTGCCGCGCACTACCGCTGGATCCTCGGTGCGGCCGCGCTGGCGCTGGTGGTCCTGGTGTTTGCCATCGGCCAGCGCCTGTGGCGGCTGCGGCGCGACATCGCGCGCAACGCGCCGGGCGCGCGTCTCAATCGGCGCCTGTTGCGCCTGCTGCTGGTGCTGGCCCTGCCGGCGACCGTGGTGGTGTATGGCTTCGCGCTGCGCTTCCTCGACGCGACGGTGGACAACTGGTTCAACGTGCGCCTGGAACAGGCGCTGGACGACGCGCTGGAACTGGCGCGCATCGTCGTCGATGAACACCTCGATGCCGCGGAAGCCGCCAGCGCCACGCTCGCCGCGCGCCTCGCCGCGGCACCCGCGGGGGCCGACCAGCAGACCCTGGACGAAGCCATCGACGCGCTGGACGCCATCCAGCTCGCGGTACTCGGCAGCGGCGGGCGGGTGGAGGCGCTGGCCAGTTCCGACCCGCGCTACCTGCATCCGCCGCTGCCGGACGGCGCCCTGTTGCTGCGCCTGGAAAGCGACGGTCGCTACGCCGCGGCCGAACCCTTTGGCGACGGCCTGGCGTTGCGCGTGGTGCTGCCGCTCGGGCGCAGCGACCGCGGGCTGGCGCCCACGCGCATGCTGCAAGGCATCTTTCCACTGCCGCCACGCCTGCAGCCGCTCATGCGCAGCATCGAACGCGCCAGCTTCGATTTCCAGCGCCTGAAGTTCCTGCGCGGCTCGCTCAAGCTCACCTTCGCCCTGATCCTCTCGTTCGTGCTGGCCCTGTCGCTCCTGGTGGTGGTGCTGGCGGCCTTCGGCGTCGCGCGCCGGCTGGTCGCACCCATCGGACGCCTCGCCGCGGCCACCCGTGCCATCGGCGCCGGGCGCTATGACACGCCGTTGCCGGCTCCGAGCAACGACGAGCTCGGGTTCCTGGTGTCCTCGTTCGCGCAGATGACGCGCGAACTGGAACGCGCCAGCGCCCGCGCCCAGCGCAGCGCGCACGAGATCGAACAGCAACGTGCCTGGCTGGGCGCGGTGCTGGAGCGACTCTCGGCCGGCGTGCTGGGATTCGACCGCGATGGCCTGTTGCGCGTGGCCAACCGCGCGGCCGAATCCATTCTCGACGTGGAGCTTGGGGGCGAACTCGGGCGCAGCCTGGCCGAGCTCAAGACGGCCCATGCCGAACTCGCGCCGTTCGTCGATCCCCTCGCGCGCCACCTGCGCGAGGGCCTGCGCGAATGGCGCGAGGAAGTGGTCGTGGCCACCACGGCCGGGCGGCGCATGTTGATGCTGCGCGGCGCGGCGCTGCCGGCGCAGGCGGGCTATGTGGCGGTGTTCGACGATCTCACCGTGCTCAACCGCGCCCAGCGCGACGCCGCCTGGGGCGAGGTCGCCCGCCGCCTCGCGCACGAGGTCAAGAATCCGCTGACGCCGATCCAGCTCGCCGCCGAACGGCTGCGCCGCCGCTTCCTCGGCCGCCTGCCCGAGGAGGAAGGCGAGCTGGTCGATCGGGCCACGCGCACCATCGTCAGCCAGGTCGAGGCGCTCAAGGCCATGGTCAACGCCTTCGGCGACTATGCGCGCCCACCGCAACTGGCAAGCGGGGCGATCTCGCTGCACGCCCTGGTCGGCGAAGTACTCGACCTCTACGAGAACGACCAGCGCATGGTGCTCGAGCGCCACCTCGGCGGGGACGAGCCGCGCGTGCGCGCCGATGCCGTGCGCCTGCGCCAGGCGCTGCACAACCTGCTCAAGAATGCGCTGGAGGCCATTGGCGAGGCACACAAACCGCATATCCGCGTGACCACGCGCGTCGTGCGCGACGGCGAGCAGGACTGGGTCGAGCTGGGCGTCGCCGACAACGGCCCCGGACTGCCGGACGATTTCGGCGAACGCTGGTTCGAGCCGTGGGCCAGCAGCAAGCAACGCGGCACCGGCCTCGGCCTGGCCGTGGTGAAGAAGATCGTCGAGGAACATGGCGGCAGCGTACGGGCCGGCCAGGGTGCGCTGGGCGGTGCCGAGTTCGTGCTGCGCCTGCCGCTGGCCGGGAGCTGAGCACCGTGGCATCGTGGCGTCGTGACATCGCCGCAGCCACGCATGCCCGACGCGGTTGCCAGCGGTAGCCGCACGCGGCGCTTCCCTGACGTTTCAGCGCCCGCCGAACCAGCGCCGCGGCACGAGCAGCTTGAGCGCCCGTTCGGCGCTCTTGCGGCGCAGTCCGCGCTGGCACAGTCCGCGCCACAGCGGGCCCAGCCACGCGCGCCGCGGGCGGTCGAGGATGGCTTCGCGCATCTGCGCTTCCAGGCGGTACATGTGCGCCAGTTCGGCGCCGAGCGCGCGGCGCTCGGCGGGCAGATCACCGCGTGCGGCGACGCAGCGGTCCTGGTCGTCGGCGATCTCGCGGTACATGGCGGCGACGCGGCGCTGGCGCTGCTCGAAGCCGGCGTAGCCTGGCGTGCTGCGGTCGAACACCCAGTCACCCAGGTTGGCCGCGTGGCGGCGATAGGCGAGCAGCGCCTCGGGCACGCATGCGCAGCTGCCGAGCAGCGCGCCACGCAGGGTCAGCATGTTGTCCTCGACCTTGCCGACCAACGGCGGCAGGCCGGTGATGAGTTCGCGCCGGAACGCCAGCGAGGCACCGAGCACGCTGGCCAGCTTGCCGCGCCGCAGCAGCCAGCGCTGGTCGATCCGCGCCGGCAGGCCGCGCACGCCGGCCGCGAGCAGGCGGCCTTCGGCATCCACGTCATCCACCGCCGAACCTGCCAGCATGACGTCCGGATGCGCCGCGAACAGCGCCGCCAGGCGTTCGACCCGCTGCGGATAGGCCATGTCATCGCCCGAGCAGCACACCAGCAGCTCGCCGCTGGCTTCGGCAGCCAGCTCGTTGAGGTGCGCACACAGGCCGACATTGCGCCGCGTACTGCGCACGCGCACGCGGTGCGGGCCGGCATAGCCTTCCAGCAGGGTGCGCACGATGGCCAGCGTGGCGTCGCCGGACGAATCGTCCGAGACAATGATCTCGCAGGGCACGGTTTGCGCCAGTGCCGAGCGCACCGCCGCGGCGATGGTCGGCGCCATGCGGTAGGCAATGACGAGCAGGCTGACGGACGGCAGGGCGGAAGGCGCAGACATGCCGGCAAGGGTAGCCGAGCCGGGCTTCGCCTAGAATGCGCGGCTTCCACGTTGCCGTGTCACTGCCATGCCTGCCGCCACCGTGATGTTTGCCACCTACAACGAGCCGCGCTGGCTGGAATGGGTGCTGTGGGGCTACAGCACGCAGACCACCCGCGACTTCGAGGTGCTGGTGGTGGACGACGGCTCGCGCGAGGACACCCGCGCGGTGATCGAGCGTCTGCGCCCGCAGATGAACTACCCGCTGCGCCACTTCTGGCAACCCGACGAGGGCTACCAGAAGTGCAAGGGCATGAACCGCGGCATCCTGCTGGCGAGGAGCGACTACCTCATCTTCACCGATGGCGACTGCATCCCGCATCCCGAGTTCGTCGCCCGCCACCTGGCCCTGCGCGAGCGGGGCCGCTATCTCACCGGCGGCTACTGCAAGCTGCCGCTGGCGCTTTCGCACCGCATCACGCGCGAGGACATCCTCGCCGGGCGCGCCACCGATTACGCCTGGCTGGCCGCCAACGGGCTGGAACGGCACACGCTGAAGCTGCGCGTGAAGAACGAATTCCTGCGTCGCCTGCTCAACACCCTCACGCCAGTGAAGCCGCGCCTGCACGGGCACAATGCTTCGGTCTGGCGCGACGATGTCCTGCGCGTGAACGGCTGGGACGAGCGCATGCAGTACGGCGGCCAGGACCTGGAACTGGGCGAGCGCCTCACCCATGCCGGCGTGCGCGGCAAGACGATCCGCTATTCGGCCATCTGCGTGCACCTGGAGCACCCGCGCGGCTACCTGAAGCCCGGCATGCGCGAGAAGAACGAGGCCATCCGCGCGAAGACGCGCGCCGAACGACTGACCTGGACGCCCTACGGCATCGACCTGCACAAGGATGAAGCGAACAGTGCCGCCTGATGCGCGGCGCGCTGGCACCTTGACCCGCACCCGGCCTGCGCAAGTCGCCGCGCTCGATCAATGGGCAAGCCTGAAGCCGCGCGCCAGCAGCCAATGCTTGATCGCCTTCTGGCGCACGTAGTTGGCTTCGACCAGGGCAAACACCAGGCCGCGCCAGCCATCCAGGAAACCGAGCCGCAGCACGTAGCCGCGCAGGAAGCGCCAGGCGGGACTGAACACGATGGCGGCGATGCGCGCACGCTTGCCGCGGCCAAGCAGATGCTCGGCCATCAGGGTGGAATAGCGATCCATGCGTCGCATCTGGTCGGCCAGGGAGCGGTAGGCCTGGTGGTCGAGATCCCCGCCAAGGCGCCGCAGCGGGCCATCCACGCGCAACTGTTCGTGAATCTCGCGCTCGCCGCGCCAGCCGCCGCGACGACGGTCGAACAGGCGCAGCACGCGATCGGGATAGGCGTTGCCGTGGCGCAGCGGCGCGCCGAAATAGGTCGTGCAGCGGGCGAAGCGATAGCCGGCCGCGTCGGCAAAGCCCCGCGCGCGCGCGGCTTCGATCGAGGCGCGCAACGCCGGCGTCACGCGCTCGTCGGCGTCCAGGCACAACACCCAGTCATGCGCGGCGGCCTGCACGGCGAAATCCTTCTGCCTGCGATAGCCGTCGAAGGGCCGTTCGAGCACGCGCGCCCCCCTGGCCCGGGCAAGCTCGCGGGTGCCGTCGGTCGAACCGGAATCGACCACCACCAACTCGTCGCAGAAGGCCAGCGAATCGAGGCAGGCGGCGAGGCGATCGGCCTCGTTGAGGGTGATGATGCAGGCGGACAGGCCAGGGCGGGGCGGGTTCGGCATGCGCCGAGGGTAGCAGTCGCAGGCGTCGCCGTGGCCGTCGCGAGGGACTATGCTGTGCGTCTCATTTTCGCAACGCAGGGTGCCAGGACATGGCCACGGGTGCACGCGTGCTGGTGGTGGACGACGAGCCGGATATCCGCGCGACCATCAAGGACATCCTCGAGGACGAGGGTTACGCCGTGGACGTGGCCGAGTCGGCGGCCGCGGCACGCGAAGCCCGCCGCAAGCGGCGCCCGGACGTGGTGCTGCTGGACATCTGGATGCCCGATTGCGACGGCATCAGCCTGCTGCGCGAATGGAGCGAACGCGGCGGCCTGCCCTGCCCGGTGATCATGATTTCCGGCCACGGCACGGTGGAAACGGCGGTCGAGGCGACGCGCCTGGGTGCCTGGGATTTCATCGAGAAGCCCATCTCCCTGGCCAAGCTGCTGCTGGTGGTCGAGCATGCACTGGAGGCCGGGCGCCTGAAACGCGAGAACGCGGACCTGCGCCGCCAGCTGCCGGCGCCGACCGACCTGGTGGGCTCGGGCAAGGCGATGACGGCGCTGCGCGCGCAGCTGGACCGGATTGCCGCGCATGACGCCGGCGTACTGATCCAGGGTGAACCGGGGACCGGCAAGGAAACCCTGGCGCGCGCCATCCATGAACGCGGCGCACGCCGCGACGGTCCGTTCGTGACCGTGGCCGCCGGCGCCATCGCCACCGGGCAGGCGGCGCGCGCGCTGTTCGGTGCCGAGGAAGCCGGCAGCATGCAGCCCGGCCTGGTCGAACAGGCCAACGGCGGTACGCTGTTCCTCGACGAGGTGGCCGAACTCGACCCGGAACTGCAACTGCGCCTGTCCAGCGTGATCGAGCGCCGCGCCCTGATCCGCTGCGGCGGCAACGAGCCGGTGGCGATGAATGCGCGCGTCATCGCCGCCAGCGCGCAGGATCTGGAAGCCCTCGCCGCCACTGGCCGGTTTCGCGAAGAGCTGTATTACCAGCTGAAGGTCGTGCCGCTGGCGATGCCCGCCCTGCGCGAGCGCAGCGAGGACATCCCGGAACTGCTGCGCTACCACGCCGACTGGTTCGCCAATCGCGATGGACTGCCGTACCGCAATTTTGCCGTGGCCGCGCAGAATCGCCTGCGCCATTACGCCTGGCCCGGCAACGTGCGCGAGCTGCGCAACCTGGTGCGGCGCCTGCTGCTGCTGGGCGGCACCGGCGAGGTCGGACTGGCCGAGGTGGAAGGCGCGCTCGAGCATGCCGAGCGCGGGCCGGCCAGCGAGCCGCCCGGATCGATGGCAGCGGCGATCGACTTCAGCCTGCCCCTGCGCGAAGCGCGCGAGCAGTTCGAGCGCACCTACCTGCTGCATCAACTGGGCCAGGCCGGCGGCAGCGTCGGCAAACTGGCCAAGGCGGTGGGCATGGAGCGCACACACCTGTATCGCAAGCTCAAGGACCTGGACATCGATCCGCGCGCAGTTGCCCGCGAGGGCAGCTGAACGATGCCCGAGCGTGGGCCGTCCAGGTCACGGAACCTTCGAGCGGACTCCCGGTCGAAGCAGCAGTTTCATTCACACTCCAATTCGCGCCGCTGCCTGACAGCACGGCGCTTTTTTTTGCCTGCAATTGCGCAGGCCAGCCACCAGGAGATCGCGAACCATGAAACTTGACGGGAAGGTAGCCATCGTGACCGGCGCAGCCAGTGGCATCGGCAAGCGCATTGCCGAGGTCTTTGCGGCGCACGGCGCCGCCGTCGCCATTGCCGACCTGAACCTGGCGGGCGCCAGGGCCACCGCGCAGGAACTGGTCGCCAAGGGCGGCAAGGCGATCGGCGTCGCCATGGATGTGACCGACGAGGCGGCGGTCGATTCGGGCGTGGACCAGGTGGTGCGCGAGCTCGGTGCGGTGGACATCCTGGTGTCCAACGCCGGCATCCAGATCGTCAACCCGATCGACCGGTTCAGCTACGCCGACTGGAAGAAGCTGATGGCCATCCACGTGGACGGCGCCTTCCTCACCACGCGCGCCTGCCTGCGCCACATGTATGCGCGCGGCAAGGGCGGCGCGGTGATCTACATGGGCTCGGTGCATTCCAAGGAAGCCAGCAAGCTCAAGGCGCCCTATGTCACTGCCAAGCATGGCCTGATCGGGCTGGCCAAGGTGGTGGCCAAGGAAGGCGCCGAACATGGCGTGCGCGCCAACGTCATCTGCCCGGGCTTCGTGCGCACGCCGCTGGTGGAAAAGCAGATTCCCGAGCAGGCACGGGAGCTGGGAATCTCCGAGGACGACGTGGTCAAGAAGGTGATGTTGAAGGAAACGGTGGACGGCGAGTTCACCACGGTGGATGACGTGGCTGCCTGCGCCCTGTTCTTCGCCGGCTTCGAGACCAATGCCCTGACCGGCCAGAGCATCGTGGTCAGCCACGGCTGGTTCATGCAGTGAAGCCGCTGGGGGCACGCCGGTGAGCACGCTCGTCGAGCGCCTGCGCGCGCAACTGGGCGGTCCGCGCGACGGCGCCCTGTTGCGCTTCTCGCTCGGCAACGCGCTGCTCGCCGCAGGCGACCCCGCGGCCGCGGCCGGCGCATTCCAGGATGCGCTCGGCTTCGACCCCGGCTATTCCGCGGCGTGGAAGCTGCTCGGTCGTGCGCACGAACAGGCCGGCGACACGGCCGCCGCCCTGCATGCCTTCGAGCGCGGCATCGAGGCCGCCGCGGCGCGCGGCGACGAGCAGGCACGCAAGGAAATGCAGGTGTTCCTCAGGCGCGTGCGCAAGCGGCTTGCGGCCGATTGAACCCGCCGCCTACGGCGTGCACCGGCAGGCCGGCAACGGGCGTGCATCGATCCAGGTCAGATTGTTGGTGTAGCGGGTGAACCCCTTGACCCGTCCGTACAGGCGCAACTGGCAGGCCGGCTGCGCCGGCGCGACGAACAGGTGGTAGTCGGTCCCCGAAGGTGCCGCCAAGGCAAATGGGCGCGGGCCGGGCTGCTCGCCGGCCAGTGTCATGCGCGCACGCGCCGCCAGCGCCCTGGCGTCGGCCGGCGCTTCGCCCTGGCCGACCAGGATGGCGGCCAGCGCATCCTCGAATGCCGTCGCGCAGGTGGCATCGGCGAGGTTGGACACCTGTCCCACGGTGCTGCAGGCGGTCAGCAGCCAGGAGAGCCCCACTATCAGCGCAGCCGCGACGATCCTGCCCATTGCATCCTCCCGCCTGGCACGCACGGCGCGACATGACGCGCATTCACTGGAACAATACGCGTGTTCCCTCCACCGTGCGAGCAGCATGCCAGCCTTCGCCTACCAGGCACTCGACGCCAGCGGCAGGACCTGTCGCGGCGTACTGCAGGGCGACACCGCGCGCGCGGTGCGCAGTGCCTTGCGCGAGCGCGGACTCAATGCCCTGAGCGTGACGGAAGTCCGCGACGGGACGACCCGCGCGCGCGGTCCGTTCGGCCGCCGCGGCCTGGGCGGCGCCGGGCTGGCCCTGCTGACGCGCCAGCTGGCCACCCTGATCGGCGCCGGCCTGCCGGTCGAGGAGGCGCTCGGCGCCCTCGCCGAGCAGGCCGCCAACGAACGCCAGCGGGCGATCACCATGGGCCTGCGCGCCCGCGTGATGGAAGGCGCCAGCCTGGCCAGCGCCATGGGCGAGTTTCCCGACGTGTTCCCGCCGGTGCACTGCGCTTCGGTGGCCGCCGGCGAACAGTCCGGCCGGCTGGAAACGGTGCTGGAACGGCTGGCCGACCACGCCGAAGCGCGCGACGCGCTGATGCAGAAGATCCTCGCCGCGCTGGCCTATCCGCTGCTGCTCAGCCTGGTCGCCATCGCGGTCGTGGCGGGCCTGCTGGCCTGGGTGGTGCCGCAGATCGTGGGCGTGTTCAACAACCTTGGGCAGGAGCTGCCACTGGCCACGCGCGCGCTGATCAGCCTGTCGGACTTCGTGCGCGTCTGGGGTTGGCTGCTGCTGCTCGCGCTGCTGGGCCTGGCCGTGGCGGCGCGCATCGCGCTGCGCCGCGAACACCTGCGCTACCGACGCGATGTGCTGCTGTTGCGCCTGCCGCTGGCCGGACGGCTGGTGCGCGCGGCCAACACCGTGCGCGCCACGCGCACCCTGGCGCTGCTCTCGGCCAGCGCCGTGCCCCTGCTGGATGCGCTCGGCATCGCCGCCGGCGTGGTGTCCAGCCGGCCCATGCAGCAGGCCCTGCGCGAGGCGGCCTTCAAGGTCCGCGAAGGCGCGGCCTTTTCGCGCGCGCTGGGCGACAGTGGCCAGTTTCCGCCGGTGGCGCTGCGCCTGATCGCCAGCGGCGAACGCTCGGGGCAGCTGCCACGCATGCTCGGCGAAGCGGCGGCCGAACAGCAGCGCGAACTCGACCGCTGGCTGACCGCGCTCACCGCCATCCTCGCCCCGGCGGTGATCCTCGCGGTCGGCGCCGTGGTGCTGTTCATCGTGCTCGCCATCCTGCTGCCGATCTTCGACCTCAACCGCATGGTGCGGTGAGCGCGGATCCCAGCCACGCCGCGGACGCCGCCGCGTGTCGGCTGGAACTCACCCAGATGACGGGCCAGAGCCCGGCGGGACGTGCGACCATTGCATCTGCAGCCCCTAGCTCCGCCTCGTTGCCCATGCTCCGTTTCGACAACGTCAGCAAGCGTTACCAGACCGGCCTGGACGTGATCGCCGCGGTCAGCTTCGAGGTGGCCGCAGGCGAGATGGTGTTCGTCACCGGCCATTCGGGTGCCGGCAAGAGCACCCTGCTGAAACTGGTCGGCTTGCTGGAACGCCCCACGCGCGGGCGCGTGCACGTCGAGGGCCGCGACCTGGCGCGGGTGCGCGGGCGCGCCGTGGCGCACCTGCGCCGGCGCATCGGCATGGTGTTCCAGGATCATCGCCTGCTGCTCGACCGCAGCGTGTTCGACAATGTCGCCCTGCCGCTGCTGATCACCGGCACCCCGCATGCACAGATCGGCAAGCGCGTGCGCGCGGCCCTGGACAAGGTCGGCCTGCTGGCACGCGAGCGCGCCGCGCCGCAGACCCTGTCCACCGGCGAACAGCAACGCGTGGGCATTGCCCGCGCGATCGTCGGCAAACCGCCGCTGATCATCGCCGACGAGCCGACCGGGAATCTCGATCCGCAACTTTCGCTGGAAATCATGAACCTGTTCGCCGACTTCGGCGAGGTGGGAACGACGGTGCTGATCGCCAGCCACGACCTGTTCCTGCTCAAGCGCATGCACAAGCGCGTGCTGGTGCTCGACCACGGCCGCCTGATCGACGATTTCCGACCGGGGGCGCCGTGATGGTAGGCAAGGCGCCGCGCAGAACGGGCGATCCCGCCACGACACCGGATGCGGCCCCGCGCGCGCCGCGCCGCCGCTGGCGCGAACGCGCCGCGGCCTGGCGCGACCAGCATCTGTACAGTTTCTTCTCCAGCCTCGGGCGGCTTGCCGCGCGGCCGTTTGCCAGCGCTCTCACGGTGCTGGTGCTGGGCCTGGCGCTGGCCCTGCCACTGCTGTTCTGGCTGGCCTTCGACAACGCCCGCCACTGGTCGGGCGGCCTGCGCGAAGCGCGCGACATCACGGTCTTCCTCGATCCCGCCGCGGATGCGCCGGCGGCCCAGGCCTTGGCCGCAGAGCTGCGCGGACGCGCCGACGTGGCCGCGGTGCTGGTGCGCACGCCCGAACAGGGACTGGCCGAGTTCCGCCAGCTGGCCGGCTTCGGTGCCGCGCTGGATGCGATGGCCGACAACCCCCTGCCAAGCGTGCTGGTGGTCACGCCAGCAGCGAGCGCGGCGGGTTACGATCCTCCGTTGGTGGGCGAGCTGCGTGGCGACGCACGCATCGACCTCGTACAGTACGATGCGACCTGGGGGCGCAAGTTGACGGGCATCCTGGAGTTCGGCGAACGTCTGGTCACGGTGCTGGCGGCCCTGCTGGCAGCGGCCACCGTGCTGGTAATCGGCAATACCGTGCGCATGGACATCCAGACCCGTCGCGAAGAAGTCTCCGTGATGCAGCTCATCGGCGCCAGCGACGGCTTCGTGCGGCGGCCATTCCTGTATGCGGGCCTCTGGTACGGCCTGCTCGGCGCACTGCTGGCGCTGGCCGTGGTGGGCCTGCTGGAATTTGCACTGGCCGCGCCGCTGGAACGCCTGCTGGGTGCCTGGACGGACGCCCAGGCCGCACGTGGCCTGGGGGCGGGCGCGGCACTGGGGGTGCTGGCCGCCGGCGCCACGCTGGGCTGGCTGGGTGCCTACCTCGTGGTGGCGCGCCACCTTGCGGCCGGACGGCCGGGCGCATGAACGCATCCATCACCCTGACCCGCCACGTGGCCGGCGACGCACCGCAGGTGCTGGTCGTGGATGGTTCGCGCGTGGTGCGCCAGCTGATCGCGCGGGTACTCAAGGCAGAACTGCCCCATGCCGAGGTCATCGACTGCGCGACCGCCGCGCAGGCATTGGCCGAACTCGATGCGCGGGTGATCGACCTGGTGACGACGTCCCTGCGCCTGCCGGACATGGATGGACTGGAGTTCGCCCACCTGCTGCGCGCCGGCGCCACCCAGGCGTATATCCCGATCGTGGTCGTTTCCGGTGACGTGCAGGAACGCCTGCTGGCGCGATCGCTGTCGGCGGACGTGACCGACTATTTCGACAAGTCGCTGGGCTTCGACGCCCTGGCGGCCTTCATTCGCGGCTACGTCCACCCGGACGACCAGCTTGGTGGTGAAGTGTTGTACGTCGAGGACAGCCGCGTGGTGGCGCTGGCCACGCGGCGCATGCTGGAGAACAGCGGCTTCACCGTGTTCCACGTGGTCAGTGCCGAAGCGGCCCTGGAACACCTGGAGAACGCCCTGGCCGAGGGACGCGGCCACGGTGCCGACCTGGTGCTGACCGACGTGAGCCTCAAGGGCGAGCTGAGCGGCGGCGACCTGGTCGAGCACATCCGCGAGGATTTCGGCTACGGCAAGCGCGACCTGCCGGTGCTGGTGATGACCGGCGATGACAACCCGGCGCGCCAGTCGGGCCTGCTGCGTGCCGGCGCCAACGACCTGGTGCACAAGCCGGTGGAGGAACGCCTGCTGGTGACCAAGCTCAAGTTCCAGCTGCGGGTCGCGCAGGCGCGGCGCTCCGCCGGGTGAACGCCGGCGCGGTGCGGCTGGAGCCTTCCTGGCTGGCGCGCGTGGGGAGCGAGTTCGAGACCCCGCGCATGCAGGCGCTGGGGGCATTCCTGCGCGCGCAGCAGCAGGCCGGCAAGCGCATCCATCCGCGCGGCAGGGAAATCTTCGCCGCGCTGGACGGCACGCCCTTCGACGCCGTCAAGGTGGTCATCCTCGGCCAGGATCCCTACCACGGCCAGGGTCAGGCGCATGGCCTGTGCTTTTCCGTACGGCCGGGCGTACCGATCCCGCCGTCGCTGCAGAACATCTTCGTTGAACTGGAACGCGATCTCGGCATCGCACGGCCGGATCACGGCTGCCTGCTGCCCTGGGCACGCCAGGGCGTGCTGCTGCTCAACGCGGTGCTGACCGTCGAGGCCGGGCGCGCCGGCTCGCATCAGGGCAAGGGCTGGGAGGCATTCACCGACGCCTGCATCCAGGCGCTGGCGCGTGAGCGCGAGGGCCTGGTGTTCATGCTCTGGGGCAGCTACGCGCAGGCCAAGGGGCGGCTGGTCGATGCCCGGCGCCATTGCGTGCTCAAGGCCCCGCATCCCTCGCCCTTGTCGGCGTATCGCGGCTTCATCGGCTGCGGGCACTTCTCACGCGCCAATGCCTTCCTGCGCGCGCATGGCCAGGCACCGATCGACTGGCGTCTGCCCGCTGTGGCCGGGTTGATGTCGGGTTAAGCCGGCCGGCGTCAGGATGTCGCCACGGGTGCCGCCGCAGCGACACTCGCCATTTAGCGTACTTTCCAGTACAATAATGCGCATTGCGTAACCCGTCTCGGCGAGGCGGGAACTCGCGGCCTTTCCTGGCACTCTGATGAGTCGAGTGCCAAGCCGGCCGCCACGAGAGGAGCGAAAAACAATGAGCCATACCCTGGTAGCCAGCAACTTCCCGATCCCCAGCGCGCTGGGCAGCCTCGATGCCTATGTAAGCGCGGTTCACCAGATTCCCATGCTCACCCAGGAAGAGGAGCAGGCCCTCGCCCGCCGTTACGTGAACGAGGACGACGTGGACGCGGCGCGCCAGATGGTGCTCGCGCACCTGCGCTTCGTGGTGCATGTCGCGCGCGGCTACTCGGGCTACGGGCTGGCCATCGGCGACCTGATCCAGGAAGGCAACATCGGCCTGATGAAGGCGGTCAAGCGCTTCGACCCGGATCATGGCGTACGCCTGGTCTCGTTCGCGGTGCACTGGATCCGCGCCGAGATGCACGAGTTCATCCTGCGCAACTGGCGCATCGTCAAGGTGGCGACCACCAAGGCGCAGCGCAAGCTGTTCTTCAACCTGCGCAGGTCCAAGAAGCGCCTGGGCTGGATGAATGCCGAGGAAGTGGACACCGTGGCGCGCGAGCTGGGCGTGCCGGCAACCACCGTGATGGAGATGGAAGCGCGCCTCAACGGCCGTGACGTCGCCTTCGACTCACCCGTGGATGCCGACGATGACGACCGCCCCGCACCGGCGGCGTTCCTGATCGACCACGGGGCCGACCCCTACCACGCCGTGGAGGCTGCCTCCGAAGAGGAATCCAGCCTGGATGCCTTGCAGCGTGGGCTGGTGAAGCTGGACGCGCGCTCGCGCGACATCATCCAGCGCCGCTGGCTGGACGATGGCGAGAAGGCGACCCTGCAGACCCTGGCCGATGAATACGGCGTCTCGGCCGAGCGCATCCGCCAGATCGAGGCCAACGCCATGAAGAAGATGCGCGCACTGTTCGTGGCCTGAAGACGGGGCACCGGCGGCACCGGCTTGCGGTGCCGCCGCAGCGCTCAGTAGAGATCCACCGGATCGACATCGATCGACCAGCGCACGCCGCGCTGGCCGGGTTGTGCGCGCACGCCCTCCAGCCAGCCCGGCAGGAAGCCCTGCAGGGCCTGGCGCGAGGCGGCCTCCAGCAGTAGCTGGCCGCGCCACAGGCCCCCGCGGCGCGGCATCGGCGCCTCCAGCGGGCCATGCAGGCTCACGCTCGCATTGCCGCCGGCGCTGGCCGCAGCCGACAGGAACGCCTCCAGCACCTGCGGCTTGCGCGCTTCGGCCCGCAGCAACGCGAGCTGCGTGAAGGGCGGCAGACCCGCTGCCCGGCGCTCATCCAGCAGGCGTGCGGCGAAGGCGTGGTAGCCGGTGCCCAGCAGGGTGGTGAGCTGCGGGTGTGCGGGCGCATGCGTCTGCAGCACGACCGCACCGGGCCGCTCGGCACGCCCGGCACGCCCGGCGACCTGCACGAGCAACTGGCCGAGCCGCTCGACGGCACGGAAATCGACGCTGTACAGCGCTTCGTCCACACCGACCACGACCACCAGGGTCAGGTGCGGCAGGTCATGGCCCTTGGCCAGCATCTGCGTGCCGACCAGGATGCGCGCCCCGGCCTCGGGCAAGGCTTCGAACAGGGCATCGCGGCGGCGCCGGCCGCGCGTCGTGTCACGATCCACGCGCAGGATGGGCACACCCTGGAAGCGCGCGGCCAGGGCCTCTTCCAGGCGCTCGGTGCCTTCGCCGAGCGGCGCCAGCGCAAGCCCGCCGCAGAGCGGGCACGCGTGCGGTACGCGCCTGGTCTGGCCGCAATGGTGGCAGCGCAACTGATGGGCGCCCCGATGCAGGGTCAGGGCGCGTTCGCAGCCGCTGCACTGCGCGCTCCAGCCGCAGTCCCGGCACAGCAGCACCGGCGCGTAGCCGCGCCGGTTGCGGAACACCAGCACCTGCTCGTCACGCGCCAGGCAGGCACCGATGGCCGCCAGCGTCGGCGCGGCGAAGCCGTCCCAAAGCCGTTGCCGGCGCAGATCCGTGACCTGTACCGTCGGCGGCCTGGCTGCGCCGGCCCGCCGGGTCAGGCGCAGGTGCTGATAGCGGCCAGCGCCGACGTTGGCGAGGCTTTCCAGGGATGGCGTGGCCGACCCCAGTACCACCGGCACCGCCAGCGCGCGCGCGCGCACCAGCGCCAGGTCGCGCGCGTGGTAGCGCCAGCCCTCGTGCTGCTTGTAGGACGTGTCGTGCTCCTCATCGACGATGAGCACCCCCGGCCGCGCCAGCGGCGTCAGGATCGCCGAACGCGTACCGAGGATCACCGGCGCATCACCACGCCCGGCTGCCAGCCAGGCGCGCGCGCGTTCCGCCTCGCCCAGGCCCGAGTGCAGGACCGCGATGTCCAGGCCAAGCTGCTGGCGGAAGCGGCGCAGGGTTTGCGGGGTGAGCGCAATCTCCGGCACCAGCACCAGAGCCTGGCGCCCCAGGGCGTGACAGGCGCGGATGATTTCCAGATACACCTCGGTCTTGCCGCTGCCGGTCACGCCGTCGAGCAGGAAGGGCGTGAAGTGGCCAAGCCGCGCGATGACCGCATCGGCGGCGTCGCGCTGCTCCGCATTCAGCGGCGGGCCGGGCGACGGCACCCGCGCGGCTGCCGCACCGGCGACCCGCTCGGCCCAGCCGCGTGCCAGCAGCGTGCGCACCGCACTGGCCAGGTCGCTGCAATCCGCGCCCGCCTGTGGTCCGGCGGCGAGACGCTGCAGGAGCTGGTCGATCAGCGTGCCGCGGCGACGGGCCGGGTCCTCCAGCGCGGCGCGCCCGGCGGCGGTCAGGGTCAGCCAGGTGTGTTGCGCTCGTGGCAGGGCGCGTGGCGTGCGCAGCGCCACCGGCAAGGCGGCTTGCAGCACGTCGCCGATCGGATGCTGGTAGTAGCGCGCCGCCCACACCAGGGTGTCGAGCAACTCCCCGCCGAGCAGGGCATGGACGTCCAGGCACGCCGCGATGGGTTTGAGGCGGGCCGGGTCGATGCCGCTCGTCGTGGCCTGCGCCATGACGATGCCCACCAGGGAACGGCGGCCGAACGGCACCAGCACGCGGCTGCCGATTCCCGGCGGCGGATCAGGCGCCAGGTAGTCGAACAACTGCGGCAGGGGCACCGGCAGGGCCACGCTGACGATCGTGGTCATGCCCGTTCCAGCGTCCGCCCGACGATGTCGGCGGGCGCCGTCGGGGGCCTACTCCCCATTTGCGTGATGTTCTTCATAAAATCTTAATGAAAGTGACCTAAGCCCACGTCCCTGGACAAGTTTTGCGCTTATCCACACGGCCTGTGGATAACTCTGTGGACGATTGCCAATGCGCCATTCCCGGACCGCGTCAGTGGGCGCGGGCGCTTACTTTGGGCAGGCTTTGACCAGATCGCACACATCCTTTGTTTTCAACACCTTGCACGCGCAGGCTGGTTCCTTGTTCACGGCGACCCATGGCGCGTCGATGATGCACCGCGACACGGGTCAGCCTGTGCATGAATGTTTTCGACCCCCATCGTAAACCGGTTCCCGCCGACGCCGGCAGCGCCGCACGCGTGCAGCGGACGGACACACCGGGGTCGGGCCGACAGGCGTCCGAAAACACGGTGACATGTGCGAAACGCATACATGAAGGTTTCATAAATGCCGATGGCAGCGGGCTTTTCCACCGTTCCTGCCGACATTGTGGATAAGTCTGTGGATCAACTGCCGGCCGCCTGGCGGGCTTGACGCCCGGATCGTCCCATGGACCGGCAAGACACCCCATGCGATCTGTGCAACCTGTTACGGATCAACACGTTGTGGAATTGCTGTCGCGCATGCTCCCGACGGATCGGGCCCACGCCCGCACTCGGTGCGCTTGTGTACAACCCGCTTGACATCTCCGCCGACGCTGCCCACCGGCCCGCTTGCCGGCATCAGCCGCTGACCAGGCTGATCACCACCGCGGCGGCGACCGCAAAACCCAGCAGCACCATGTAGCAGCAGCCGACGAAGGCGTACTTGAACAGGGTCATCACCCAACCCTGGGCGTACACGCGCTTTTGCATCAGCAGGAGGTACAAGGGCAGCCAGATCCACAGCACGGTACCCGCGAAGTTGAGCGCCGCCGTTGCCGCCGGTGCCCTCACCCAGGCGAGCAGCCCCTGCGCCAGCGCGAGCAGCAGCAGCGCCAGGAAGATGAAGGCGTGGCTGTGCAGTGCCACGATCAGGTGCTCCATGTAGAGGCGGCGCTTGAAGATATAGGTGATCTTGAGCAGCAGGGCGAACAGCGGCAGCATCACGAACAGCGTCTGCGGCAGCACCGGAAAGATGTTGTTGATCAGGCGCGCGGGGTTGTGCGCGACAAGCATGAGGTTGGCGCGCAGGTGGCCGATGGCCTCGTTGAGTTCACGATTGGCGAAGTTGGGCAGCCAGCCAACGACCAGCGGATGGCTCACCGGATCCCAGATCTGGCCATCGATGCGGAAGAACCGGGCGTTGGGATCCGGCGGTGGTGCCTGGCCTGCGGCAATGGCTGCATCGCGCTGCTGGATCCATTCCATGCGTCGCGCCGCGTGCTGGCGTGCCCGTTCGATCGCCCGTGCCCGTTCCGCGGCATCCGTTTCGTCCAGCTCGATGCGGGCGATGGTCGCGTTGGTGCGCCGCTGCAGGTCGGGGACGCTGGTCGCCGCGCCGATGTCCCGCGCGTCGATGTCGACGTCGAATCCGCCATTCGCCTGCACCGTGAGCTGGATGGCAAAGATGGCGATGATGCACAGGAAGAAGAACAGCCGGAACGGCGTCACGTAGCGCACGCGGCGCCCGGCGAAATACTCCAGTGTCAGCCAGCCGGGGCGAAGGAGCAGCGGCGCGATGGTGCGCAGCAGGCGCGAATCGAGGTTCAGCACGCTGTCGGCGAAATCCGCCAGTACGCTCGACAGCTGCCGGATCATGCCTTTGACCGGCTGCCCGCAGGCATGGCAGTACGGCCCCGCGAGCGGCGCCCCACAGTTGGCGCAGACGGCGCCCGGGGAACCGCCCGCGCGCACCTGGGCCGCAGCTTCGACGGTGCTCGGGATCAGCTCGCGGGGCATGGGATGATGGCGCTCCCGGCACGCGCCGCGCGCGTGGCCACGATGGATGATGGAACTCGATGCAAGAGAGTGTACACGGGCGCGCGCGTGCGCTCGCCGGCGAACTGAAGCCGACGCTGCGACTGGCCGTGCCGCTGGTCTTCGGCCAGCTTTCGGCGGTCGGCATGAACGTGGTCGATGCCCTGCTTGCGGGCCATCTCGATGCCCACACCCTGGCCGCCGTGGCGGTGGGCACCAGCGTGTGGGCGCTGGCCATCGTCAGCGCGATCGGCGTGACCATGGCACTGCAGCCATCGGTGGCGCAGCTGAGCGGCGCCGGACGCCCGGAACTGATTGGACCGCTGTTCCGTCAGGCGCTGTGGCTCGCCCTGGCACTGGGGATCGTGCTCAGCCTCGCCATTGCCACGCTGGGACCCCTGCTGGTGGTATTGATCGGCGTCGATCCTGCGCTGGTCACCGACACCACGCGATTCCTGCACGCGATTGCGCCCGGTGCGCCCGCGCTCACGCTCTACTTCACCCTGCGCGGCTTCAGCGAGGGCCTTGGGCGCACCCGCCCCACCCTGTACTTCGGGCTGTTCGGGCTGGCCTTGCTGGTGCCGCTGGGCTACGTACTGATGTACGGGCGCCTGGGCCTGCCGCGGCTTGGTGCACTGGGCAGCGGCATCGCCACCGCGCTGGTGCTGTGGCTGCAGGTGGGCGCCCTGGCGCTGTACGTGGCGCTGCGCCACCACTATCGAGCCTACCGCCCGTTCGCCCGCATGGAACGGCCCGATCCGCGGATACTGCGGGATCTGCTGCGCATCGGCGTGCCGATGGGCGTCACCCTGTTCATGGAAGCGAGCCTGTTCGTCGCCGTCGCCCTCATTCTCGGCACGCTCGGCACGGATATCGTCGCCAGCCATCAGATCGCGCTCAATGTGGCTTCGATCGCCTTCATGGTGCCGCTCGGCGTGGCCATGGCCACGACCGTGCGGGTCGGCTACGCCGCCGGCCGCGGCGACCAGGCGGAAGTGCGCCGGGCGGGCCTGGCCGGCATGCTGCTGGTGCTGGCCACCCAGGGACTGTCCTCCGCACTCATGCTGCTGCTGCCCGCGCGCATCGCCGCGCTGTATACCAGTGACGCCAAAGTCATCGCACTGGCTGCGCAACTGCTGCTGCTGGCCGGCCTGTTCCAGTTCTCCGACGGCATCCAGGCGACCGCCAACGGCGCGCTGCGCGGCCTCAAGGACACCCGCGTGCCGATGTTCATCACCCTGTTCGCCTACTGGCTGGTCGGCATGCCGATCGGCTGGTGGCTGGCCTTCCACCAGGGCCTGGGTGCGCGCGGCATGTGGATGGGCCTGATTGCCGGCCTGAGCGTCGCCGCCCTGCTGTTGCCTTGGCGTTTCTGGCGCCTGAGCCGCCGACCGCAGGCCGATTTCGGGTAGGCTTTGCGATCCCGGCCTGCGGCGAGGTACCCATGTCCAACAAATCCCCGGGCTTCATCCGGCGCGCACTGAGCGGGCTGTGGAACGCGCTGAACTTCACCCGCATGCTGGTGTTCAACCTGATCTTCCTCGCCATCGTGGTGGCGCTGGTCGGGGCCTGGTTCGCCAGCCACGCCGAACTCGCGCCGCGCACCACGCTGGTGCTCGATCCCAAGGGAGCCATCGTCGAGCAGTTCAGCGTCGATCCGGCGCAGCGCGCGCTGTCCAGCCTGCTCGGCAGCAGCAACCAGGAAGTGCAGCTGCGCGACCTGCTGCGCGTCATCGACGCCGCGGCCAGGGACACGCGCATCGAACGCATGGTGCTGGTGCCGGACGAAATTGCCGGCGGCGGCCTGGCCACCATGCGCGAACTCGGTGCCGCGCTGGAGCGTTTTCGCGCCAGCGGCAAGCAGGTCATTGCCGTTTCCGGCGGCATGGACCAGCGTCAGTACCTGCTGGCGGCCCACGCCGACCGCATCCTGCTCGATCCCGACGGTGGCATCCTGCTGGAAGGCCTGTCCAACTTCCGCAACTACTACAAGGCGGCGCTGGACAAGCTCGGCGTGCAGATCCACCTGTTTCGCGTCGGCACCTTCAAGTCGGCGGCCGAGCCCTTCGTGCTCGACCACGCCTCGGATGCGGCCAAGGAAGCGGATGCCTACTGGATGGGCGGCATCTGGCAGGCCTACCTGGATGAAGTCGCGGCGGCGCGCAAGATCGATGCACTCGCGCTGGCCGACGACATCGCCCAGTATGACCAACGCGTGGTCGCGCACGCCGGCGACCTGGCCAGCCTCGCCCTCGACCAGAAGCTGGTGGACGCCCTGGCCACCCGCGGCGAGGCGCGTGCCTTCCTGCGTGAGAAGGGAGTGGCGGAAGGCAGCGACGGCTTCCGCCAGATCGACTTCCAGGCCTATCTCACCCGCCTCGGCAGCGGCCTGCCCATGCCAGGGCCGCAGGTGGCGGTGGTGGTCGCCGCGGGCGAGATCGTGGCGGGCGAACAGAAGCCGGGAACCATCGGCGGCCAGTCCACGGCACAACTCGTGCGCCAGGCGCGCGAGGACGCCAACGTGAAGGCACTGGTGCTGCGCGTGGATTCACCCGGTGGCGATGCGCATGCCTCCGAGCTGATCCGCCGCGAGGTCGCGCTGGCCCGCGCGGCCGGCAAGCCGGTCATCGTTTCCATGGGTGACGTGGCCGCCAGCGGCGGCTACTGGATCTCGATGGACGGCGACGAAATCTGGGCGCAACCGAACACCATCACCGGCTCGATCGGCATTTTCGGCATGTTCCCGACGCTGCCCGACACGCTTGGCAAGCTCGGCATCCACACCGACGGCATCGGCACCACGCCACTTGCCGGCGCGTTGGATCCGCGCCGACCGCTATCGCCGCAGATCGATACCATCCTGACCAGCGTGATCGGCCATGGCTACGCGCAGTTCATCGGCAAGGTCGCCGCCGCGCGGGGCAAGACACCCGAGGAGATCGATGCCGTGGCCCAGGGTCGCGTGTGGGACGGCAGCCAGGCGCAGGCACGCGGACTGGTGGACAAGCTTGGCGGCCTGGAAGATGCGATCGCGGCCGCCGCCACGCGGGCCGGACTGGAGCCGGGCTACCAGGTGCGCTACGTCGAGCGTGCGCTCAATACCTGGGAGCGGCTGGCGCTCAGCCTGAACCAGGGCGATGCACTGGGCATGCTGCTGCGTGCCAGCGGTCTGGACCTGTCGGCGCGCCTGATCCGTACCCCGGAAGCGCGCATGCTGGAGGGCCTGCTGCAGTCGCTGCAGGGCAAGCCCTACGCCATCTACGCGCACTGCCTGTGCGAGCCGCAATGAACTGCGCGCAGCGTCACCGCGGTGCCGCGCGCTCAGCCCCCGGCGGCGTCGAGTTCCTGGTCGCGCTTGGCCTTCTCGTCCTGCAACTGCTTTTCCACGCCCTTGGCCTTTTCCAGCGCCTTGAGCTGTTCATCGAAGACGGTCTTCCGGGGCGTCGCCGCCGCCTGTTCAGCCGGCGCGTCGGCGGCGGCCGCAGCGGGTGCGGCGGAATCGGAGGCAGCGGGCTCGCCTGCTCCCGAGCAGGCGGTCAGTGCCAGCAGGGTGGCGAGCATCAGGGCAGTTCGCATCATCGGACAGGCTCCGCGCGGCGGGATTGCTTGCTAGAGTCTGCGCCGTAGCCCGCGGGCGGGCAAGCAGCTGGAGGAGCGCATGCTGGATCCATCACGCTGGCGACTGGATGGCCAGATCGCCCTGGTCGGCGGCGCCAGTCGCGGCATTGGCCTGGCCTGCGCGCGCGAACTGGCCGGCCTCGGTGCCGACCTGCTGCTGGTCGCACGCGAGGAAGGCGCGCTGGACGAAGCCTGCGCGGAGCTGGGCGAGGAATTCCCGCAGCGCTACATCCAGAGCTGCGCGGCCGATCTGGCCGAGCAGGAGCAGCGCCTGGAAGTGTTCGACTGGATCGCCGATCTGGGTGTGGAACTGTCCCTGCTGGTCAACAACGTGGGCGGCAACGTCTCCCGGCCCGCCATCGACTACCCGCTGGAGGAAGTGCGCGCGCTGCTCGAAACGAACCTGCTGGTCGCCTTCGAGATGAGCCGCCTCGCCCACCCTTGCCTGGCCGCGCGCGCGCACGCCTGCATCGTCAATGTCGGTTCCGTGTCCGGCCTCACCCATGTGCGCACCGGGGCCCCCTACGGCATGGCCAAGGCCGGCCTGCACCAGCTCACCCGCAACCTCGCCTGCGAGTGGGCAGAGGATGGCATCCGCGTGAATGCCGTGGCGCCCTGGTACATCCGCACGCGCCGCACCGAGGGCCCGCTGGCCGACCTGGACTATTTCGACGAGGTTCTGCAGCACACGCCGCTCGGGCGCATCGGCGAGCCGGAAGAAGTCGCGGCGGCAGTGGCCTTCCTGTGCCTGCCGGCGGCAAGTTACGTCACCGGCGAATGCATTGCCGTGGACGGCGGCTTCCTGCGCTACGGATTCTGAGTCACCGCAGGCGTCAACCTGCATGGCGCGCCGCCGCGTATGCGCATGCCGAGGCTCGCCCGATCCCGCCAGCATGAACTCATGAAGTCCACTCCCGACCTGGCGCAAGCTGAAGCGCACGCCGCAACCCGCCTGCACCTGGAATGCCAGGCCCCGTTCGATCTTGCCCACCTGCTGACCTTCCTGGGCCAGCGCAGCGTGGCGGGCGTGGAAACGGTGAACCAGGACAGCTACCGGCGCGGCTTCCGGCTGGCGGGCCGGCCGGGCTGGTTCGAGGTGCGTGCGCAGCGCGGCGCCACCGGCCTCGAGCTCGCCGTGCACCACCCCTCGCCCGGCGCGGCGAGGCAGGTCGGGGCAAGGGTGCGGCGCATGTTCGACCTGGATGCCGATGCGCACGCCATCCGCGGCGTCCTGGCCGGCGATCCACTGCTCGGTCCGCTCAACACGCGCTGGCCTGGCCAGCGCGTGCCCGGCGCGTTCGAGCCGTTCGAGATGGCCGTTCGCGCGGTGCTCGGCCAGCAGGTCAGCGTGGCCGCGGCACGCACGTTGGCTGCGCGCATCGCGACGACATACGGCGCGCGCCTGCCGGTGGCGCTGCACGCGGGCGTGGATCGGCTGTTCCCGGAACCTGCCGCGCTCGTCGATGCGCCGCTCGAGGCGCTGGGTGTCATGCCGACGCGAGCAGCCTGTCTGCGCCACCTGGCGCGCGCGGTTGCCGACGGGCAGCTGCGCTTCGATCCTGCGCAACCCCTGGAGGCGTTCGTCGACGCCTTCACCCGCCTGCCCGGGATCGGCCCCTGGACCGCGCATTACATCGCGTTGCGTGCACTGTCCAAGCGCGACGCTTTCCCTGCCGCCGACCTGGTACTGCGCCGCCACGCCGGTCGCGGCCGGGTCCTGCGGGCGCGCGAACTCGAGGCGCTCAGCCAGGCCTGGCGTCCCTGGCGCGCCTATGCCGTCATGCTCTTGTGGCGGGCGGGTTGACGGGTGTCCGCTCACTGGGAATGGATTGGCGAGAACCGCTTCGCGCTCTTGCGAACATGGACCTTGCGCAAGCGACCCGTGCGCAAGGCTGCGCACCGAACCCGCAGGGACGCGGGTCGGCTTTTGCTCCAGAATCGCGAGTCATCCGAGCGACTCATCCAGCGAACACTCCGATGCACTACGAATACCTCGAAACCCCGGTCGGCCGCCTGCTGGTGGCCGGCGATGCCGCTGGGCTGCGCCACGTCCTGTTCGATGATGCCCGCCAGGCCAGCCACATCCGGCCGGACTGGCGACGTGGGCACGCGCAGCTGGACGCCGCGCTGGTGCAACTCGATGAATGGTTCGCCGGCCGACGCCAGCAGTTCGACCTGCCCCTGGCTGCCGCCGGCACCGCGTTCCGCAAGCAGGTGTGGGCCGAGCTCACGCGCATCCCCTATGGCCACACCCTCAGCTACGGCGAGCTGGCGCGACGCATCGGCCAACCACGCGCGAGCCGCGCCGTGGGCGCCGCCAATGGCGCCAATCCGTTGCCCATCGTGGTGCCCTGCCATCGCGTCATCGGCGCCGATGGCCGCCTGACCGGGTTTGGCGGCGGGCTGCCGGTGAAGCGCTGGCTGCTGGACCACGAACGGTGCTGCCTCGCGCCGGCCTGACACCTCCCGATCGAGCCGCGGGCAGGAGCGTCATGGTGCATGCTCCAGATTGCGACCGACGCCCGGATTTCCTCCTGCATGGCACGTATCTTGCGTGGTTTCAGGGACGTTCCTCGACCCGGAATCGCGTGCGCGTCAAGTTTGCCGCCCCGTCTGCCGTTCCGCCTGCCTGGCGCCTCGTTCGCTGGCTCCTGCTGCTCGCCTTCCTGCCGGCCAGCACCGCGCTCCTGGCCGGCGTGCCGCTGACGGTGGATCGCCTGGAGGCCGATGTCCCGCTGGCGGACGCCGCGGCGGTGCTGGCGGGCGACTACGATGCGAGGTGGGCAGTGCAGCCGCAGGCCTGGATCGTGCCTTCGCCGCGACACGGCACCTGGTATCGCATCAGCCTCCGGCAACCCTGGAGCTCGACCTACAGTCCCATGCTGCGCATCTTCGATCCGCCCGGCCTGCATGTGCGCGCATGGCTGCCACCGGACTACGTGGCGCAGACGGCGAGCGTGTACGAGCCGCTCGCCGATCGCGGCTTCACCCGCGAATCACTGGTGTTCCGCTTGCCGCTCGACCTGGGTGCAGGCGTACCGCTGTACGTCCACCTTGCGCCCGAACGGGCGATTCCGCGGGCGATCGACGTCGAACTGGTCACGGTCGCGCGCGCCGAGGATCTGGTCAAGGCGCGCCTGGAAATCTTCTTTCCAGCCATCCAGCTCGCCACCGTGCTGGTGATGCTCGCCTTCTTCTTCGTCCTGCGCGAGCGGATGTACGCCTACTTCGTCGGCCATGTGGTGTTCCTGGTATTGCACGAGCTGTATTCGTTCGGCGTGGGTTACGACCTGCCAGTGCTGAAATGGCTGACACCCCTGGAAGTCGGCCCGGTCTGGCTGATGGCGGCGCTGGCGGCCTGGCTGTTGTGCGAGTTCACCCGTGGCTACCTCAAACTGCCGCGCACGGCGCGCGGCCTGGACCGGATCCTGCGCCTGGCGCGCTGGCCGCTGCTGGGCGGTGCCGTGATGGCGATGCTGCCCGGTCTGCCGACCGGGTGGCTTTCACTGGCCCTGGGGTCGGTGTTCGGCGTGCTGGTTCCGCTGCTGATCCTGGCCGGCGTCCAGCGCTGGCGGCGCGGTGATCGCAGCGGCGCCTTCTATGTCTGCGCATGGACGCCGGCGCTGTCGCTGGTGCTGGTGCGCGTGGCGCAGATCCAGCTTGATCTGCCCTTGCCCGGCTGGCTGGTCTTCAGCCTGCCCGCGGCATTCGCGTTTTCCAGCGTGGTGCTGGCATTTGGCCTGGCCGATTACACGCTGTCGGTGCGCAAGGAGCGTGATACCGCCACGCGCCTTGCGGCGCGCGACCCGCTGACCGGCACCTTCAACCGGCGCGCGATCCTCGAGTCGCTGGACAACGCGTTCCGCCACGCGCGCGAAGGGCGGCGACCGCTGTCGCTGCTGTTTCTCGACCTGGACCACTTCAAGGACATCAACGATCGCCTCGGCCACGCGGCCGGCGATACCTGCCTGCGCGCCCTGGTCGATCCGATCCACAGCGAATTGCGCGAAGGTGACGCGCTCGGCCGCTATGGCGGCGAAGAGTTCCTGGTCGTCCTGCCGGGCGCGACGGCCGCCAACGCCCGGCTGATCGCCGAGCGCATCCGCACCCGCGTCGAGGCGATGCGCCTGGTGACTGCCGGCGAGCATGTGTGCTTCACGCTCAGCATCGGCGTGGCCGGACTGGATGCTTCGGTGGCCACGGCGGACGACCTGATCGAGCGCGCGGATCGCGCGCTCTACGCGGCCAAGGCCGCCGGCCGCAACTGCGTGCGCACGAATCAGGCAGGCCAGCACGCGAGCGTGGCAGCGCCCATGCCTTCCGGCACCCCGGACTGAACGGCGCTCGCGGCTTGCGGGTCAGGCGTGGGGCGCCAGCGTCTCGTCCAGCCAGTCGAACACCACCTGGCTGAAGCGGCTGGCGGCCCCGGCTTCATCATGTTCGCCGGCCCCTTCCGAGGCGCGAAACAGCACGTAGCGCTTCGGCGCGCTGATTTCAGCGTACAGCGGCAAGGCATTGCCTCCGCGACTGTCCTGCTCGCCCTCACGGATCAGCGTGGGACAGCGGATGCGTGCGGCCAGTGGCCGGGCCGGAGGCAACGCGTCTGCTTCTTTCCGGGGCGAAAGCGGCTACTCCAGCCCCATCGGCCCAGTCGATTCGTTTTTCGCTCCCCGTGCAGTTGCCCAAGGCCAAGCGCGAAGCGTTCCTCCGAAAACTGCGCGCGCTCGCGGAGTCTTTCGGGATTGACACTACAGGGCTGTCGAAATGATGGGCGTGCACTTCGAGCTGCACTTCGAGCGCGTCGCGTCGAGAAGCGCACGGTGGCGCTGGGGCCAGATTGTGAACCATGGTTCACAGTTTGACCCTCGACCTGCCGCCACCCCCCGGCGCGAGATTGTGAACCATGGTTCACAGTTTGACCCTCGGCGCCAGATTGTGAACCATGGTTCACAGTTTGCGGCTTCTCATTCTTCTGGCCTGACTGGCCTGGCGCGCTTCGACCGAGGCGTGCCAGGCGAGCCGGGTCGCCGGCGTGACCGCGGCTCGATTGGCCCAGCGTGGCCTGCGTATCACCGGCGGGAATGGCGCGGGCAGTGACGAAGCATTCTCCGACAGCCGCGCCGCGCCAGGGAATGGTGTCGAGCGCGCGCAGCAACTGCCCGTCGAATTCCGGGTTTTCGAAGGCCAATGCGGAAAGACCGGCGGCGGATGCGCACGTTGAGACCGGCTTCGCCGTGGCTGCCTGCCGGTCCGGCTCTTGCTCGCCCGAAGTCGCACACGCCGCGCGCGCGGCCCCTGCCGCCAACGACACCGCGGCCTTGCCCGACCGGCGCAGGAAGGCGCGCCGATCGGACAAGGCTTCACTGCATGCATCGCGCCGACGGGTGCTCATCGCTCTCCTATCGTGCGTCGCCAGTGGCCTGGTCAAACCGCCGCGCGGCTCAATGCAGGGTCTTGAAGACCTCGGCATCGAAGGCATCCACGGCGACGACTTCGTCGCGCGCATCGCGCGCCTCGTTGAGCAGATCATACTCGTCGCCGCTGATGACGCCGGCGGCGACGCCCAGCTCGTCCAGCATGTAGCCTGGCGCGTGATCGAGCTGGCCGGCGCGCACCGCATCGCGCAGCTTGGTCTCCACCGGGAGCGCGCGCACCGCCTTGTCGAGTGCGGCTTCCAGGGCACCAAGACCGGGTTCGCTGGCCGGCGGGATGAACACATCCGGCGTCAGGCTGCGACGCGCCTCGCGATCTTCGAGAATGTCACGCGCCACTTCGCTGCCCAGGCGATCGGACGGCGGCCGGAAGCGCGCGCCGAGGGGAAAGATGGCCAGCTTGAGCAGGCTGGCGATCGTGCGACCGGGCAGGTTGTCGAGCACGCCCACCAGGGCCTCCTGGATACGGAACAGGGCCAGCTCCGTCGCCCAGCGCGCCAGCGCGTAGTTGGGGCGGGTCTTCGGCCCGTCGTGGTAGCGCTTGAGCGTGGCGCTGGCCAGGTACAACCAGGCGAGTGCGTCGGCGAGGCGGCCGGAGAGTTTCTCGCGCCGCTTCAGGCTGCCGCCAAGCATGCCCATGGCGGTGTCGGAGACAATGGTGAAGGCGGCCGAGAAACGCGACAGGTGCTGGTAGTAGCGGCGCGTATCCACGGTGGCCGGCGTGCCGGCCAGGCGCGAACCCGACCACGCCAGCAGCTTGGCGCGCACGCTGCGCGTCACGTAGAGGTTCACATGGCCGAACAGGGCGCGATCGAACGCGGCGAGGTCGCCGCGGGCCACCGCCTGGATCTCGTCGTGCACGAAGGGATGGCAGCGGATCGCGCCCTGGCCGTAGATGATCATCGACCGGGTGAGGATGTTGGCGCCTTCCACGGTGATGCCGATCGGCACCGCATCCCAGGCGCGTGCGAGCGCGTTGCGCGGACCGCGCTGGATGGCCGAACCCGCGCGGATATCCATCGCGTCGCAGATCACCTGGCGCATTGCCTCGGTGAGGTAGGCCTTGCAGATGTTGCCGGGCACCGCCGGGCGCTCGCCGGCATCGAGCGCGCCGCAGGTGAGATCGCGCGCGGCGCCCATCAGGTAGGTCAGCCCGGCGATGCGCGCCAGCGGCTCCTCGATGCCCTCGAAGCGGCCGATGGGGGTATCGAACTGTTCGCGCACGGTGGCATAGGCGCCGCAGATGCGCGTGGCGAGCTGCGCGGCGCCGACCGACAGCGCGGGCAGCGAGATCGAGCGTCCCGCCGCCAGCGACTCCATGAGCATGCGCCAACCCTGGCCGATGTACTCGCGCCCGCCAATGACCGCCTCATCCAGCGGCACGAATACATCGCGTCCGACGATGGGGCCGTTCTGGAACGGCACGCCCATGGGGTCGTGGCGCAGGCCGATCTCGATGCCTGGCGTGGCGCGCGGGATCAGCGCACAGGTGATGCCGCGGTCGGTGTCCTCGCCGATCAGGTGTTGCGGGTCCTTGAGGCGGAAGGCAAGACCGATCAGGCTCGCCACCGGGGCCAGGGTGATGTAGCGCTTCCTCCAGTTCAGGCGCAGGCCCAGCACTTCCCTGCCGTCGATGACGCGCTTCTCCACGACGCCCTCGGACTGGGTCGCTGCGGCGTCCGAGCCGGCTTCCGGTCCGGTCAGGGCAAAGCAGGGAATCTCCTCGCCGCGCGCCAGCGGACCCAGCCAACGCTGCTTCTGCTCGGCCGTGCCGTAATCGAGCA
Organism: Dokdonella sp.; assembly: GCA_023228465.1. Lineage (GTDB taxonomy): Bacteria > Pseudomonadota > Gammaproteobacteria > Xanthomonadales > Rhodanobacteraceae > Dokdonella_A. Next base: position 83,977 of record JALOBC010000004.1, on the reverse strand, counting down.
GCAGCTCGCCCGGCCCGAGTGAATTGGGCACCATCACGGTCACCGCGGCAGTGACCGAGCGGCTGGCGATGCGCGTCACCACGCGCGAGTGCGCGAGTGCCGAGAAGCCCAGCCCACCGTGTTCCCTGGGCAGGATCATGCCGAAGAAGCGCTCGCGCTTGATGAAGTCCCAGATTTCCGCTGGCAGGTCGCGGCGCTGGTAGATGGCCCAGTCGTCCAGGCGGCGGCACAGTTCCTCGGTAGGGCCATCCAGGAACGCCTGCTCCTCGGCGCTCAAGGGTCGCGGGGTGAAGCCCAGCAGCTTGTCCCACTCGGGCATGCCGCCGAACAGATCCCCATCCCACCACACCGTGCCGGCTTCCAGCGCAATGCGCTCGGTCGCGCCGAGCCGCGGCAGCACCCGGGCAAATGCCGGCATGATCCAACGCGTGATCAGCTGGCGGCGCAGCGCCGGCCAGCCAAACACCAGCGCGAGCACGACCAGCACCGCGACGCAGGCGATGAACACCTGCGGGTGTTGAACGCCAAGCACTCGCCAGCCGACCAGCCACACGCCAGCGCCGGCCAGCCAGGCAACGAAGCCACGCCCACGGAAAGCGAGCAGCAGGTAAACGATGAGGGCGAGCAGGACGACGATCCACATGACCGGGCGGGATCCTTTGCAGGGGGTTCGTCCCGATTATGCTCGCCACGCGGCATTTGCCGCCGCTTCGGCCGGCCGCCGGACAGGCGGGCTTCATGCTGGCTGCCCACGCACGCCCGGCGGACGCCCATCCACCCGTTCCCGCGCGGTCTCAGTATCGCAACAGCGAGTGCAGCGGCAGAGCCTCACCCCAGCGCGCGCGACCGCCGAGCGCCTCCAGCTCCACCACCACGCTGGCACCGAGGACGCGCGCCCCACACTGCTCGACCAGCGTACGCGCCGCCACCAGCGTGCCCCCGGTCGCCAGCACGTCGTCCACCAGGATGACGCGCGCGCCGGGCGGCAGCGTGTTGGCGCGCAATTCCAGCCGATCGCTGGCGTATTCCAGGTCGTAATCGAGCGCCACCACCGGCGGCGGCAGCTTGCCGGGTTTGCGCAAGGGCACGAAGCCCACGCCCAGGCGCTCGGCCAGCGCCCCGCCGAAGATGAAGCCGCGCGCCTCGACCGCACACACCGCGTTGAGGGCATAGCCTTGCCAGTCCTCGGCCAATTGATCCAGGCACAGGGCAAAGCCCTGGGCATCGGCCAGCAAGGGCGTGATGTCGCGGAACGTGACGCCCGCACTGGGAAAATCCGCTACGGCGCGGATCAGATCGGCCAGCAGTTTCACTTCGCATGCTCCCCTGGTGTGGGCCGGCCGCCTGCACCGGCGGCGCCTACCCGGACGCCGAAGGCCGATCCGTCGGCCGCGACCGCGCCCCTTGGTTCCTGCGCCAGCCAGTCCACGGCAGGCTGCCCTGTCGCAGCCGCACGTGGCGTCCCGGCCTCAATAGCGCGGCGTTGAGGGATCGATCTCGGCCGCCCAGGCATCGATGCCCCCCTCGACATTCCACAGGTTGGTGAAGCCGTGATCGAAGAAATGCTCGGCTGCGTTGCGGCTGGAAACGCCGCGATGGCACAGGAAGGCGAGCGCGGTGTCCTTGGGCAGGGCCATCAGGCGATCGTGTGATTCGGGTTCGAACACCTGGGCGCCGGCGAACGGCGCGCGTGCGCGCTCGCCGGGGGGACGCACGTCGATGACGGTGATGTCGCCGGCATCCAGGCGCCGCTTGAGGGTCGCCACGTCCATCGCCTGCACCGCCTTGGGCGCGGCCGGCAGGTAGATCGCCAGGCCCATGCCGCGCGGGGTCGAGGTCCAGTCGATGGTGGCGCCGCGTGCGCGCTGCGCGCTGGCGACATCGAAATGGATCTCCAGGCCGTTCACTTCGACCACGATATCGTGCGCCCCCGGTTCGCGCAGCTGGAACTGCGGCTGGTAGCGCCCATCGACGACCAGGAACAGGCGCGCCGAGCCGGCCTCTTCGAGTGCCGGCCGGATGGCCGCGACGGCCGCATCGGAAACGCTGATCTCCGGCGGCGTACGATCGGGTGGCGGCAGGCCGAGCAGCTGCTGCAGCTCGCCCGAATCCGTCATCGACTGCACGATGTCCGCGCCGCCGACCAGTTCGCCATCGATGTAGAGCTGTGGAATCGTGGGCCAGTTGCCGAATTCCTTGATGCCGGCGCGGATGGCCTCGTCGGCGAGCACATCGACGGTGGCATAGTCGTCGATCAGGCTGTCCAGGCGCCCGGCGGCAGCGGCGGAAAAGCCGCATTGCGGCGCGGCGCGGTTGCCCTTCATGAACAGGACGACGCGGTGTTCGGCGAGCAGCGCCTCGATGCGGGCGCGGGTTTCGTTGGAAAGCGACATGATGTTGTAGGGACGGAAAAACGCCCATGATACGACGCCGGGCAAGCCCGCGCCCATCGTCGGCACCCGAGGGCAAGCCGTGCGAAAGGCCGGCGACTTCAGGCGGCAGGGGTGCTTGCCTGGTCCAGGCGCTGCAGGTCCTCGGCGGAAAGGCGCAGTGCGGTGGCACCGATGAGTTCCTCGAGCTGCGCGACACTGGTCGCGCTGGCGATCGGCGCGGTGAAGCCCGGACGCGCCATCAACCAGGCCAGCGCGACCTGGGCCGGCGTGGCGCCAAGCCGACGGGCGACATCGTCCAGCGCCGCCAGCACGCGCAGGCCGTGGCCATTGAGGTACTTGCCGGCGGCCGGCGAACGCACCCCGGGCCTGCGCAGGTCTTCCGCGCTGCGGTACTTGCCGGTGAGGAACCCGCTGGCGAGGCCGTAGTATCCGACCACGCCGAGTGCGTGGCTGCGCGCCACCTCTTCGAGCGACTCCTCATAGGCGGCGCGCTCGACCAGGTTGTACTGCGGTTGCAGCACTTCGTAGCGCGGCAGGCGGTCGCGGCTGCTGGTGGCCAGGGCGGCGGCCAGGCGCGGCGCACTGTAGTTGGAGGCGCCGATGGCGCGCACCTTGCCCTGTTCGATCAGTCGCCCGAAGGCCGCCAGGGTGTCGGCCAGCGGCACCGCCGGATCATCCGCATGGGCGAAATAGAGGTCGATGGATTCCACGCCGAGGCGGCGCAGCGAAGCCTCGCAGGCGGCCTGGATGGTTGCCGGCGCCAGGCCCTTGTGGCGGGCCCACTTGCCCACCTTGGTGGCGATCAGCAGGCGTTCGCGACGCCCGTTTCCCTGCGCCAGCCAGCGTCCGATGAGGGTTTCGGACTCGCCGCCCTGGTTGCCTGGCGCCCACGCGGAATAGCCGTCGGCCGTGTCCACCAGGTTGCCGCCGGCGTCCACGAAGGCATCCAGCAATGCGAAGGTGGTCGGCTCATCGACGCTCCAGCCAAACACGTTGCCCCCCAGTACCAGCGGCGCGATGTCCAGGCCGGAACGGCCGAGCGGTCGAAGCTTCATGGCAGGCGATCCCTGGAACCCATGGACTCACATGGGAGGCGGGATGCCGATTTCAAAGGTCGCGCGGGTCGAAGCGATGCTCCGGCCGCACCCGGAGGCCCGAACGGGGGCCGGCGCTGCCGGCGCGACGCAGCCGCTCAGGACAGCACGTCGGGACGCCTGGCACCGACGAAGCGCTTGGCCCAGTACGGCTCATCCAGGCGGCTGATGCTGATGCGCTTGCCGCTCGACGGGGCGTGGATGAAGCGCCCGTCATCGAGATAGATGCCGACATGCGAAATGCGCTTGCCGTGGGTGCGGAAGAAGACGAGGTCGCCGGTGCGCATGTGCCGGCGGTCGATGCTCGCCCCGTCGCGATACTGCGCAGCGGACGTGGCGGCCAGATCCTCTCCGGCCGAATGGCGGAACACGTAGCGCACGAAGCCGCTGCAGTCGAAGCCGGTATCCGGCGAGCGCCCGCCGCGGCGATAGCGGATGTCACGCAGGCTCATGGCGAAATCGGCCAGCAGCTCGCGCAACCCGGTCACGCCACTGTCCTTGCCTGCCACCGCCGGCACCTGGGCCAGGGGCCGCGTGGCCAGCGCGATATCGATCGGCGGCGCGGGACGCAAGACGACCGCCGGCCCCACCGGTGCCGCCATCGCATGGGCCGCACCGCCCAGCAGGAATGCCAGCACGAATCCACCCACCAGACGCCTCGAATGCATGCGCTGTGTCCTCATCGTCCCGTCGAATCGGATGCCCGCTCCCCGCGGCGCACCCAGGCGAAGGCGCGAAGCTACCAAAGGCGACCCGCGCAGTTGTTCGACTTTCGTTAACGAGGCGCCACGGCGACCGCTTGCCGCGGGTCACGCCGGCGCGTTTCAGCGGGGCGACGCCGTGCGCATGCCGAGCGCGGCCAGCGCGAACGGGCGGATGGCCGCCACCCAGAGTGCGTACTGTGCGGCCGAGGGATGCAGACCATCGCCAACCAGAAGCTGCGCCGCGGCCGGATCGCGCGAGATGGCGGTGACATCGACGAAGGCCGCGCCGACGGCGGCGCTGGCTTCACGCGCGAGCGCGTTGAGGGCGTCGATCTCGCGCCCGATGCGCGCGCGGTCGCGACCCTGCGCACGCGCGAACGGCGTCACGCCCCAGTCCGGGATCGAAACGACCAGCACGCGCGCGGCCCGTGCACCGGCCAGCGCGACGGCCCGCCCGAGCAGATCGGCGAACTCCACACGGTAATTCTCGCCATCGCGCCCGCGATACTGGTTGTTGACGCCTACCGCCAGGCTGACCAGGTCGTAGGGCGGCGCGAAGCAGGCGCGGTCCAACGCCGCGGCCAGTTCGTCGGTGGTCCAGCCGGTGGTGGCCAGAATGCGGGGCGGCGCCAACGCGACCCCCTCGCGCGCCAGCACCCGGCGCAGCTGCCACGGCCAGGCCTCGGCAGACGCGAGGCCCTCGCCGATGGTGTAGGAATCGCCGAGGGCAAGGAAACGCGGCGCGGCCTGGATCATGGGCGCAATTGTGCCAAACATCTGCCGCACGGCACCGTCGCGGCAGGCGCCCTGCGGCTGCGGCTGCGCCGCGGGTTGCCGTCCGCGTGGCGCCACCCATCCTGCGCCGGCCAGGCACCGTCCTGGCCAGGCGTCAGGTCGCTGGCGCTGCGCTCGAGCGCCGCCTTGACCGGCGGGACGCTGACAACATGCGCGGATGTCGCGCGCCGCGGCTGGCGCACGATGGCCTCACGCCACGCGCCGACCCGGCGCCGCTTCGGCCATGCGGCCCAGTTCCCGCTCGATGGCGGCCATCGCCTCGTCGAGCACCGCCGGTTCAGGCAGCAGGGTCATGCGGAACCGGTTGCGGCGCGCGATGTTGAAGCTCGACCCCGGCACCAGGATGATGCCTTCGTGCTCGAGCAGGCGCATGGCAAAGGCCTCGTCATCGAAGTCCGGCCAACCGGCCTCGTTCACGCCCGGAAAGGCGTACAGCGCGCCCTGCGGCGCCACCACTTCGAGGAATTCACTGCGCGCCACGCCGGCGAGCACCGCCGCGCGCGCCGCATGCAGGCGCCCACCGGGACGGGTCAGCGCGGCCATCGCGTTGGCACCCTCCAGCGCCGGGCGAATCGCCCACTGCGCGGGGACGTTGCTGCACAGGCGCATCGCGGCCAGCAGATCGAGCGCCTGCAGCATGGGCTGGACGCGCTTGTGCGCCCCGCTCACCGACAACCAGCCGACCCGGTAGCCACAGGCCAGGTGCACCTTGGACAGGCCGCCGTAACTGATGCATGGCACCTCGCCGGCGAGCGGCGCCAGCGGTTCGAACTGCGCGCCGTCGAACAGGATGCTGTCGTAGATCTCGTCGCTGAGCAGGATCAGCCCGTGCCGCTCGGCAATGCCCACCAGGGCGAGGAGTGTCTCGCGCGGATACACCGCACCGGTCGGATTGTTCGGATTGATCACCACCAGGGCGCGCGTGCGCGGCGTCACCAATGCCTCGATCATGTCCGGGTCGGGCAGGTGCACACCCTCGGGTGGGCAGGCGTAATGCACCGGCACGCCGCCGTTGAGGCGCGTCGCCGCCGTCCACAGCGGGTAATCGGGCGCCGGCAGCAGGACCGCGTCGCCGGGATCGAGCAGGGCCGTGAGGGTGAGCCCGATCAGTTCGCTCACGCCATTGCCGATGAACACCTGCGACGCCGCGACGTCCGCGCCATGGCGGCGCTGGCGCGCGGCGATCGCCTCGCGCGCCTCGGGCAGGCCCTGCTGGTGGCCATAGGCTTCGCTGCGCGCAAGGTTCCCGGCGACGGCCTCGCGCAGGTGCTCGGGCACATGGAAGCCGAACAGGCCCGGATTGCCGATGTTCAGGCGCAGGATGGAGCGGCCCGCCGCTTCCAGTTCGTGGGCACGGCGGCTGAGGGGCCCGCGGATGTCATAGCGCACGCCGTCGAGGCGGCCGCTGGTCTTGACCGGATGCTGCATGGTGTTCGGTGGAAGGATTCCCGGCTGGCGATGTTACCAGCGCAGCGCCCCTGCGGGCAGCGAAAGATGGTCTCAAGCCGCGTCACAAAGGCGTTTTCACGGTTAGAATCCGCCGATGCACGCCCCGCCGAATGTCGCCGCGCGCCTGGCCCGCATCGGCTGGCATGCGCACACCCCGCTCGCCGCCATCGCGCCGCCCGCCAGCATCGCCCGCGTCATTGCCCAGCATCGCGCCGGTTACGAACTGCATGATGGGGAACGCAGTTTCAACGCGCAGCCGGCGGCGCACTTCCTGCGCCGCGATGTCGACCCCGCCGAGCGCCCGGCGGTGGGCGACTTCGCCGTCATCACACCGGGCCAACCGCCGATCATCGAGCGCATCCTGCCGCGCTGGAGCACGCTCAAGCGGGGGGCAGCCGGCGAAGCGCATCGCCAGCAGGTGATCGCGACCAACATCGACACCGTGTTCGTGCTGGTCGGCCTGGACGGCGACTTCAACCCCGCGCGCATCGAGCGTTATCTGGTGCTGATCCAGGACAGCGGCGCCACCCCGGTCGTGGTGCTGACCAAGGCCGACCTCATCGACGATGCGCCGGCCACCGCCGCGCGCCTGCGCGAGCGCCTAGGCGAGGGGATCGAGGTGCTCGCCGTGAATGCCAAATCGGCGGACAGCGTGAGCGCCCTCCAGGGCTGGCTCGGCCCCGGCCAGAGCGCCGTGCTGGTCGGTTCGTCGGGTGCCGGCAAGTCGACCCTCACCAACACCCTGCTCGGCGAGGTGCGCCAGGCCACCGCAGCGGTGCGCACACGTGACAGCCGTGGCCGCCATACCACCACCCATCGCGCCCTGATCGAGCTGCCCGGCGGCGCCTGCCTGATCGACACGCCAGGCATGCGCGAGCTCAAGTTCACCGGCGAGGAAACGCTCGATACGGGCCAGTTTGCCGACATCGACGCGCTCGCCCAGGCATGCCGCTTCGGCGATTGCGCACATGCCGGGGAACCGGGCTGCGCCGTGCGCGCCGCACTCGACGAGGGCACCCTGGACAGCGAACGCTGGCGCAACTACCGGAAACTGCGCGACGAACTCGCCGCCACCTCCGAAGCCCTCGAAGCGCAGCTGCGCCGCAGGGGCGAGACCCGGGGCCTCAGCCGCGCGCCCAACCGGCGCCTGGGTGACAAGTACGGCGGCGGCTGATCCGTTCGAACGCCCCGGCGTGCAACGGGCATCACCCGATGTTCAGTCCGCGGGGCAGGCGCCGTTGCCGGACTCGAAGCCGTCGCAGAACAGGGCCCCTCCGTCGATGCGGATCGCGCCGCCACTGGCTTCGTAGCAGTAGTCGACCAGGGTGGCCGGGTAGCCGGTGGGCGGGTCGTGCGCAGGTGGGCATAGCCGTAGCAAATGCCCGCCGGGCATTCGAAGCGAAAACCCAGATAGCCATCCACCCCATCACGGAAGTCGCGCATGTTGCCGGTGCGCGTCATGGTCGAGAAGGCGCCCAGCAAATCGCCTGTCGCGAGCACATTGTAGTACCCGTCGCCCGTCGGTCTCGATGAGGCGCCGTTGCCCGGCGGCGCATGATTCCAGCGCAGTACCATCTTGGAATCGGCCAGGGCGTAGATGTTCAGATCATGGCCCACCGGATAGTCATCGACCACCTCTGCACTCGCCCACTTCACCGAAGTGCCGGTTGCGGTCGGCGCCAGCGCGTGATCGACGCTCGCGCAGACGACCTGGCCGCCGAATGGATCGCGGCGACCCACGAGCAAGAACGTGTTGTCCGGGCCTGAAGACCCCGCCGCACACTCGGTCCTGGGCATCCATGAAGGGCACGGATTGGCCGCCCCGCCGAAGTTGCTGCGCCAGGCCGCCACGGCGCCGGATTGGGCCCAGCTATCGGTCCATCCCCAGCGGGTTCCGGAAGCGAAATCCAGGCGTGCCTGCACCGATAGCCAGTAGCGCCCCGGCGTGAGCATCGCCGGAGGGGAGAGGGTGATGAGCGGCGAACCGTTGCCCAGCGGATCGGTGTAGCCGGACATGAGCGACACGCCAACCTCCGCGCCCGGCCGCCCGTTGGCGTCCGCATAGACGCGGACGTGGAAGAAATCCGGCCGCGCCTGGCCACCCTGGTATTCGCCCTGGGCCATCACCTGGGCGAGGTGCCACAGCTCGCCGGCAGGCACGACGAAGTCATCAGCGCCCTCGCTGGCATCGGTCTGGCCATCGGCGTCGCCGTCGATCAGGTAGTCCTGGCTTTCCAGCGCGGTTATCCCGGCGCTTGCGGACTGGTCGTAGAGGGTGTCGAACTCCTGCGCATGCAAGTTCGCTGCGGCCAGCGCACAGATCAGGGCCAGCGCCCAACCCGGGATCATCATGATTGCTTCTCCGATGGACGAGGTTTCCCCGCCTGCCTTGCGTGCAGACGGTCACGCGCTTCAGTTCCACGCCGGGTGGCGCCGATTACGCGGCAAGATTCCGCCGGGGCGGCCGTGGCCGCTGGAGCCACGCAGCCACTGGCGCTATCGTGGCGTCATCACCCGTTCGCCCGGAGTCGCCATGTCCTTCCGCACGCTCGCTGCCGGCCTGATCCTCGCCACGGGCAACAGCCTCGCTGCCGATGTGCCGGCGCAGCCTGAAATGCAGTCGCTGCTGCCGCAGATGACGGCCTGGCGGCGCGACTTCCATCAGCATCCCGAGCTGTCCAACCGCGAGGTGCGCACGGCGAAGATTGTTGCCGCCGAGCTGACCCGGCTTGGCTACCAGGTGCGCACCGGCCTGGCGCATACCGGCGTGGTCGGCATCCTCGAAGGGGGCCGGCCGGGACCAAGGCTCGCCATCCGCGCCGACATGGACGCCCTGCCCGTCACCGAAGCGGTGGACCTGCCCTTTGCTTCGAAGGCGCGCGGCGAATACCTGGGCAAGGAAGTCGGCGTGATGCATGCCTGCGGCCACGATGCGCACATGGCGATGACGCTCGGCGTCGCCACGGCACTGGCGAAGCAGCGCGCGCAACTGCCCGGCAGCGTCATGCTCATCTTCCAGCCGGCCGAGGAAGGTGCGCCACCCGGCGAGGAAGGTGGCGCGCCATTGATGGTGAAGGAAGGCGTCTTCAAGGACTTCAGGCCCGATGCAATCTTCGGCATGCACGTGGTGAGTGCGCTGCCGGTCGGCACCGTCGCCCTGCGCCCAGGCGGCATGATGGCCAGCTCCGACACCTTCCGCATCGTCGTGCACGGTCGCCAGAGCCATGGCGCGACGCCCTGGGCCGGCATCGACCCGATCGTGACCGCAGCGGAGATCGTCACCGCCGCGCAGACCATCGTCAGCCGCAAGCTCGATATCAACAAGGAGCCGGCGGTGGTCACGTTCGGCATCTTCGATGGCGGCTCGCGCTTCAACATCGTGCCGGACCAGGCCGAACTGCAGGGCACGGTGCGCAGCTTCGATCCAGCCATGCGCGCGCAGGCGCTGGCGAGCCTCAGATCCATCGCCGAACACGTTGCCGCGGCGCACGGCGCGACGGTGGAAACGCAGATCCCGCTCTCCGCCGATTCCAGCAACCCGGTCAACTACAACGATCCGGCCTTGACCGAACGCGTGCGCGCGAGCCTGGAAGCCGCGCTCGGCAAGGCGCAGGTCCGGGACGCGCGCCGCTGGACCGCTTCGGAAGACTTCCCGCACCTTGGCCAGGCCATCGACGTGCCCAGCGTGTACTTCTTCGTCGGGGCGACGCCGGCGGGCACCGATCCGGCCAGCGCGCCAAGCAACCATTCGCCGCAGTTCTTCCTCGACGAGGGTGCGCTGCTTGTCGGCAGCACGGCCATGCTGCAGGCGGCGCGCGATTTCCTGCACGGCGGAAACTAGGCTGCCCGGCGGCGTGCGCGCGCCGCTGGGCTGCCGCGGCGCGATGCTATAGTCGTTGCGCAAGCGTCGTCATCCCGCGCGGAGCGCGTCCTTTCCGACGAACAATGTCCACCATCGAAGAACTCAAACAGGCCGCCCTCGAGTACCACCGCAAGGCGCCGGCCGGCAAGATCAAGGTCGTTCCCACCAAACCCGTCGTCACCCAGCGCGAGCTGTCGCTGGCCTATTCGCCCGGCGTGGCCGCCGCGTGCGAGGAGATCGTACGCGATCCGGCCGAGGTGGCCACCCTCACCGCACGCAGCAACCTGGTCGCGGTCATCACCAACGGCACCGCGGTGCTCGGACTCGGCAACATCGGTCCGCTGGCCGCCAAGCCGGTGATGGAAGGCAAGGGTCTGCTGTTCCAGAAGTTTGCCGGCATCGACGTGTTCGACCTGGAGATCGACGAGAACGATCCGGACAAGCTGGTGGAGATCATCGCCAGCCTGGAGCCGAGCTTCGGCGGCATCAACCTCGAGGACATCAAGGCGCCCGAATGCTTCGCGGTGGAGAAGAAGCTGCGCGAGCGCATGAAGATCCCGGTATTCCACGACGACCAGCATGGCACCGCCATCATCGTCGGCGCGGCGCTGGTCAACGCGCTGCACGTCGCCGGCAAGGACATCGCCCAGGTGAAGGTGGTGTCGACCGGTGCCGGGGCCGCCGGCATCGCGTGCCTGGACATGTGCGTGAGCCTGGGCGTGAAATTGGAAAACATCTGGGTGGCCGATCGCCTCGGCGTGGTGTGGAAGGGCCGCAAGGAGGAGATGGACCCCAACAAGGCGCGCTACGCGCGCGACACCGATGCGCGCGCGCTCGGTGAGATCATCGACGGTGCGGACGTGTTCCTCGGCCTGTCCGCCCCGGGCATCCTCAAGCCGGACATGGTTGCGCGCATGGCAACGCGGCCGATCATCCTGGCACTGGCCAACCCGACTCCGGAAATCCTGCCCGACGAGGCACGCGCGGTGCGCGAGGATGCCATCATCGCCACCGGCCGCTCGGACTTCCCCAACCAGGTCAACAACGCGCTCTGCTTCCCCTACATCTTCCGCGGCGCACTGGATGTCGGTGCCACGGTCATCAACGAGGCGATGAAGATCGCCTGCGTGCATGCCATCGCCGAGCTGGCCCGGCGCGAGGCCAGCGACGTGGCCGCGCGCGCCTATGGCGGGCGCACGCTGTCCTTCGGCCCGGACTACATCATCCCGCAGCCCTTCGATCCGCGCCTGATCGTGCAACTTGCGCCGGCGGTCGCCAAGGCGGCAATGGACTCGGGCGTGGCCACGCGCCCGATCGAAGACCTGCGCGCCTACCGCGAGCAGCTCAATGCGTTCGTGTTCCGCACCACCCTGCTGATGAAGCCGGTGTTCGCGCGCGCCAAGGCCGACGTCAAGCGCGTGGTGTATTCCGAGGGCGAGGAGGAAACCGTGCTGCGCGCGGTGCAGCACGTCGTCGATGATGGCATCGCCTGGCCGATCCTGGTCGGCCGCCCGGAAGTGATCGAGTCGCGCATCCGGCGCCTGGGCCTGCGGCTCAAGACCGGGGTCGACTTCGAGCTCTGCAACATCGACAGTGATCCGCGCTTCAAGGACTACTGGATGCTCTACCACGAGCTCCTGCAGCGGCGCGGCGTGACCCCGGACAGCGCCAAGCAGATCGTGCGCTCGCGCGCCACGGTCATTGCCGCACTGATGCTGCGCCGCGGCGAGGCAGACGGCATGATCTGTGGCCTGGTCGGACGCTTCCACAAGAAGCTCAGCTACCTGCGCGGCATCATCCCGCTCGATCCGGGCATCGACGCGCCCTCGGCCATGTGCGCGGTGTTCAACAGCCGCGGCGTGTACTTCTTCCTCGATACCCACGTGGCGTCGGAGCCGGATGCCGAACACATTGCCGCGGCCACGGCCCAGGCGACGCTGCGCCTCAAGCTGTTCGGCATCGTGCCGAAGGTGGCCGTGCTGTCGCATTCCAACTTCGGCAGCCATGACGATGCCGGCGCGGTGAAGATGCGCAGGGTGGTGGAACTGCTGCGCGAGCGCTTGCCCAAGCTGGAAATCGAGGGCGAGATGCACGCCGACACCGCGCTCAACCCGGAAGTGCGCGAGCGCCTGTTCCCGAACTCGCGCCTGAGCGGTGCGGCCAACATGTTCGTCTGCCCGAACATGAGCGCAGCCAACATCGCCTTCAACATGATGCGCGTGATGACCGAGGGCGTGGTGCTGGGGCCGATCCTGATGGGCGCCTCGCGTCCGGTGCATATCCTCACTCCGGCGGCGACCGTGCGGCGCGTGTTCAACATGACCGCGCTGGCCTGCGTCGAAGCGCAGATCCGCGACCAGGCCGCAGCCCGCGGCGCGGCCACGCTGGTAGTCGATTCCTGAGCGCAGCGCCAGCCGCACGGCCTGCCGTCCGCTTGCGCCAGGACACGCCGCGGACGTGAACCCGGCCGCCGGACGGTGAGGAAACCCGGCCTGTCGACCAACCAGGCAAAGTCACCGGGCCGCTGCCTGCGCCGGATCGGCTTCGTCGCTTAACATGGGGCTTTGCCCGCGCACGACCGCATGGCCAAGATCTACGACCGCAGCTACTTCGACCGCTGGTACCGCAGCGGCACGCACCGCATCGGTGCGCGGGCCGAGCTTGCGCGCAAGGTGGCGATGGTGGTGCACGTGGCCGAGTATTACCTCGGACGACCCCTCGCCAACGTGCTGGACGTCGGTTGCGGTGAAGCGCCGTGGCGGGCCGTGCTGGAGCGCCTGCGCCCCGGCGTGGATTACCGCGGGCTCGACCCCAGCGCATACGTGGTCCAACGCTACGGCCGCACGCGCAATCTCGGCCAGGCGCGCTTCGGTGACCTGGGCGCACTGCGCTTCGATGCGCGCTTCGACCTCATCGTGTGCAGCGACGTGCTGCATTACGTCGGCGCGGCGGAGTTGCGGCGCGGGCTGGACGGATTCGGCGAGCTGCTCGAAGGGCTTGCCTTCATCGAGGTGTTCACTTCGCGCGACAACGTCGATGGCGACCGTGAAGGCTTCATCGCCCGCCACCCGAACTGGTACCGCGCGCGCTTCCTCGCTGCCGGCCTGCTGCCCTGCGGCTCGCACATGTATGCCGGCCCGCGCCTGAGCCGCGCCGTGGCGGCACTGGAGTGCCTGTGAGCCGGCCCCGGACGCGCGCAGCCAGGATGGCCGGCAGGCCCGCGCCCGCGGTCTTGCGTGCACTCATGTTCGCGCTCGCCGTGGCGTGCGCAGCGGCGCATGCCCAACCCGGCGCGGACGCCATCGGCGAGCGCCTGGCTGCCTGCGCGGCCTGTCACGGCGAGCACGGCGAGGGCGTGGCCGGCGCCGCCTACCAGCCGCACCTGGCAGGCAAGCCGGCCGGCTACCTGTACGCCCAATTGCGGCACTTCCGCGACGGCCAGCGCAACAATGCGCAGATGACCTGGCTGGTCCGCAACATGGACGATGCCTGGTTGCGCGAGATCGCCGCCTACTACGCCGCGCAACCGCCGCGCACGCGGCCGGCCGACGATGGCGAGACGCTGACGCCAGCCATGCGTGCAACCGCCGAGCGCCTGGTCCTGCAGGGTGACCCGGAACGGGACGTACCGGCCTGCTCGGCCTGCCACGGCCAGGCCCTGACCGGGTTGGAACCGGGCATCCCGGCCCTGGTCGGCCTGCCGGCCGAGTACATCTACACCCAGCTCGGCAACTGGCGCAACGGCGTGCGCCATGCCGATGCACCGGACTGCATGGCCGAGGTCGCGCGCAGCCTCGCCCCGACCGACCTGCGCGCAGTCTCGGTGTGGCTGTCCCAGCAGGTGGCAGCCCCCGGGGCGCGCCCGGCGCCCGCGGGCAGCTTCACGCCAGCGCGCGCCTGCGGCAGCCTGCACCACGCCGGCCCGCCATGAAGATCGGGCGCGGCGTCATCATTCTGGCGGCCCTGGTGCTGCCCCTGCTGCTCCTGCTGGCGGTGGTCGGGGGTACCCTGTTCGCGCGCCAGGGCGGATTCACGCCGTATCGCGTGCCATCCGGCAGCACCGGACCGCGGCCGGGCGCCGAACCCGCGCTGCTCGCCCGTGGTGAATACGTCGCCCGCATCGGCAATTGCGCCGGCTGCCACACGCGGCGCGGCGGCGAACCCTTCGCCGGAGGACGTCCCTTCGCCGGCCGCTGGGGCACGCTCTACAGCAGCAACCTGACGCCGGATGCACAGGCCGGCATCGGCAGCTGGTCGCTGGCCGAGTTCAAGCACGCGATGCGCGAAGGCGTCAGCCGCGACGGCGTGCTGTACCCGGCGTTCCCCTATGCGCATTTCGCGCTGCTCGACGACGCCGACCTCGAGGCGCTGTATGCCTGGCTGGGTACGCTGCCGGCGAGCGCCAGCACGCCGCCGGCGAACCGGCTGGCCTTTCCTGCCGGCTGGCGGCCGTTCCAGGTGCTTTGGCGCATGTTGTACTACCGACCGCCGAATCCACGCTTCGGTGCGGACATGCCCGCCGAATGGCGGCGCGGGCGCTATCTGGTCGATGGCCTCGGGCATTGCGGCATGTGCCACAGCCGTCGCGGGCCCATGCAATCGCTGCCGGACTGGGGCTATCTCGCCGGCGGGCGCATACCGGACTCCGGCTGGTACGCACCACCGCTGGACGGGTCCCGCCTGGCCCGCTACAGCGCTGCGCAGCTGGCAGATTACCTGCGCAGCGGCACGTCTGCGCACGGCCAGGCCTTCGGCCCCATGGCCGACGTCATCTACACCAGCCTGCGCCACCTGACCCGCTCCGACGCGCTGGCGATGGCCGCCTTCCTGCAGTCGGTGCCCCCGCGCGCGCCCATGCCGGCGCCCCCCGGGGAGGCAGCACAGGCCTACGTGGCACCGACCCGCGAGCTCTACGAGCAGCATTGCGCCGATTGCCACGGCCGGGACGGTCGCGGCAAGGACGGCAAGTACCCGCCCCTGGTCGATGCGGTCAGCGTCAGTGCGCCCGACCCGGTCGATGCAGTGCGCCTGGTGCTCTACGGAGGAGCGGCGCCGACCACGCCCGGCAACCCGCGCCCGTACAGCATGCCGCCTTTCGTGCAAGCGCTCGATTCGGCCGATATCGCCGCGATCGTCAATTACATCCGGGTGCGCTTCGGCCAGCGTCCGCCAACGCTCACCGCCACCGACATCGATGCCCTGCACGGCATCGCGCTGGACTGAAGGAAACCCATGCACGGTCCGATCGAAAGCGCGCTCGCCTTCCTGCTCTTCCTGCCGCTGTTCGCAGTGCTCGCCGCGTTGTACTGGCTCTTCCCGCGCCGACCCCGCAACCGCGCGCGGCGCCTGGCGGACATCAGCGCCCTGGCCATCGCCCTCCTCGCCGGCTACGCCGCCGTGCACTGGGGTTTTGCCCATGCCAGCCGCAGCGCCGGCGCGATCTGGCCACAGGTGCTGGCGGCCCTGCTCGGTTACGCCGGGTTCGTGGCCAGCCTCGGCCTCGCAGCCTGGCTGCGCGCCGGCTGGCTCAGGCGCGATTGACGCCGCGCGCTCATCGCCTGTCCGTGGCCCGCGGCGCAAGATCGATGCAGCCGCCCTTGCGGCGGTCCACGCTGCGCATCCCGCCGCCCGCCCGCGCCCGACCCCTTGCCTGCCGCGGCTGCACCGGGCAAACACAAGGCCAGGGCCATGCCGACCGGCCCCGCATTCCACGCCCGACAGGGCACATCGCGACACGCGTGCCGGAACGTACTGGACGAACCGCGCGCCTGCACCGTTCCTGAATGGGGCCAGCCCGATTCAGGCTGACGCCATGTCGGCCCGGCTAGCGTCAGGATCGCACGGGCACGGCGGCGAGGGCCTTCGTGCATGCAAGCACCCCAAAGGAGCACGTCATGATCAAGTGGGCCATCATCTTCGCCATCATTGCCGTGATCCTTGGCATCCTCGGCTTCACCGGCCTCGCCGGCGCGGCCATGAGCATTGCCAAGATCCTGTTCTGGCTGGCGATCATCATCACCATCCTGTTCGTCGTGCTGGCCGTCACGGCCCTGCGCTAGATTCGCTGCACGCTCGACGCGTTCCCTGCCGTTCGACGCGGCAGGGATGGTCGTCGCTCCGCGCCCGGCCGTCGTCGTGACGCTGCATTCAACCGCCTGATACATCGCGAATGCTGGCCGGCGCCACAGGTCGAGTCGATGACGGCATGCACACACGCACCGCCGGCCGGGCAGCGTGCGCATCCGGCCAGGCGCTCGCGGGCGCCACAGCCCAGACCATGCCTGCCCCACCAAGGGGGATGACCATCAGGATATGGGCCCACCAGGACTCGAACCTGGAACCAAGGGATTCGCTTGATCCGGAGGTTTCCCCCCGGCGCGGACTATCTCTTCACCCGCAGCATGTGCTGGTGGGGTGCGGGACGCTCGAGCCTGTCATCAAGGGCACTCAAGCCCTCAGGTAGTCTCTGCACCTTCCGGCGGTGTACCGCCGGCTTGGCTCAGGATTGCCGCCGGCCACGCCGCTGCGGTTTCCCTGAATTCATCCCGTTCTCGTCCACGGCTTTCGCCGCGGCGACACCTTTCGATGAGTCCCCTGCTCTGACCGTTGAGCTATAGGCCCACTGGACGCCATGGTAGCAATCGGCGCGGACAAATGCTGCCGCCCCGCGCCAACGGCCGCACGTGCGGCCGTTGGCGCGGGGCAAGCTCGGGCCCTACTCGATGTCGAGGAACGAGCGCAGCTGCTCGCTGCGCGAAGGATGGCGCAGCTTGCGCAGGGCCTTGGCCTCGATCTGGCGGATGCGCTCGCGGGTGACGTCGAACTGCTTGCCGACCTCCTCCAGGGTGTGGTCGGTGTTCATGTCGATGCCGAAGCGCATGCGCAGCACCTTGGCTTCGCGCGGGGTGAGGCCGGCGAGCACGTCGCGCACGGTTTCCATCAGGCCGATGTTGGTGGACGAATCCACCGGCGAGACGATCGCCGCGTCCTCGATGAAGTCGCCGAGGTGCGAATCCTCGTCGTCGCCGATCGGGGTTTCCATGGAGATCGGCTCCTTGGCGATCTTCAGCACCTTGCGGATCTTGTCCTCGGGCATCTCCATCTTTTCGGCCAGCTCCTCGGGGGTCGCCTCGCGGCCCATTTCCTGGAGCATCTGGCGGCTGATGCGGTTGAGCTTGTTGATGGTCTCGATCATGTGCACCGGGATGCGGATGGTGCGCGCCTGGTCGGCGATCGAGCGGGTGATGGCCTGACGGATCCACCAGGTGGCGTAGGTCGAGAACTTGTAGCCGCGGCGGTACTCGAACTTGTCCACCGCCTTCATCAGGCCGATGTTGCCTTCCTGAATGAGGTCGAGGAACTGCAGGCCGCGGTTGGTGTACTTCTTGGCGATGGAAATGACCAGGCGCAGGTTGGCCTCGACCATTTCCTTCTTGGCGCGGCGGGCCTTGGCCTCGCCGATCGACATGGCGCGGTTGATTTCCTTGATGTCGGCGATGCCAAGGCACAGCGTGTTCTCGATGGCGATGAGCCGCGTCTGTTCGGTGACGATCGCATCGCGCTGGGCCTTGATGGCCGGCGACCACTTCTGGCGCTTGCGCGCCAGCTCATCGGCCCACTCGAGGTTGGTCTCGTTGGCCGGGAACAGGCGCAGGAAATCCTTGCGCGGCATGCGCGCCTGCCTGATGCACAGGTCGGCGATGTTGCGCTCGTGGCGGCGGATCGCCGTGACCACGTCACGCAGCTTGCGCACGAAGCTGTCGATCATGATCGCCGGCAGTTTCAGGCGCAGGAACAGCGTCGCCATCTCGTCGCGGATCTTCTGCGCCCGGCGGTCCTCGCGGCCATGCTTCTCGGCCACCTTCTGGAACTTCGCGTAGCACTCGCGCAGTTCCTCCATGCGCCGCGCCACTTCGGCCAGATCGATGCCCTGGTCGGTCGTGGTCTCTTCGGTGTCGTCCTCCTCCTCGTCCTCGTCACCATCCGATTCGGCGTCCGATTCCTCGGCCTGGGCAGGTTCATTGGCGGCCGCGGCGGCGGCTTCGTCCTGCAGCTGCTCGAGGTCGGCAAAGCCGGCCAGCACCTCGGACAGGCGCTTCTTGCCCTCGACGTGCTGGTCGTACTCCTCGACCAGCAACTGGATCGACCACGGGAAACTCGCCAGGGCGGTCTGCACCTGGTTGAGGCCCTCTTCGATGCGCTTGGCGATGGCGATCTCACCCTCGCGCGTGAGGAGCTCGACCGTACCCATCTCGCGCATGTACATGCGCACCGGATCGGTGGTACGACCCACTTCCGCGTCCACCGCGCTCAGCACCGCCACGGCTTCCTCGGTGGCGGTGTCGTCATCGGCGGAAACGGGGGTCTCCGGCATCAGCGTCTCGGTATCGGGGGCAACTTCATGCACCTCGATGCCCATGTCGTTGATCATGCCGATGATGTCTTCGATCTGCTCCGGATCGACGATGTCGTCGGGGAGATGGTCGTTGACTTCGGCGTAGGTCAGGTAGCCCTGCTCCTTGCCCTTGATGATCAGCGTCTTGATTTCAGACTGCTGCTCCTGGTTGTGTTCTGCGGCCATAAGATGTTCCGGGGTCGATACAGCAAAAGACAGGTAGTATAGGAACCGCGTCAAGGTTCGCCGCGGCGCTTGCCGACACGCCGCATGGCGGCCGTGCCTGGTCGGGGTGAATCCGCGTCTCGTGGACGCCGCCGGCGGCGCCGCATGCGGTCGTCGGGTCGCGTCAGCGCGCTTCGAGCCAGAACGTCACTGGCCCGTCGTTGATCAGCTGCACCCTCATATGGGCACCGAAGCGCCCGCTTTCCACCCCCGGGTACACTTGCCGCGCGCGTTGGACCAGCCGCTCGAACCAGATTTCCGCCTGGTCGGGCGGGGCAGCCGTCGAAAAGCCCGGCCGCAGCCCCGAGCGCGTGTCGGCCGCCAGGGTGAACTGCGACACCAGCAGCAACCCGCCGGCCGTGTCGCGCAGCGAGCGGTTCATGCGCCCATCCGCATCGGCGAAGATCCGGTAGGCGAGTACCCGCTCCAGCAACCGTTCCAGTTGCGGCTCGCCATCGCCCGGCTGAACGGCGACCAGGGCCAGCAGGCCCGGGCCGATCGCGCCGACGATTTCGCCATCCACCTCGACATGCGCGCTTGCAACGCGCTGGATCAGGGCAATCACGGGCCAGGCTCCTCGATGCGGCAGGCAGGAATGGCGCGCAGGCGCCGCCGGCCCGCGCGCCGGCACCATAGCATCCGCCAGCGGGCCATCCACGATCGCGCCCGCTGTCAGCCCGACTACAATCGCGCCAGACCATGCACACCCCCTATCCTCAATGGCCGGTCGCGCTGCTGCACGGTGGACTGCGCCTCGCCGGACGCTTGCCGCTGCCACTCCTGCATGCCCTGGGTAGCGCGCTCGGGCGCCTGCTCTGGCTAGTCCATGCCCGCCCGCGCGCGGTGGTCGAACGCAACCTGTCCCTGGTATTAACGCAGGAGCGCGCCAAAACCAGACACGCCCTGGCACGTGCGGCACTCGGCGAGACCGGCAAGGCGCTGCTGGAAACGGCCCGCATCTGGGGCGGCGGCCCCGACCGGGCGCTCGCGCTGGTGCGCGAGGTGCGCGGGGGTGAACTGATCGACGCGGCGCTGGCCAGTGGCCGCGGACTGATCCTGGCCGCACCGCACCTGGGCTGCTGGGAGCTCCTGAACTACTGGCTGGCGGCACGCACGCCGTTGGCGATCCTCTACCGGGCGCCGCGCCAGGCCTGGCTCGAACCGCTGCTGCGCAGGGCGCGTGGCACGCTGGCGGTGGAACAGGTGCGTGCCGAAGGTGCCGGTGTACGCACCTTGTACAAGCGCCTCGCCGGCGGGGGGGTCGTCGGCATCCTGCCCGACCAGAAACCGCGCCAGGGCGAGGGCGCGCTGGCCCCCTTCTTCGGCGTGCCGGCAGACACGATGGTGCTGCTGCCGCGCCTGGCCCGACGCACCGGCGCGGTGGTGCTGTTCGGCTTTGCCGAGCGATTGCCGCGCGGCGCCGGCTTTCGCCTGCACTTCCTGCCCGCTCCGGACGGGCTCGACGACGCCGACCTGACGCTTGCCTGCGGCGCGCTCAATCGCGGTGTCGAAGCATGCGTGGAGCGCGCCTTCATCCAGTACCAGTGGGCCTACAAGCGCTGGCCGAAGGATGCCCGGGCGAGCACGCCCGCCGCGTCGGGCCGATGACCTTCAGCCGGCTGGCACCTCGGCCGCCTCGGCCTGCGCCGCCGCCGCGGC
Source organism: Dokdonella sp. (assembly GCA_023228465.1). Taxonomy (GTDB): domain Bacteria; phylum Pseudomonadota; class Gammaproteobacteria; order Xanthomonadales; family Rhodanobacteraceae; genus Dokdonella_A. Next base: position 63,401 of record JALOBC010000004.1, on the reverse strand, counting down.
GGCAAACAGGATCATCGCGGTGCGTGCCACGCCGCGCGTGTCGTAGTAGGCGTACGCGCCAATGCCGAGCGTGCCGACCGCGGGCAGCCAGCGCGCCAGGCTGCGGGCAGCCGTGCGCCGCGAGAGATCCACGCCGATGCGCGCGGCGACCCGCTCCACCACGCGCAGCGGCGCCTCCTGGATCAGGAACCGGGCACCCACGTGCACGCCCAGGTCGCGCACGGCCTGCGCGGCGGCATGGCGAAACAGGCAATACAGCATCTGCGAGCGGGTGAGTTGCGCGCTGGTACCGAAGGCGCCGGCGATGTCGGCCACCATGCGCCGCTGGATCTGCCAGATGGTGGTGAGCTCGGGAAGCACCGTGAACCAGCCGAGCGGGCCCGGCGGCAGGGACAGCGCACCAGCCGCCAGGGCAGCCCGACTGGCAGCCGCACGTGCGATCGCCAGTGCGCGACGCTCGGGCGTGGCGCTGGCTTCCTCCACGGTCGGCGGAATGCGCCCGGCGACGTCGAGAACGGCGCGCGCCAGGCGTTGCGGGCGGGCGGGCGCCGGCGCGATGCGGCGGGAAGGCAGTTCTTTGGCCATCGTCTACTCCGTGTGCATATCGACGCCGTGGGTGGCTCGGCAATCCATGGGCACCGATGGTACGTTGCGCGCATGAACCGCCCTCAACAAACGGTGCCCGAGCGGCCGGCTGCCCCTGCCTGGCCGCTGCGCACCGTCCGGCAGGCGGGCTGTCCCGCGTGTGGCAGCGCGGGATGCACACTGCATCCGGAACTTGCCGATCGCCTGTTCGGCACGCCGGGCAACTGGTGCATGCGCCGCTGCACCGAGCGTGGATGCGCCACCGCGTGGCTGGATCCGGCGCCCCATCCCGATGACCTGTGGATGGCCTACCAGGCGTACTACACGCATGACGAGAACCAACCCCCACGGCTGCCGGGCACGCTTGGCCAACAAGTCTGGGCGGCATGGAAGCTCGGCTACCCGATGCCCGAGGATGGGCTCGCGCGGCTCGCCGGGGCGGCCATGCTGCTGCAGCCGCGGCGGCGTGACCGGGCGCTGTCCGCAAGGCTCTACCTGCCCTTCGTTCCGGGTGGCCGGCTGCTCGATATCGGCTGCGGCAGTGGCGGCCAGCTGCGTGCGATGCGCACGCTTGGCTGGGACGCGCTTGGCCTGGAGCCCGATGCAGCCGCACTGGCCGCGGCGCGCCAGCAGGGCCTGGAAGTGCATGCCGGCGACCTCACCACGGTGCGCTTCGAGGCGGACAGCTTCGATGGCCTGAGCATGCTGCACGTGATCGAGCACCTGCCCGAACCGGCCTGGCAACTCGCGGAATGCCGGCGGATCCTGCGACCCGGGGGCCGACTGCTGCTGGTCACCCCCAATGTCGATGCGCTCGGCCACCGCTGGTTCGGCGCCGACTGGCGCGGGCTGGAGCCGCCCAGGCACCTGCAGCTCTACTCGCCGAGTGCGCTTGCCCAGGCGGTGCGCGCGGCGGGTTTCGAGGTCGAACAGGTACACAGCCGCGCCGCCGGGGCCGCGCGCATGCTACGCATCAGCGCGCAGATCCGGGCCGCGCGACGTCGCGGCCAGGCGCACCTGGATCCGCGTCGCCGACGTCTCGCCGACCTGCGCTGGCGCCTGCTCGGCCTGCTGGAACGAAGCCTGGTCGCGCTGGGCCGGCCGTGCGGCGAGGAGATCGTGTTGCTGGGCCGTCGCCCGCTGCGAAGCTAGCCGCTGCCCGCGGCGTTCGCGACGCCTCGACGGCAGCACGCAGCGGGTCGCGCACCAGGCCGCAAGCATGCCATCCCGGCCGGCCCGGTATCGCGCTGCGGCGCAGACGTTCGTCGCGGGCGTGGCCGCGACCTACAATGGCGCGATGGACGTTTCCCATCTGCTCGACGGCCTCAATGCGGCGCAACGCGAGGCCGTGACGGCGGCGCCCGGGCACTATCTGGTGCTGGCCGGCGCCGGTTCCGGCAAGACCCGCGTGCTGACCCACCGCATCGGCTGGCTGCTCGCCGCCGAGCGCGTCTCGCCCTGGTCGGTGCTGGCGGTGACCTTCACCAACAAGGCCGCCGGCGAAATGCGCGGGCGCGCCGAACAGCTCATCGCGCAAGGCACGCGCGGGCTCACCATCGGCACCTTCCACGGCATCGCCCACCGCCTGCTGCGCCGCCACTGGCGCGAAGCCAGGCTGCCCGAGACCTTCCAGATCCTCGATGCCGACGATCAACTGCGCCTGGTCAAGCGCACCATCCAGGGCCTGGGCCTGGATGAAGCGCGCTTCCCGCCGCGCCAGGCGACCTGGTTCATCAACAGCGCCAAGGACGAGGGCCGACGGCCCGCTGCGGTGGAAGCCAGGCTGCCGGTCGGAGCCGGGCACTCGGCGCAAAAGGTGATGGTGGACATCTACCGCGCCTACGAGGAGGCCTGCCAGCGCGCCGGCCTGGTCGATTTTGCGGAATTGCTCCTGCGCGCGCACGAGCTGTGGCTGAACGACCCCACCCTGCTCGCGCATTACCGTGAACGCTACCGGCATCTGCTGATCGACGAATTCCAGGACACCAATGCGTTGCAGTACGCCTGGATCCGCGTGCTCGCCGGCAGTACCGGCCAGGTATTCGTGGTCGGCGACGACGACCAGGCGATCTACGGCTGGCGCGGCGCCCGGGTGGAGAACGTGCAGCAGTTCCTGCGCGATTTTCCGGGTGCGAGCACCATTCGCCTCGAGCAGAACTATCGCTCCACCGGCACCATCCTCGCCGCTGCCAATGCGGTCATCGCGCGCAATCCGGACCGCCTCGGCAAGCAGCTGTGGACCGCGGGTGCGCCGGGCGCGCCGATCGACCTGTACGCCGCCTACAACGAGCAGGATGAAGCGCGTTACGTGGTCGAACGCATCCGCACGCAGCTGGGCGAGGGTGTGCCTGCGTCGGAACTGGCCATCCTGTACCGCTCCAACGCGCAGTCGCGTACCTTCGAAGAGCAGCTCATCCAGTACGAGGTGCCCTACCGCATCCATGGCGGCCTGCGCTATTTCGACCGCGCCGAGATCAAGGATGCGCTGGCGTACCTGCGCCTGACCGCCAACCGCCATGACGATGCCGCCTTCGAGCGGGCGGTGAACACGCCGCCACGCGGCATCGGCGAGCGCAGCCTGGACGCCCTGCGCCAGCGTGCCCGGCGCGAACAGGTGTCCATGTGGGAAGCGGTGCTGGGTGAACTGGCTGCCGGCCAGTTGGGTACGCGCGCGCGCAACGCCCTGCGCGCCTTCATCGAACTGATCGAAGGCCTGGCGCGCGACTGCCTGGCTCCGGCCGCGGCCGATGGGCAGCCCGGCGACCAGCCGCTGGCGCTGGCCGAGCAGGTCGAGCACGCGCTGGCGCGCTCCGGCCTGCGCGACTTCTACGAAAAGGACAGCCGCGGCAATGCCGAGGCGCGCACCGAGAACCTCGACGAACTGGTCAACGTGGCCAGCCGCTTCGAGCGCACGCCCGAGGACCTCGAAGCCGGCCTGTCGGAACTGGCGGCCTTCCTCGCCCACGCGGCACTCGAGGCCGGCGAGGGCCAGGGCGAAGCCTGGCAGGACTGCGTGCAACTGATGACCCTGCATTCGGCCAAGGGCCTGGAGTTTCGCTGGGTGTTCCTGGTCGGCCTGGAGGACGGCCTGTTTCCGAGCCAGAAGTCCACCGAGGAACCCGGACGGCTGGAGGAAGAACGCCGCCTGGCCTATGTGGGCATCACCCGCGCGCGCGAACGCCTGGTGCTCACGCATGCCGAATCACGCCGCCTGCACGGCGTGGAATCCTACGCCCGCCCTTCGCGCTTCCTCGCCGAGGTGCCGGCCGAGCTCATGCGTGAGGTGCGCCCGAAGGTGCAGGTCGCCCACCCGCCGGCCTGGCGCGAGGTGCGCGCCGAGGACGCCGCAGCCTGGCCCTTCAAGCTCGGCCAGCGGGTCGGTCATGCCAGCTTCGGCGAAGGCGTGGTGCTCGGTTACGAAGGCGCCGGCGCCCACACCCTCATCGAGGTCAACTTCGCCGACGCCGGCCGCAAGCGCCTGGTGCTGGCCTACGCCAGACTGGCGGCGCTGTGAGCGGGCCGGCGCGGCTCAGCCGCGCTTGCCTTGCGGGCGGAACTCGTCGAGCTCGCCATCCGCCCGTTCGAGCATCGGCAGGATGGCATCGCGCGCCTGGTCCGTCGCGTTGAGCGTGGTGAAGTTCACCTGCTGGACCCCGCTGCTGTAGACCACCGAGCGATCCGCCACGCGATAGATCTTGATGCCGACCTGGGCCGTGTACAACGTCGCGTACTGGCCGTAGAACTGCATCTCCTGGCTGCCGACCGGGCGCGCGATGATGGCCACCACGGCGTCGGCCTTGCCGGCCAGGCCGAGCAGGCCAAGCAGGTTGGGGTGATCGGCATCGACCTGGCCGCCTTCGATGACACGGAAGCCGCGGGCGCGCAGGCGCTGCATGACCAGTTCGCCCGCCGGCGAGGCGAGCACGGCGTCACCGGCCGCCACCACGGCCACGGTTGGCACGTGCGGGCGTGGCTTGGCCGCAGGTTTGGGCGCCGGCGTCGCCTTGGCGACCTGCGCGGGCTCGGTGGCGGCCGCCGCCGCTGCCTGGGCTGCCGGCAGTTCGCGCAGGGCCTCGAGATCGGCCGGCGCGGCGCGTGCGGCCGGGCCGTCGCCCGCACCGGTGGTCAGCGCCACGCCGTCTGCGGCATCACCCTCGGATGGCGCGACGGGCGGCGCGCTCGGGTCGGCTGGCGCAGCCACCGGCGGGCTGGTACCGGCCTGGGCGATTGCAGCGTCATGGCTGGTCGCGGGCGCGACCGGCGCCGGCGTACTCGCCGCCACTCCATGCGCCTCGGCGGCGGGCTGGTTGGCGATGGCCGGCGCCGGTGCGCCGAACCAGGCCTTGAGGCCGGGAATGTCCGCGCGATAGCTCCAGGCCGTGCCGACGATGGCGAGCACCAGAATGGCCGCCACCGCCCACGCCAGGACCGGATTGCGTGACGTTCCCGTCGCGCCCCCGAGCACCTGGCGATGCGCCGCGGGCGTGGTCGCCGCGTCGGCCGGCGCGATGGCCGGTGCCGCCGATTGCGACACCGGGGTGATGCGCGTGGCCGCCCCGTCGCCGCTGGACGGCGGCGGCGGGGTCGAAGGCAGTTCGACCCGCCCCGACACCGGCGTCTTCTGTCCGACCAGGGTCGCGGCCGCGGGCGAGAGCCGGGTCTGCACCGTGATCGGCCCGCCCTTGACGATCAGCGGGTGCGAGGCAAGATCGGCCACCAGTTCGTGACAGCTCGGGTAACGCTGCGCCGGATCCTTGGCGATCATGCGCGAAAGGATATGCGCGATCTGCGGATCCACGTCGGCATTCAACTCGCGCACGTCGGGGATTTCCGCGCGCACCACTTCCAGCATCAGGCCGAGCGGCGATTCGTCACTGAAGGGCATCTTGCCGGTCAGCATCTCGAACAACACGATGCCCAGCGAGAAGATGTCCGAGCGCTGGTCGACCGGCTTGCCGAGGCAGACCTCGGGCGAGAGGTAGCCGGGCGTGCCGACGAACTCGCCGGTGGAGGTCAGCTTCTTGCTGATGTCCTGGTTGGACAGGGCGATGCCGAAATCGGCGATCTTCACCACGCCGCGACTGGAAATCATCAGGTTGCCGGGCTTGATGTCACGGTGCACGACCCCGCGGTCGTGCGCGGTGGCCAGGCCCATGGCGGTCTGGTGGATGATCTTGGCGGCCTGCTCGACGGTGAGGCGATGGTCGCGCTTGAGCATCGAGCCCAGCGACTCGCCCTCGACGAATTCCATGACGAAGAAGGGCTGCCCCTCGTCCTCGCCGATGAAGTAGATCTGGATGATGTGTGGATCGTTCAGCGCCGCCATGCTGCGCGCCTCGCGCAGGAAGCGTTCGCGGATGGCCTCGTCGTGCGCGAGCGAGTCTGCCAGCACCTTGATCGCCACGTAGCGATGCAGGGTCCCTTCGAAGCCCTTGTACACGACGCCCATGCCTCCGCGGCCGAGCTCCGACACGATGTCGTAATGACCCAAGCGCGTTCTCATGACGATTCCTCTTGATCCGGATGACCGGCTGTGGCAGGCATCCTAGCATCGCGCGGTGACCCCGGAAGGGAACGCCATCGCAGGCGCCGGCGTGCCGGTTTCTCGGTGCATCTGTGACGCAGTGCACACTTGCGCAACATTGCCCGCGCGCCGCGGCGCTGCCTACACTGGCGCGTGGCCACTTCGCCCGCCCGCTTGCCAGGCTCGCCCACCCGCTCCGGACCAGGCTCCGGCGTGCTGGCGGTGCTGCTGTTGCTGTGGCTTGCCGGCAGCCTGCGTGCCTTTGCCCTGTGGGCGCACGATCCGCTCTACGCCTACGCCAACAGCTACGACCAGACCCGCTATACCAGCTGTTTCCACTTCTACCCCGACCGTCCGGCCGCCATCCCGCCGCAGCGGAACAGCCCGCAGGCGCCCTTTGCGCGCTATCGCTTCATCGCTAGCGAGGATCCGATGTGCTACTGGTCGAGCGAACTGCTGTTCACCGGCGCCACCACCCTGGCATGGCGGATCGATGCAGCCCTGACCGGCGGCGAGGTGCACCAGGTGCGCTGGGTCGGGGCCTTGCGCTGGCTGGCGCTGCTGGCGCTGTCGATCGCACTGTCGCGCGCCTGGCTGCAACGCGGCAACGAGGCGGCGGCGATCGGCAACGCTGTCCTGGTGCCGCTGCTGTTTGCCGATCCGGGCAACACGCTCTATCTCAACACCTTCTACGCCGAGTGGACGGCGCTCCTGGCCGCCTATGGACTGTTCGGCCTTGCCCTGCTGTGGCATGGCGCGCCCTGCAACCGGCGCCGCTTCGGCCTGCTCGCCCTGGCCGCCTTCGCCCTCGCCATGGCAAAGATCCAGCACCTGGTCCTGCCACTTGGGCTGGCTTGCGTCCTCGCCGTGCTGGATTGGGCCCGCCCGGGCCAGCCCCGCTGGCGCGCACTCGCACTGGCATGCGGCGCGCTGGCCGGGCTGGGCGTGCAACTGGCGCAACTGCAGCGCAGCGACCCGATGATGAATGCCATCGACCAGTACAACCGCGCCGACGTCGTGTTCACCGCCTTGCTGCCCTTCGCGGACGATCCGGCGAAGCTGTTGAGCGATCTTGGCATCGAAGCCGAATGCCTGCGCTTCCGCGGCGAACACGCCTGGGAGTTTCCCGACCTGCCCGAGAAGGTCTGCCCGGGTCTGGCCAACTTCACCCGCGGCACCGAACTGGCAATCCTGTTGCGCCATCCGGCACTCGCCGGCCGGCTGGCAGTCGCCGGGGTCGAGGCGCTCGACCCGTGGATTGCAAGGAACCTCGGCGAAGTGGAAGGCGGCGACTTCGCCTCGATCCCGAGCACGGTGCCGAGCCTCGGGCGCCCCCTGCATGCCTGGCCCTGGCTGCGCCTGGGCGTGCTCGCACTGCCCTGCCTTGCCCTCGTCGTGCTGCTGGTGCGACCCGGCATGCGCCGCGGCGGCAGATCGCTCGATCACGCGGCGCTGACGGTGGCGGCGATGGCCATCACGCTGGGCGTGACCGTACTGGGCGATGGCCTGGCCGATACCGCCAAGCAGGGGCATCTGGTCGTCAACGCCGCACTGGCCTGGTTGCTGGCCAGCCTGGCCTGGCTGGCGACGCGGGCCTGGCGCAACGTCACAAGCCGCTGACGCCCCGGCGCAGGCCGCGGAAGGGCGCATAAAAGTCCCGCAGGCGGGCCAGGTCGGTCGCCGGGCTGGCCGCCGGCAGGAATGACTGGCCGATGACGATGCGGCGCGCCGGATAGTCGAAGGCTACCGGCAGGATCGGCACGCCGGCGGCGCGCGCCACATGCCAGAAGCCGGTACGCCAGGCCTTGACCGGACGCCGCGTGCCCTCCGGCGCCAGCCCCAGCCACAGCCGTGGACTATCGGCAAAGCGCGCCGCCATCTGCTCCACGACGCCCTGCGCCTGGCCACGCGTGACGGGGATGCCGCCGAGCTTGCGCAGCAGCCAGCCAAGCGGGCCGCGAAACAGTTCGCGCTTGCCCATGAAGGCGATATCCACGCCCAGCGCGACCTTGAACGCCAGCCCGATCACGCCATCCCACCAGGAGCTGTGCGGCGCGGCCACCAGCACCAATCGGGCGATGTCCGGAAGCCCGCCCTCGATATGCCAGCCACGCCGCGCGAGCAGCCAGCCGACCAGCCGCCGGCGCCGGTTCTGCGCGAATTGCGGCACGCCGGCCGGCAGCGGCAGGGGCAGGGCATTCATTCGAAGTCGAGCGGCCGCCCGCGCGAGCGTTTCAGGTTGGCGCGCGTGCGCTTGGCGTCGATGCGGCGCTCCCTGGACGCCCGCGTCGGGCGCGTGGGTACGCGCGCCTTGGGCACCGCCTGCGCCGCCCGCACCAGCGCCGCGAGGCGCTGGCGTGCATCCTCGCGGTTGCGCGCCTGGTCGCGAAAGCGGCTGGCCTGGATGACCAGCACGCCATCCGCGGTCATGCGCCGGTCGCGCCGTGCCAGCAGGCGCGTGCGCACCGCTTCGGGCAGGCTGCGCGAGGCGCCGACATCGAAGCGCAGCTCGACCGCGCTCGACACCTTGTTGACGTTCTGGCCACCCGGACCTGTGGCGCGCACGAAACGCTCGATCAGTTCGCCCTCGTCGATCAGCAGGCCATCGATGTCCAGCACGGCACCTGGCGCCTACGGGTTGCCGGACGCAGCGGCGAGCTGGTCACGCGCGGCCTGGGCCAGGTTGTCGGCCGGGTCGGCAAGCTTCGCCAGCCGCTCCGGCGTGGCGCCATTGCGCGCGCTGGCCTCCAGCGTGCGGCGCAGGCGATTGAGGCTTCCGCCACAATAATCGGCGAAGCGCTTCAGCTCGGGTTTCGCCGCCACCTGCGCGCGCACCTCCAGGCACATGTTCTCGGCCTCCTTCAGACGTGCGCCGGCGGCACCCAGGTCCACCGCGGGATCGGGCGTGGCCAGGTCCTTCACCTTGCTGCGCGAGCTGGTCATCGCCATCGGCGGCGCCGCGCGCACCGGGGCGACGGCGGCGCCTTGCGCCTCGTTGGCCTGCAACAGGGCCACTGCGCGCTCGACGGTTTCCGGTCGGGTCATCTCATCGAAGCTGTAGCGATCCGGGTTGCGCGCGGCGTCCGCCAGGCGCTGGTCGAGCTGCCTGCGACAGGTGCGCTTGCCGTCTTCGCCGGCGTAGCGGATCGAGAGCCCCTTGAGCAGTTTCGCGTCCCCCGACCAGGCGCGCAGACATTCGACGGCAGGACGGTCGATGGGGGCACTGGCGTCGGCGGGGCTGGCATTCTCGGCGCGCAGGATCTGCGCCAGCTGCGCATCATCGGGTGCGCGCGGTTCGGAACACGCGCCAAGTGCGAAGACACACAGGAAGGCCACGATTGCTGTCTTGTACATGATGGGTTGTCTCCTGGGGTTTTTCGGGTGTGGGTCAGGCGCGCCGGGCGGCGCGCCAGAAGGCGAAGCCGGCACCGATGGTGCCGAGCCAGGTCGCCGCGTGCGAACTGGTCGATGCGGCGCCGTGCTGGACGAGCAGCGCCGCCGCGATGGCAGCCAGTCCCGAGACGACGCCGAGCGCCAGCCACAGGCGACTGCGCTGGCTGCGCTCGAGGCGCTGCTCAAGCCGTCTGAGATCATCCGAGGCGACGCGAAGTTCCAGCGCCCCGCGCGTGGCCTGGGCCAGATAATCGTGCACCAGTTGCGGCATGTCCGGCGCAGCCGCCAGCCAACCGGGCAGGCGCCGGCGCACCACATCGAGGATCGCGCGCGGCCCGCGCCGACGGCGCCAGATGCGCTCGAGCACCGGCTCGGCCACGGCCCAGATGTCGATCTGCGGGTGCAGCAGGCGGCCCACGCCCTCGATGTTGAGCAGGGTCTTCTGCAACAGGATCAGCTGCGGCTGCAGGGTGAGTTCGTAGCGGCGCGCGGTCTGGAACAGCTTGACCACCACCTCGGCCAGCGAGATCTCGCTCAAGGGGCGTGTGAAATAGGGTTCACACACCGTGCGCACGGCCGCTTCCAGCTCGTCCATGCGCACCTCGGCCGGCATCCAGCCGGCGCGCACGTGGAGTTCGGCGATGCGCGCATAGTCGCGCTTGAACAGGGCGAGGAAGTTCTCCGCCAGCCAGTACTGGTCGCGTTCGGACAGCGAGCCCATGATGCCGAAGTCGAGTGCGATGAAGCGCGGGTCGTGTGGTCGCTCGGCGTCCACCCAGATGTTGCCGGCGTGCGCGTCGGCATGGAAGAAATTGTCGCGGAACACCTGCTCGTAGAACAGGCGCACGCCCTTCTCGGCCAGCGCCACACGGTCGATGCCGACCGCATCGAGCGCGGCCAGGTCATCCACCGGGATGCCATGCACGCGCTCCAGGGTCAGGATGCCGACGCTGGTATGGGACCAGATGACTTCCGGCACGTACAGATCGTCCGAGCCGGCGAAATTGCGCCGCAGCAGGGAAGCGTTGGCGCCTTCGCGCTCGAGGTCGAGCTCGTTTTCCAGCGTCGACTCCACCTCGGCGACGATGTCGTGCGGGCGGATCTTGTCGGCATTGGGGTGGAAGCGCGCAGCCGCGTCGGCCAGCGCGCGCAGCAGCGCCACGTCGGCGGCGACACGCTGGCGGATGTCCGGGCGCAGGATCTTGACCACCACCTCGCGCCCGCCCGGGTGCGCCGCATCCGGCGGCAGGCGCGCGGCGTGCACCTGGGCGATCGAGGCAGACGCCAGCGGTACGTCATCGAAGCTGGCGAAGCGCGCATCGATCGCGGCGCCCAGCCCGCGCTCGACGGCGGCGCGGGCAAGCGCACCCGGAAACGGCGCCACCTGGTCCTGCAGGCTGACCAGCGCATCGGCGACATCCGGCGGGATCAGGTCGCGACGGGTGGAGAGGATCTGCCCGAACTTGACGAAAATCGGGCCCAGCTCGGTCAGCGCCAGTACCAGCCGCTCGCCGCGCGGCAACGCCGCGAGCGCGACCGGGGGGCGCGGCAGGACGAAGCGCGCCAGCGCCAGCAGGCGTGAATGATGCGCCCCATCGACGAGATCATCGAGGCGATGGCGCACCATCAGGCGCACGATGCGCACGATGCGCCAGAGCTGGCCCAGCGGCATCATGCGCCAGGCATTCCGGCGTGCCCGGCGAGCCGGCCCAGGCGCACCTGCAGGCGACCGGCACGCGCGGCCAGCGCCTGGACTTCATCACCGAAGGCTTCGAACTCGGCCCGCGCGACGAGGTCGCGGCTTTCTTCGGTCAGGAACTCGGCGCTGTCCCGCGCCAGGCCACGCACGGCCGCGCCTGCGCCGGCAAGGCCCGCGCGCAACGCACGCGCCAGGGCCACGCCGGCGACGTCACCCAGGATGCGCGTGAAGGCCTCCTCGATATCCGGGGCAAACCGCGTGGCAAGCTGCGCGAGCTGGCGTGCCAGGGCGGCATCCCCGGCAATCTCGACCCGTCCGTCGGGCAGGGTGCCCTCGCGCCCGCGGGCAAGGGCAAGCGCCAGCAGGCTGGCGGGCGTGGCACTCACGCGCAGGGCGGACGGCGCATCATCCGGCCCCACGCCCAGGCGCCCGGCGGCCACCACCAGCCGCAGCGGTGGCAGGCCGTGGCGAAGGTCGACCGTCAGCGCACGACCTTCGAGTGCGGCCACGCGTGCCGCAGTCTCCGGATCGAGTGCGAGCAGGCGGTTGAGAACCGATTCCAGGCCCCGGCCGAGGATGGCAAGCACGGGATGGGGGCGGCGCGCAGCATGGGCGTTGGCTTCTGGCATGGCCGGGATTCTACCTGCCCGAAGCGGCGCACACGCCACGCGCGGGGTAGCGGCCCGACGCGACCGGGCCGGCATTCAGCCTGCGCTGGGTGGTGGCTGGGTTACCCTGCGCCGACCATCCTGCGCCATGGAAGTGGAAATGACCCGCCGTGTGACTGTCCTGATGCTCGTCCTGCTGCTTTCCGGCCTGCCCGCGATCGCCGGTGCGACGCAGGAAATGAGCGGACAGGCCCCTTCGGGCGCGTGGTACCGCATCGCCGCCCCGGCGGGCTGGCAGGCGGGCGATGCGCTGGTGCTCTACCAGCATGGCTTCGATTTCGATGCCCCCAGCGCGCCTCCCAGCCTTGGCCCGCTGCTGGACGTCATGCTGCATGAAGGCTACGCGGTGGCCGCAAGCAGCTATCGCCAGCGCGGCTGGGCCCTGTTCACTGCCCTGGCCGACAACCGCGAACTGCTCGATCGCTTCACCCGGCAGTTCGGCGCGCCCGGCGAGATCGTGTCCTTCGGCGGCTCGATGGGCGGCCTGATTGCACTGAAGCTCGCCGAAACGCGCGGCCTGCCGCCGGTCAGTGGCGTCTACGCGCTGTGCCCGGCCGCAGCCGGTGCACGCCTGTGGGACGCGGCCATCGACCTGCGCCTGGCCTATGACGTGGTGTGCGCGGACGCCGGCGCGCTGCCGACCGGCGCCGAACCGCTGCCCTGGGCCTTCGACCTCGACCGCATTCCCGATGACCTGAACCTGGACGACCCGTCCGATCGCGGTGACTTCCTCTCCGCCCTGCTGCCGGTGGTGCGCTGCACGGGCCTGGGCCTGCCCAACGGCATCCGCAACGGCGCAATGAAACGGCGCAGGACCGAGCTGATGGCCTTCACCCACATCACGGACGAGGATTTCCTCACCACCAACCTCGCCTACGCCACCTTCGTGCTCGGCGACCTGGTGCGCGCGCCGGACAAGCTGGCCGGGCGCAATCCCTTCACCACCGCCGGCGTGGATTACTCCAGCGATCCGGCCATCGAGGCCTCCATTGCGCGCATCGGCGCCGATCCGCTCGGCGCGATCGCCCTGCGCGCGAGCTCGGATTTCGCCGGCGCGATCGGCACGGCGAAGGTACTCTCGCTGCATACCAGCCAGGATCAGCTGGTCATTCCCGGCAACCAGGATTTCCTGCGCGAGCGGATCGCGGCCGAGCAGCTGACCAGCGCCATCGTCGTGGAGGACGTACCCAGCCATTGCGGTTTCACCCCGGCCGAAGGCCTCGCCGGCTGGGAGGCCCTGCGCGGCTGGACGGCCGGCGGCTCGCAACCGCGCGTGAGCGACCTGCAGACCGCCTGCGGCGACCTGGTCGCCGATGGCATCGAAGGCCCCTGCCGCTTCGATCCCGATGCCCAGGTCGCGCCGTTCGACAGCGTGGTGCGCCCGCGCCCGGCGGGGCCTGGCCTGCCGACCCGCCTGCCGCCCGTGGGACCTGCGCCCCTGCGCCCGCCGCGGCACACGCGCGGCGCGCCCGCAGCGGCCCGCATCAATCCTTGAGCGGGTAGGTCTGTGTCTGGTCGTCGTCGCGCCGCGTGGCGCCCGGGGCCGGCCGCGCCGTGCCGCACACGTAGGCGGCCCAGCTCTGCTGGCCGTCGCTGGGCGCGCCGAGCGGACGAATGGTGTCGGCGCCCAGGCCGGCCGCCTCATTGCGCGCCATCACCTCAAGTTCGTCGCGAATCTTCAGGTCACTGCGCCCGACCGGACCGACCCGGTCGAGTACCGAGACCGTCACCCGCCCGGCATCCCGGCAACCGGTGACGTTTCCGTCCCAGGCGGTGCGCACCTGCTCGCCACCGGAATCGAGCTTGATGCCCCAACTGCAGGCAGCGAGCGGCAGGGCCAGAACAAGGGTCAAGGTCAGGATTCTCATGTGTGCTCCGCAAACCGCCGCGAGCTTGGCGGATCGATGGTGAATCGTGCCAGAAGCGCCGGCCGAGGGGCGGGCCGGCACCCTGCCGGGGCGAAGGATCCGCCGATCGCTGGCCACCTGCGCCACGCATGCGGCACACTCCGGGCGGGTGGTGCAGTGGCCACGGGGGGAACGGCGTGGGGAATGCAGGCAGGCGGTTGCAAGCCAGGTTCGGGCAGCGCAAGGACACACACAGCGACGCATCCTGCGTGCGTATCCACCGCGCCATCAGCTGGCTGGAGCGGGCCGAAGCCGCCGCGCACGACCAAGATGCCTGCTTCATCTTCCTCTGGATCGCCTTCAATGCCGCCTACGCCGCCGACGTGGGCAGCGCGGACAGCGCGCGCGACCAGCTCAGGATCTTCTTCGCCCGCCTGCTGGCACTGGATGCGGACAGGCGGCTGCATACCCTGCTGTTCGAGCGCTTCTGCGGGCCGATCCGCACGCTGATCGGGAACAAGTTCGTATTCGAACCCTTCTGGCGGGCACTGCGCGAGCACGATGCCAGCGAGCGCTGGCGTGAGCAGTTCAAGGCCAGTCGCAAGGTAGCGCTGCGCGCCATCGTGGATGGCCATACCGATACCGTGCTGGGCGTGGTGTTCGACCGCCTGTACGTGCTGCGCAACCAGCTGGTGCATGGCGGCGCGACCTGGAACAGCAAGGTCAACCGGGAACAGGTACGCGACGGCGTGAACATCCTGCTGGCCGTGGTCCCGGTGGTCCTGGAGCTGATGCTCGAGCATCCTGAAGCGGGCTTCGGCGATATCCTCTACCCGGTACTGCAACACTGACCGGGCAACCCCCGTTCAGGCGCCGGCAGGGGCCGCCGCACCGAATGCCGATATAGTCCGGGACCGCCATGCGCATTCTGCCCGCCCTGTCCCGCTGCCTGCCGCTGGCCTGCGCCGTGGCCCTGGCAGGCTGCGCCAGCACGGGCCAGCTCGAATCCACCGCCGTACCGCGCGACCCGGCCAGTCTGGCGGCCAGCCAGAGCCTGGCCGGCGTGCACACGGACACCCGCGCCTGGCCACGCCTGGGCTGGTGGCATGTGCTGGGCGATGCACAACTCGACCAGCTCGTCGACCAGGCGCTGGCCGACAACCCGGACCTGGCCATCGCCGATGCACGCACGCAGGCCGCGCTGGCGGCGGCCGGTGCTGCGGATGCCGCGCGCCTGCCAACCTTGAATGGCGGCGCCAGCGTCGCCGGCGCGCGGCTGCCGCCGATGCTGCCGCCGCTTGCCTCGGGCCACTTCGGCGTGATCCGTTACGGCTATCTGAGCTTTTCCTGGGATCTGGACGCGTGGGGCGGCCAGCGTGCCGCCTGGCAGGCGGCCGTGGGCAGCGCACGCGCGGCCGCCATCGACGCCCGGGCCGCGCGTCTCAAGCTCGCCGCCAGCGTGGTGCAGGCCTACTTCGATCTCAGTGCCGCCCACACGACCCAGGCACTCGCCGGCGCCGAGCTGCAGCGCGCGCAGGACTTCCTCGACCTGACCCGCCAGCGCGTGGCCAGCGGCATCGACAACCAGTTGTCCCTGCACCAGCTCGAAGGCGAGGTTGCCGCCGACCAGGCGCGCCTGGAGGCCGCCGCCAACGGCGTGCGCACCGATCAGCGCGTGCTGGCGGCGCTGCTCGGCGCCGGCCCGGATCGCGGCCTGGCCATCCAGCCGGCCGCCTTGCCGCGCGTGCCCGAACTGCACCTGCCCAGCAAGCTCCCGGCCGAGCTGCTGGGGCGGCGCCCGGATGTGCTCGCAGCCCGCTGGCGCGTGGAAGCCGCCGGCGCCGCCATCGACGCGGCGAAGGCGAAATTCCTGCCCAATCTCGACATCAGCGCGCTGGCCGGCCTGATCGCGCCTTCGGCCCTGGACTTCTTTTCGCTGGGCAACCGCTTCTACAGCATTGCGCCGGCGATCAGCCTGCCGATCTTCGAAGGCGGTGCGCTGCGCGCGAACCTCGCCGGCAAGGATGCCGCGCGCGACCTGGCCGTCGCCAGCTACAACCGCGCCCTGGTGCACGCGATCCACGAGGTGGCGGACGAAATCGACGCACTGCAATCACTGGAGCTGCAACGACAGGCGGCCAGCGCGGCGCGTACCAGCGCCGGCAGCGCCTACGATCTGGCGATGCAGCGCTACCGCGCCGGCGTCGGCAGCTTTCTCGAAGCGCTGGCCGTGCGCGAGCAGCTGATCGGCGCCGAACGCCATCTGGCCGAGCTCGAAGCCGCCCAATGCAAGGCCTGGGCAATGCTTAACCTGTCCCTTGGCGGTGGCTTCGAAGCCCCGGCCACGGCGCCGGCACGGGCGATTGCCCAGCTTGTCCTGCCCACACATGAACACGCCGATGCCAGACCCGAACGTTAGCGACACCCCTGCCAGTGGCGAAGATGCGTCAAGCGTGCATGCCGTACGTCAGGGTCGGCGGCGCTGGTGGCTGCGCGCGCTCGGCGGGGCGGTCATCCTCGCGGCCATCGGCTGGGGCCTGTACCACCTGCTGATTGGGCGCTGGTATGAAAGCACGGATGACGCCTATGTCGGCGGCAACGTGGTGCAAATCACGCCGCAGGTGCCAGGCACGGTGATCAGCATCGGTGCCGACGACAACGATTTCGTGCGCCAGGGGCAGACCCTGGTGCAGCTCGATCCGGCCGATGCCCGGCTGGCCCTGAGTGCCGCCGAGGCGGCCCTGGCACAGACGGTACGCAAGGTGCGTGGCCTTTACAGCACCGCTCACAGCGCCGGTGCGGATGTCGCGGTGCGCGAAGCGGCGTTGCGCCAGGCGCGCGCGGACTTCAAGCGCCGCCAGGGCCTGGCCGCCTCCGGCGCGATCTCGGCCGAGGAACTGGCCCATGCGCGCGATGCGCTGACCACTGCGCAGAGCGCCCTGGCGGCGAGCCAGGCGCAACTGGCCACGCGCGATGCACAGATCGCCGATACGCGCATCGCCACCCATCCGGACGTCCTGGCCGCCGCCGCCCGGGTGCGTGCCGCCTGGCTGGACACCCAGCGCCTGGCCCTGCCCGCACCGGTATCCGGCCACGTCGCCAAACGCAGCGTCCAGGTCGGCCAGCGCGTGCAACCGGGCATGCCCCTGATGGCCGTGGTGCCGCTGGAGACGGTCTGGGTGGATGCCAACTTCAAGGAGACCCAGCTCACCCACATGCGCATTGGCCAGCCGGTGACCCTGCAGGCGGACGTCTACGGCGGCAGCGTCACCTACCATGGCCACGTCGCCGGGCTCGGCATCGGCACGGGCAGCGCGTTCTCGCTGCTGCCGGCGCAGAACGCCTCGGGCAACTGGATCAAGGTGGTGCAGCGGCTGCCGGTGCGCATCCGGCTCGACCCGAAGGAACTGGCCGCCCACCCCTTGCGCATCGGACTGTCGATGGATGTGAGCGTGGACCTGCACCAGCAGTCGGGCCCGATGCTGGCCAGCACCGCCACGGCGCAGCCGGTGTTCACGACCGACGTGTACGCCCACGACCCGGCGGCCGCGAACACCCTCATCGCAGGCATCATCGCCGCCAACAGCGGGAGCGACAGCGCGCCGTCCGAGGCACCCGCACCAGCGGCCGCGGTCGCGCACTGACGGGACCGGGATGGCTGCAACCGCCGCCAGCGTGCTGCCGCAGGCCGGCCCGTTCCGGCCGGCCAGCCTGGCACTGGCCACCATTGGTCTCTCGCTCGGCACCTTCATGCAGGTGCTGGACATGACCATCGCCAATGTCTCGCTGCCGACCATCGCCGGCAACCTGGGCGCCAGCCAGGATCAGTCCACCTGGGTCATCACCTCGTTCACCGTGTGCCAGGCCATCACCCTGCCGATGACGGGCTTCCTGTCACGGCGCATCGGCGAGGTGAAGCTGTTCATCACCGCGGTGCTGCTGTTCACGGTGTTTTCCTTCACCTGCGGGCTGGCCACCAGCCTGTCCATGCTGGTGGCCTTCCGCGCATTGCAGGGCGCGGTGTGCGGGCCGATGTACCCGATCACGCAGAGCCTGATGGTATCGATCTACCCGCGCGAGCAACGCGGCATCGCGCTGGCCATCATCGCCATGATCACCGTGGTGGCGCCGATCGTCGGCCCGCTGCTCGGCGGCTGGATCACAGACTCGTATTCCTGGCGCTGGATCTTCTTCATCAACGTGCCGTTCGGCATCTTCGCCGGCGTGGTGGTGCTGGCGCAGATGGGCGGGCGCGTCGAGCAGCTGCGCCGCGCGCGCATCGACTGGGTGGGCATGATCGCACTGGTGATCGGCGTCGGCGCACTGCAGATCATGCTGGACAAGGGCAACGAGCTGGACTGGTTCCACTCCACCACCATCGTCATGCTCGCCATCGTGGCGGGCATCGCGCTGGCGGTGTTCGTGATCTGGGAGCTGACCGACGATGACCCGATCGTGGATCTGCGCCTGTTCCGGCACCGCAACTTCGCCGCCGGAACGCTGGCGCTGGTACTGGCCTATGCGCTGTTCTTCTCCATCGCCCTGATGCTGCCGCTGTGGTTGCAGAACACGCTCGGCTACACCGCGTTCTGGTCCGGGCTGGCCGCCGCGCCGGTCGGGGTCATTCCCGTGCTGACCGTGTTCTTCGTCGGCAAGTACGCGCACAAGTTCGACCTGCGCCTGCTGGCAGCGTTTTCCTTTGCCGTGATGGGCTTCGTCGCGCTGCGCTTCGGCAGCTTCGATACCGAGGTCGGCTTTGCCAGCGTGGCCCTGACCGAGCTCCTCATGGGGCTGGGCATCGCGTTGTTCTTCCTGCCGATCCTGACCATCCTGCTGTCCGACCTGGAAGGTCCGGAGATCGCCGAGGGCTCGGGCTCGGCGACCTTCCTGCGCACCGTCGGGGCGAGTTTCGCCATCTCCATCGTGACCTATCTGTGGAGCCGCGGCGGCGTGGCCAGTCATGCCAACCTGGCCGAGCACATCAATCCCTACAGTGCCCAGGTACGCGACGGGATCGCGGCGATGGGCGGCGACCTGCCGCGCTATGCAGAGCTGGTCAACGGCATCATCACCCAGCAGGCCATGCAGATTTCCTTCAACCAGGTGATGAACGGGCTGGGCTACTGCTTCTTCGCACTGATCGCCGTGGTGTGGCTGGCCAAGCCGCCCTTCAGCCCGCGCGCGCCGGCCGCCGGCGGACACTGAAGCGCGGGACGGGGCGTGCCACCCTGGGAGCCACGGCGCAACGACACACGCCCAGACCGAGCGCCCTCCGGCTTGCGGGATGACGGCGTGCTGCGAGCGCTTGCGCCGGGCACGATCACGTCGGCGCCATGACTATCTGCGCCTGATCGCCAGGCCGCGCGGCGGCCCGTTCCAGCCGGCCTGCGCAGCATGCTTGACGAAGTACACCTTGAGATCGGCCTGCGCGGCGTAGCGCACGAACACGATGCGCCGCTCGGCCTGCGCGGCATACTTCGCCCGCCACCACAGCGCGTCACCCCTGGCCTGCGATGCGTAATCGACCCAGTACACGCGCAGATCCGCCTGCGCGGCGTGATCGACGACGTAAATGCGCAGATCCGCCTGTGCGGCATGCCCGGCCTCGTGCACTGTCAAGGCTGCGGCGCCCGGGACAGTGGCCAACAGGGCAAGTGCCGTCAGGAACTGGATCGTGCTGCGAATCAACATGGCGGCGCCGGCATGGGTCGTGCCGCCCATTATCCATGCCCTGGCGACACCTGCTGTCGGAACAACGTGGCATGCTGCCTGGTACCCGTCCCGGACGTCCGCGTGCATGAATCCGAAGCCTCACGCCCTGCCGACCGCATTGCTGAAGCGACTGCGCGCTGCACGGTCCATCCTCGTCTTCAGCGGCGCCGGCATGTCCGCCGAAAGCGGCGTGGCGACGTTCCGCGATGCGCAGTCCGGCCTGTGGTCGAATTTCGATCCGGGCGAGTTTGCCACCCCGGAGGCCTGGCAGGCCGACCCCGCCCTGGTGTGGGGCTGGTACCTGTGGCGGATGGCGCAGGTGCGCCAGGCAATGCCGCACGCGGGTTACGCGGCGCTCGCCGAGCTGGCCCGCCGCGTTCCCGAGTTCGGCATCGTCACGCAGAATGTCGATGACCTGCACGAACGCGCCGGGCTGACCGACGTGGTGCACCTGCACGGTGAACTGTTCGCGCATCGCTGCTTCGATTGCGCGCGTCCGCACGCCGGGATCGCGATTCCCGACGCTGCCACGCAGGCGCCCGTGCTGCGCGTCGAGCCGCCGCGCTGCGTGTCTTGCGGGGGACACGTCCGCCCCGGCGTGGTGTGGTTCGGCGAATCGCTGCCCGACGCCGCCTGGACCGAAGCGGTGGCACGCGCCGGCCGCTGCGAGCTGATGCTGGTGGTCGGCACCTCGGGTGTGGTGTATCCCGCTGCGAGCCTGCCGGCCATCGCGCGCGGGGCCGGTGCCCTGATCGTGGAAATCAATCCCGCGCAGACGCAACTCTCCGCCGCCGCGGATCACTGCCTGCGCACCTCCGCGGCGCAGGGACTGGCCCTGTGCCTGGAGGCGCACTTGTGACGGCATGGTTGCCGCGGCCATTCCGCCGCAGCGTGGCCTTGTCCTTGACGGGCGCGTGGCGACGGGACGCGCAGCGCGCGGCGCGCGCGCGCTTCACTGAAGAATCTCTCAACCGGACGACCGCGACACCCACGATCCGTACCCGAAAACTCTCGGCGGAAGTTCTGGGCATCCAGGTGTGCCCGCCCTTCCAGCTGGTCTCAACTCTGGGTGTCCGGGTCTTGTTGCTCCGGAGGGTGATCACCGGCCAGGAGGAAAGGCACTGGGTTGCGGTCAGGCTCGAGGATCAACGGCATCAGGCCTGAAGGCCTTTCCTGCAATGCAATCCCGGCGAACCCGGGGCCCTCGCGCAAGCCGGTCAATCGGAAGTCTCCGCAGGAACGTGCAGGAACGTCCACCCTGCTGCGGCCCTGGCTTTCCGCTATCGAAGCGCGACACCAATCACCATCGTGAGGGTCGGTCTGTGGTTGAATCGGGGGCCGGATCGAGGCGGGATTGCACCATGCGCGAGGTGGAAACTTTCAGCCGACGCTGCTGGCTGGCGATCGGCTTGTGCTGCATCAGCCTGCCTGCGGCGGCGGCCTCGTTCTACATCGATCCGGTCAACGGCAGCGACGCAGGCGACGGCAGTGCGGGAGCCCCATGGCAGTCATTGCAAGGCGTGCTGGATGGCGGAAAGGTGGAATCGCGCGACTGGCCGTCATACCCCTACCAGGCCGGCATGCCGCTGGTGCCGGTGAACGCCGGTGCGCCGGTGAGGGCCGGCGATACGCTGTGGTTGAGCGATGGCTACTACGGGGATGTGGTTGTCCGGCATCTGTACAACACGGCGCCGATCACGATCGCGGCGCGCGCCGGGCACGCGCCGCACCTGCGCAGCCTGCGCGTGCAGTCGGCGCAGAACTGGGTGCTGCGGGGCCTTTCGATCAGTCCGTCCTACGACGCAACCAGCACGCCGACCACGATGGCGCGCTTCGAGAACCACAACCACTTCGGTCCGACCTGGGATATCGAGCTGGCCGACAGCGAGCTGTTCAGCGTCGCGGACGCCTCGGGGTGGAGCGCACAGGACTGGATCGATCGTCCCTCGAGCGGAATCAGCATCGGCGGCGATCGCATCAGCGTGCACGACAACCAGTTGCGCAACCTGCGATTCGGCATCAGCGTGGGTGGGGACGATGCGAAGGTCCAGCGCAACCTGATCGACGGCTTTTCCGCCGATGGCCTGCGCGGGCTCGGCGATCGCGGGTTGTTCGAATACAACCGCGTGCAGAACGTCAAGGTCGGCGATCCGCCCGACGGCAACCACGATGACGGCTTCCAGAGCTGGTCGGTCGGTGCGGGCGGCGTCGGCACCGGCCAGGTGACCGGTGTCGTGTTGCGCGGCAACGTTTTCATCAATTCGACCGACCCGAATGATCCGTTGCGCAACAGCATGCAGGGCATCGGCTGCTTCGACGGATTCTTCATCGACTGGGTCGTCGAGAACAACGTGGTCATCACCGATCACTGGCACGGCATCAGTTTCTACGGAATGCGTGATTCGCGCATCGTCAACAACACCGTGATCGACCTCGATGCCACCTCGCCAGGGCCACCGTGGATCATGGTGCATGCGCACAAGGATGGTCGCCCGAGTTCCAACGTGGTGGTGCGCAACAACCTGGCTACCGACTATTCGCTGGCCGGGACCAACATCATCGCCGACCACAATGTCGAGTTCGCCTTTGCCGATGCGCCGACACTGTTCGTTGCGCCACCGTTCGACCTGCACCTGCTGCCCGGCACGGTCGCCGTAGATACCGGCAGCGCCAGTCTGGCGCCGACCATCGACATCGAGGGCGTGCCGCGACCGCAGGGCGCAGGTTTCGATCCTGGCGCCTACGAGTTGCGGGTCGATGCCATTTTCGCGAGCGGTTTCGAGGCAAATTGAGCGCAGGAAGCGGCTTGGGCCGCGATGGTCCCGGCCGGTTGCCTTGGATGCTTGTCATCCGCAAGAAGGCCGGGCTCAGCTTTCCGCTTGTGCATGTCGCTGCAAGGGGGCAGCGCGACGCGGGCAGTCCCGGAGCAGGGCCTCAAAAGGGTCGGTAGGCTGGTACGGGTGCGGCGACGGTGGCGCCTCGATATTCGACTACCCGGTTGCGGCCGGCGGCCTTGGCCTGGTACTGGGCCTGATCGGCGTGCGCTACCAGCGCCTCGACGCTGGGCGTTGCCTCCTCGCGCTGGGCTATGCCAATGCTCACCGACAGGCGGATGATCCGTGCGTCGCAGGCCACTTCGAGTGCAGCCACGCGGGCGCGGATGCGTTCGGCCACCTGTCTGGCCAGCGATGCGTGTTCGCCGCGCAGCAGCACCACGAATTCTTCACCACCAAAACGCCCCAGGCGGTCTTCCTCGCCCAGCTCACCGCGCACCGTGCGCGTGACTGCCGTGAGGCAGGCGTCCCCGGCGGCATGCCCGCACGTGTCGTTGATCTGCTTGAAGCGATCGATGTCGAGGAACAGCACCGCCATGCGCGTCGCGGTCGCGCCCGGCGCCGCCCACGCGTCGGCCAGCTGCGCAAGAATGGCGCGCCGGTTGAGCGCGCCGGTGAGCGGGTCGAATTGCGCCAGGTGCGTCGCCTGGTCGCGTTCGCGACGGGTCTGTTCGGTGCGCTCGGCCAGAGCAATGGCGATGATCAACGCGGCGTAGGCCATGCTCGCGGCAAAACCGTATTCCATCCATTTCGGCTGCAGCAGATCCTGGATCTGCTGCGCTGCGCGCACCATCAACAAGGCCAGCAGCGGCAGCCAAGACAACAGGAAAAAACCGGCCTGCCGGTTGCCACGACGCCAGGCCTTGCCGTTCGCCACGAGTGCCACCAGCGTGGCGATGATCAGCAGCCCATTGAAGGTGCGCACGATCGGATTGGCGAGCCACCAGGGAAACGGCAACGCCATCAGGACGGCCACGCCCAGGAATGCGCCGCAGGCCACGGCCAACGCCTTGGCCAGCCGTGGTGCGTACAGGCGCAGGTTGGCGAAATCCAGCACGAACAGGATGCCGAACGCAGGTACCAGGGCGGCGATCCCGTTGGTGAACTGGAGACGTGCAGCGCCGAGCGCCGCGCCACCGGGCAGGCCGTAGAGTTCCCCGGTCTGGGACATCGCGAACGCCACCAGGCAGAGCTGGTAACCGATGAAGTAAAGGTACATGCGCTCGCGCAGCAGCAGCCAGAAACAGGCGATTACCAGCAGCATCGACACCTGCACGGTGACGAAGAAGGTGTTCGCACGCACGTAGCGCAGGTCGGCGGCGTGGTAGGCCGTGCTGTCCTCGATGCTGGCGTGCACCGGCACCGGATGACCCGGCTCGCCGGTGGCGATGAAGATCGGCTGGTCGGCGCGCAGGTCATAGGGCAAGGGATAGACCATTGCGCGGCGCGAATAGGCGGAATCGAGCTTCGCGTCGAACACGCGCAGCACCTGCGGCTGGTAGTCGGGCGGCACGTACACCGCCACGCGCCCGGTCAGGATGCCGCGGATCGCCAGCAACGGCCGGCTGTCGACCTGCCAATCGCCGGCGAGCTGCAGTTGATACCAGTCGATCCCGTGCCGCCGCGAAGTCAGCACGGCAACCCTTGTCGACTGCGCGTCCGGCAACGCAGCCGCCGCGCCACCTGCCGCGTCGATGACCGGCGGCTCGGCCAGATGCGCCACGCGCAGTGGAACGGGCTCGGCCACGCCCGCGCGCAGCCAGCACACAAGCCACACGGCCACGACACGTAGCAGCCACCCCTGCATGGGCACGGCCCCCCAGCCTTGCTGGCGCCACTGTATGCCGTTTTGCACAGTGCGGGAAGCACTGTGCGGCGGCACACGGCCGCCGCACCGCACACGTGCCGTAGCGACGCATTCAAAACCCGATGCCGCGATGCCTGCCTTCGGGTTTCATCGATGCTTCCGACGCCAGCAATGCGACGACCCGCGCGGCGGTTGGCGTTTCGCCGGTGACGCGCAGCTGGCGCAGCACGTTGGCGAAATCGCCGGGGGCAAGGTGCTCCAGGCGATCGAGCGCAGCCAGCGCGGGACATTGCGCTTCAGGGGTCTCGCTGGCCTCGGCGACGACGCGCAGCAACAGGGCACGACGCTGCGCGCGGGTGAGATAGTCGAACCCCACCTTGAAATCGAAGCGCCGCAGGGACGCCGCATCCAGGGTGTCGACGAGATTCGTGGAAGCGATGAAGAGCCCCTCGAAACCTTCCATCTGGGTCAGCAGTTCGTTGACCTGGCTGACTTCCCAGCTTTGTCGCGCGCCGCTGCGGTCGCGCAGGAAGCCGTCGGCCTCGTCGATGACCAGGATGGCACCCTCGTCGCGCGCGGCGTCGAAGGCCTCGCGGATCAGCCGCTCGGTTCCGCCGACGAACATGTCGAGCAGATCCGACCCGCGCCGCACCAGCACCGGTCGCTCGAGCACGCGCCCGAGGTGATGGGCGAAGGCCGTCTTGCCGGTGCCCGGCGGGCCGTACAGGCACAGGCGCGCGCCGTGCCCCTTGCCCAGCCCCTGCGCAAGGGCCTGCAGATCGCGATCGGCATTGAGGAAGGCCGGGTCGTAGTGCGCCGGCAGGGCCACGCTCGACGTGCAGGGCCGGGCACCCATGGCACGCAGGCTGGCGGCGACTACCCGCTGCGCATACACGTCGCGCGCCGCCTGGTCATGCCCGCGCAGCGCGGTGACGACGCGCGCCGCGCGTTCCACCTGGGCGGGCGCGAGCGCCTGGGTGCGCGCCAGCCGATCCATGCAGGCCTCGGACAGGCTTCCGGGGGCAAAGTAGCGATCGACGATGCGCCGGCGCACCGCCGTTCCCGGCGCGCGGAACTCGACCACCAGGTCGAAGCGGCGCAGGAAGGCCGGATCGATTGCGCCAATCACATTGCATGCCCAGATCGCCGGCACCGGATTGGACTCCAGGGTCTCGTTGACCCAGCTCTTGCGCAGGCGGTCAGGATCGCGGTTGCGCATGCGTGCACCGAACAATCCGGCGATGCCCAACCCGTCTTCGGCCCCGAACACGTCCTCGACCTCGTCGAACAGCAGGATCTGACGACGCCGTGGCGCGAGTATCGACTGGCACACGGCGTAGGCGCCGAAGCGCCGCTGGCCGGAAATCGGATCACCGTCGCCATCGGCGTTGGGCACCTCGTACACGTTCGCGCGCAGCGGACCGGCAAGCATGCGCGCGAACTCGGTCTTGCCGGTGCCCGGCGCGCCGTAGATGAGCACGTTGACTCCACGCGAACGACGCGCCAGCGCTGCCCCCAGGTAGTCGCGGATCAGGGTCGCGTCGGCGATGTGCGCGAAGTCGCCGAAGGCGAGCCGACTGGGCGGCGCCTCGCGCACCAGGTGGCGCAGGAAGCGCGTTTCGTCGAATTCATCGGCAAGCAGCAGGTCGGCCATGCGCTCGTCGAGCGCGGTGGGGATGTTGACGCCCACCGCGCGTTCTTCCAGCAGGCCACTGCGGCGCAGGGCGCCGCAAGGCCGCCAGACCATCGCGAGATCCTGTGGGCGGCAGCCGATCGCGTGGTGGATGAGGTGCAGGAAGTCGCGCTGGTGACTGATGGTCAGCCGATAGAAATCATTGAGATAACCGACGCGCGCAGCAATCACCAGCACCCGCAGCAAGGCCTGTTCGGTGCGCCTGAGTCGCAGCGCCGTGCCCAGCCGCTCGATATTGCGTGTGAGGCGATCACGTCCGCGCGGACTCTGGCGTTCCAGCCTGGCCAACCGGTGCTCGACTGCCTCGCGCAGGTCGCGGGGCCCGGGCAGGGCGGAGAAGTCTTCGTGCTCTTCCAGCCCGAGCAGGGTCAGCACATCGTGGTCGCGCATGCGCCCGCGCTCGTAGAGACGCTGGTACCAGCCGCTTCCGACCAGCATGCGGCAGGCCAGCAGGGCCGCCTCGCGGGCAATGGGGGTCGACAGGCTGACGGGCAGGTAGGCAGTGTCGGCTGGCATGCTCATGGCGTCTCCCGGTAGCTTGATGGAAGACATTTATGCCATGGCGATGCGACAATTCATGTCGTATTATTGCAGTCTTCCACGCATGCACCCGGAGTCACGACGATGAGTGCCACCCTGCAGCGCCACCTTGCCATGCTGAGCCTGATTCCGGCGTACCCGCACACGGTCACCGCTTCCCAACTGCACGCCAGGCTGGCGGCCCAGGGTTTCGAGGTGCATTCGCGCAGCATCGAGCGCGATCTGCAGAAGCTTTCCAACTTCGGCCTGGTGAGCGACGAGGGCAAGCCGGCCCGCTGGTCCTGGCAGCCGGGCGCCAAGGGCGTATCGCTACCACCGATGAGCACCGAAAACGCGCTGCTGCTCGAACTGGTGCGGCGCAACCTGGCCACCAACCTGCCGCCGCGCCTGCTCGAGGCGCTGGCCCAGCCCTTCGAAGAAGCCAGGCAGACGCTGAAGCTGCTTTCCGACACGCCGGTTGGGCGCTGGGCGGAGCGGGTTGCCGTGCTGCCCGAAGGCGCGCCGCTGATGCCGCCGCAGGTTGCACCGGGCGTATTCGCCACCGTGTGCGACGCCCTGTTGCAAGATCGTCGCCTGGAAGCGCACTACCGGGCACTCAGCTGGCCACGCGCACGTCGCTGCATTTTCGATCCGCTCGGGCTCGTGCATCGCGATGGCGTGATCTACCTGGCCGCGCTGTTCGACGGCTACGATGACGTGCGCAACCTCGCGCTGCAGCGCTTCAGCCAGGCACGGGTACTGGACGCGCCGGCCAGGCGTCCTGAGGATTTCGACCTCGAGCGTTACGTCCATGCACTGCGCGGATTCGAGTGGCCGCACGGAAGGCAGGTCAGGCTGGAACTGAGGATCCGTGACGAATGGCTGCGCACGCACCTGGACGAGCGCCACCTGGCGCCCGACCAGCGCATCACTCCGCTGCGCGGCGAAGCCGATGTGTTCCGCGTTACCGCCACGGTGGCCGCGACCGAGCAGTTCTACTGGTGGTTGCGCAGCCTCGGCACATCGGTGGAGGTCATCAAGCCGCTGGGCTTGCGCAGGCGACTGGGCGCGGAAGCAGCCGAACTGGCGCGCCGCTACGCATCGACGGCGTAGGTCGGCTGGGCAGCAGACCGCTGTAGAGTCGCGCCAGCAGGTGCAGGGTCCGCGCGGGCCAGGCGGCGCGGATTCTTCCACCGAAACCACGGCGCAGGCTGCCGCGCGAGACGCACGGGAACCTTTTCCGCACGACCTGCATCGGATGCGCTGAAGGGGGAAACCACTGCCATGCATTCATCCAGCACTGCCATCGATTTCGCCGGCAAGACGCTTGCCGAACTGGCCGAACTCACCCGACGCGGTGAAACCGAGGCCTTTCGCCACATCATGCAACGCTGCAACCAGCGCCTGTTCCGCGTCGCGCGCGCGGTACTGACCGACGACGACGAGGCACAGGATGCGCTGCAGGATGCCTATCTCAACGCGTTCCGCCATATCGACAGCTTTCGCGGCGAGGCGGAACTGACCACCTGGCTGACCCGGATCGTGCTCAATGAATGCCATCGCCGCCTGCGCAGCCAGCGTCCCACGGTGGATCTCGAGGTCCTCGACGGCGAGTCGGGTGGCGCCCACGTGATCGCCTTTCCGGTGCGCTCCGGCCCGGACGATCCGGCGCTGTGCGCCGCACGCGCGCAGATGCGTGGCCTGATCGAACAGGCCATCTCGACCCTGCCCGAGCCATTTCGGGTGGTGTTCGTGTTGCGCGACATCGAGGAGTGCAGCATCGAGGAAACGGCTGCCGCGCTCGGCATCCGTCCGGAAACGGTGAAGACGCGGCTGTTCCGCGCGCGCCGACAGTTGCGCCTGGCCTTGCGCGATCAGCTCGCCGACGCCAGCGGCGAGGCCTTCCAGTTCCTGGGCGCACGTTGCGCCCGTCTCACCGACATCGTGATGCAGCGGCTGGCGAGCGATGTCCAACCACGCAGGGAGAACTGAAATGCTCGTCTATGCACTCGTCATCTTCGCCATCGCCGCACTGGGCGGTCTGATCCTCGCCGCACACGTGTTGCGGGGCCGGTTTGCGCCTTGGGCATTGTCGGTGCTGCACGCCCTGCTGGGCGCCACCGGACTGATCCTGCTCATCGTGATGCTGCTCGCGGGCAATGGCGCACAACGCCTGCTGGTGGGATTTGCACTGCTGGTCCTGGCGGCGCTGGGCGGCTTTTTCCTGGCCTCGTTCCACCTGCGCAAACAGCTGCCGCCCAAGGCGGTGGTCATTGGTCATGCGGGCCTGGCAGTAGCCGGCTTCCTGACCCTGCTCAGCCTGTTGTTCTGACGCCATGCGCCATCCCCTGCATCCGGCGCTCGTGCACTTTCCGGTCGCCTGCTGGTCGCTGGCGACCGCGGCGGATTACGCCAGTCTCTGGTTCGGCGAGGCGGCCTGGCGATGGTCGCCCGGCCTGCTGCTGGTCGGCTGCGTGATGGCGCTGGTGGCGATGATGGCGGGCCTGCTGGAACTGGCCCGCGTGCCCGAAGGACCGGCACTGCGCGACACCTGGTGGCACATGGGCGCGATGCTCACGGCCTTCGCGCTGTTCCTCGCACGCCTGCTGCTGCGCCTGGACAAGCTCCAGTCGCTGCCGCCCGATGCGCTGGCCCTGGTCCTCGACGGCGCCGGTTTTGCCGCGCTGGCGGTCGGCGGCTGGTTCGGCGGGCGCCTGGTGTACGGACATGGCGTGGGGCGCCGCTGAACACGCAGGCGCAGTGCGGTGCTGACAACACGCGGGCCGCGTCGCGCGATCCTGACAGGCCCGCGCGTATCACCACGACGCAAGGTGCCAGCCCGCGACCGGCTGGCGCATCCATTCAACAGGGGAACCGGACTTCAACCATGCGACTCTCACCTCCCACACGTGCACCCGCGCTGGAACTCGAGGATATCTACGGAAATCCGGTGAGCATCGGCGCGTCCAGCGGCCGACGCACCCTGCTCTGCTTCTTTCGCGACGCGGCCTGCCCGTTCTGCAATTTCCGCATTTACGAGCTGACGCACCACCACGCCGCACTGCAACAGCTCGGCCTGGATGTCGTGGCCGTGTTCGCCTCGGACGTCGCTGCCGTGAAGCGCTTCGTCGCGCGCAGCCCACGCCCCTTCCCGGTGGTCGCCGATCCGCACCTGCGCAGCTACGCGGCCTACGGGGTCGAAACCTCGCTGTGGGGCAAGCTCAAGGCCATCGCCACGCGCATCCCGACCCTGCTCAAGGGCCTGCGTATCGTCGGCATGGCGGGCCTGAACACCAACAACCTCATGCCGGTGGATTTCCTCATCGACGAGAAGGGCCGCATCGCCGAGTCCCACTATGCGCGCGATGCGGGCGACCACATTGCCTTCGAGCGCGTGGAGCTTTTCCTCGCACGTGGCCTGCTCGAGCGCGCGGCCCCGTGAACCCCTGGCGGTGCAGCGCATTCAATGGAAGTCCCGCGAGCGGCTGTCAAGTGAACCCAGCAGCGCGCTGAAATCGGTGAGGCGGCTGGCGACCAGGTGGCCGACGCCATCGGCCATCTGCCAGCGCCCGGAAACGCCGAGCAGGCGCGCTTCGAGGAACACCCGGCGCTGGCGTTCGGCGACCGCGCGACGGATGACGATGTTGATGCTGCCGAATTCGTCCTCGAGGGTGAAGAAGGACACACCGCTGGCGGTCTGCGGGCGCTGGCGCTGGGTGACCAGGCCGGCGGTGCGCACCTGGCTGTCATTGGGACGCGCGGCGAGCGTGCGCGAGTCGAGACACCGTGCGGCGGCGAGTCGGGAGCGGATCTGCCGCAGCGGGTGCGGGCCCAGGCTGAGTCCGGTGCGTGCGTAGTCGGCGAGGGTGTCTTCGCCCTGCGTCGGCAATGGCAGGGTGATGGCCGATTCGGCGGGGCTGGCGTGGCCGAACAGCGGCAATTGCGGCTCGATGCCGGCCACGGCCCAGCGCGCACGGTGGCGATGGCCGGCCAGGCCACGCAGCGCACCGGCCTCGGCGAGCAGGGCGCGCTGGCGCTGGTCGAGACCGGCACGCGCGCACAGATCGGCCACGTCTTCAAACGGCGCAGCGGCCCGCGCCTGCATGATGCACAGCGCCGCATCCTCGCGGAAGCCGCGCAGCTGGCGCAGGCCCAGGCGCAGCGCCGGTTGCTGCAGTGTCGAGCGCGGATCGGCTTCGAGTGTGCAGTCCCAGTCGCTCCAGCGTACGTCGATGGGCCGCACGGCGATGCCATGGCGCCGGACGTCCTGCACGATCTGGCTGGGCGCGTAGAAGCCCATCGGCTGGGAGTTGAGCAGCGCACAGGCGAAGGCCGCCGGCGCGTGGCATTTCAGCCAGCAGCTCGCATAGACGATGCCGGCGAAGCTGGCCGAATGACTTTCCGGGAAGCCGTAGGAACCAAAGCCCCTGATCTGCTCGAAGAGCTGCGCGGCGAACTGCGCACTGTAGCCGCGCGCGAGCATGCCGCGGGTGATGCGCTCGCGATGGGCTTCCATGCCGCCGTGGCGTTTCCAGGCGGCCATCGCCCGGCGCAGCTGGTCGGCCTCGCCGGGCGTATAGCCGGCGGCGACGATGGCGATCTGCATCACCTGTTCCTGGAACAGCGGCACACCGAGAGTACGTTCCAGCACCCGCTTGAGGTCATCGGAAGGGTACTCGACCGCTTCCTCGCCGCGCCGCCGGCGCAGGTACGGATGCACCATGTCGCCCTGGATCGGTCCCGGCCGCACGATGGCGACCTGGATCACCAGGTCGTGGAAGTTGGCCGGCCGGTGACGCGGCAGCATGGCCATCTGCGCGCGGCTCTCGATCTGGAACACGCCCAGCGTGTCGGCGCGCTGGATCATGGCGTAGGTGGCCGGATCGTCGGCCGGGATTGTCGCCATGGTGAGATCGCGTCCATGCTGCCGGCGCAGCAGGTCGAGGCATTTCCTGACGCAGGTGAGCATGCCGAGCGCCAGGCAATCGACCTTCAGGAGACCCAGTGAGTCGAGGTCATCCTTGTCCCACTGGATGATGGTGCGCTCGGGCATGGCAGCGTTCTCGACCGGCACCAGGCTCGACAGCGGCGCATCGGAAATGACGAAGCCGCCGACGTGCTGGGAAAGATGGCGCGGAAAATCGAGCAGTTCCGCGGCAAGCTTCAGCAGGCGCTGGATCAGCGGGCTGGCCACATCGAAGCCCCGTTCGGCGAGACGCTCGTCGAGCGTGTCCTCGCCGGTCCAGCCGGCGCAGGCGCGGGAGAGCTGGTCGATGGCATCGCCCGGCAGGCCGAGCGCGCGGGCGACGTCGCGCACCGCGCTCCTGGCGCGGTAGCAGATCACGGTGGCGGCGAGCGCGGCGCGCTCGCGTCCGTACTTGGCATAGATGTACTGGATCACCTCCTCGCGCCGCTCGTGCTCGAAATCGACGTCGATGTCCGGCGGCTCGTTGCGCTCGCGCGAAATGAAACGCTCCATCAGCAGGTTGCTGCGCGCCGGATCCACCTCGGTGATGCCCAGCGCAAAGCACACCGCGGAATTGGCCGCCGAACCGCGGCCCTGGCAGAGGATCCCGCGGCTGCGGGCAAAGCGCACGATGTCGTGCACGGTGAGGAAATAGGCTTCGTAGCCAAGCGCACTGATCAGGGCGAGCTCGTGTTCGATCTGCGTGCGCACCCGCTCGCCGGCACCCTGCGGCCAGCGCCAGGCCATGCCCGTCTCGGTAAGTTCGCGCAGCCAGCTGGCGGGCGTATGGCCGTCCGGCACCAGCTCGGCCGGATAGCGGTAATCGAGCTCATCCAGGGAAAACGTGCAGCGGGCGGCAAGGCGCAGGGTTTCCTCCAGCAACCTGGGCGGATAGATGGCTGCCAGTGCTTCGCGCCTGCGCAGATGGCGTTCGCCGTTGCGGAACAGGTGCGCGCCGGCCGCGGCCACGGTGGAGCGGTGGCGCAAGGCCGTCATCACGTCCTGCAATGCGCGTCGCCGGCGCACATGCATGTGCACGTCACCGGCGGCGACGGCGGGAATCCCGAGCCGACCGGACAGCGCGTCCAGTGCCGCCAGGCGACGCGCGTCATCCGGACCGCAGTGCAGCTCCACCGCCAGCCACAGGCGCGTGCCGAACAGGTCCTTGAGCCACGCACCGTCGGCGGGATCGGGCGCGTCCGGCGGAAGCCACAGCGCCAGCGTACCCGGCAGGCCGCCCGCCAGATCGGCGCGTTGCAGATGGTATTCGCCCTTCCCTGCCGCGCGGCGACCCTGCGTGATAAGGCCGCACAGGGCCGTATAGCCGTCCATGTCCTGGCATAGCAGCACCAGCCTGGGGCCATCGACCAGCTGGAGCTCGGCACCGACGATCAGCTTGACGCCGCTGCTGCGCGCCGCTTCGTTGGCGCGCACGATGCCAGCCAGCGAACACTCGTCGGTGATCGCCAGCGCGGTGTAACCACAGGCCTTCGCCCGCTCGAACAGCTCGCGCGCGCTCGAGGCGCCACGCTGGAAGGAGAAGTTCGAAAGGCAATGGAGCTCGGCGTAGGCGGGCACTGCCTCGTGAGTGGACGACCCATGGGGCGGGGGTCCTACGCGGGCGACGGACACCGCCCCAGGTCGCGAGCCTGCACCGCCGGGGACACCACTCCGGGTTGCACCACCCTTGGAAAGGGGGATCTTCATGCAAACCACCCATGCAGCATCCATGGACCGCGCTCGCCCGGCGCGCAGAAGATCCACGCACGCTGGCCTTCGCTGGTTCGCGCCAGGTAGTAGTCGCGCCGCAGGTCGCCACCGTCCCACCAGCCGGTTTCCAGGCGCTCCGGGCCGGCCAGCAGGGTGGGCGGTGGGCCACGCAGCGGGATTGGCGTTTCCAGCAGCCAGGTCGGGCGCGGCAGGCGGGCACTCGGCAGCGTGGCCGGTGGTGCGCTCGACGACTGCGCGCGTTCGGGGCGTGGATCCACGGTACAGGCGAGTCGTTGCAGTGCCTGTCCACCCAGGCGTGCGCGCAGGCGCTCGCGCAGTTCCTCGGGCGGTATGGCATGCGCAGGCCGGCTATCGAACAGGTCGCGTCCGGCCGGTACGAAAGGGGGCAGATCGTTCGCGACCAGGCGCAAGGCGCGCACCGGTGCGGGCAGGGTTTGCCGTTCCAGCCGGCCGCGTGCGCAGTCGAACAGCAAGGCGGCTTCGCGGGCAGGTGCGAGCAGGCCGACGTCGATCCGCGTGGGCGCGCGGTCGGCGTGTTCCAGCAGCAGGGTGAAGCGCTGCACGCCGCCATCGCGGCCGGCTAGACAGGCAGCCAGATCCGCGGTGAGGCGACGCAGCGGGAACACCAGTCCCTCGCCGCGTTCGATGTCGTATTCCCAGGCAAGTTGCAGGTCGAGACGATCGGGCGGGCGATAGCGTTCCAGCGCATCCGGCGCAAGACCGCGCAGGCGATCGAGGTGCAGCAGGAGGCTCGCACCCAGGCGCCGCTGCAGGCCCGCGCGCGGCAGGCGCAGGAGCTGGCCCAGGCTGCGCACGCCCATCGCGGCCAGGGTCTCGACCGTCGCGGGCGGAAGGTTGGCGTGCTTGAGCGCGAGCGGCGCCAGGGCGCGTTGCAATGCATCGAGCGCGGTCACGGCAAGGCCATCGTGGGCGCCGGCCAGGGCATGGGCCGCATGCACGACAGGCGCCAACGCGATGCGATGCTGGAAGCCGAGCGCGACCAGGTCTTCGCGCAGGCGCGCCTCGAAACGCGGCCAGGGACCGAACAGGCCCAGGCTGC
This sequence comes from Dokdonella sp., assembly GCA_023228465.1. Lineage (GTDB taxonomy): Bacteria > Pseudomonadota > Gammaproteobacteria > Xanthomonadales > Rhodanobacteraceae > Dokdonella_A. The sequence continues at coordinate 29,363 of JALOBC010000004.1, read as the reverse complement.
GACTGGCCTCGAAGCCGATTGCATCCGGCAGCAACACCACTTCGGCGCTGTAGCGATAGGCCCAGGCGGCAAGGAAGCACTGCCAGCGCCGGGCGGCAGCCGGGTCGTATTCGATCTTTCCGAAACCGGCGAGCAGGGCCTCGGCCATGGCCAGGCGCATGCCAGGACGCAATCCAGCCGCCTGTGCGGCCGGGTTCACGGCGAACAGCGCGCGTGCCTGCGCCGGACCGGTCACCAGGGCCAACGGCGCCTGCGGCTCGGCATGGCGACGCAGGGCCGCGTCCAGCGCCAGTTGCGGCAGGCGGATACAGGCCCACGACATCGTCGCTTTCCTCAGCGCCAGGCCGTCGGCAACGCAAGGGGCCGTGACGGCGGATTGGCGCCACGGCATTTGCGTACATGCAACCGCGGCGCCGGCCGGACTTCGATCTCCAGCCGCAGGGCCGCCGGCGAAGGCTGGCCGACATGCCGGCGGTCGCGGAAGACGAATCCCAGCGCCGCACCCGCCGTGGCAGCCACCTGCAGGCGGCGCAGCGCGCGTTCGTCCGCGCCTCGCGGCCAGGCGAGCACGGCCGCGCAACTGCCCGAACGCAGGCATTGTTCGGCCGCCCACAGGGCATCCTTCGGTGCGCTGGCCTGGACGATCTCGACCGCAGACATGACCATCCCGCGTGCTTCCCAGCCCGGCGCATAGGGCCGGTACGGCGGTGCGACCACGATCACCGGACGGGCGGCGCGGGTCAGTCGCGCCAGCGCCGGCAACACCAGCTGCAGTTCGCCGACGCCATCGACGGGAATGAGGATTTCGCTCAGCGCCGCCTGCGGCCAGCCACCTCCCGGCAGCAGTGCGTCCAGTTCGGCCCAGCCCGTCGGTTCGCCATCGACGGCAGGCGCGGCGTGACCCTGCCAGACCTGGCGGTTTGCGAGCAGCGCAGCGAGGGAAGCAACAGCCATGGCGTCAACGCAGCTTGCGCAGACAGCGCGTGACCACGCCCCAGATGTCGAGGGTTTCATCCTCGCGCAGCACGATCGGCCTGAAGTGCGGGTTCTCCGGCAGCAGCGCGACCTGGCCGTCGAGCATGCCCAGGCGCTTGATGGACAGCTCGCCATTGACCAGCGCCACCACGATGTCGCCCTGGCGGGCCTCGAGGGCCCGGTCGACCAACACCTCGTCCTGGTCGAAAATGCCGGCACCGATCATCGACCAGCCGGAGACACGGATCATCGCCGTGCTGCCTTCATGTCCGGCGATCACCAGGTGCCGGTTGAGATCGACTGCCTCGTCCGCGGCCGCTTCCAGCGTCGCCGGAATACCGGCCGGTACGCGGTTCAGGAAGGCATGCAGGGCGATGTTCGACGGCTCCAGCGACAAGGCGCGCGGCGCGCCAAGCGCGACCGGTGCGCGACTGGCATCCAGCCAGGCCCGCACCGCCGGCACCTGGCTTTCCGGCACGCGCAGGCGCTGCGTGGGCTCGCCGGCGGGGCGACCGGCGCCGGGGCGGAAACCTCCATGGCGGGAGCGGGACATGGCGTCATCTTGATTCATGGGACATGAATCAAGATTAGCACCTCGGGAACGACAGGAGAACTTCAAGCCTGGCGTTTTTGCCCGCAACCACAAGCATCGCGGCTGAAGCCGCTCCCACGGCAGCAGGCGTGGTCGCAACGCGTGTGGGAGGGACTTCAGTCCCGATGCCTTGTTCGATCGTCGCGGAGGGCATCGCGGCTGAAGCCGCTCCCACGGCAGCAGGCGTGGTCGCAACGCGTGTGGGAGGGACTTCAGTCCCGATGCTTGCATTTCGGTTCGGCAAACGCCTACAAATTCAGCCGACTTCTCTCCATGGTGCCGATGTGCCGGGTCATCCATCCTGTCGTGCATGCCCACGACCACCCGATACCCAGGCGCGGCAGCAGGCTCTTGCGGCGTGGCCGCCACAGCGAAGCGGGGCGCATCTACCTGATTACCTTTGCCACCGCCAACCGGGCTCCTCTGCTGGCTGACTGGAATGGCGCCCTTGCAGTCTCCCGCGTCTTGTACATGCCCGCGATCTGGAGTGAATCGCGGTTGCTGTGCTGGGTATTGATGCCGGATCACTGGCATGGCCTGGTCGAGCTTGGCCCGCAGGAGGACCTGTCCCGACTGGTTCGTCGCCTGAAGGGCATCACCTCGCGCAAGGCCAACCAGGCGCGCGAAAGGAGCGGTGCCCTGTGGGCGGAGGGCTTCCACGACCATGCCTTGCGTGCCGAGGAGCATGTTCTCGATGTCGCGCGCTACATTGTCCTCAATCCAGTGCGCGCCGGTCTGGTGAAACGGGTCGGCGACTACCCGTTCTGGGACGCCGTGTGGATCGACCAGGTCCATCGCGGCTGAAGCCGCTCCCACAAAAGCAGGCGCGGCTGCAACGCGGGTGGGGGTGACACCTCGTCGACATCACGGTGCTGCGGTTAGGATAGGGACACTCGCCGGGCGTTCGGGTCCGCTGCGCCCTGGGGTTCGCCATGCGAAGCCGCTGGCGTGGCAGTCGCGTGCCGGTGTCCTTGTTCCCTGTCGAACCCGAAACGTCCGCTTGCATGGCGCCCGAGCTCCTCCTCATCGTGCTGGCCGCGCTCCCCTTCGCCGGGAGCGTCGTGGCTGCGTTGCTGCCGGCCAATGCACGCAATGCGGAGGCGTGGCTGGCGGGAGCGGTGGCGGTGGCGGGCGTGGTCGTCGCGATCATCCTGTATCCCGCGCTGGCCGATGGCGCAGTGCTGCACTTCAAGGTGGCGTGGATGCCGATCAAGGGTGCGGATTTCAACCTGCGCCTGGATGGCTTCGCCTGGCTGTTCTCGTTGCTGATCACCGGCATCGGTGCGCTGGTGGTGCTGTATGCGCGCTATTACCTGTCGGCGGCCGATCCGATGCCGCGTTTCTTCTCGTTCCTGCTCGCCTTCATGGGCTCGATGCTGGGCCTGGTGCTGTCGGGCAACCTGATCCAGCTGGTGTTCTTCTGGGAACTGACCAGCCTGTTTTCCTTCCTGCTGATCGGTTACTGGCACCACAACGCGGCGGCCCGCGACGGGGCCCGACTGTCGTTGACGGTCACGGCATTGGGTGGCCTGGCCCTGCTCGGCGGCGTGGTGCTGCTCGGACGCATCACCGGCAGCTACGACCTCGATGTGGTGCTGGCTGCAGGCGAGACGATCCGCGCACACCCCTGGTACCTGCCGGTGCTCGGGCTGGTGCTGCTTGGCGCGTTCACCAAGAGCGCGCAGTTCCCGTTCCACTTCTGGCTGCCGCAAGCCATGGCGGCGCCGACTCCGGTATCGGCCTACCTGCATTCGGCCACGATGGTGAAGGCCGGGGTGTTCCTGCTGGCGCGCCTGTGGCCGGTACTGGCCGGCACCGATGCGTGGTTCTGGCTGGTGGGCGGCACCGGGCTGGTGACCCTGCTGTTCGCCGGCTGGTGCGCGATCTTCCAGCAGGACCTCAAGGGTCTGCTGGCCTATTCGACCATCAGCAACCTCGGTCTCATTACCCTGCTGCTCGGCCTCAACAGTCCGCTGGCGGCGGTGGCCGCGGTATTCCACATCATCAACCATGCCACCTTCAAGGCCTCGCTGTTCATGGCGGCGGGGATCATCGACCACGAGGCGGGCACGCGCGACATCCGCCGCCTCAGCGGTCTGTATCGACTGATGCCCTACACGGCAACGTTGGCCATGGTCGCTTGCGCGGCGATGGCCGGGGTGCCGCTGCTCAACGGCTTCATTTCCAAGGAGATGTTCTTCACCGAGGCGATCCTTGCCACCACGCCGCTGCCGCTGCTGGGCGAGCTGCTGCCCTATGCGGCGACCCTGGCCGGCATGTTCGCGGTAGCCTATTCACTGCGCTTCATCCACGGTGCCTTCTTCGGGCCGCCACCACTGGATCTTCCGCACATGCCCCAGGAACCACCGCGCTGGATGCGCTTTCCGGTGGAATTGCTGGTGCTGGTGTGCCTGCTGGTCGGCATTCTGCCCACGCTGACCCTGGGCTCGATGCTGCAGACCGCGGTGCGCGCGATCCTCGGTGCGGATACGCCGATCTACAGCCTCTCGGTCTGGCACGGCTTCAACCTTGCGGTACTGATGAGCGCAATGGCGCTGGTGGGCGGGGTGGTGATGTACCGGCTGCTGCACGGTTACCTCGCCCATTCCCCGGACGGTCCGCCCGTGCTGCGCCGGATCGCCGGCCAGCGCGTCTTCGAGCGCATCCTGGTCACGTTGTCTTGGCGCTGGGCGCGCACCCTGCGTGGGCTGCTCGGCACGCATCGGCTGCAACCGCAGTTGCGTGCCCTGGTCGTGGTGGCGGTGCTGGTCGCTGCATTGCCGCTGCTGCGCCACTGGCGGGCTGCCTGGCCCGGCTTTGCCGGCTGGCCGGACCCGGTGCTGGCCGGCGTGTGGCTGATCGGAGCGGCCTGCGCGATCGGCGCGGCCTGGCAGGCCAAGTACCACCGGCTCGCGGCCTTGATCCTGATGGGCGGTGCGGGGCTGGCAACCTGCCTCACCTTCGTGTGGTTCTCGGCGCCGGATCTCGCACTGACGCAGTTGCTGGTCGAGATCGTGACCACGGTGCTGATGCTGCTCGGCCTGCGCTGGCTGCCCAAGCGCTTCGAACGCATCGACGAGACGACCACCCTGCCGGCACGCCTGCGTCGCGCCGCGGACTTTGCCCTGGCGGCGGGCGCCGGCATTGGCGTGGCCATGCTCGCCTACCTGACGATGACCCGGCCGGCACCGCAGAGTATCGCCCGCTACTTCCTCGAACATGCGTTGCCCCAAGGCGGCGGTCACAACGTGGTCAACGTGATCCTGGTCGACTTCCGCGGCTTCGACACGCTCGGCGAGATCAGCGTGCTGGCCGTGGTGGCGATCACGGTGTATGCGCTGCTGCGCCGCTTCCGTCCGGCACAGGAAAGCATCGGCGCGCCCGAGCAGCAACGTGTGCAAAATGCCTGGGAACACGCACACCCGGATCGTCAGGACGGCGACAGCGTGGCCGAGCAGTTGCTGGTGCCGGGCGTGCTGATGCGCTGGATATTCCCGCCGATGCTGACGATCGCGGTGTATCTGTTCATGCGCGGCCATGACCTGCCCGGCGGCGGCTTCGTTGCCGGCCTGGTCGTGGCCATCGCCCTGATCGTGCAGTACATGGCGGCCGGTACGCGGCGGGTCGAGGCGCAGTTGCGCGTGCACCCGCTGCGCTGGATGGCGATCGGCCTGCTGCTGGCGCTGCTGACCGGTGTCGGCGCCTGGCTGGCCGGCTATCCGTTCCTTACTTCGCACCTGTTCATGCCGCAGGTGCCGGGCCTGGGCCGCCTGCCGCTGGCCAGCGCGCTGTTCTTCGACCTTGGCGTGTTCGCCCTGGTGGTCGGCGCCACCACGCTGATCCTGATCGCGCTGGCACATCAGTCGCTGCGCAGCCAGCGTCCGGCACGCACCGGCAACCCGGCAACGGAGGCCTGATGGAACTCCTCATCGCACTCGCCATCGGCGCGCTGATCGGCTCGGGTGTATGGCTGCTGCTGCGTCCGCGCAGCTTCCAGCTCATCATCGGCCTGTCGCTGCTCTCCTACGCGGTCAACCTGTTCATCTTCGCCATGGGGCGCCTGGCCGTCGATGCGGCGCCGGTCGTCAAGGCGGCCAGCGAGGCCGCGCACTACACCGATCCGGTGCCGCAGGCGCTGGTGTTGACCGCGATCGTGATCGGCTTCGCCACCACTGCCCTGTTCCTGGTGGTGCTGCTGGCCAACCGTGGCCTGGCCGGCACCGATCACGTGGACGGCAGGGAACCGCCGCCATGAGCGCATGGGAGCACCTGGCGATCCTGCCGATCCTGTTGCCGCTCGCGGCCGGTGCCTCGATGCTGCCGCTGGGCGACAGCCGGCGCACGCTGAAGATCATCCTCAACCTGCTGGCCACCCTGGCGCTGCTCGGCAGCGCGTGGATGCTGGCCGGGCAGGCCGCCACGGGCACGGTCGAGGTGTACCGCCTGGGCGCCTGGCCGGCACCGTTCGGCATCGTGCTGGTGGTGGATCGCCTCTCCGCCCTGATGCTGCTGGTGACGGCGGTGCTGGCGCTGGCGGCCCTGCTGTTCTCGCTGGCACGCTGGCACCGCGTGGGCGTGCATTTCCATCCGTTGTTCCAGTTCCTGCTGATGGGCCTGAATGGCGCCTTCCTGACCGGCGACCTGTTCAACCTGTTCGTGTTCTTCGAGGTGCTGCTGGTCGCTTCCTACGGCCTTGCGCTGCACGGTTCGGGCAACCGGCGCGTACAGGCGGGACTGCATTACATCGCCGTCAACCTGGCGGCGTCGCTGCTGTTGCTGCTCGGCGTCAGCCTGATCTACGGCGTCACCGGCACGCTCAACATGGCCGACCTGGCGCCCCGCCTGGCCACACTGGCGAGCACCGACCGGGCGCTGTTCCAGAGCGGCGCGGCCCTGCTCGGCACCGCCTTCCTGGTGAAGGCGGCGGCCTGGCCGCTGGGCTTCTGGCTGGAAGACACCTACGCCGCGGCCGCCGCGCCGGTCGCCGCGGTGTTCGCCATCATGAGCAAGGTCGGCGTGTACGCCATCGCACGCCTGTGGCTGCTGCTGGCCGGCAACGACTTCGGCGCCGACTGGCTGCTGGCGATCGGCATCGCCACCCTGTTCGTCGGCATGCTCGGCGTGCTGGCCGCCCAGGAGCTGGCGCGCCTGGCGGCGAGCTGCGTACTGGTTTCCTCCGGCACCCTGCTGGCCATGATTGCCACCGGCAACGCGGCCGTGATCGGCGCCGCGCTGTACTACCTCGTGGTTTCCACCCTGGCCCTGGGCGCCTTCTTCCTGCTGGTCGAACTGGCCGAGCGCGGACGCTCTGCCGCCGCGGACATCCTCGCAGTGACGCGCGAAGCCTACGGCGAGGAAGATGATGACGAGGACGAGGAGATCGGCGTGGCCATTCCGGCCACCATGGCCCTGCTCGGCCTCGCCTTCGTCGGCTGCGCGCTGCTGCTGGTCGGCCTGCCGCCGCTGGCCGGGTTCATTGCCAAGTTCGCCCTGCTCGATGCCCTGTTCGGCGCACTGGGCACCCACGCCGGCGTCTCGCCAGGCCTGGCCTGGCTGCTGCTGGCCCTGCTGCTGGTATCGAGCCTGGCCACCCTGATCGCGCTGACGCGCGCCGGCCTGCACCGCTTCTGGGCCCCGCTGGCGCCCGCCGTACCGCGGGTGCGGGTGATCGAAATGGCGCCGGTCGCCCTGCTGCTGCTGGCCTGTGCCGCGCTGACCGTATGGGCCGGGCCGGCACTGCGCTACCTGGATGCCACCGCGGCTGCACTGCATGCGCCGCAAACCTACATCGAGGCCGTGCTGGGCACGCCGGCGGAGGCCACACCATGAGCGCACGCTGGCTGCCGTTTCCGCGCGCGGCGCTGGCCGTGTGGGCCTTGTGGCTGCTGCTGGCGCCATCGCCATCGGTGGGCGCGGTGCTGCTTGGCGGCCTGCTGGCACTGGTACTGCCGCGGCTGCTGGTGGCGCTCGAGCACGCGCGCAACGGTGCGCGCCGGCCGCTGCTGATGTTGCGCCTGGCCGGGCGCGTGACGCTGGACGTCACCCGCTCGAACCTGGCGGTCGCGGCCATCGCGCTCAAGCCCTGGCCACGACCGCGCCGCGCCGGCTTCGTGCATATCCCGCTGACCCTGCGCGCACCGAACGGCCTGGCGGTGCTGGCCTGCATCATCACCGCGACGCCGGGTACGATCTGGGTGTCCTGGGATCCGCAGGACGGAATGCTGGTGATCCACGTGCTCGACCTGGTGGACGAGGCGGCCTGGGTGGCGACCATCCGTCGTCGCTACGAGACGCCGCTGCTGGAGATCTTCGGATGAGTGCAACGCTGCTCGGCGGCGCGCTGCTGGTGGCGCAGCTCATGCTGGTGCTGGCCATGGCCCTCGCGGGCTGGCGGCTGTTCCAGGGCCCGCGTGCGCAGGATCGCGTGCTTGCCTTCGACGCGCTTTACCTCGATGCCCTGCTGCTGGTGCTCACGTTCAATGTCGGCAGTGCCAGCACGCTGTACTTCGAGGTGGCGCTGGTGATGGCGGTGTTCGGCTTCGTCAGCACGGTGGCATTGTCCAAGTTCCTGTTGCGCGGCGAGGTGATCGAGTGAGTGCTGCGGAACTGCCGCTGTGGGCGGCGATCGTGATGTCGCTGCTGGTGCTGATCGGCGCGGGCCTCGCCCTGGCAGGCTCCATCGGGTTGCTGCGCCTGCGCACGTTCTACGAGCGCGTGCATGCGCCGACCCTGGCCGGCACCCTGGGCGTTACCTGCATCCTGGTCGCTTCCATGCTGCATGGTTCGCTGGTCGAGGGCCGCCCGGTGGCGCGCGAAATCGTGCTTGGCGTGTTCCTGTTCCTGAGCACACCGATCGCCCTGCTGCTGCTCGTTCGCGCCGCGCTCTATCGCGACCACGTCGCCGGCGACCGGTCGGTGCCGGCGGCGGACACGGGCCGCCCCGATGACGATCCATCCGGGTCGGCGAAGCGCGCCCGGGATGCCTCCCACGCAGCGCCCGATCAGACTCAGTAGCCGTTCTCCTGCAGGCTCAGCCGCACCTGCTGGTGGCGCGCGCGCACTTGCCCATCGGGCGCCGGCGAAAGCAGGCTGACGAGGATGATGGCGAGGCTGGCGACGAGGAAACCGGGCACCATCTCGTAGAGCCCGCTGCCGTAGTGATCCACGGCAATCAGCTTCCACAGGATCACCGCCAGCGCGCCGCCGAGCATGCCGGCCAGGGCACCGGCGCGGGTCATGCGGCCCCAGCCGAGCGAAAACAGCACGACCGGGCCGAATGCGGCGCCGAAACCGGCCCAGGCATAGCTGACCAGGCCGAGCACGCGGCTGTGCGGATCGCGGGCGATCCAGATCGCCAGCAGGGCGACGGCCAGCACCATGGCGCGGCCCACCCAGACCAGTTCGCGCTGGCCGGCGTGCGGGCGCAGGAATCCGCGATAGAAGTCCTCGGTGAGCGCGCTGGAGCACACCAGCAGCTGGCAGCTCAGCGTACTCATGATGGCGGCGAGGATGGCCGACAGCAGCACGCCGGCGATCCACGGATTGAACAGGGTTTCGGCCAGCACGATGAACACGCGTTCGGGGTTCTCCACCAGCGGCCCGGCCAGTTCCGGATGCTGCGCCGACCAGGCGACACCGGCCAGTCCAACGGCGACCGCGCCGAGCAGGCACAGCACCATCCAGGTCATGCCGATGCGCCGCGCCTGCGGGATCACGGCGAGTGAATCGGCGGCCATGAAGCGCGCCAGGATGTGCGGCTGGCCGAAATAGCCCAGGCCCCAGGCCAGCGCTGAAATCACCGCGATCGCGCCGCCACCACCGAACCAGTCGAGGCGCAGCGGATCGACCTGCTCGATCAGCTGCCGCGTCGCGCCGGGCCCGCCGATGCCGATGATGACGATCACCGGCGTCAGCAGCAGGGCGAAGATCATCAGCGTGGCCTGCACGGTATCGGTCCAGCTGACGGCCAGGAAGCCGCCGATCAGGGTGTAGAGGATGGTCGCCGCCGCGCCCCACCACAGCGCCTGTGCGTAGGGAAGGCCGAACACGCTCTCGAACAGGCGCGCTCCGGCGACGATGCCGCTGGCGCAGTAGATGGCGAAGAAGACCAGGATCACCAGCGCCGAGATGACCCGCAGCACGCGCCCATCGCCGGCGAAGCGGGTGGTGAAATAGTCGGGGAGGGTCAGCGCGTTGCCGGTGCGCTCGGTGTACACGCGCAGCGGCCCGGCGACGAAGCGCCAGTTGAGCCACGCACCAACGCTCAATCCAACGGCGATCCAGACCTCGGAAAGCCCGGTCAGGTAGAGCGCACCGGGCAGGCCCATCAGCAGCCAGCCGCTCATGTCCGAGGCGCCGGCCGAGAGCGCCGTGACATAGCCGCCAAGCGAGCGTCCGCCGAGGATGTAGTCGTCGAGGCTGCGGGTCGCGCGCCAGGCGACGAAACCGATGCCGACCATCAGCAACAGATAGACGCCAAAGGTGATCAGCAGCGGCGTGCTGGCGGTCATGGGCGACCCCGGGAGGAAAGGCGGGCAGCTTACCCCAGCCCGGGCGGGTCAATGCGCGGGCTTGAAGTCATGCACGGGCAGCCTTGCCCAGAATGGGCACGGCAGCCGCGACGGCTGCCGATTCCCTTGCGCGCCGGAGCCTTGCGGCAGGCGCGCGCCTCCAGCACGCACGGCTCAAAGCTTGTTGAACTCGCGCTTGAGGTCGAAGCCATCGTCGGTGACGATCTTCTCCAGCGTGCGCACGCGCTCCTCCAGCGCATCGATGCGCGCCTGGGCGGCGGTGCCATTCTCGACCTGGCTGGCTTTCAGCCGCAGGTGATCCCGATACACGCGGGCGAGCATGACCACGATGACGATGCCGAGGACAAAGGTGAAAGGGGACATTCAGCGCTCCAGATCGCGGAACTTGCGGTCGAGGTCATAATGACGCGAGGTGACGTAGCTTTCCATACGCTGCAAGCGCAGATCCAGCTCGCGGAAGTTCTGCCGCACGTCGCGGAAGGTGGCGCTGGCCGAGCGCCGCACGCTGCGCCAGTATTCGTCGCCCGTGTCCCAGTCGTAGGGGCGCTCGGGCTTGGTCGGCAGCAGGATGCCAAGCACGACGTAGGCGATCAGGGTGACGACGTTCAGCCACAGCAGGGCAATGACGGCCAGGATGCGCACCAGGGTGACGTTCCAGCCGAAGTAGTCGGCCAGTCCGGCGCACACGCCCATCAGCTTGCCGTTCTGCGGATCGCGGTAGAAGCGCTGCGCGCGCCAGCGGTTGTCTTGACGCATGGTTCAGCCTCCCCGCCGGTGCGCGCGCCAGAAACTCGCTTCGTCACCGGGGCCCGAATAGTGCAGCGGGCGCTCGGGCAACAGCAGCGCGGCCACCAGATAGGCGACGACGGTCGGTGCCAGATAGAACCAGGCGAGGACCAGCGCGGCCAGGCGGGTCAACCAGGCCGGGCAGGCCAGGCTGTCGGCCAGCCCGGCGCACACCCCGAGGATCAGGCCCTGCTCGGGATCGCGCCACAGTCGCGCGCGGACATCATTGCGGACACGTTGGAAGCTCATGGTTTTTCCCTCCAGCCGGGGGCACGGGCGTCAAGGATGGTTTCCAGCGAACTGACGCGGCGCTCCATGCGCGTTGCCAGCTGCCACAGGTCGGCCAGCATCTTCTCGTCTTCGCGGCTGAGCCCCTGGGCGGCGCGGCGCTGCATGCTGTAGTGGAAGACGATCCACGGCAGCGCGACGAAGATGCAGAAGAGCGCAAAGATGGGAACGAACTGCTCCATCGGGGCCTACTCCCCGGCCGCGGACTTGTCGGCCGCCATGCGCGCCTTGAGTGCCGCCAGTTCCTCCTTGACCCGGTCGTCGGTTTCGAGGTCCGCAAATTCACGGTGCAGGTCCTGCACCTTGCCAAGGTCGTAGGCTTCGACCTTGCCTTCGATCTGCTCCAGGCGCCGCTCGTAGTAGTCCATGCGTCCCAGCGCATTGTTGACGCGCTCGTCGTGCACGCGGCGGCGCACTTCCAGGCGCTGCGCGGCGTTGTCGTGGCGCCGTTCCAGGCTCTGCTGGCGGGCGCGCGCGTCGGCCAGCTTGCCCTGCAGCGCGGCGATATCGTCGTTGAGCTTGGCCAGGCCTTCTTCCAGTTCCTGCTGCTGCCGTCGCAGTGATTCCAGCTCATTGTGCGTCTGCTGCTTTTCCGCCAGCGCGGCGGAGGCGAGGTCATCGCGCCCCTTGCTCACGGCCAGTTCGGCGCGCCGCTGCCACTCGTCGGCCTCGCGGCTGACGCCGGCGATGCGCCGCTCCAGCTCCTTGCGGTCGGCGATGGCGCGCGCTGCGGCCGAGCGCACTTCCACGAGGGTGTCTTCCATTTCCTGGATGATCAGGCGCACCACCTTGTGCGGATCCTCGGCCTTGTCGAGCATGGCATTGAGGTTGGAATTGATGATGTCGCTGATGCGGGAGAACATGCCCATGGTCTTGCCTCGTGAAGTGGGGTTGTGGCGAGAAGGACATAGCAGGCTCCGTGCCAGGCATGCATAGATGGTGCAAGTGACTGTTTGCGCTTGCATTTTGTCCTGTGTCGCGGGATTGGGGCCAACTCGGCAGTGGCGCACCTGACCAACAATAAGTGCAATGCGCTAAACTTTGATGTACTTGTTCACTCGACCTTTGCGCGCATGCCCCCACCCCTGCCGCCGCCGGCCGACACCACCCTGCTCGGCGAATCGCCGGCGTTCGTTACCCTGCTGGAGGAAGTCTCGCGCATCGCGGCGATCAGCAAGCCGGTGCTGGTGATCGGCGAGCGCGGCACCGGCAAGGAGCTGATCGCCGCGCGCCTGCATTACCTCTCGCCGCGCTGGCAAGGTCCGCTGGTCAAGCTCAACTGCGCGGCGCTGACCGAATCGTTGCTGGAGTCGGAACTGTTCGGCCACGAAGCCGGTGCCTTCACCGGCGCCACGCGCCGCCACATCGGCCGCTTCGAGCAGGCCGATGGCGGCACGCTGTTCCTTGATGAACTCGGCAACGTGGCGCTGCGCGTGCAGGAAAAGATCCTGCGCGCGGTGGAATATGGCGAGTTCCAGCGGGTCGGCGGCGCGCAGACGATCAACGTGGATGTACGCATCGTGGGCGCCACCAACGAGGATCTGCGCGTGGCGGTCCGCGACGGACGCTTTCGCGCCGACCTGCTCGACCGACTGGCCTTCGAGGTACTCGCGGTGCCACCGCTGCGCGTGCGCAGCGAAGACGTGGAGGCACTCGCCGACCACTTCGCGATCGAGGTCACACGCGAACTCGGCCGGGAGTATTTCGCCGGTTTCAGCGCCGATGCGCGTGCATCCCTGCTCGCGCACGACTGGCCGGGCAACGTGCGCGAGCTCAAGAACGCGATCGAGCGCTCCGTCTATCGGACCGCGCCGGGCACGCCGGTGACGCATATCGTCCTGGACCCGTTTGCCGATTCCTTCGCACTCCGGGCGGACGCCGCGGCGCTGCCCGCAGCGCAGCCACCAAACGCCGAAGCGCCGGAACCTCCGTCGCCGCTACCCTCGCTGCCGTGCGATCTCAAGCAGGAAGTCGCGCGGCTGGAAACCGCGCTCCTCGAGCGCGCGCTGGTGCAAGCGCGACACCGGCAGACCGAAGCGGCCACCCTGCTGGGCCTGACCTATCATCAACTGCGCGCGCTGCTGCGCAAGCATGGACTGATCACGCCGCGCGCGCCTGGCGGCGCCCGCAAGCAGGGGCACTGAGTTCCCGTCGCCAGATGGGTCGCCCGCGCGCCGCCGGCACGCGCGCTGGCGCCCATGCGGGGCAACCCGTGCGTGAAGCGCGTCACGCTTGCGGAGTGCGCCAGGCCCGCTACAGGGGTTCTGCAAGGTCACGGTTTCCCCGGCACGTTCCAGCGACACTCTGCGGTGCGATTGCCCACCCTGGGAATCGGCCCTGCGGAGGAAATGATGATGAAACGGATCGTCTCGATTGCAGCATTCCTGCTGGCCTTGTGCAGCAGCCTGGCCTTTGCAGGCGCGGGCGTGTGGACCTCCGAGGGTCCCCATGGCGGCCGGGTGGACCGGCTGCTGGTCAATCCCGCTGCACCTGCGGTGCTGTACGCCAGCACGCAGGGCGGCATCTTCCGCAGCGACGATGGCGGGGTGAGCTGGGCGCGCAAGATGGCGGGTCTGACCGGTGCGATCTACCAGACCGGCGCCTTCGCAATGGACGCGGAAGCACCAGGCACCCTGTGGCTCTTCGACAGTTTCGGACGCCTCTTCCGCACCACCGACGGGGGCGAAAACTGGGCGGCCACCGGCTACACGCTGCCCGATACGGAATGGGTGGTGGACATCGCCGATGCGCCCGGCAGCATCGGCACCCTGTACGCGGCGAGCAGCAGTCGCGGCGTCCTGGTGAGCAGCGACAGCGGCGCGAGCTTCCATCCTCTCGGCGTGGGACTGCCGACAGGTGTCGCCATCGGGCGCATCCAGGTCGATCCGCTCGACCCGCAGCGGATCATTGCCGGACTGGCCTACGGTACATTGGATCCCCTGTACCCGGCGACGGTCTACCTCAGCACCGACGGCGGCGCCAACTGGAGTGGCGTGATCACGCTGGGGGGCGGTGCGCCCTACTACGGGTACCTCGGCGACGTGGATTTTGGCGCCGGCAATCGTGTCTACGCGGCGGTGTACGGCGGCCTGTTCCGGAGCGACGACCGCGGTGCGACCTGGACGCAGATGCTCGCCGGCGGACTGTACGGCACCGTCTCGGTCCTGGCCGATCGGACGAACGCCGATCACGTCCTCCTTGCCACCGCAGCGGGATTGGCGCGGTCGACCGACGGCGGTGCAACCGTGACGATGCTCAACTCGGGCCTGGAGATGGTCGCGGGCCAGCCGGCGCTGATCAATGCCATCGCCGCGCATCCAGCCTATCCGGCGGTGCCGCAGCTCTGGCTGGGCACCGAGGGCGCCGGCGTCTACTTCAGCGCCAATGCGGGCGCCACCTGGGCCGCACGCAACGAGGGGCTTTCCGCGACGCAGATCCGTGCCCTTGCCATGTTCCACGACGCCGCGACCCACCGCCTGTTCGCCGGCTATGGGGACATGTTTTCGCCCTCTCCCGCGCTCTTTCGTGGCAACACCAGTGGTCCGGGGCAGCCCTTCACGTCGTGGGCGCCCTCGAACACCAATCTCGACGCCTACCAGATCCGGGCGCTGCTGATCGATCCGACGACTCGTGCCGGCGGCATTGGCGCCACGCGCATCTACGCCACCGGTCGCAGCGCGATCCAGTGGAACGATCCGGTCCGCAACGGCGGCATCTACCGCAGCCTGGACGGCGGCAGCACCTGGTCCACCATCGATGCCGGGCTGCCCCTGCGCGGCTCGCCACCGGCCCCGGACATCGGCACCGTGCGCAACCTGGTCATCGATCCGCGTTCGTGCGCCGCGCCGCCGCCCTCGGGACCCTGCACCAGCGGACCGCTGCAGACGCTCTATGCCACCAGCAACGGGTATTCAAGCGCGGGTACCTTCTCGTTCCGCGTGATCCGCAGCACTGATGGAGGTGACAGCTGGACCAGTCGCGACAACGGCATCCCGCAACCGATCGATCCCGGCGGCGCCGATCCGCAGTCCGTCCTGGTGGTGCCGATCGTGATCAATCCGGTGAATCCCCAGGAGCTCTACGTCGGCACCTCGACCTCCTTCGATCCCACGCACACGGTGCCGACGATTGCGAGTGGCGTGTTCAAGAGCAGCGATGGCGGTGCCACCTGGGTTCACCGCAGCCAGGGGCTGCCGCGGTTCCCGGGCTCGGCGACCACCACGCAGGACGTCCTCAGCCTGGCCATCAATCCGTCCAACCCGCTGGAGCTGTGGTGTTCGGTGATCGACCTGTCGGGCCTCTCGGGCTCTTCCGGCGGGGTCTTCCACACCGTGGATGGCGGGGCCACCTGGACGGAAACGAGCAACGGCCTGACCTCCATCGACATCCGCGCGCTGTACGTGGATCCCGCCAACCCGGCAACGGTCTACGCGGCCGGCGGCGGAACCGATGGCAACCCCGGGAGCATCTTCAAGACCGAAGACAGCGGGGCGAACTGGCGCTCGATCAGCATCGGCCTGCCGGCCAACGCGGCCCTGGCGCTCCAGGTCGACCCGGTCGACCCGCGCGTGCTCTATGCCGGCACCAACAGTGGCGTGTGGAGCCTGACCCAGTTGCCTGACGCAGACGGCGATGGGATCCCCGATGAAGTGGAGAATGCCGCGCCCAACGGGGGGGATGGCAACCACAACGGCATCCCCGACGCACTGGAGTCCAACGTGGGCTCGCTGACCAGTGTCGGCTCCGCACCGGACGCCGGTACGCAAGCGCGCGGCGGCAACGACTACTTCACCGTCGCGATCCATCCGCTCGAGGGCACCTGCACCCAGGCCGTCGACGTGCAGTCGGTGTACGCCGCCTACCACGGCCAGGACTTCTCGACCTACGGCGACGCCTACGCCTACCCGCGCCAGCTGGCGCGCTTCGAGATCCTCGATTGCCAGCGCGCGCGGGCCATCGTGAAATTTCACGGCACCACGTTCGGCGCCGGCCACGTGTTCCGCTTCTTCGGTCCGTCGACCCCGGGAGATTCCTCGACCCTGGGCTGGCATGATTTCAGCGCGCGGGCGACGCAGGTCGCGCCGGACACCTGGGAGCTGCTGCTCGAGAACGGGGCCTTCGGCAGCTATCGCCCGGCCAGCGCGAACGCCATCCTGTTCGAAGGCGGCCCGGCCTGGAGCGAGGGCATCTTCCGCGACGGCTTCAACTGAGGCGCTTCCGGCGAAGCCACCACCACGTGGCTTCACCGGTCAGGTTTCCCGTCCGGCCATGGCCCCGCCCACGCACCGGGCGGGCGCTGCCGAGTCACCACCCCTGACCCGGGGTGGATTCCATGCGAAAATCCCGGTTCGGGCGCCCGATTCACGCCCTTCTGCCGCGGCGACGGTATCCACGACGGCCCGAGGCAGGTAAAGTGCCCGACCGCCGTCGCTCCACGGGACGTGGCGGCACCGCCTTACCCGATGCGCCTGTAGCTCAGCTGGATAGAGTACTGCCCTCCGAAGGCAGGGGTCGCAGGTTCGAATCCTGCCAGGCGCGCCACCTCACCCGTTTCCGGTTGCCGACGCCCGCGCATTCATTCTTGGTTCCCCGGTTGCCCTTCAGGCTCCCCCGGGTGAATCCAGGGAACCGTCCCGTGACCCGACTCCAGCGCTTCGGCGCTTGCGCGTTGCTCGCCGTGCTTGGCGCCTGCGCGCCACTACGCGAGGACTTCGTGCGCACGCCCTCGCGTTCGCTGCCGCCGGCGACGGACACGGCGATGGCCAGGCACACGCGGGCCGATCTTGACGCGCATCCGGGGCGCTCGGGGTTCCGCCTGCTGGCAAGGAGCACGAACGCGTTGATGAGCCGCCTGGTGCTGGCCGACCAGGCGTCCCGTTCGATCGACCTGCAATACTACATCTACGCCAACGACGCGACTGGCCGCCTGTTCTCGCAGCGCCTGCTCGCCGCAGCCGACCGCGGCGTGCGCGTGCGCGTGCTGCTGGACGACCTGGATGCGGGTGATGAGGACGGCCTGCTCGAAGGGTTGGATGCCCATCCCAACATCGAGGTGCGGCTGTTCAATCCGTTTCCGTTCCAGGCCAGCTCACTGATGGGCAAGGCGTGGCAGTTCCTGTTCGCGGCGCGTCGGTTGAACCGGCGCATGCACAACAAGTCGTTCATCGTCGATGGCGTGCAGGCGATCATCGGCGGCCGCAACATCGGCGATGCCTACTTCGATGCCGGCAAGGAGAGGCACTTCCGCGACCTGGACGTGCTGTTCATCGGCCCGATCGTGGCCCAGGCGGCCCGGTCCTTCGACGCGTACTGGAATTCTCCGGCGGCCTATCCGGTGCGCGCGTATGCTGGCGAACAGGCGAGCGCGCACGATCTTGCCAGGCTGCGCGAGGCGCTCACCCACGACGCCCGGGCGTTCAGCGAGAGCGACTACGCACAGATGGTGGCCGAGGAACTCCCCGATGGATCGAGCGCCGAGCAGCGCGGCGGCTGGCTGTGGGGCGAGGCGCGCCTGATCGCCGACGCGCCGGAAAAGGCCGATCCGGACACGGAGGGCGGCGGGCGCATCGCGCACGCGGTGCGCGCCGCACTGGCCTCGGCGCGCAAGCGCGCGATCATCATTTCGCCCTATTTCATTCCCGGTGCGCACGGTGAGCAGTTGCTCGACCGACTGGCCGCCAAGGGCGTCGAGCTCGCCGTGCTCACCAACTCGCTCGCAGCCAGCGACGAGCCCACGGTGCATGCCGGTTACTTGGCCTACCGGCCTGCCCTGCTGCGCGCCGGCATCGATCTCTACGAGTTCCGCCCGATCGGTGGCGAGAATGCGGCGCATGCGCGCGGCAAGTCATCGGGCCTCAGCCTCCACGCCAAGGCCATGGTGATCGACCGGCGCAAGGTGTACATCGGCTCGATGAATTTCGATCCGCGCTCACGCACCCTCAACACGGAAATGGGCGTGATCGTCGACAGCCCGTCGCTGGCCGCCGCCGTCGAAGACTTCTTCGCCAGTGCCAGCGCGCCGGAGCATGCCTTCCACGTCGAACCGGGACACTGCCCGGATCGAACCGGACCTCACGGCAGGATGCGCTGGACGGCCGTCGAGGACGGCCGGCGCGTGTGCTACGAGCGTGATCCGGAGGTATCGGCGTGGAAGCGCGTGGAACTCCAGTTCTGGCGGATCCTGCCGCTGGAAGCACTGCTCTAGCGATGGCTGGCGCAGACGAACGCCGTTCATGGCGCGGGCGCGGCCTGGTCCTCGCAGGCCTGGTGCTGGCGGTGCTTGCAACGCTTGCATGGATTGTCTGGCAGAAGGTCGAACTGCCCGCCTGGCACGATCTCGTGCACCTGCTGCTCGATGACGCGGACCGCTGGCGCGCCGAGCCGCTGGCGCCGCTCATCGCCCTGGCGATTTACATGATCGGCGCGCTGGTGATGTTCCCGATCAGCTGGATGACGGCGGCAACCATGCTCGTGTTTGGCCCGTGGCTCGGCGCGGCTTGCGCGATGACGGGCGGCCTGCTGGATGCATGGTTGGTCTACGAGCTCGGTCGGCTGCTTCCCGAACGCCAGTTCCTGCGCTGGTTCGGCGAACGGGGGCAGCGACTGCGCACGAAGGTCGTGGGCCACGGGTTGGTGGCCATGATCGTGCTGCGCCTGCTGCCGGTTGCGCCGTGGAGCGTGGTCAGCTTCCTTGCCGGCGCGGCGCGCCTGGGCCGGCGCGATTTCCTGATCGGCAGTGCGGTCGGCATGCTCCACGACATCATCCTCTACGGCATCTTCGCCGAGCGCGCGCGGACCGTGCTGCTCGACCCGCATCCACTGGCCTGGGGCGGCTTCGTCCTCGCCATCGTGCTGCTGATCGCCAGCGCCTTCCTGCTGCATCTGTGGCAACGTCGCCGTACGCGCCGGCGCAACAGCGAACCATGAGTACGCGCCTGCGCGTCGCCACCTGGAACATCCACCGCGGCGTGGGCCTGGACGGGCGCTTCGCGCCGGAGCGCGTGGCGCGCGTCATCGAAGAACTGGACGCCGACGTGATCGCCCTCCAGGAAGTCGGCTCGCGCCGAACGGAAGTGGACATGCAGCGGCACCTCGCCGATGCGCTCGGCCACGGCGTGCATTTCGTGGCGACCTGCACCGATCGGCACGGCGAGTTCGGCAACGCGCTACTGAGCCGCCTGCCACTCGCCTCGTCGGCCTGCCAGCTGCTTGGCGTACCGGGTCGCGAGCCACGCAACGCGATCGACGCGGTGCTGGACGCGGACGGCCGGCAGCTGCGCGTAGTCGCCACCCATCTCGGCCTCTTGCGGAGCGAACGCGACGGGCAGGTGCGACGTCTCGCCGATCTTCTCGCCGGCAACACGCTGCCGCTCCTGGTCATGGGCGACTTCAACGCCTGGCGCGGCCGCATGCTGCGCGGGCTGGGGGGCGGCGCGCCAGCAGCGCCGCGGACGTTCCCTTCACCCTTCCCGGTGGCCGCCCTCGACCGCATCCTGGTCTCGCCACCGGCGGTTTGCCGGCGTCTGCTCGTCCACCGCAGCCGCCTCTCCCGGGTGGCGTCCGATCACCTGCCCCTGGTCGGCGAGTTGGAAATCCCCTGAGCCGCTTCGCCGCTGCGCCCGGCGCGCGCCTTCCGCGGCCCCCAAGCGGTCGCTATACTCCAAGGGTTTTCAAGCGCCGGCGCGGCTGTCGCGTTGTGGCGCTGCCCTCAGGGTTCGGCAGCTTCATGGGGAACGCCGAGGGGTCTTGATACGGGCGCCCAGGCCGGCACGGACGGGGCGCCGATGGGGTGTTTTCGGCCAATTGCGGCTTCCAGTACCAGCTCAGAGGTGGATTCGTGAGCAGTCCAGTCAACCAGACCGATGCGGTTTTCCTGAAGCGCTTCAGCATGATGATCGCCTTCCTCGCAGCCTTGGTGATCTGCCTGCTGTTGGTGGCGCATTACATCAACGGCCAGAATCCCAGGCCGGTGAACCCGGATCGGGCCGGCGAGGTCGCCGCGCGCATTGCGCCGGTCGGCGGGGTGTATGCAGGCGACACCGGCCGCGCGGCCATGCAGGCCGCCCAGGAAGCGGCCTCCCAGGCAGCCGCCTCGCAGGTGGCCTATGACGGCACCACCGATGGCAAGACCATCTACGACAAGCTCTGCCACAGCTGCCACACGACCGGCGTGGCCGGTGCGCCCAAGGTGGGTGATCACGCCGACTGGGATGCGCGCGCGGCGCAGGGTGAGGCAACGCTTCTCAAGCACGCCATCGACGGCTTCACCGGCAAGACCGGGGTGATGCCGGCGCGCGGCGGCAATCCGGCCCTGTCCGACGAACAGGTGAAGGCCGCCGTCGACTGGATGATGGACCAGCTCAAGTAATCCGTTCCTGCCCGCGCCGCGCGCCTGCCGTGGCGCCCGGCCCGCGGCCATTCACTGCGTGCTGCGCCCTCTCCGGCCCCGCGGATGGGGTAAGGGCGCGCCGCCGCCATTGCGGCAGGCGCGCTGGCTCGCTAGCCTCGACTCCCCCCGTCGGCGCCTGAAAGGACCCCTCCCATGCGCAAGCAGCTCCTCCGCCGCCTGACCGCGCTGTCCCTCGCCCTTGGCTGCGCCAGTGCCGCGCCCGCCGCGGCGCCGGATGCGATCGATATTCCCTACACCCGCTTCACCCTGCCCAACGGGCTGACGGTCATCGTCAGCGAGGACCACAAGGCGCCGGTGGTGGCAGTGAGCGTGTGGTATCACGTCGGCTCGGCCGATGAGCCCGCGGGCAAGACCGGCTTCGCGCATCTGTTCGAGCACCTCATGTTCCAGGGCTCGGAGAACCACAAGGACGAATTCTTCGCACCGTTCGAACTGGCCGGCGCGATCGACCAGAACGGCACCACCTGGCTGGACCGCACCAACTACTACGAGACCGTCCCCACCACCGCGCTCGACATGACGCTGTGGATGGAGTCGGACCGCATGGGGCATCTGCTCGGCGCGATCGGCCAGGCGCAGCTGGACGAGCAGCGCGGGGTGGTGAAGAACGAGAAGCGCCAGGGCGAGAACCAGCCGTACGGGCGCGTGGACGAGCGCATCGCCGCCAATGCCTTCCCCGCGAACCACCCCTACCACCACGAAACCATCGGCTCGATGGCCGACCTCGACGCGGCCTCGCTGGACGACGTCAAGCGCTGGTTCCATGACTACTACGGCGCGGCCAACGTCGTAGTCGCCCTGGTCGGCGACATCACGCCCGAGGTGGCCAGGGCCAAGATGCTCAAGTACTTCGGCGATATCCCGGCCGGTCCACCCGTGGCGCGCCAGCAGCCGTGGATCGCGCCGCGCACCGAATCCACCCGCGGCAGCATGTTCGACCAGGTGGCGCAGGTGCGCATCTATCGCGAGTGGAACGTGCCCCAGCTTGGCGATCCGGCGGAAACACAGCTGGAACTGGCGGCCGAAGTGCTCGGCGGCGGCAAGACTTCGCGCCTCTACGAGCGGCTCGTCTACAAGGACAAGCTGGCCGACAGCGTGTCCGTATCGGTCATGCCGTTTGCGCTGGCCTCGATGTTCGAGCTGCAGGTGACGGTCAAGGACGGCATCGACCCGGCGCGGGTCGAGGCCGCCATTGCCGACGAATGGAAGAAGTTCCTCGATCAGGGCCCGACCGCAGACGAACTGGAACGGGTTCGGATCAACACCCGCGCGAGCCTGATTCGCGCGCTGGAACGGGTCAACGGCAAGGCCACCCTGCTTGCCGAGGGCCAGCTCTACCGCAATGACCCGGGGGCGTGGAAGATCGACCTGGCGCGTATCGACGCGGCCACGCCCGAGAGCGTGCGCGCAGCGGCCAACGCCTGGATCGCCCGCGGCGACTACACCCTGACCGTGCGACCGGCGCCGGCGGGCAAGGACGTGGCCGAAGCCGATGCCACGGCCGATGCCGGCCGTCCAGCCATTCCCGGTCGTCCGCCCGCCAAGCTCCCGCCACCGGCCGAGTACCGGACCGTCAAGTCGGACGTGGACCGCAGCAAGGGCGTGCCGGCCGTGACGACCTTCCCCGACCTCAACTTCCCGACACTGCAGCACGGCAAGCTGGCCAACGGCATGCCGGTGCTGCTCGCCGAACGCCATGCCGTGCCGGTGATCCAGGTGCAGCTGCAGTTCGGCGGCGGCTATGCGTCGGACCAGGGGCGCAAGCTCGGAACCTCCGCCTTCACCATGGCGATGCTCGATGAAGGCACCGCCAAGCTCGATTCGCTGGAGATCGCGCGCCGCACCGAGCGCCTGGGTGCCATCATCAGCGCGGGCGCCGGGCTGGACAGCGCCAGCGTGCACCTGAATACGCTCAAGTCCGAACTGGCGCCTTCGCTCGCGCTGTTTTCCGACATCGTGCGCAATCCCGCCTTCCGCGCCGAGGATTTCTCGCGCATCCGCGGCCAGTGGCTGGCCCGCATTGCCCAGGAGAAGACCCAGCCGATCGGCCTCGCCCTGCGCACCCTGCCGCCGCTCATCTATGGCAAGGGCCACGCCTATGCGATCCCGTTCACGGGTTCTGGCACCAGCGCCTCGATCGAATCGCTCAGCGCGGACGACCTGCGCGCGTGGCTGGGCGATTTCGTGCGCCCCGACAACGCCATCGTGCTGGTCGCCGGCGACACCACGCTGGAAGCGATCACGGCCGAGCTCAACAAGGTGTTTGGCGACTGGAAGGCGCCGGCGCAAGCGGTACCGGCGCGCAACATTGCCAAGGTGGCCCTGCCGAAGGCGGCGCGCGTCTTCCTGATCGACAAGCCCGATGCACCGCAGACGATGATCCTCGCCGGGCTGGTCGCACCTTCGACCAGGGCACCGAATTATCTTGAAATCCAGACCATGAACGGCGCCTTCGGCGGCTACTTTTCCTCGCGCCTCAACATGAACCTGCGCGAGGACAAGCACTGGGCGTATGGCGCCTACAGCTTCCTGCAGAACGCGCTTGGCCAGCGTCCCTTCATGCTGTATTC
This sequence comes from Dokdonella sp., assembly GCA_023228465.1. Lineage (GTDB taxonomy): Bacteria > Pseudomonadota > Gammaproteobacteria > Xanthomonadales > Rhodanobacteraceae > Dokdonella_A. The sequence continues at coordinate 6,212 of JALOBC010000004.1, read as the reverse complement.
GCCGGTGCAGACCGACAAGACCGCGCCGGCGCTGGCCGAGCTGCTCGCCGAAGCACGCGCCGTGGTCGGCGACCGACCGCTGACCCACACCGAAATCGCCAAGATCAAGCAGGGCGACGTGCGCTCCATGCCCGGTGAGTACCAGACCACCGGCGCGGTGCTCGGCGCGCTGGCCGGCATCAGCCTCTACGAGCGACCGGACAACTACGTGCAGACCTTGAAGGCTCGCATCGAAGCGCAGACCGACGCCGCCGTGCAAGCCGCCGCCCGGGAAGTCATCCATCCGGATGCCTTGACCTGGGTGGTGGTGGGCGATCTCGGCAAGATCGAGCAGCCGATCCGCGACCTCAAGGTCGGCGAGGTGAAGGTGATGGACGCCGAAGGCCGGGTGCTGCGCTAGCAGGGTGGCTGCCGACGCGGCGCGCCCGTTGGCGTGGGCGTTGCCGCACGGACCGCTGCGGACGCGACCGGCCGCGCGAGCGGGTGTCACGCTTGCCGGACATCCGCCATCCTGCGACCTGGCGGGTTGCTGGCCCGCCTACGCTTCGCGCGTCACGCGCAGCACTTCCTCGGCCGAGGTGATGCCGGCCAGGCACTTGGCCCAGCCGTCGGCGAGGATCGCGGCCGAGCGCGTGCGCGCGTGGCGCTCGAGCTCGGCTTCCGAGGCGCCTTCGTGGATCAGCCGGCGCAGGGTCTCGTCGATGGCGATGAGTTCGTAGATGCCGGTGCGCCCGCGATAGCCGGCTTCCCGACCGCGCGCGGCAATGTCGGCGCGCGGGCGGTACAGGGTCACGTCCGCAGCCGGCGCCTGCCCGAACGCGGCGAGTTCGGCCGCGGTGGCGCGGTAGGCCTCGCGCGTATCCGGATCCAGCACCCGCACCAGGCGCTGGGCAAACACGCCGATCAGGCTCGAGGCGAGCAGGAACGGCTCCACGCCCATGTCGCGCAGGCGCGCCACGGCGCCGGCAGCGGAATTGGTATGCAGGGTGGAGAGCACCAGGTGCCCGGTCAGCGAAGCCTGCACGGCGATCTCCGCGGTTTCCAGATCGCGGATCTCGCCGACCATCACCACGTCCGGATCCTGGCGCAGGATCGCGCGCAGGCCGCGCGCGAAGGTCATGTCCACGCGTGGATTGACCTGGGTCTGGCCGACGCCATCGAGGTAGTACTCGATCGGGTCCTCCACGGTCATGATGTTGCGTGAGGAATCGTTGAGCTTGAGCAGGGCGCCGTAGAGCGTCGTGGTCTTGCCCGAACCGGTCGGCCCGGTCACCAGCAGGATGCCGTGCGGGCGCGCGATCAGGTCTTCCAGCCGCGCGCGCAAGGCGTCGTCCATGCCGAGCTGGCCAAGGTCCAGCTTGCCGGTCTGCTTGTCGAGCAGGCGCAGCACCACGCGCTCGCCGCGCCCGGCGGGAATGGTCGAGACGCGCACGTCCACCGGTCGGCCGGCGATGCGCAGACCGATGCGTCCATCCTGCGGCAGGCGCCGCTCGGCGATGTCGAGCCTGGCCATCACCTTGATGCGGCTCACCACCGCGGCGGCAATGGCCTTCTTCGGCGCAAGTACCTCGCGCAGCACCCCATCGACGCGGAAGCGCACCACCAGACGGTTTTCGTAGGGCTCCACGTGAATGTCCGAGGCGCCTTCCTTGACGGCTTCGGTGAGCAGCGCATTGATGAGGCGGATGATGGGCGCATCATCGTCGCTTTCCAGCAGATCCTCGGGCTCGGGCAGCTCATCGGCGACCGCCTTGAGATCCAGTCGCTCGTCGAGGTCGGACACCATCGCGCGTGCATCGTCGCCCTGTTCGTAGAGGTCGCGCAGCAGGCGTTCGAAGGCGGAATCGTCGAGACCGGCAAGGCGCAGCGGCACGCCCAGGTGCCGGCGCAGTTCCGCCAGCACCTGCGGCGCCACCTGTCCGCGACAGGCAATCTCGGCGTGGGACCCGCCCCAGCCGGTCAGCGCCACGCCATGGCGGCGCGCGAAGCCGAACGAGGGCCGCGGCGGCGACGTCCCGCTCATCCAGCCACCTTCCTGCTTTGCTGCCAACCGTGAGCCGGTGCCGTGACACGCCCGGACGCGCCGTGCGCCGCTTCCAACACGGCAACGAAACGTCGCCGGTCGACCGGCGAAATCACCACGGTGCGGGCGTCCGAATGCAGCACCACTGTGCTGGAGGCATCGGTGACCCAGGCGCGGAAACTGCCGTGCTTCCGATTGCGGAAGTAGCCGCTGAAGGCGAACAGGCCGCCGTTGCCGAACAGGCGCAGGCTGCCCGGGAACACCTTGTCGTCGATGCTGGCGGAGGCGGTCGGTGCGGCGATACGCAGTCGGCCGACCGACCGCAGGACGTAAATGCCCGTCGCATCGATTGCGTAACCGGTCGGGCGCCAGGCCCAGGACAAGACCAGGATCAGCGTCGGCACGACAAGCAGTAGCGTACGCGCGAGCGGATCATGGCCGATCTTGATCCAGCCGATGACCACCACCGACACCAGCAGCGCGCTGGTGCCGATGGTGAACCAGAGCACCACGCCGCCCAGGCGTGCGGCAAACACCGAAGCGTCGGGATGCGCCATCAGCGCCGATCCGACGCCGCGGGCGATGGCACCTGGACCGGCACGGGCGGCGAGCCGGGCTTCCCATCGAGGTTGGGACTGGCGAGGAAGTCATGCACTTCGGGCAGCACCGGGCGCTCGCCGCGCGGGGTCAGTGGCCAGTCCTGCTGGCGCATCTGCAGCTGGCCGGTGCGCATGTAGTTGTACTTCTCGCTCGACACCGCCGCTTCGCTGGCCGCATCGCGCAGGATCTTGGGATGCAGGAACACCATCAGGTCGCTCTTGCTGCGGTCGTTGGTGCGGTAGCGGAACAGGTTGCCGATCAGCGGGATGTCGCCGAGCGCCGGCACCTTCTGCACGTTGTCCTTGGCCTGGCTGTCGATCAGGCCACCGAGCACCAGCAGCGAATCGTCCTGCACCAGCACGCTGGTGGTGAGCTCGCGCTTGTTGGTGATGAGATCGACCGCGCCCGATACGGGCGGTGCCAGCGAGGAGACTTCCTGGTGGATGGTGAGGCGGATCGAATCGCCCTCGTTGATCTGCGGCGTCACCTTCAGCACCAGGCCCACGTCCTTGCGCTCGATGGTCTGGAAGGGATTGCTGATGGCGTTGCCGACCAGCGGATTGGAGGTGGTGGCAGCAGTGGTGTACTGGCCGGTCAGGAACGGCACTTCCTGGGCCACCTTGATCTGCGCCTCTTCGTTGTCCAGGGTGAGGATGGAGGGTGTGGAAAGGATGTTGGACGTGCCGTCGCCGCGCAGCGCGGTGACCAGGGCGCCGAGCTGGAACAGGGTCCGGCCGCCCACGGTCACGGTGCCATCGATGTAACCAAGGTTGAGGCCATTGCCGACCCCCAGCGGGTTGATCGCGGCGTTGAGGATGTTGCCGCCGGAAGCGCCGAAGTTGGTGCCGCCAACGATGGTGTGGTTGGGGTCGTTCTTGAGCGGCATCTGCCACTGCACGCCGATTTCGCTGGCCGTCTGTGCCGAAACCTCGGCGATCACCGCCTCTATCAGCACCTGGTTGCGGCGGATGTCCAGCTGGCGCACCACTTCGGCCAGCGAGCGGAACACCGCCGGGGGCGCCGTGATGATGAGCGCATTGGTTTCGGCATGCGCCTGGATGGTGGCCGGCCCTGCGTCCGGGCCGGCGCTGCCGTCGCCGGCCCTGGCTGCGGTCGCTGGCGCCACGCCGCTGAGCGTGGCCGCCACGCCCTGCAGGATCGGCACCAGGTCCTTGGCATTGGCATAGCGCAGATACACCACCTGCGTATCTCCGCCGTCACCGCTCGGCGTGTCCAGATGTGCGATCAGCGCACGCAGGCGCAGGCGCGCGTTCTTCGCCCCCGAGAGCAGGATCGAATTGGTGCGCGTGTCGGCATACACGCTGGCATTTTCGCCCTTGGCCTGGGTGGCCTTGTCCTCGCCCAGCGCGGTGAGCGTGCGGGCGAGCTCGGCGGCGTTGGCGTGACGCAGCGCAATCACCTCCACCTGCGCATCGGAGGCGGTGTCGATGCGTTCGATGATGCGCGCCAGGCGCTCGACGTTGCCGGCGCGGTCGGACACCACCAGCGAATTGGAGGAGGCATGCGCCACCAGCTGTCCACCCTGCGCCATCAGCGGGCGCAGGATGGCGACCAGATCCGCTGCGGCCACATGGCGCACCGGCAGGACCTGGGTGACCAGTTCCTCGCTGCCGCGCAGGTGCGCATCGCCGACCGGCGTGGCGCCATCCTGTTGTGCCTGCGCCTCCTGTTCGATGCGCACCATGCTGCCCGACTGCACGGCGGCGAAGCCGTGCACGCGCAACACCGACAGGAACACCTGGTAAAGCTCGTCCGGCAGCATCGGCCGCGCCGAGATCACGGTCACCTTGCCCTGCACGTTCGGCGCGATGATGAAGTTCTTGCCGGTGATCTCGCTGACCGTGGCGATCAGCGCCTGGATATCGGCATCCTTCATGTTGAGCGTGTGCCGGCCATCGCCTTGCGCCGTCTGCACGCCGGCCTGCCCCTCCACCCGAGGTTGCGCCACCAGCGCGCCGGCGGCCAACATGCCCAGGACGACCAGCAGGATCCCCAGCAGGCCGCCACGGACGGGCACGCGCCACGATGCAGCGTCATGGGCCGTCCGCGCAGGCACGTGACGCGCATCGGCTGGGTGGCGGGCTGGCAGAGGGGAAGGAAAGCTCATCGGTGACTCCAGTACCCCTGCGGGGCGCGACGCACGGGCGACGGGCAAGAGTAGCAAAGGCGCAGCAGCGGCGGCGCGATCCGACGCGCAAGATTGCAGGCGACAGGGTGGCGCACGCCGGTTCCGGCGTACATGAGGCGAGGCAAACGCGGGACAGACCAAACGCGGCGTCGCATCACGTCTGCCGCAACGCCGTCAGCGCAGACTGATGGAAATCTCCACGGGCCGGCCGCCGCGCTCCACGGTCACGCGCACGCTGCTCGCATTGCCCAACCGCGCCAGCGCCTGCTGGCCGGCCGCCAGCGTATCGATCGGTTGGCCATCGATGCGTGTCACCACATCGCCGGGCTGAAGGCCGGCCTGTTGCAACAGAGCGCCGTCCGCCGCCTTCGCCGCGCTCACGCGCACGCCGCCCAGGGCGCCACCGGCAAACACCGGCTCGATGCGGAAGCGTTGCAAGAGATCGCCCGGATTGTGCCGCGCCCGCGCGATCTCGTCCTGCGCGCCGCCTTGACCGGACGAGGCCGGCACGCCCGACGCGGCGGCGACCGGACCACCCAGCGGCGGTCGAAACCCCTTTGCGCCCGGCTGGCTGCTGGCCGTCCCGGGCGTGCGCGGCACGGCTCCGCCCGGCGTCGGCAGCGGTTCGCGCGGCAGGTGCAGCGTCTGCTCGGCGCCGCCTTGCGAAAACACCGCCCGGTCCGGGTAGACGGCAATCAGCCGGATGCCCGGCTCGACCTCCTCGCCCACGCGCACCGCCCGCTCGGCACTTCCCGCATCGCCGAGCACTGCAACGCCGGCCTTGGGGTCCGCCTCGGCAAGCGTACCGCGCAGGATCAGCGACAAGGTCGGGCTACCCGCCGCACCGGCAGCGCCCGCGCCGCCGGCGCGATCCGCTGGCGCCGTGCCAAACAGGTGCCAGCTCGCAATCGAACGGTGTGGCGGCGGCGCCGGTTCGGGTGAGGCGGACGCGCCCGGCACATCCTGCACGGACGCGCGGGGCACGCGTTGCGGAACGATGCGCGCCAGCTGCCAGACGGCCAGCGCGGCGAGCACCGCGCACGCCAGCCACGGCAAGCGTTCCGCTGCACGCCTGAAGTCCACGCCCAAAGCCCGCCGCGCCATGCGGAACACCCACCCACGAAGGAAGCGCAAGGGTAGCAAACGTCGGGAGCGATGCGCGTCTCGCGACTTCCAGCGGCGCGCCTGCAGGGATTTCCGTCGCGAAGCTGCTGACGGTGGCGGGTTTGCCGCCCAACCCGCGTATCTGAGGGTAGGGCAAGGTTAATCGGCGCCCCCGCGTGCGCCCACCCCCGATCGCCGGGACCAAACCGAAACCCGCTCGGGAAACTCTGAACAAGTCCGCCCGTCCACATGTATAATTGTGCGCACTCCATCGAGCGACCGCGGCCCATGAAGCAGATCAGCTTTTCCGACGCAGAGTACCTTGGCAAGCGCAAG
>JALOBC010000003.1 GCA_023228465.1 Dokdonella sp. | reverse complement strand
CTCGACCAGCACCTGCGCATCGTGGAATCCGCCGCGACGTGAGCCAGGCGCAAGCGTCCTGCTGGTGGGTGCCGATCCGCCAGCAGGCACTGGTCGAGGCGCAGGCCATCGCCACGGCCTGGCTGAATCAGGCGCGCGTGGCTCCCCGGCTTGCCCAGCGCATCTTGCTGGCACTGGATGAACTGGTGGCGAACCTGGTGGAACACGCGACCCCGGCCGGCGCGTCTGCGCTGTTCGAGCTGCGACTGGTTCGCGATGGCGATCTCATCATCCTGGTGATGATCGACGAGGGTGCCGAGTTCGATCCGGTAACGGCGGCAGTACCGGCGCCTGCCGCATCGCTGGCCGATCTGGCGGTCGGCGGGCGCGGCCTGCTGCTGGTTCGCCAGCTGGCACGAAGCGCGACCTACCGGCGCGAAGGTGGTCGCAACCGGGTGACCCTGGAGTTCACGCCCGCGCAGTCGGCCCCGGTGCCGGACTGAGCGTGCGCCGCTGCGCGGCGCCAAAGCATCACGCCGTCAGGCCGGTGTCCGGCGGACCGCCAGCAGGGTGATGTCGTCTCCGGGTGCATCGTCCGCATAGGCGAGCACGTCGGCCACCAGTGCATCGCACAGCGCAGGCGTCGGGCTCGTCGCAAGTTCGCCCAGGCGGTCCTGGAGCCGCGCGATGCCATACAGCGCATCGCGGTCCAGGCCCGCTTCGGTGATGCCGTCGCTGTAGGCCAGCAGGGTGTCGCCCGGCGCCAGGACCGCAGTGGCGTCGGCATAGTCGATGTCGACGAACGCACCCACCAGGCCGCCGCGCACTTCGAGCAGTTCGACTGCACCTCCCGCGCGTGCCAGCAGCGGCGGTGGGTGGCCGGCACACGCATAGGTGAGCCGGCCATCGCGCCAGTGGTAGTGGCCAAGGAACAGGGTCACGAACATGCCATCGTGGCCTTCCTCGACCAGGCTGCGGTTGATGGCCGCAAGGGTCTGCGCAGGGCTGCGGTCGGCACGCGCGAAGTCGCGCAGGCGCGTGTACACGATGGCCATGTAGAGCGCCGCCGCGGCGCCCTTGCCGCAGACGTCGGCGACCACCAGCGCCACGCATTCCCCGTCCAGCATGAAGACGTCATAGAAGTCGCCACTCATCAGCGTGGCCGGTTCGCACAGGCCGTGGAACTCCAAGCCGGGCGTCGGGCCGGCGCGCCGGCTCCACTCGGGCCAGTCCGGCGGCAGCAGGCGACGCTGGATCTCGCGTGCCGTGGCAAGCTCGCCCTCGATGCGCTGGCGCCGTTCGGCCTCGTGCAGGCGTTCGGCCTGGGTCGCCTGCAGGTCATCGAGCATGGCATCGAAGGCGTGGGCGAACTGTCCGATCTCATCGCGCGAAAGCGCCATTCCGGTGCGCTGGGTATGATCGCCATGGCGCACGGCGCGGGCCACGCGACGCAGGCTGTCCAAGGGCCGCGTGAGGCGGCGCGTCACCCAGACCAGGGTCACCAGCACGAGCACCAGCGCGCTCAGCGACAGCAGTATCTGGTGCAGCAACTGTTCGCGTGCGCTGGCCAGCACGCGGTCCTCGTAGAGCAGCGCCATCAGGCTCCAGCCCGTGCCGCTGATCGGTGCCCAGGACACCCATACGGCCTGGCCATCGGCACGCGGATCGTGGGTGCGCAGGATGCCGCTGCCACCCTGGACCATGTCCCTCGCCGCGGCGTCCAGCCCGACGATGCCGAGCGCCTTGGCCGCATCGAATACGCCGTCGAAGCGCGTCGGGACATCGCCGGCCTCGGCGATGTAGTGGCCCTGCGCATCGACGATGCGCGTGGCGCCGCCCCACGGGCTGGACCAGTCGATATCCAGCGTGCCCACTTCGATGTCGGCGGTGAGCACCGCCGCGGCCTTCCCGCCCGCTGTCGTCCACGGCACCGAGTAGGTGACCATGCGCGCCTCGCCGATGCCGCGGTCGAAATAGGGCGGGCTCCACCACGGCGATCCCTGCTGCAAAGGGTGCGTGTACCAGTCCTGCCGGCTGTAATCCACGCCGCGTCCGGCGTAGTCGATGCGCTCGATGCCACCCGCAATGCGGCGTGCGTAGTAGGCGCCATGCCCGGATGCGGGCGCGAACGCGACGGCGCTGCCATAGATCAGGGGCGACTGCTCGACCACCCCGGCAACCACGGCGCGCAGGCTGGCGTGGTCGTACGGCACCTGGCCGGACGCGAGGAACCAGGCGCCGGTGCGCGTGGCCTGCATGACCTGGGCCAGGCGCGAGGCCACCGCCTCGGCATGATGCTGCGTGACCTCGGTGAGGTAGGCGCGCACCTGTTTCTGTGCCTCGGCGCGGTCGTCCTGGTAGCCGACCACCATGCGCAGGCCTTCCACCAGCACCAGCGGGATGCCGATGGCGAGGATCAGTCGCCAGTGCAGGCGCGCGCGCCACGGTGGGCGGAAGCCGCGGCGACCGACGCGGACCGGGGTGACGCTGCCGGCAGGCACGGCCGGATTTGCAGGTGGGGCAGTGGTGGTCGCCTTGCTGACCATCAGGCGTTGCCGAGTGCCTGCTCGCGCATCTGCGTGCGCAGGCGCTGGCCGAGTGCGGAATGGATCTTCGGCGCGTCGAAATCGAAGCCCGGGTCGGCGATGAAGTCCAGCACCAGGCGGTCGTCGCCCGCATCGACGCCGGGCAGGATGCCGCTGAACAGGAAGCCCAGCGCTTCGATGCGTGCCAATGCGGCGGCCGTGTGCGCTTCCGCCAGGGGCAGTTGCAGTTCGATCACCGCCATGCGTTCGCGGCGCAGCTGGGCGAGGCGCGCGCGCAGTACCTCCAGCGCATCGCTGCCCCAGCGCAGCAGGCGCAGCTGGGCGAGCTCCAGGCCGGCGTGGATTGCGGTGTCGATCAGGCAGGCGCCGGTCGGCGGCGCCAGCGATCCATCCAGCGGCGTGCCGTGCACGGCAATGCCGAGGCTGGCATAGATCTCTTCGATGAGCTCGCGCCGTGCGGCCGGCAAGGCAAGGTGCCGCTCGGCGCGGCAGCGCTCATCCAGATAGCGCAGGGCATAGATGCAGCTTTCACGTTGCGCCAGCGCCTCGTTGATCCGGCGAAAGCGCAACGATGAAGGTGCATGGCCGGGCAGCAGCGCGGTGTCGCGGAAGCCGAGCTGGTGCATGAACTGCTGGGTATAGGGGTGCGCAGTCACTGCATTGGTGAAGAGCAGGCGCAGGCCGCTCGCGCGGGCGTGCGCGATGAGGAAATCGCCGATGCGCTGCGCCACGCCCTGCCCGCGCCAGGCCATGCGCGTGACCACGATCGCCAGTTCCGCGCGATCGGGCGTGGTCGGGTCGATCACCAGTGCCGCATGCCCGGCGATGCGCCCGGAACTCGTGACCGCCAGCGCCGAACAAAGCTCGCCGCTGGCATTGAGCGCCGCGATGCGCTCGGGAAAGTAGATGTGCTCGTAAGGGTAGGAATAGCCGTAGGCCTCATGGATGAGACGGGCCACCTCCAGCGCGTCGTCGGCGTCCAGCAGGCGGATCACGTCGACCGGCTCGGCCGCTTCATCGGCCACTGCATCCGTTGCCGCTGCGCTGCGCTCGCCGATCGGTACCAGTTCGCGGTGCCGGACCAGGCGCGTTTCCTTGCCACCGCGGCCGAGGTTGCGATATTCGACCTCGTCGAACACGCGTCGCATCAGGTGCATGCCCAGGCCACCCTGCGCCGAGCCTTCGGCCGTGGGGTCGAAGTCCGGCACGCGGCCGGGATCGAACGGCAGGCCCTGGTCGTGCAACAAGAGTTCGAGGCCGAGCGGCGTGGCCCGGCAGGTGAGTTCGAACTGGTTCGGTTCGTCGGGCGGAAAGGCGTGACGTACGACATTGGACACGGCTTCCTCCACGCCGAGCTCGATCTGGTCGAGCTCGCGCGGCGTGAACCCGAGCGCGCCGGCGTAGGCGCGCACCAGCGCGCAGGCGAGGGCTGCGGCGCCGGGCGTGTTGGTCAGGACCAGTCGGCAGGCGCCGGATGCCAGGGGCGATTCAGCGGCGCTCATGGCGACGGTCGATCACGCGCTTGAGCTTGCCGGAGCGTGCGTTGAATTCGAGTCCGCCCAGCGGCACCCATTCGATGCGCGGCGCGTCGATCATGCCCTGTTCGAGCAGGTCGGCCAGCATCGGCCGCGCGGCCAGCAGGGCAGCGACCAGCGCGCTGGTCAGCGCGGGCTGTTGCGCGTCCGGGACTTCGCTGGCCAGGCGCAGGGTCAGCCGGTCGCGGCTTTCGACGTGTTCCACGAGCATCTGGAAATCCACCGCGCCCAGGCGTTCGCGGAACGCGGCCAGCACCTGGCGCACATCCTCCACGTACAGGCTTGCCGGGCCGACGCGTGCGCCTTCCTCGCTGCGCCCCATCAGGCGGAACCTGCGTTCGGGCGTGCCTTCGGGTTCTACCCAGCAGGCCATGTCGCCAGCCGGGTAGCGGATGATCGGCATCAGCAGGCGCGTGAGGTTGGTGACCACCACGCGGCCGACGCGCCCGGCTTCCACGATCGGCTCGCCAGTCGTGTCGTCGAGGATCTCGACCAAGGTGTAGCGGCTGAAGGCGCGATGTTCGTCTGGCGCGCACGATGCGTCGGCATAGCCGAGCAGGCCGGCATCGACGCTGGCGTAGCCGACCGATCCGGTTGCGGCATTGGGAAACGCGCGCTCGAGGATGGCGCGCTGGTCCGCGTACAGCGATTCCCCGCCAAACAGCAGCCGGCGCAGGCCGGGTGCCGTGCGGCCGGCGTCGATGTAGTGGGCGGCCAGGTTCAACAGCGTGGTTGGCGCGCCGGCCAGGGTATCGACCGCGAAATCGGCAATGACCTGTGCCACCTGCTCGGCCGGTGCGCGGCCGGAGAGTGGAAATTGCAGGTTCCCCGCGTGCGCCTGGTCGAGCGAACGCATGATGAAGATGAAGGACGAATAGAGTTCGCCGGCGTAGAACAGGTTGGCCACGCGGTCGCCATGGCGCAGGCCGCCGGCATCCAGGCCCATGCCGAATGCGCCGGTGAAGGCCAGCCATTCGGTGCGGCTGTACACGGAGAATTTCGGCTCGCCGGTGGTGCCGCCACTCTTGAATACGATGCCGTCGGTCATCGGCCCGGTGAGCAGGCGATTGCCTTGCACCGTGTTGGCCGCCCAGAAGGCCTTCTGGTCGACGATCGGCAACTGTGTCAGGGCGGGTCGTTCCGGCAGGCCGGCGTAAAGCTCGCGGTAGAAGGGCGAAAGCTGTCGCGCGGTGGCAACGAGTGTATCGAGCGAATAGCTGGTAATCATGGCGTGTTCCGGGGCGAGGTATCGGCAGAACCCTGCATTGCATGGGCTCGGTATGGCGTCGGAACCGGTGCGCTCTGGAATCCCCTTGAGCGGCGGTTGGCACAGGACGAAAAGGCCCGCCGGGGCGCGACCTGGTGGTCGCGATGACCCGCACGATCCTCGCGAGGCTGCGGCCACTGGCGATCACCAGCCGTGCAGCAACGGATTCGGGACGCAATCGCCATCGAAGCGTCAAGCCCCCCGCAGATCCACGATCGACTTCAGCTTGCCCGTCACCGGCAGGGCAACGAAGCGCTCCAGCGGCGCGAGTTCGATATCCAGCCCGGTCAGCGCCTCGCCGTGCTCGACGAAGTGGTGCAGGTCCGGGTCGTGCGCCAGCAGCAGGGCGCGCAGGATTTCCGCCGGCGGTGCCTCGCCTTCGAGCACGCGTACCCTGATGCGATGGCGGGTGCCATCGTGGCTGAGTTCGAGCTGCACCGGCCCGGCGTAGGCACCCTGTTCGGCCAGGGTGCGCACGAAGCGGCTGTAGTTGAAGAAGGCCGGCGCGCGGAACAGATCGCCGTAGCGCCCGAGCAGTTCGAAGCGTGGTGCGGCGCGCCCGCACGGGCAGGGCTCGGCCAGCCAGCGGCCCATGTCGCCGATCTCGTAGCGCTCCACGGGCACACTGGCGCGCTGCAGCGACGTGAAAACCAGCCGTCCGGGCACGCCCGGCGGCGCCGGACGATCGGCGTCCGCATCGAGGATCTCCAGGTACTGCGTCTGGGTCAGCACGTGGTACACCGCGCCCTCGCAATGCGCGCACTGGTAACCCAGCGGCCCGGCGTCGTTGCTGCCGTAGGAGGCAGCGCGGATCAGCTGCACGCCGAACTCGTCGCGCAGCCTGGCGCGCAGGGGCTCTGCCATGTGCTCGCCGCCGAAGAACACCTTGCGCACGCCCCGATAGGCGCGCAGCACGTCCGCCTGTTCGGTGAACAGGCGGTTGATATAGAACGGCATGCCGAGCAGCGTATCGACCTTGCGTGCGACGATGGTGGTGGCCACTTCGCCCAGGTCGTCGATGCCGGCCATCGGCAGCTGGCGTGCGCCGAGCGCCTCGAGGATGCTCCAGAAGCTGACGAAGCCGCCATACAGGTGGCCGGCAAAGAACAGGTTCATGCAGCGGTCGCGCGCGGGGTCGAGCCCGGCGGCGCGCAGGCCATCGGCGGCCGCGCGCATCTGCGTGTGGTAGTCCTCCCAGCTGAACACGCTCATCTTCGGCTCGCCGGAGCTGCCGCCACTGCGGAACACCAGCTCGGCCCGGGAAGGATCGCCGGCGAGGGCGAGGAAGCCGGCCTTGTCCAGCAGCGGCGTGCCCGGACGCAGCGGCGAGGCCGGTACGCGAAGTTCATCGAAGCTGGAGATGCCCTGCGCTTCCGTCGTGAGCTCCAGGCTCACCCGCCGGCTGTAGCGCTGCAGTGCATAGACCCCATCATGCGGGGCGCCGACGTAGCCACCGAGCTGCTCGCCCACGCGCGCGATGCGCCCGACGCCGGCCGCGATCAGCCGCTGCGACAGCTCGGCGAGGCGGGGCAGGGAACAGGCCAGTCCCGCCGTCTGCAGCCAGCGGCGCATCGGTCGCAGGGTATCCACGATGCGGTCGGCCGCCAACGGCTTGATCCACAGCGTGCGGAACAGCGGCGAGGCGCGCAACGCCGGGTTGTCCTCGGCGAACACGCGCCAGCTGCGATCCGGCGCCACGAAACTGCGGGTCGCGCCGGAGTAGTCCTCTTCCAGCTGGGCGAGCAGCGCGGCGGTGGTGATGTCGGCCCATTCGTGCTGGCCAGGTTCCGCGCCCGCGGCCCGTGGCAGGGTGGCCGACACGCGTGCCAGGACGCCGGCAAAGTGTTCGGCGAAGGCGAACAGCGCGGCGCGATCAGGCACCTCAACGTACAGACATTGCGGGCTCGAACAGGCCTGCTGCTCGATGATGCAGGCATCGCGCGCAGCCGCTTCCAGCACCGCCTCGTCGGCCAGGCATTCGGCGGCGAGCCAGGCGAAGGAAATCTTGTGGCCCCAGTCCACCACGCGGCAGCCGGCCGGTGCCAGTTCCTGCACTGCCGCCACCGCTGCTTCACCGCCCCAGGCGGCCACGCCATCGGCAACGGCGAACAGCGCCTCGAGGCGCGCGGTATCGCTCGAAGGCAAGGCCACCACGCTGATGAAGGGCGCCAGCGTGCCACTGTCGTCGAGGGCGATCAGTGCCGCCAGCAACTGCTGCGCGAACGGTGGCACGCCGCTGCTGGCCTTGAGGATGTTCAGGTTGCCGGCGAGCAGGCCCTCGATCACCGACAGCGGCGCCACCGTCGGCACGTTGCCGGGCGCCACGTGCACCAGCAGTCCAAGCGGCGCCCAGGCTTCGAAGGCGTCGTCCGTGCCGTCGATGCGCCTGGGCGTGTGCGGCGCGAGGCTGCCCAGTTCGCGTCTGAGCTTGGTTTCCAGCGCCGTGCGCGAAAGGTGCTCGGCCAGCGTCGCCAGGGTCGCGCGCGCCTCGTCGGCCCCGGTGGCCTGGTCCTGGCGCAGCGTGGTGGTGAGCGCCGCCACCAGCCGCGTATCCTGGTCGTCGCCCTCGCCCAGGCGCGAGGCGAGCGCCTGGCAGGCGCGCAGCAGCGCGGCCAGCGGGACCGGGCGGGCCAGATCGGCGTGCAACTCGTCGCCCAGTCGCGCCAGACGTGCATCGAGGCCGGCATCGTCCAGCCATGCGCCTTGCCACAGGTGGGGTGTCGCCGGATCGGGGGTCTGCCAGTTCATGCCGCATTCCCCTTCAGCAGTTCGGCCGCGGCCACCGCGCAGCTGCGATTCTTGCCCTGGCCGGCGCGGCCGATCAGATCGAACCAGGGCGCGGCCAGACCGCAGCCGCAGGCATCGCCCGGGTACCAGGCCGCCAGGTCGCCCATGATGACGCTGTGGCTCGGCGCGGACGTGACATAGGCGGACAGGAAATTGAGAAACCCCGCTTCGCCTGCCGGCAGCGGTTCCAGGGTCGCCACGTCGCGGATCACCACGCGCGACCACACCGGAACATGGAAGCGGTGCCGCGGGCATTCGATATAGGGCACGCTGTGCTCGACCGATCCGAAACCGTCGCGGATCAGCGCATTGTCGATGCCGAGCTGCGCCTCGATCCGGGCCTGCAGCTCGGCCTTGGGGATGGCCCGGTCCGCCTGGCCCTTCCAGCCGCCGCCGAAGAACGTCATCGAGCCGGGCGCCAGTTGCAGCGAAGGCAGGCCCAGCGCCTGCATGCGTTCGAGCGTGGCGTGGACGAAGGCGGGGAAGCCGAACAGGCGTACCGGCAGGCCCTGCTCGGCGTACGCCTGCAAGGTGCGGATGGCGCCGTAAACGTCGAACTCGTGGCCGCCGCTGCCGGTGCGACGCAGCGCGTAGCGCAGCTCGCTTGCCGGTGCGAAACGCGTCAGTGAACTGGATGTCCAGGACGTGCCGACCTTCCAGTCCGCCAGCGGTTCATAGTTGAACAGTAGATAGTTGACCGGCTGGTCCGTCACCCAGCCATAGTGGCGGTAGATCTTCTCCACCATCTGCTGGCCAGCGCCGATCGACCAGGCATCGAAGAACATCTGGGATTTTTGTCCGGTGGTGCCGGACGAGGTCAGGTGCAGCGCGACCTGCTCGGCAGGGATCGAGGTGATCTCGTGGGTCTTGAAGAAATTGGCGTGGATGCCGGGCAGGGCCACGCAGTCGTCCAGCGTGCGCAGCCTGCCGTCCGCCGGCCCGCGATGCGCCAGCAGGCGTGCGTAGAACGGGTTGCGATCGCGATGCCAGGCAATGATCTCGTTCATTGCCGCAACGAACAGGGCGTCGGCGTCGGCGCCGTGGGCGTAGGGTTCGGCCCGATCGACCAGTGCCTGCACCCCGGCCAGGCGCGTGGCATCGGGAACGCTGGGACGAGACGGGCTGTCGATGGGCTTCATCGCGACTCCGGTGGCAGGTTGTGCGCGCCGTCGCAGGCCGTGGATCGATGCAGATCGAGTCCCGATGGCTGCTGCGCCCGCAGGCGCAGCGCATGGCGGCACTGCAGGCGGCGCACCCGATAGCCTACCCGGTTTTGGCGGGCGATCGGCAAGCCGGCCGTGCGTGCCGCGTCGCCGGATCACCGGCCGGCGTTGGCCGCGTGCTTCAGTCCGGCCGGTGTTTTGCGCGCAGCGGTCGCTTTGGGCGCGGCGGCGGCATGTGCCCGGCCGTGGCAAGCATCAGCTCGCGCAGCGCGTGCGCATCGTCCAGCAGCTCGTCGGCAATGGGATGGTCCTTCGCACCCGGGTACGGCGGACCCAGGGGCAATCCCGGTGCCAGCTCGGTGATGGCCGGCGAGGTCTTGACGAACAGGCGGTTGTCGCAGACGAAGGCCACCACCTTGCCATCCACGTAGAGCGCGTATTCGCCGAACAGGCGCCTGGACGTGAGGCGCTCGCCCAGACCGATCTGTTCGACGACGTAGGCGAGGAAATTGCGGTCGGTGGCCATGCGTGGTTGCCAGGGCGCGGGTCCGGTGTTGCGCCAGCGGCCTCAGTCGCCGCCCGGCGGTGCCTGTGGCGTGGCGATCCACTCCTTGACCACCTGCTCGAGCAGGGACAACGGCAGCGCGCCATGGCCCAACACCTGGTCGTGGAAGGCGGGGAGCGAGAAGCGCTCGCCGAGCGCGCCGCGCGCCTGCTCGCGCAGGTCGAGTATCTTCAGCATGCCGGCCTTGTAGGCCAGCGCCTGGCCGGGGGCGACGAAGTAGCGCTCGATTTCGGCGGTGACGTCGGTTTCGGACATGCCGGTATTGTCCAGCATGTAGGTGATGGCCGCCTCGCGTGTCCAGTGCTTGTAGTGGATGCCCGAGTCCACCACCAGGCGCACCGCGCGCATCATTTCGTCTCGCAGCCGGCCAAGGTTGTCCAGTGGATCCTCCTGGAAACCGAGCTCCCAGGCCAGGCGTTCGGCATACAGTGCCCAGCCTTCCGCATAGGCGGTGAAGGGCAGCACGCGGCGGAAGAACGGCACACCGGTCAATTCCTGCGCGATGGTGAGCTGGAAGTGGTGGCCTGGAATGCCCTCGTGGTAAGCCAGCGTGCGCATGGCGAACTTCGGTGTTTCGGCGGTATCGCGCAGGTTGGCGTAGAACACGCCGGGGCGTGAGCCGTCGAAGGCGCCGGTCTGGTAGTAGGCGCCCGGGGCGGTCTTCTCGGAGAACTCCGGTACCGCCTTCACGACCACGCCGAGCCTGGGCCGCATGTGGAAGGCATCGCCGAGCTTGCCGTCGATGTCGTCCAGGATCGCCTGGTACTCGGCGATCATCGCCGTCTTGCCTTCCGGGGTATTCGGGAAGGTGGCGCCCGGTGCCTGTGCCAGTTGCTGCACCCGCGCACCGATGCTGCCATCGGCAAGACCCTGGGCGCGCAGGATGGCGTCCATCTCGCCGCCGATGCGGGCCACCTCGGCAAGGCCCAGCGTGTGGACCTGCGCGGGCGTCATGTCGGTGGTGGTGTGCATGCGCACGCACCAGGCGTAGTAGTCATCGCCGTCGGGCAGGCTCCAGGCGCCTTCGTTGGTCGTGGCCTTCGGTTGCAGGGCCGCGAAGTAGGCGATCAGCTCCTGGTAGGCCGGATAGACCTGCGCGTCGATGGACGACGCCACCCGGGCCAGCAGATGCGTGCGGGCTGCCGGCGACATCACCTGCGGCGCAATCTGCTCGAGCTTGTCCCTGAAGGTGGTGTAGAGCATGTTCTCCTGCGCCGGTACGCCGCTGAAGGCGCGCATCTGGGCGAGCACGGCATCGACGGTGAACTTCGGCGGGATCACGCCCCTCGCTTCGCGCAGCTTCAGGCCTTCGAGCACCTGCGCAAACTTGCGCGGGAACAGCTGCAGGCGTGCGATATACGCTTCGGCCTCGGCCGCACTCTTTACCTGGTGGGTGTCGGCCATGAAGTTCGGCAACGAGGATTGCACGCCGAACATCTGGTTGACGGGGAAACCGTGGTAGCGGAAGCGCTCGCCCTCGACCTGGATGGCAAGGAACTGCTCGAGCACGTCGTAGGACAGCCGCCCCTCGGCATCCAGCGCCTGCCGGTCGTAGCGATGCAGGGTATCCAGGCTGTCCTTGACCAGGGCAGCCATGGCGTCGCCCTGGGCTGGCGAGGCATCGTCCAGCTTGTCGCTGTAGAAATCCGCCCAGGCCGGCAGGATGCGCATGCTGCTCAGCATCTCCGGGCTTTGCAGGGCGAACTTCGCGAACAGGCGGCCGTAGAACCAGTCGATGCTGAGGGGCTTGAAGTACCACACGTGCACGAAGGCCAGCGCGCTGACGGCGACGAGGCACAGCCCCAGGCCAGCCGACCACTTCAGGAACTTGCGCATCGCGATGGCTTCCCCTTGAGATGACGCAGCGTAACGCCCGCACGGTGCGACATCATCGGACGAAAGTCACGCCAGCGATGCCGCGCAATGGCGTCAGGTCGGCGCCCGCCTCCGACGCAGGATGTTTATCATGCCTGCCTGTCTTGGTTGACGCACCGGCAAACAGGCCCGCCTTGAATCCAGATCGGGAATCCACCCGCCATGGCCATCGCCACTGATCGGGCCAACGTGGGCGCCGCGAGAGCCCCGTTTGCTCCGCGTGCCCTGTGTATCGACATCGAGACGGCGCATGACGATCCGTTCCGCCTGCACAAGCTCGCCGCCTGGCGCAGCGACACCGGCGTGGAACTGCTGGCGCTGTCGCGCCGCGCCTGCGAAGAGGCGGCCGGGCGGTTGGATGCGCTCGCGCAGGGCGCCGCATGCGTACTTGGCCACAACATCCTGCAGCATGACCTGCCCGTGCTGGCCCGGCACTTTCCCAGCTTGCGGTTGCACGACCTGCCGGTAGTGGACACGCTGCTGCTGTCGCCCATCGCCTTCCCGCAGAACCCCTATCACCGCCTGGTCAAGGACTACAGGCTGGTGCGCGATGCGCGCAGCGATCCCCTGCGCGATGCCAGACTCGCGCTGCAGCTGTGGCATGAACAGAAGCAGGCGTTCGAGGTGCTCGGTCGCGAATCGGCCGATGAACTCGCCTGCCATCACTACCTGCTGAACTGCGACCGTCGCCTGGGCGTGGGCGCCCTTTTCGCCGTGCTGCGGCATGCCCTGGTGCCGCCCATGCACCACGTGCGTGCTGCGCTGGCGCGGCTGGTGACCGGCAAGGTGTGCGCCACCCAGGTCGACGCGGTACTGGACGCGTGCCTGGCCGATCCGGAGTTGGCCCTGCCGCTGGCCTATCTGCTGGCCTGGTTGCGCGTGAGCGGCGGCAATTCGGTGATCCCGCCGTGGGTGCGCCTGCAGTTCCCGCGGGTGCGCGAACTGCAGCGGCGATTGCGCGATACCGCCTGCCAGGCCGCCGCATGCGGTTATTGCCGCGAGCGCATGGATCCGCGGCGCGAGCTCGAACGTCATTTCGGCTTTGCCAGCTTCCGCGCCGAGCCACGCACGGCGGAGGGCGGTTCGCTGCAGGAGGCGATCGTGCGAGCCGCCTACGCGCGTCGTTCCCTGCTGGCCATCCTGCCGACCGGGGGTGGCAAGTCGCTCTGCTACCAGTTGCCGGGCCTCTCCAGCCACTGGCGCAACGGTGGCCTGACGGTCATCGTTTCCCCGCTGCAGTCGCTGATGAAGGACCAGGTGGACAACCTGGTCCGCCAGGGCGTCTATACGACGGCCGCGCTCAACGGCCTGCTCAGCATGCCCGAGCGGCGCGTGGTGCTCGATGGGCTGCGCCTGGGCGACGTGGGCGTGGTGCTGGTGTCGCCCGAGCAGTTTCGCAATCGCAGCTTCCCCTAAGCCATCCGCCACCGCGAGATTGCCGCCTGGGTGTTCGACGAGGCGCACTGCCTGTCCCGCTGGGGCAACGACTTCCGGCCCGACTATCTCTACGTATCGCGCCACATCCGTACGCATCACGCTGCCGACCTTGCCCCGGTGTGGTGTTACACGGCGACCGCGCGACGCGAGGTGGTGGAGGATCTGCGCAAGCACTTCCGCGAGGCGCTCGGCGTCGAGCTGGAGGTTTTCGACGGTGGCCACGAGCGCGCCAACCTGCAGTATGAAGTGATGCAGGCCACGGCGGCCGAAAAGCTGCCCCTGATCCAGTCGCTGCTGCGCCACGAACTGGCCGATCCGGTGGGTGGCGCGATCGTGTTCGCGGCCACGCGCAAGCGCTGCGAGGAGCTGGCGGCCGGCCTCAAGGATGCCGGCTGGGCCTGCGCGCATTTCCACGCCGGCCTGGAAGCAGGGTTGAAAAAGGACATCCAGCAGGACTTCATCGCCAATCGATTGCGGGTGATCGTGGCGACCAACGCGTTCGGCATGGGCGTGGACAAGCCCAACGTGCGCCTGGTGGTACACGCCGAGATGCCCGGCTCGCTGGAAAACTACCTGCAGGAGGCGGGACGCGCGGGACGCGACAACGAGCAGGCACGCTGCGTCCTGCTGTATGACCAGCGGGACGTCGAGAAGCAGTTTTCCATCGCCGCCCGCTCGCGCCTGTCGCGGCGCGATATCGCCGGCATTCTGCGCAGCCTGCGACGCTATTCCGCGCGTCTGCGCAGCGACGCGGTGGTCGTCACCCCGGGCGAGATCCTGGCCGGCGGACCGGCCAGCCTCAGCATCGAGCTGGGCGAGCGCGATGCCGATACCCGCGTGCGCGCAGCCGTGGCCTGGCTCGAGCGGGCGCGCCTGCTGGAACGCAACGAGAACCACGTGCGCGTGTTCCCCGGCAGCCTGCGGGTCAACTCGCTGGAGGCGGCCGACCAGCGCCTTGCACGGGCCGATCTTTCGGCCGCCATGCGTGACGGCTACCGGCAACTGGTCAGCGAACTCGTCAACGCCGACGATGACGAGGGGCTCAGCACCGATGACCTCGCCGTGCGGCTGGGCGTGCCGCCGGCGCGCTGCCTGGAGATGCTGCGCGAGCTCGATCGGCTGGAGATCCTCGCCAACGACATCGAGATGACCGTGCTCCTGCGCCACGGCATCCCCGACGCCTCGTTGCAGCGCTTCCAGGTGCTGTGCGCGGCCGAGGCGGCGCTGCTCGGCATCCTGCCGGAGTTGGCGCCGGATGCCGCCGAGGAAGGCTGGCAGGGCATGGACCTGCGCGCCTTGCGCCAGCGCGTGGCCGAGGCCGTCGATGGCACGGGCCAGGCCGATGGCCTGCTCGCCATTGTGCGCTCACTGGCGCGCCCGTTCGGTGACGGCGAGGGCGCGCGGCGGCCCCTGTTCGACGTGCGCGTACTGCACCGCGAGATCCTGCGCGTGCGGCTGCGTCGCAGCTGGGCCGAGATCGTGGAGATCGCCGCGCGCCGCCGCGAGGTGGCCGGGGTGCTGATGCAGGCCCTGCTCGGTCAATTGGCGCCGCAGCTGCGCGGCGCGGACCTGCGCGTGGTATGCAAGGCGGGCGAACTGGAGACCGCCTTGAAGAACGACCTGGCCATCGGCCCGGGTCTGAAGGACGTGCCGCTGGCGATCGAAGCGGGCTTGCTGTACCTGCACGACAATGGCGTCCTCATCCTGGATCGTGGCAAAAGCGTGTTCCGCGCAGCCATGACCCTGCATTTGCAAGCAGATGCGCGGCGGCGCCAGTTCAGCCAGGCGGATTACGTGCCCTTGGCCGATCATTACCGCGAAAAGAACTTCCAGGTGCACGTCATTCAGGAGTATGCGCGCCTTGGCCTGGCCAGGCTGTCCGACGCGCTGGCCTTCGTGCTCGCCTATTTCAGCCTGCCGCGCCAGGCCTTCATCCGTCGCTACTTCGCCGGCCGCCGCGAAATCCTCGAACGCGCCACGACACATGAATCCTGGCAGCGCATCGTCGAGGATCTGCGCCACCCCGTGCAGCAGGCGCTGGTCACCGGCGAGGAGGATGCCAATCGCCTGGTGCTGGCCGGACCCGGTTCAGGCAAGACGCGCGTCATCGTGCACCGCGTTGCGTACCTGGTGCGCATCCAGCGCGAAGCGGCCGAAAGCGTGCTGGTGCTGGCCTATAACCGCGCCGCTGCGTGGGAGATTCGCCAGCGCCTCGTCGCCCTTGTCGGCGCGGACGCGCGCGGGGTGAGCGTGCTGACCTACCATGCGCTGGCGCTGCGCTTGACCGGGCGCAGCTTTGCCGCCTCCGCCGGGACGCAGGACGAGCCGGTGGACTTCGACGCCATCCTCGACGATGCACTGGCACTGCTGGAAGGACGGCGTGCCGACGCCGCGGGCGATGTGCCGGATCTGCCCGATGAAGAGGCGCGGCGCGAGCGCCTGCTGGCAGGCTACCGGCACATCCTGGTGGATGAATACCAGGATGTGGACGAGCGCCAGTATCGGCTGATCAGCGCGCTCGCTGGACGTCGCCTGGCCGATGCCGAAGCGAAGCTCGACCTGCTCGCGGTGGGCGACGACGACCAGAACATCTATGCCTTTCGCGGCACCAGCAACGCCTTCATCCGCCGTTTCCAGGACGACTATGAGGCCGCTCCGGAATACCTGGTGGAAAACTACCGTTCCAGCGGCCACATCATCGCCGCCGCCAATGCCATCGTGGGCGCGGCGCAGGATCGACTCAAGCGCGACCATCCCATCCGCATCAACCACGCGCGGCGGGATGACCCGCCCGGCGGGCGCTGGTCGGCGCACGATGCGCTGGCCCAGGGACGGGTGATGGTCCTCGCCACGGACGACGATGCCACCACCCAGGCGGCGCAGGTGATGGCGGAGCTGGAGCGCATCCGTGCCTTGGCACCGGGCATTTCCTGGTCAGGCTTCGCCGTGCTGGCGCGCAAGCATGCCAGCCTCGAGCCGGTGCGCGCCTGGTGTGAACTGGCAGGCGTGCCGGTGCGCGAACTGGAGGCCGCGCGAGGCCAGCCGCGGCTGACCCAGACTCGTGAAACCTGGGCCCTGCTCGACCTGCTGCGCGCGCGGCCCGGTCGCAGCCTGTCCGGCGCGTCGCTCGTACGCTGGTTCGAGCGGCACTTTCGCGGCGGCAGGTCGGACAACCCGTGGGAAGGCCTGCTGCGCCAGTACATCGATGAACTGGCCGCCACCTGGGGTAGCGAGCGCATTCCGGCGGGCACTGCCGTCGAAGCCCTGTTCGAGTTTGCGCAGGACGTGCGCCGCGCCGGCGGCGAGGGTCTGGTCATCAGCACGGTACACGGTGCCAAGGGCAGCGAGTTCAACCACGTGGCCATGCTGGATGGCGGGGAGTGGCGCGAAGGCGATGACGAAGAGCGACGTCTCTACTACGTGGGCATGACCCGGGCGCGCGAAACCCTGCTGCTGTGTCAGGCTGCGCGGTGTGCGAACCCGTTCACCCCGGCACTGGCAGGCGCGGCGATCCTGCGTGCCAGCGCAGTCACGCCGACCGCGTTGCCGGCGGCCCTGTCCCATCGTCATCTGTCGCTGGGATTGCGTGACGTCGATCTTGGCTTCGCCGGCCGCTGCGCCGCCGCCAGCCCGGTGCATCAGGCGCTGGCGCGCCTGCGCGTCGGCGACGCGCTGGGTTTCGAGGATCACGCTGGCCGGCGTGAACTGCGCGCCGCCGACGGCGTGGTCGTCGGTCGTCTGGCGGCGGCGACCCGGCTCCCGCCCGGCAAGGTGCTGCGGGCCAGTGTCGGCAGCCTGGTGGTGTGGACTGCGGCGCAGAACCGGCCCGGATACCGGGAGACGTCGAAGGTCGATCGCTGGCTGGTTGTTCTACCCAAGCTGGTCGTCGCACCCGCGTCGTGAAACTATGCCCGGCCTCGTCCCTCGACGGCATCCAGTGCGGCGGCGAAGCGCGCGAGGGTGCCGTCCACGTCCCAGAGCTTGTCCAGGCCGAACAGGCCGACACGGAAGCTCTTGAACCCGGGCGGCTCATCGCAGGCGAGTGGCACGCCGGCGGCAATCTGTACGTTGTGTGCGGCGAAGGCGCTGCCATCGTGCATGGCCTCATCGGCGGTGTAGCTGACGACCACGCTCGGGGCTTCGCAGCCATGCGCGGCGACACTTGCGTAACCGCGTGCCGCGAGCAGCTCGCGCACCGCATCGCCAAGGCGCTGCTGACGTTCGCGGGTGTGCTGCCAACCGAGCGCGCGCGTTTCCAGCACGTTGTCGCGCAACACCCTGAGGGCGTCCGTCGGCAAGGTGGCGTAGTAGCTGTGGCCGCCCTGCTCGTAGCTTGCCATCACGTTCCGCCAGGCCTGGAGATCCAGCGCGAAACTGCTGCCGCGGGTCTGGGGCAGGCGTTGCGCGGCGGCTTCGGAGAACATCACCAGTCCGGCACAGGCGCTGGAGCTCCAGCCCTTCTGCGGTGCGCTGAGCAGCACGTCCACGCCGCTGTCGCGCATGTCCACCCATAGCGCGCCACTGGCGATGCAGTCCAGCACGAACAGGCCGCCTGCCGCGTGCGTCGCGCGTGCGACGGCCGCAAGGTAGTCCCGGCCAAGCAGGATGCCGGAGGCCGTCTCCACGTGCGGCGCAAATACCACGGCGGGCCGGTCACGTGCGATGGCGTCCACCACCGCATCGATCGGGGGTGGTGCAAACGGCGCCTGATCGCCACTGCCGGCCGGGTGTGCCTTGAGCACCGTGGTGGCGGCGGCGAGCCGACCGGCTTCCAGGATCTGGCTCCAGCGAAAGCTGAACCAGCCGTTGCGGATGACCAGGCACCGCTCGCCGGTGGCGAACTGGCGCGCCACCGCTTCCATGGCATAGCTGCCGCCGCCGGGCACGATGGCCAGCGAATGGGCGTTGTAGACCTCCTTCAGGGTGCTTGAGAGATCGCGCATGACGCCCTGGAACAGCCTCGACATGTGGTTGAGCGATCGGTCGCTGAAGACCACGGAATATTCGAGGCGCCCGTCCGGGTCCACGCTGGAAAGCGACTGGTTCATTGCAAACTCCGCTCCTGTTGTTTCGCTCGTTGTCCAGGCGGCACGCGCGCATGCGCCCTTGCCGTGTCGCGGTGTGCCGGTCGGCAACCGATGCCGGGTGCCGGAATGCGAACGGGCGCATGCGGCGCCCGTTCGTGTCCAGCTTCGTGGTGGCGGCTCAGTAGCGGTAATGCTCCGGCTTGTATGGGCCATCCACCGGTACGCCCAGGTAGGCGGCCTGCTCGGCGGTGAGACGGGTGAGCTTCACGCCGATCTTTTCCAGGTGCAGACGCGCGACTTCCTCATCCAGCTTCTTGGGCAGGATGTAGACCTTTGCCTCGTAACTGTCCTTGTGCGCCCACAGATCCATCTGCGCCAGGGTCTGGTTGGAGAAGGAATTGCTCATGACGAAGCTTGGGTGGCCGGTGGCGCAGCCGAGGTTCACCAGGCGGCCTTCGGCGAGCAGGAAGATGCTGTTGCCGTTGGCGAACGTGAACTTGTCCACCTGTGGCTTGATGTTGGTGTGCGTGGCACCGCTGGCGTGCAGCGCATCGACCTGGATTTCGTTGTCGAAGTGGCCGATGTTGCAGACGATGGCCTGATCCTTCATGGCCTGCATGTGGGCCAGCGTCAGCACGTCCTTGTTGCCGGTGGTGGTGACGTAGATGTCGCCACGACCGAGCGTGGATTCGACGGTATTGACTTCGAATCCTTCCATCGCCGCCTGCAGCGCATTGATGGGGTCGATCTCCGTCACCACCACGCGCGCGCCGTAGGCGCGCAGGGAATGTGCCGAGCCCTTGCCGACGTCGCCATAGCCGCACACCACGGCAACCTTGCCGGCGAGCATCACGTCCATGGCGCGCTTGAGGCCATCGGCCAGCGATTCGCGGCAGCCGTAGAGGTTGTCGAACTTGGATTTCGTCACCGAATCGTTGACGTTGATCGCCGGCACCAGCAGCTTGCCGGCTTCGGCCAATTGATAGAGTCGGTGGACGCCGGTGGTGGTCTCTTCGGATACGCCCTTCCATTCACTGACCACGGCGTGCCAGAAGCCCGGGCGTTCGGCATGCACGCGCTTGAGCAGGTTCTTGATGACCTGTTCCTCGTGATTGCCGGACGGTGTGCCCACCCAGTCCGAGCCGTTTTCCAGCTCGTAGCCCTTGTGGATGAGCAAGGTGACGTCGCCGCCGTCGTCGACGACCAGTTGCGGGCCCTGGCCGCCGGGAAAGGACAGCGCGGCCAGCGTGCAGTCCCAGTATTCCTCCAGCGTTTCGCCCTTCCAGGCGAACACCGGCGTGCCAGTGTCGGCAATGGCGGCAGCGGCGTGGTCCTGGGTGGAGAAGATGTTGCACGAGGCCCAGCGCACGTCGGCGCCGAGATCCTTCAGGGTCTCGATCAGCACCGCGGTCTGGATGGTCATGTGCAGCGAGCCGGTCACGCGCACGCCGGCGAGTGGCTTGCCGGGCGCGTACTTGCGGCGGATGGACATCAGGCCGGGCATCTCGTGCTCGGCGATGTCGATTTCCTTGCGGCCCCAGTCGGCGAGGCTGATATCGGCGATCTTGTAGTCGCCGGCGGTCGAAAAGGTCTTGGGTTGCGCGTTCATTGGCGTGCTCGGGTTCGGGACGGCGATGCCGGCGCGATGCTCGCGCCGCGGCGTCGGGGTCGGGTGGTGCGGGCGCCGTTACAACAGGTCGCCTGCCGAGCCTGGGTCCGGACGCCATCCGGCGGCCAGCGTGCAGCGCCCCTCGACAGGGAAGGGGTAGATTATATCGCTGCTTCGCGATGAAGCGATAACGAAGTGTGCGTGCCCTGCAAAAGAAAACGCGACGGCAGGCACCGGCCTGCCGCCGCGCAGGGTTTCAGGATCGCGCCGGGTCAGCGCCGGATGGCGAACCAGGCACCCATTCCCGCCACCAGCAACAGCAATGCCCCGAGGCCTGCATAGTCGAGCGTCGGCACTGGCACGTACACTGCCGGCCCTGGGCCTGGCCCTGGGCCTGGGCCAACCTGACCCTGGGTACCGAAACGCAGGTTGTCGATGGCAAACCCGGCACTTTCCGCGCCGACCAGGCTGAACAGGAGCCCGGCAATACGGTTGCTGCCATCGGCGGTGACCAGCCCCAGGAATTCGATCCCCGTGCCGGCATTGGTCACCGAGCCGATCACCGACCCGTCGCGCGCAAAGGCGGTGATGGCGGTGCTGTTAGCATCATCGAAGAAGCCGCCATCCAGGCCGACGCCGGCCTGGTCGGTGTCGAACAGGATCGCGATCGGGCCGTTGAACGTAGGCGTGCCGCTCAGTACCGGCGAGGTCGGGTTGGCGCCGTCATTGACGGTGAACGTGGCGGGCGATGCCGGATCGAGCGCAAGGGGGTTGGTCGCGTTGCCGGCGACACAGCCGGTCGGCGCCGCTCCCGGCGGACATTCCGCACCTACGCCGATGCGCTGCCCATCGAAATAGCCTCCGAACGTGACATTCGGGCTGCTCGCGTCACCACCGTAGTCGCCCGGCGCGTAGGACGGATTGGTCGTTCCGAGCGGGACCTCACTGAACTGGATCAGTCCCGAGCCGGCGACGAAAGCCGACTCATCGACCCGGACGACGCCAGAGCCGGCTGGCCCGAGCCCGCCGAACTGGTTCTGGATGGTCATGATCGTCACGGTATTGTCGATACCGCTTGGCCCTTCACCGCGGGACGAACTCGGCTGCGCATTTACCGATGCAGCGAGAAACAGGCCTGCCAGGCCTGTGATTACGACATTCCAGCCGCTTGCCATACGATGGTTCCCCTCAAATGATTGATGAATGCCACTCGTCGCGCTGCGTTTCGCCCCGGCGACCGGCGCAGGATATCAAGAAAATCCTCCACTCGCATTGATGAATTTCGCGATTCGGGAAACTGGCAAGGGAAGCGGAGTTGGCTTGCGGCGCCCGACTCCCGGGCATCGGTGCACGCCGTGATTGCTGGCCCTGGTGTCGCCAGACGCTGCGCGCCGCAGCAGCTGGCGCCGTTGGCAACCCGGGCTTTGCACGCAAGGGCCTGCGGGTGCAAGGTAGCGGGCAGTCGGCTGCGCGTTGGCCACCTCATCATCTGGACCAGACTGCCGGAGTCCTGCCATGTCCAATAGCCGAAAAGCCACGGGTGAGGCCGGTTTCCTGCCGCCCGACGACGCCCTGCGCGCCGATGTCGGGCGACTCGGCAGCATGGTCGGCGCAATGCTGGCGGAGCAATGTGGCGATGGCTTCTTCCAGCGCGTCGAAGCCGTGCGCGTGGCGGCCATCCGGCGACGTCAGGAGGGCGCGCCGCTGGACGCGCTCGGTGCGTCCCTTGCAGGGCTCGATGCCGCCCACGCGGAAATGCTGGCGCGCGCCTTCGCGACCTATTTCCAGGCCGTCAATGTGGCCGAACGCGTGCATCGCATCCGCCGCCGGCGTGATTACCAACGCGCGGGCGGTGCGCCGCAACCCGAATCGCTGCTGGATGTCCTTGCGCGCCTCGAGGCGGAGGGGGTCGGCGTGGATGAACTGCTGGCCTGGCTGCAGCGGCTGTGGGTGCAGCCGGTCTTCACCGCGCACCCGACCGAGGCGGTGCGCCGTTCGCTGCTGGAGAAGGAGCAGGCCATCGTCAGCTCGCTGGTGGACGGCTTCGACCCCGCGCGCACGCCCGGCGAGCGGCGCGCGGATGATGCACGGATCTACATGGCCCTGTCGGCGAGCTGGCAGACGGCCGAAGCTTCGCCGGTTCGCCCGACCGTGCAGGACGAGCGCGAACACGTCGATTTCTATCTCGCCAATCCGCTCTACCGCATCGCGCCGTCGCTGTACGAAGCGCTGGGCGAGGCGCTGCGCGAGGTGTATGGGGTGCAGCCGGCGCTGCCCCGGCTGCTGCACTTCGCCACCTGGGTCGGGGGCGACATGGACGGCAATCCGAACGTGGGTGCCGACACCATCGCCGAATGCCTCGACGCGCAGCGCGCACTGGTCCTCGATCGCTACCGCGGCGACGTGCGGGCGCTGGCGCGGCTGCTCAGCCAGACGACCGATCGTGTATCGGTGTCGGCGCAGGTCATGGCGCGCCTCGCCGACTACCGTGCGCGCTTTCCCGAGGTTGCCAGGCGCATCCGTCCGCGGCATGCGGATATGCCCTACCGCTGCCTGTTGCGCTTCATCGCTGCGCGGCTCGCCGCCACGCAGGCCGGCGCGCTGCGGCGCTACGCCGACGCGGACGAGCTGCTGGATGACATGCAATGCATTGCGGCAAGCCTGGCGGCCCATGGCGGCACGCACGCCGGCGCGTACCCGGTCCAACGCCTGATCTGGCGCATCCGCACCTTCGGCTTCCACCTCGCGCGGCTCGACGTGCGCCAGGACGCGCGCGTGCACGACGACGTGCTGGCCGCCCTGCTCGGCGACGCAAGCTGGCCGGAACGCGAAACCGAGGAGCGTGCGCAGGTACTGCGCCCCCATGCGGCCGGCGAGAAGGTGTTTCCGGCCAGCGATGACGAAGGCGCCGTCGCCCTGCAGGCCGTGTTCGAGCGCCTGCGTTCCGCACGCGACAGCCATGGCCGCGAGGCCGCCGGCCTGTACGTGATCTCGATGGCGCGCACGCCGGCGGATCTCCTGGCCGTACTGGCGCTGGCACGCCGCGGGGGACTGGTCGAAGAAGCAGGCGGCGTGCCACTCGACATCGCGCCCCTGTTCGAGACGATCGAAGACCTGTTGCACGCGCCGGCGACGCTGGCTGCCCTGCTCGCCGATCCGGTGTACCGCCAGCATCTCGAAAGCCGCGGGCTGCGGCAGTGGGTGATGCTCGGCTATTCGGACAGCGGCAAGGACGGCGGCACCCTGGCTTCGCGCTGGAGCCTGCAGCGCGCCCAGGCGGAACTGCTCGAGGTGGCGCGTGCACAGGACATCCGGCTGGCCTTCTTCCACGGCCGCGGCGGTTCGGCCAGCCGCGGTGGCGCACGCATGATGCCGGCCCTGATGTCCTCGCCGCGCGGTGCGGTGGCGGGCGTGCTGCGCGTCACCGAGCAGGGCGAGGTCATCCATCGCAAATACGGCATCCGCGCGCTGGCCCTGCGCAACCTGGAGCAGACCGTCGGCGCCGTGCTGCGTGCCTCGCTGCGTCCGCGACGCGCCGAGCCGCGTGAGCGCGAATGGAAGGCGCGCATGGATGCGCTTGCCGCCGCGAGTCGCCGCACCTACCGTCAGTTCGTCGAGCGCGCCGGATTCGTCGAGTATTTCCGCAGTGCGACACCCATCGACGTGATCGAGCGCATGACCTTGAGTTCCAGGCCCGCCAGCCGGCGCGGCATGCAGGGCGTGGAGGACCTGCGGGCCATTCCCTGGGTATTTGCCTGGACCCAATGCCGTTCGATCTTCCCCGGCTGGTACGGCCTGGGCAGCGCGCTGGAACAGGGCGCACGCGAATTCGGCGCGGCCGCCCTGGCGGAAATGGCGCGCGACTGGCCGTTCCTCGCCAACGTCGTCGCCGACGTGGAGATGGTGCTGGCCAAGTGCGACCTCGACATTGCCGAGGCCCATTCCCGGCTCGCCGGTCCCCTGCATGATGCGTTCTTCCCCGACCTGCGCGCCGAGTTCGCACGCACCTGCGACTGGCTGCTGCGCCTCGCTGGCAGCGACGGCCTGCTCGCCGGCAATCCGCGCCTGGCCGCCTCGATCCAGTTGCGCAATCCCTATGTCGACCCGATGAGTCTCCTGCAGGTGGACCTGCTCGGTCGCTGGCGCGCCGGCGAGCGCCGCGACGATGAGCTGCTGCAGGCGCTGGTCGCCTGCGTCAACGGCGTCGCGCAGGGGCTGCAGAATACCGGGTGACGCTGGCCAGGCGCCGGCGCGTTGCCGTTGCCGGTCAGGCCTGGTCGAGGGGTGTGCGGCGCATGTAAGGCGGGCCGCACGGGACGGCCCGTCCACGTGCGCACGGGTGGCTCGCGCCGGCTTGTGCGACTTCGGCTTCGCGGCCTTGCGCAGCTCCGCGGCCTTCTCGGTGCCTTCCCAGCAGACGGCGGTGAAGGATCCGCCGCTGGCCAGCTTCACCGTGCGCGGCTTGCGGCCGAAATGCCCGTAGCGCGCCGTGGCCTGGTCCATGGGATGCACCAGGTCCAGCATCTGCAGGATGCCGTAGGGACGCAGGTCGAAGTGGGCGCGGATCAGCCTTTCGATCTGCTCGCCCTCGATCCGTCCGCTGCCGAAGGTGGTGACCGGGATCGGCGTCGGCTGGGCCGCGCCGTCCTCGTGGCGCAGCGTGGCCTGGCTCGTGGCGTCCCGCCGCAGCCAGGCCACGGGCGTGTTGCGGCGCTTGCGCACCTCGGACCGTTGCTCGCCGATCGGCCAGCCAAGCGGACGCGCACGCGTGCAGTTGCACACGCGGATGACAACGCGCCCTTGCGGCGCAGACCAGGTTGCCTTGTCGGGCTGTACCATGGCTGCGCTGCCTGGCAACGCGACGGCCAGGGCGGCATCGCAGACGGAGAGTCCCTTGGCCGAGCGGCCCACCCAGCGCCAGCACATGGTCGATACGCAGATCGCCGGGCGCGGCATCCGCGATCCGCTGATCCTCGAAGCGATGCGCGAGGTGCCGCGCGAGCGGTTCGTGGGTCGCGAGATGCAGGAGTTCGCCTACGAGGACAACCCCCTGCCGATCGGCGAGCAGCAGACCATCTCGCAACCCTACATCGTCGCGTTGATGATCGAGGCCGCCCGCATCCAACCCGGCGACCGGGTGCTGGAAGTGGGTGCCGGTTCAGGCTACGCGGCGGCGGTCATGAGCCGCATCGCCGGCCACGTGCACGCCATCGAGCGGCATGCCGTGCTGGCCGAGGCCGCGCGGCAGCGCTTCGACGCGCTCGGTTATTCCAACATCAGCCTCGCGGTCGGCGA
Source organism: Dokdonella sp. (assembly GCA_023228465.1). Lineage (GTDB taxonomy): Bacteria > Pseudomonadota > Gammaproteobacteria > Xanthomonadales > Rhodanobacteraceae > Dokdonella_A. The sequence continues at coordinate 103,702 of JALOBC010000003.1, read as the reverse complement.
TGGCAGCCGCGGGTTGCCCGAGGCCGCGCCCTTCGACGCCATCCTGGTCGCCGCCGGGGCGCCGAAGGTACCCGAAGCATTGCGCGAGCAACTGGCGGTTGGCGGCCGACTCGTTGTTCCGGTCGGCAGCCAGACGCGCGGCCAGCGCCTGCGCCGCATCACCCGCCGCGGCAAGACGCAGTACGAGGAAGAAGACCTCGGCGGCGTGCGCTTCGTGCCGCTGGTCGGCGCCGAGGGCTGGGGCGAGGACCGGCGCACGGCGCGCGACAAGCGCGCGGCGGACGGTGGGAAAGCCCCGCTGGCACGTCTCATCCGCACGGCGGCCGAACCGTTGCCGCAGATCGACGATCCGGCATTCGCCGATGCCTACGAACGCTTTGCCGACGCCCGCATCGTGATGCTCGGCGAGTGCAGCCACGGAACCTCGGAGTTCTACCGGGCACGGGCGATGATCACCCGACGCCTGATCGAGCGGCATGGTTTCCGCGTGCTGGCGCTGGAGGCCGACTGGCCCGATGCGGCGCACCTCAATCGCCATGTCCGCGATTTGCCGGCACGCGGCGATGCCGCATCCGCATTCCAGCGTTTTCCGGGCTGGATGTGGCGCAACCGGGAGTTCGCGCAACTGGTTGTCTGGTTGCGCGGCTACAACCAGGGTCGCGAGCCGCAACAGCAGGCGGGCATCTATGGGCTCGATCTTTACAACATGGGCGCATCGATCGAGACCGTGCTTGGCTATCTCGATGATGTCGACCCCGAAGCCGCCCGCATTGCGCGCGAGCGCTATGGGTGCCTGACGCCTTGGCAGCACGACCCGGCCACCTATGGCCGTGCGGTACTCTCGGATGGCTATCGCAGTTGCGAACAGGCCGCGGTGCGCCAATGCCGCGACCTGCTGGGTCGCGAACTCGAATACGCCCATGAAAACGGCGAACGATTCCTGGATGCCGCACAAAGCGCGCGGCTGGTCGCGTCTGCCGAACGTTATTACCGGACGCTGTATTACGGCGGCGCCAAGAGCTGGAACCTGCGCGACACGCACATGTTCGAAACCCTGCGGCACCTGCTGGATGCGCACGGCGAGCGCGCCAAGGCCATCGTGTGGGCGCACAACTCGCACATCGGCGATGCGCGGCACACCGACATGGGCAGGATCCGCGAGGATCACAATCTCGGCCAACTGTGCCGAGAGGAGTTCGGCGATGCGGTGCGGCTGCTGGGGTTCGGCACCCACACAGGCACGGTGGCGGCCGCGCACGACTGGGGCGGCGAAATGCAGCTGATGCGCGTCCGTCCGTCGCACCGGGACAGCATCGAGCGGCTGTGCCATGACAACGCACCGGCACGCAGCCTGATGGACCTGCGCAAGGAGAAGAACCCGGCGTTGCACCAGGCCTTGCACGCGCCGCTGCTGGAACGCTTCATCGGTGTCATCTACCGGCCCGACACCGAACTGCAGAGCCATTATTCGGAAGTGGCGCTGTCCCGCCAGTTCGATGCCTGGACCTGGTTCGACCAGACCCGCGCGGTGTCGCCGCTGCCCGGCGCCGGGCAGCGGCCATCCACGGAGGTTCCGGATACGTTTCCGTTCGCGGAATGAGGGGACCAGGTCCCGGGTCCGGGTGTGCGGCGGTTGCCGGGCCCGCCTCGGGCGTGCAACCGGCCGCGAAACCCCAATCGGCGGCCGCGCCCGGAGGACTTGGCTTGGCATGGGCGAGGTCGACAGTTGACCGCGTGAATCATTGATCGCGTTGGGGCGCACCGCAAGAACGTGGGCGACATGAGAGCTTGCTGGCGCGGCCGGGTCGGTATCTGGAGGTTGAGCGCAGCACAGTCCCGCTCTTGCAGATCGGACCGGCGGGAGATGCCGGCGACAGCTCGACGCCGGGCGGCCCGGAGACGAGGCAGCGCGCTGCATGGAGAACGGGCCGCACAGGGCGGCCCGCTCATATACGCACAGATGGTTCGCGTCGGCTGGTGCTACTTCAGCTTCGCGGCCTTGCGCAGCTCCGCGGCCTTGTCGGTCCTTTCCCAGGAGAAGGCGGTGAAGGATTCGCCGTTGGCCAGCTTCACCTCGCGCGGCTTGCGGCCGAAATGTCCGTAGCTCGCCGTGGCCTGGTACATCGGATGCACCAGGTCCAGCATCTGCAGGATGCCGTAGGGGCGCAGGTCGAAGTGGGCGCGGATCAGCTTCTCGATCTTCTCGTCCGCGATCCGCCCGGTGCCGAAGGTGGTGACCGAGATCGACGTCGGCTGGGCCACGCCGATCGCGTAGCTCACCTGCACCTCGCAGCGGTCGGCAATGCCGGCGGCGACGATGTTCCTGGCGACATAGCGCGCCGCATAGGCGGCCGAGCGATCGACCTTGGAGGGGTCCTTGCCGGAGAACGCACCGCCCCCATGACGGGCCCAGCCGCCATAGGTATCGACGATGATCTTGCGCCCGGTCAATCCGCAGTCGCCCACCGGACCGCCGATCACGAACTTGCCGGTCGGATTGATGTGGTACCTGGTGCCCTTGTGCAGCCACTTGGCCGGCAGGACGGGTTTGAGGATCTCCTCGCGCACGGCTTCGACCAGGTCCTTCTGCTTCACGCCCGGGTCATGCTGGGTGGACAGCACCACCGCGTCGATGGCGGTGGCCACGCCGTCCTCGTAGCGCAGCGTGACCTGGCTCTTGGCGTCCGGGCGCAGCCAGGACACGGGCGCGTTGCGGCGCTTGCGCACCCTGGACTGCTGCTCGACCAGGCGATGGGAAAGATGGATCGCCGCCGGCATGCCGCTGTCGGTTTCGTTGGTGGCGTAGCCGAACATCAGGCCCTGGTCACCCGCGCCCTGGTCTTCCGGATGCTTGCGGTCCACGCCCTGGTTGATATCCGGCGACTGCTTGCCGATCAGGTTCAGCACGCCGCAGGTCGCACCGTCGAAGCCGACGTCCGAGCTGTTGTAGCCGATGTCGAGGATGACCTTGCGCGTGAGGGCTTCGAGGTCGATCCAGGCGCTGGTGGTGATCTCGCCCGCGACGATCGCCACGCCGGTCTTGACCATCGTCTCGCAGGCCACGCGGGCGCGCTTGTCCTGGCTCAGGATGGCATCGAGCACGGCATCGGAGATCTGGTCGGCGATCTTGTCCGGATGGCCTTCGGAAACCGACTCGGAGGTGAAGAGGTAGCTGCTCATCGCGGGCTATATCCCTCAATACGGATGAATGGATGGATTGAGGGCGCGCATGATACACGTGCCGGGGGCGGATTGCATGGCGATGCGCACGCTTTCCCGACGCCCTTGCAGCTACAATCGCGGGCGTCGGCGCCGCGTGTGCCGACCCCGACCGGCTGTCCAGATCGCTGGTCGTCATCTGCTCACAACCTGGAAATTCAAATTCATGTCGATCACCTCAAACGGGTCGCGGCCGTTTTGCGCGTTGCTGGCCATTGCCCTGGCAGCAACGGTGAACGCCGCCGTGCCTGGCGGGCAGGCTGGCGCCCTGACCCTCGGCGTGCCTGCGGCCGATGTCGGCACGGAGCGCAGTGATGGCCGCTACGCTGCCGATGGCGCCGCCATCGAGCTGTACGCGCCGGCCTACCGCGCGCGGCGCGCGGGTGCCGAACAGATGGCACGCGAGTTCGTCGCCGCGCGCCAGGCACAACTGGGCCTGGCGGGCACCGACCTGGCGGATCTCGCGCTCGCCTCGGTGCGTGCCGGCAAGGCCTTTTCGGTCGTGCGCCTGCGCCAGCTGCAGCAGGGCCTGCCGGTGTTCGGCAGCGATCTCGCCGTCAGCGTCGCGCCGGATGGCAAGGTGCTGTTCGTGGCCAATGCCACGCTCCGTGGCCTGGTCGCGGTGGACACCACGGCACGCGTCGGCGAGGCGCAGGCGCGCACGCTGGCCAGGCGCTACCTCGGCACCGCGGCCACCCGGCATGAGACGAGCGAGAAGAAGATCTACCAGGCCAGCGACGGGACGCACCTGGTCTGGCATGTGGTGATCATCGCCACCGATGGCCTGCGCGGTACCTGGGAAGTGCTGGTCGATGCGCACAGCGGCGAAGTGTTGCGCGCCGAGGATACCAACAGCTACGCCGATGGCACGGCCATGGTGTTCCATCCCGATCCGCTGTCATCCACGGGCAGCACCTACGGCCAGCCGGGCTATGTCGATGGCGGCGATGCCGACACGCCGCAGCTCACCGCTGCGCGCGTGCCGGTGACGCTGCGGGACATCACCTTCAGCGGCGGCAACTACAGCCTGGCCGGTCCCTATGCGGTGTGCTGGGAGTGGTCCGCACCCAATGACGGCGACTGTCCGGTGCAGGCGTCCAGTGACTTCGACTACACCCGCTCGCAGCTCCATTTCGAGGCGGTCAACGGTTATTACCACCTGGACGCCTTCATGCGCTACGTCAACGAGACGCTCGGCGTGACCGCCATGCCGCGCCGCTATTCCGGGGGCGTGCGTTACGACGCGCACGGCGAAAATGGAGCCGACAATTCCCACTACAGCAGTGCCACCGACGAACTGGTGTTTGGGCAGGGCGGCGTGGACGATGCCGAAGATGCCGACGTCCTGGTCCACGAGCTTGGGCATGCCATCCACAACTGGGTGACCGCTGGCGGCCTGTCGCAGCAGCAAGGCCTCTCCGAGGGCACCGGGGATTACCTGGCGATGGCCTACAGCCATGACTTCCCGAACCAGTGGACGCCGAGCCAGGAACCTTATTACTGGGTGTTCAGCTGGGACGGCCACAACCCGATATGGCCGGGTCGCATCACCAACTACCAGATGCAGCGCACCTACCAGAACCTGCCCAGCGCGATCCACACCGCTGGCCAGTACTGGGCCTCGTGCAACCGCGAGGCGCGCGAGGCCATCGGTGGCCTGGCGATGGACAAGGCCTTCCTCGAAGGCCTGGCCATGACGACGGCGAGCAGCAACCAGAAGGCTGCCGCGCAGGCGGTCATCAATGCCGCAGCGGCCCTGGGCTACAGCCAGGCCCAGATCGACGCCATTGGCGTGGCCTACAATTCCGGCAACACCGGCGGCAACACCGGGTGCACCTACGGCGTGAGCGTGCCGGTGGCCATCGGCGGCCCGCTGGTGAGCGTGGATCCGATGACGATCGAGGCCACCGTCGAGGCTGGCGAGACGACCAGTGCCGTGCTGTCGATCGGCAACCTCGGCACCGCCCTGCTGGACTGGAACGTGCATACCGCCAGTGGCGCGGCCTGCACCACGCCGGCGCCGGTGCGCTGGCTGTCGATGGATCCGCGCGAAGGCCAGGTGGCCGCCGGCGCCGCCGCGGACGAAGTGACGGTCAGCCTTGATGCCGGCGGACTGCTGCCCGGTACCTACGGCACGCACGTGTGCGTGCGCAGCAACGACAACGACACGCCCCTGCTCGTGATCCCGGTGGCGTTCGTCGTCGAGACGCCGGACGCGGTCTTTGCCAACGGTTTCGACTGACATCGGCGGCATGACCACGCGCGGATGAAATCGTCCGGGCGGGTCCGCGGACCCGGCGCGCCACGCGCGGCGCGTCGGGTGGCGGGACCTTGCCGGTGGCTGCGCTCGCCGCGGCGTGCCGACGCTGCATACAATCGGTGGCCCGGCCTGTCGCGCGTATCATGACTTACGTGATGAATCCCCTCGACGCACTGCGCGCGATCGTTGGCGAGGCCCAGGTGCTGACCGGCGCCGACACCGCGACCTGGGCCATCGACTGGCGCGAACGCTACCGTGGCCGGCCGCTGGCCGTGGTGCGACCGGCGTCCACCGGCGAAGTGGCCGCCGTGGTGCGCGAGTGCGCCGAGCGCGGCATCGGCGTCGTGGCGCAGGGCGGCAACACCGGCCTCAACGGGGGCGCGACCCCCGATGACTCGGGGCAGCAGTTGATCCTGTCGCTGACGCGCATGCGCCGCATCCGTTCGATCGACATCGAAAACGACACCATCGAAGTGGAGGCCGGCTGCGTGCTGCAGGCGGTGCAGGCGGCGGCACATGATGCCGGGCGCCTGTTCCCGCTCAGCCTGGCTTCCGAAGGCAGCTGCACCATTGGCGGCAACCTTGCCACCAACGCCGGCGGCACCCAGGTGCTGCGCTATGGCAACGTGCGCGAACTGACCCTGGGGCTGGAAGTGGTCACCGCCACGGGCGAGGTCTGGCATGGCCTGCGCGCACTGCGCAAGGACAACACCGGTTATGACCTGCGCGACCTGTTCATCGGCAGCGAGGGCACGCTCGGCATCATCACGGCGGCGACCCTGAAGCTGTTTCCATTGCCCGCAGCGCGGGTCACCGCCCTGTTGGCACTGGACTCGATCGAAGCGGCGGTCGCCCTGCTGGGCCGCGCGCGCGCCGGCTTCGGTTCCGCGCTGACCGGCTTTGAGCTGATGGCCGGCGATTGCCTGGCCGCCGTGGAGCGCAGCTTTCCCGAGCAGCGCCTGCCGTTTGCGGGCGACTCGGCAGCGCGACCGTGGTTCGTGTTGCTGGAGGTGTCCGACAGCGAATCGCAGGCGCATGCGCGCGCGCGCTGCGAGGCGGTCATCGGCGCGGCGATCGAGGCTGGCTGCGTGCGCGATGCCGTGATCGCCGGATCACTGGCGCAGAGCCAGGCACTGTGGCGTCTGCGTGAATCCATCCCGCTGGCCGAGAAGGCCGCTGGCCGGAGCCTCAAGCACGACATCTCGCTGCAGGTTTCGCGGATGGCGGCGTTCGTGCGCGATACCGGTGCCGCGCTCGCGGCCAGGTTTCCGGGAACCCGACAGGTGGTGTTCGGTCATCTGGGCGACGGCAACCTGCACTACAACGTGGCGGTCGGCGAAGGCTGGAGCGAAGCGGCCCTGCTGGCGGAGCAGGAAGCGGTGGCGACACTGATCTACGACCGCGTACACGCGGCCGGCGGCTCGATCAGTGCCGAGCACGGCATTGGCCAGCTGAAGCGCGACCTGCTGCCGCGCTACCAGGACCCGGTGGCCATCGCCCTCATGCGCCGGCTCAAGGCGGCGCTCGATCCAGGCGGCATCCTCAATCCGGGCAAGCTGCTGGTGCCTTGACGGGCCAGGCGCCGTGGCCGGCCGCGCTGGTCGCCAACGCGGCCTTCACGGGGCGCGTAGGCGCCCCGTGGCCAGGCTGCGGATGACCGCTCAGTTCGGCAGCGCCAGGTCGTCCAGCAGGGTCCTCAGGAACCTGGCCGCCTCGCCGCCGGTGATGGCGCGGTGGTCGAAGGTGAGGCTGATCGGCAGGCGCCGGTGTACCTCGATTCCGCCCATGACGGCCACGACATCGTGGCTGAGCTTGCCGGCGCCGATGATCGCCACGCAGGGCGGCACCACCACCACCGTGCCGTAGCGCCCGGCGAACACGCCGAAGTTGGACAGGCTGATGGTGTAGCCGGCCAGTTCGCTGGCCGGGATCGAGCGGTCCTCGACCTGCGCGCGCAGGCGGTTGATGCCTTCGCGCAGCCCACGGCCATCGAGCAGGTGCGCGTTGCGCAGGGCCGGCACGAACAGACCGTCCGGCGTGTCCACGGCGATGCCCAGGTCCACGTGCGGGTGGCGCGTGAGGGTGAGGTTCTGGTCGTCGAACCAGGCGTTGAGCGAGGGCTCGGCGCGGCAGGCGGCGACGATGGCGCGGACCAGCCGGCCGGTGATGTCCTGCTTGCCGATCCAGGCATGCAGGTCCGCATCATCGACGATGGTCGTCTGCACCACGCGCGCGTTCGCATCGGCCATGACGCGGGCCATGTTGCGACGCACGCCCTTGAGCTGCTCGGGCTGGCCGGTGGCGGCGACCGTCGGCGGCGTGGTGCGCATGGGCTTGCCGGCGGCGGATACGGTGCTGCGCTGGGGCGGCTGTGCCGGCGCAGACTGGGCAGCGGGCGCTGCGGCCTGCGGTGGGGGGGCAGCACCGAGCTGCGCGGTTCCGGCGTTGGCGGCATCCTTGACGTCCTGCATGGTGACCACCCCGCCGGCACCGCTGGCGGTGACGCGGGCGAGATCGACCTTCAGCTTCCTCGCCATGGCGCGTACGGCCGGCACGGCCTTGACGCCGCCGACACTGGCGGCCTGCTCGACGTGCACGGTATTGCCGCTGACCATGGCGCCAACCACGGTGCCTTCGTCCTCGCGGTCGGCCGTGGCTGCCGCCTGGGATGCGGGAGCAGTCGCAGGCGTGGGCGCTGGCGGTGGTGGCGGGGCATGCCCGTGCGCGGCGGCATTGTCGGCGCGCTGCTTGCCCTTCGGGTCGAGTTCGAAGTCGGCCAGCGCCGCGCCCGTGTTGATGACGTCACCCGCGGCGCCATGCTGCTTCAGCAATTTCCCGGTGAAGGGTGAAGGCACCTCCACCACCGCCTTGGCCGTTTCCATGGATACCAGCGGCGCGTCCAGCTTCACGCTGTCGCCTTCCTTGACCAGCCACTCGACGATGGTCGCGTCGGGCAGGCCTTCGCCGAGGTCGGGGAGGTGGAACGTTCTGTTTTCAGCCATGGCGGATCCGGAATTGGGGATTGGAGATTGGGAAATGCGTTCTTCAGCCTGCTGGGTGCGGGCGCCAGCTCCTGGCGGTGCGGGTTCGGGTCATCGGTCCGGGCTTGTCACCCATCCCCGATCCCGAAACCCGTCACGCTCAGCCCGCCGCCATCGCCCGCTGCACGGCCGCGACCACGCGGGCCGTGCTCGGCAGTTGCTTGCCCTCCAGGCGGTAGAGCGGCGTGTGGATGTCATAGCCGGTGACGCGCTCGACCGGGGCGAGCAGGCTGTAGAGGCACTCCTCGGCGATGCGCGCGGCGATCTCGGCGCCGAACCCGGCGGTCTTCGGCGCCTCGTGGACGATCACGCAGCGGCCGGTCTTTGAAACCGACTCGGCGATGGTGTCGAAGTCGAGCGGGGTCAGCGTGGCGACGTCGATCACCTCCGCGCTGACGCCGTCCTGCGCCAGCTGGTCGGCCGCTTCCAGGCATTCCTTGACCTGCGCGCCCCAGGTGACGAGCGTGACGTCGGTGCCGTCGCGCAGCACGTAGCACACGTCCAGCGGCAGCGCCTCGCCGTCGTCGGGCACCTCTTCCTTGTACTGGCGATAGATGCGCTTGGGCTCGAAGAAGATGACCGGGTCCGGATCGCGGATCGCCGCCAGCAGCAGGCCGTAGGCGCGCGCCGGGGACGAGGGCAGCACCACGCGCAGGCCCGGCACGTTGGTGAACAGGTGCTCGTTGGCTTCCGAGTGGTGCTCGGGCGCATGGATGCCGCCGCCCCAGGGCGCGCGGAACACCGCCGGGCAGGTGAGGCGGCCACGGGTGCGATTGCGCATGCGCGCGGCGTGGCAGACGATGTGCTCCATCATCGGGTAGATGAAGCCCTCGAACTGCGCCTCGGCGATCGGCTTCATGCCCTGCGCCGCCAGACCGACGGTGACGCCGGCGATGGTGAGCTCGTCCAGCGGGGTGTCCAGCACGCGCAGCTCGCCGAACTTCTCGCACAGGCCCTGGGTGGCGCGAAACACCCCGCCGTTGATGCCGACGTCCTCGCCCAGCACCACGACCGAATCATCGTGCGCCATCTCCCAGGCCAGTGCCTGGGTCACCGCTTCAATGAGGGTGATCGCTGCCATGTCAGTGCGCTCCCTTTTCCAGCGACAGCGCGTACTCGCGCTGCTTCTCGAGATCCGTCGGGACCTCGGCCCAGGTGTAGTCGAACATCGCCTCGATCGGCTGGGCCCCGGTCTCCAGGTACGTGTTGACCTCGTTGTCCATCCACTCGTCGCACTCGTGGTGCCAGGCGTCTTCCTTCTCCTGGTTCCATACCTCTTGCGATTCCAGCCAGGCGCGGAAGCGCTTCATCGGATCCTTGGTCCAGGCGTCCTCGACTTCGTCCTTGCCGCGGTAACGGCGCGCATCGTCCGCGGTGGTGTGGTCGCCGAGGCGATAGGTGACCAGCTCGACCACGCTGCCACCCTCGCCATTGCGCGCACGCTCGATGGCATCGCCCATCGCCTTCTTCACCGCGATGATGTCGTTGCCATCCACCTGGATGCAGTAGAGGCCTGCAGCGAGGCCCTTCTGGGCCAGCGTCTTGGCGCCGGTCTGGTACTTGCGCGGCACCGAGATCGCCCACTGGTTGTTGACGATGGCCGCCACCAGCGGCAGGTTGCGCGCGCCGGCCATGTTGATCGCGCCCATGAAGTCGCCCTTGGACGAGCCGCCGTCGCCGATGGTACACACCGCCACGCGCTTCTCGCCGCGGATCTTGAAGGCCAGCGCCGCGCCGGCCGCATGCAGGCACTGCGTGGCGATCGGCACCGCCCAGGCGAAGTCGTGGCGCGCCGGCTCATTGACGTAGTCGTTGCCACGCTCGTCGCCACCCCAGTACATGTACACATCGCGCGGGCGCACGCCGCGGTAGAGCTGGGCGCCGTATTCGCGATAGCTCGGTGCGAACACGTCTTCCTTGCGCATGGCACTGCCGATGCCGACGTGGGCGGCTTCGTGGCCGAGGCACGACGCATAGGTGCCGAGCTTGCCGGTACGCTGCAGGGCGATCGACTTGGCGTCGAAGATGCGCGTGGAAAACATCAGCTTGTAGAGCTCGACCATGTAGTCGAGGTCGCGGGTGAACTCGGGCAGGTCCTTGCGCACCGGCTTGCCTTCGGCATCCAGGTACTGCAGGTATTCGATTTCGAACTTGGCTGCGATGGCCACGTCTTCCTCCGGAATGGCGGTCAGGCGGGCGCGCGCGAACCACGACGGGTAGCAGAACGCACGCGGGAACCGGCTGATTATCCCATGCAATGGCCATGTTCGTCTTGCTGCCGCCGTGGCGAACGGTCGCCGCGGCCGGCTTGCGCAGCGCGTCGTGCCCGTGGTGGCAGGCTTGCCGTACCATCAGGCCGATCCCCGGGCAGGCCACACTCCTCATGCAGAACCAGCGCGAACTCGAAGCCGGCATCCAGCGTGATCTGGATGGCCGCATGACCTACGCCAGCTACCTGCGCCTGGATACCCTGCTGTCCGCGCAGGTCTTGCTGAGCGATCCCTCCTACCACGACGAGATGCTGTTCATCGTCCAGCACCACGTGGCGGAGTTGTGGCTGAAGCTCGCCATCCACGAATTGCGTGGCGCCATGGCCAGCCTCGCCGAGGATCGCGTGGATCCGGCGCTGAAGATGCTCACCCGCGTCAAGCGCATCCAGGACCAGCTGTTCAACGAGTGGGCGGTGCTGGAAACCATGACCCCGCACGAGTACCTCGCCTTCCGCGACCGGCTCGGGCCGTCCTCGGGCTTCCAGTCGGCGCAGTACCGCACGGTGGAGTTCCTGCTCGGCAACAAGAATGCCGACATGCTGGAGGTGTTCGCCCACGATCCGCCGGTGCAGGCGCGCCTGCGCGCCGTGCTGGAAGCGCCCAGCCTGTATGACGGTGTCCTCGCCTGGCTGGCACGTCGCGGTCACGCCATTCCAGCCGACATCCTCGAACGCGACGTGCGCCAGGGTTGGCAGCGCGACGAGCGCCTGCTGCCGGTGTACCAGCGCATCTACGAGGCGCCCGAATCCTTCTGGCCCGAGTACCACCTGTGCGAGATGCTGGTGGACGTGGAGGAAAACTTCCAGCTCTGGCGTTTCCGCCACATGAAGGCGGTCGAGCGCATCATCGGCTACCGCCGCGGAACGGGCGGTTCGAGCGGCGTGGGCTTCCTGCGCAAGGCGCTGGACCTCACGTTCTTCCCCGAACTGCTGGAAGTGCGCACGATCCTGCGCAGCTGAGTTCCGGAAGCGACCTGCGAGCGCGGAGGTCCCGGCCCCGTCGGCGTGTCCTGTTGACTCACCGCTGAACACCGGCTACACCGTCGCATCGCGTTGCCGCTGGCGGCGTGCCTCTTTCCAACCACTTCCCGGGGGAGATACCGCATGAGCGGACCGGCCAACCCGCCCGCCAAGGGCACACCAGAAGCGAACTTCCCGGAGCTCCTCGGCCATCCGCGGCCGCTCTGGATGCTCTTCATGACCGAGTTCTGGGAGCGCTTCGCCTTCTACGGCATGCGCTGGGCCCTGGTGCTGTACATCGTCGCGCGCTTCTACGGCGGCGACAGCGTGGGCGAGGCGCCGGCCAGCAAGCTCTACGGCGCCTATCTGGCCCTGGTCTATGCGGCGGCGCTGTTCGGCGGCTACGTGGCCGACCGCGTGCTCGGCTACCAGCGCTCCATCCTGCTCGGCGCGGTGGTGATGGCGACGGGCCTGTTCCTGATCATGATCCCGAGCGAGCACATGCTCACCATCGGTCTGGCCACCGTCGTCGCCGGCAATGGCCTGTTCAAGCCGAACATCTCGACCATGGTCGGGCACCTCTACGCGCCCGGCGACGGGCGGCGCGATTCGGGTTTCACGCTCTTCTACATGGGCATCAACGCCGGCGCCCTGATCGCACCGATCCTGACCGGCTGGCTGGCCGAGCACTTCTTCGGCGGCTCGCCCGACATGCCGGCCTACAAGGCCGTGTTCGCCGCCTCCGGCATCGGCATGCTGATCAGCCTGGTCTGGTTCTGGATCGGCCGCAGGCAACTGCATGGCGTGGGCCTGCCACCGCCGGGCGCCGAGGGCCCGCAGCGCCTCATCTTCGTGATCCTGGGCGTGCTGGTGTCCATCCCGATCATCTATTTCCTGCTGGCCATCGATGCCACCTATCTCGGCTGGCTGCTGGCGGCGCTGTTCGTCGCGCTGTGCGTGCTGATCCTGCGCGAGGGCTTCAGCGAGGGCCGGGTACCGCGCGACAAGGCGTTCGCGATGCTGATCATCTTCGCCTTCAACGTGCTGTTCTGGATGTTCTTCGAGCAGGCCGGCAGTTCGTTCAACTTCCTCGCCCAGAACATCGTCAACCGCGATTTCGGCGGCTGGATCTTCCCGGTCGGCTGGTTCCAGTCGGTCAACTCGCTGGCGATCATCACGCTTGCCCCGGTGATCGCCTGGGTCTGGGTCAAGCTCGGCCGCGCCAATCCGTCGATCCCGCGCAAGTTCGGCCTCGGTATCGTGTTCAACGGCCTGGCCTTCCTGCTGCTGATGTTCGCCCTGTCCAGCCTGGTCACCGATGCCGGCAAGATTCCGTTCTGGACCCTGTTCATGGTCTATGTGATCCAGTCGGTGGGCGAGCTCTGCCTGTCGCCGATCGGCCTGTCGATGGTGACCAAGCTCGCACCGGTGCGCCTGGTCGGCTTCGGCATGGGCGGCTGGTTCCTGTCCACCGCCATCGGCAACAACCTGGCCGGGCTGTTCGCCAGCCACGTGAGCGGCGAGGAGGGCATGACCGTGCAGTCGGCGCTGGGCGGCTACACCTTCGGTTTCTGGGTGTTGATCAGCGCCGGCGTGCTGCTGCTGGTCATCGCCCCGCTCATCAACCGTCTGATGCACGGGGTCAAGTAGCCGGATTCGGGGTTCTGGATCAGGGATCAGGGATCAGGAGTTAGGCGCGGCGCCGGCCGTTTTCGCGCCCGGAGATTCCGGGACGGCATGGAAGCGTGGCAGGCGGGCGCCTCCCGATCCCGAATTCCCCATCACGAAGCGCTGCCCTCGAGCAACTTGGCGAGGATGCGGTCCAGCCACTGCCGCTCCTCGGCATCCAGCCGCGCCAGCAGTTCGCGTTCACGCTGGCGGGCCAGCGGCGCGATCGCGTCATGAACCTCCCAGCCGGCGGCGGTCAGGTCCAGCACCGAGCGCCGGCGGTCGCCATCGTGGGTGGAACGGCGCACGCGTCCTGCAGCCACCAGCCTGGCCAGCGCCCGGCTGACCGCGACCTTGTCCATGGCCGTGCGCAGGGCCACGTCCGTCGCCGACAGGCCTTCGCCGTCGTGGCGTGCCAGCACCGCGATCACCCGCCACTCGGTGACGGAAAGATCGTGTGGACGCTGGTAATCCTCTGCGATCAGCTGACTGATGGTGTTGGTCAGGATCGACAACCGGTAGGGCAGGAAGCTCTCCAGGGCCAGCGGTGCACGGTCGGCTGCGACAGGGTGCGGCATTGCTGCGTCGCTCCTTGCAAATGGTTTCATATGAAACTATAAAGGCTGTCTGGGCGGCAGTCCATGGCCGCACCCGTCAGCAAGGCGACCGTTCGTGTCGCCGCTCAATTCGTTGGAGGAAGGCATGAACGCGCAACCGGATCCTGGCATGCAGGTCACCACGTTCGACAATCCGATGGGCATCGACGCCTTCGAGTTCGTCGAGTTTGCCGCCCCGACGGGGCAGGGCGAATTCATGCACGACTACCTGCGCCGCATGGGCTTCACGGCAACGATGCGCCACAAGTCGCGCGCCATCACGCTGTATCGGCAGGGTGGAGTGAATTTCCTGGTCAACGAGGAACCTGACTCGTTTGCGGCCGACTTCGCCCGTGCGCACGGCCCGAGCGCCTGCGGCTTCGCCATCGGCTTCAGGAAACCCGTGCCCGAGGTGCTCAAGGCGGTGCTCGCCAACGGCGGCGAGGAAGTGACCGCCAAGGCCGATACCCGGGCAGTCGATGCGCCGGTCATCAAGGGCATCGGTGACTGCATGCTGTACCTGGTAGACCGCAATCGCAGCGACCTGTATGCCGACTACGTGCCGATCGAGGGCGCCGAGCAGGATCCCAGGGGCTTTGGCCTGACCTTCATCGACCACCTGACCCACAACCTGTACCTGGGCAACATGCAGAAGTGGTCGGACTACTACGAGAAGCTGTTCAACTTCCGCGAAATCCGCTATTTCGACATCAAGGGTGCCAAGACCGGGCTGGTGTCCAAGGCCATGACGGCGCCGGATGGCATCGTGCGCATCCCGCTCAATGAGTCGTCGGACCCGAAGTCGCAGATCAACGAATACCTGGACGCCTACAAGGGCGAGGGCATCCAGCACATCGCACTGTTCACCGACGACATCTATGAAACGGTGGAGTCGATGCGCGCGGCGGGCATCGAGTTCCTCGACACGCCCGACACCTATTTCGAGGTGATCGACGCGCGCATCCCCAACCACGGCGAGGACGTGCCGCGCCTGGCGAAGAACAGGATCCTCATCGACGCCGACCTGGAAACCAAGCAGCGCCTGCTGCTGCAGATCTTCACCCAGAACGCGTTCGGTCCGATCTTCTTCGAGATCATCCAGCGCAAGGGCAACGAAGGATTCGGCGAGGGCAACTTCCAGGCGCTGTTCGAGTCCATCGAGCGCGACCAGATGAAGCGCGGCGTGCTGTAACCCGCGCGACCCGGCCGGCGCCCCGCAAGAAGCATGTTCAGAAGCCAGCGCATCGGCGTGCCCGCGGGCACGCTTGCGCCGGCTGACCTTCCTGCCAACGAGGTTGTCCCATGTCGATGACGAGCACTGGTTATCAATCCGGCTTCGGCAACGAGTTCGCCGCCGAAGCGCTGGACGGCACCCTGCCGGTCGGCCGCAATTCGCCCCAGCGCGTGGCGCATGGCCTGTATGCCGAGCAGATGACGGGCACGGCCTTCACCGCACCGCGCCACGCCAACCGGCGCAGCTGGCTGTACCGCATCCGCCCAGCGGCGATGCACGGCCACTTCACGCCCTTCACGCAGCCACGCTTCCATAACGATTTTGGCAGCGGCGCGGTCACACCCGAGCAGTTGCGCTGGGATCCGCTGCCGCTGCCGAACACGTCCGCAGACTTCCTCGAAGGCCTCTACACCATGGCCGGCAACGGTTCGGCGCAAGCGCAGGTCGGCATGGGCGTGCACCTGTACGCCGCCAACCGCGACATGCAGGGGCGCTGGTTCTGCGATGCCGACGGTGAACTGCTGATTGCCCCGCAGCAGGGTCGCCTGCACATCGAGACCGAGTTCGGCGTGATCGACATCGAGCCACAGGAGATCGCCCTCATACCGCGCGGCATCCGCTTTCGCATCGCGCTGCCCGACGGCGCGGCGCGCGGCTATGTGTGCGAGAACTTCGGCGCCATGTTCAAGCTGCCGGATCTCGGCCCCATCGGCAGCAATGGTCTGGCCAATCCGCGCGACTTCCTCTTTCCGCAGGCTGCCTTCGAGGATGTCGAAGGCGATTTCGAACTGGTGACCAAGTTCCAGGGCCACCTGTGGCGCGCCGACATCGGCCACTCGCCGTGCGACGTGGTGGGCTGGCATGGCAACTACGCGCCCTGCAAATACGACCTGCGCCGCTTCAACACCATCGGCTCGATCAGCTACGACCATCCCGATCCTTCCATCTTCCTCGTGCTGCACTCGCCCAGTGACACGCCCGGCACCAGCAACGTGGATTTCGCCATCTTCCCGCCGCGCTGGCTGGTGGCCCAGGACACCTTCCGCCCGCCCTGGTTCCACCGCAACATCGCCAGCGAGTTCATGGGCCTGGTGCATGGCATCTATGACGCCAAGGCCGAAGGCTTCCTTCCGGGTGGCGCCTCGCTGCACAATTCGATGACCGGCCACGGCCCGGACGCGGCGACCTTCGAGAAGGCCTCGGCCGCCGACCTGTCCCGGCCCGATGTGGTCAGCGACACGATGGCCATCATGTTCGAGACGCGCGCGGTGATCCGCCCGACCCTGCAGGCGCTGGAAGCGGCGCATCGCCAGCGCGACTACCAGGCCTGCTGGGCGGGGCTGAAGAAGCACTTCCATCAGCCCTGACCGGCTGCGCCGAACCCAAGACGAGCGCCGCCCCGTTACACTGGCGGCCACCTGGACGCAGCGCGCAGGTCGCGCTGCCGCAACGATTGCCGCCAAGGACTCGCCATGAAACTCGCATCGCTCAAGGAGGGCGGCCGTGATGGCACGCTCATCGTCGTCAGCCGCGACCTCAGCCGCGCCGTGCGCGCAACCACCATCGCTGCCACCCTGCAGGATGCGCTGGACCACTGGGCGCAGGCCGCGCCGCGCCTGAACGCACTTTCCGAGGCGCTGAACGGCGCCGGTGTCGATGACAGTTTCGCGCTCGAGGTGAACAGACTGGCAGCGCCGCTGCCGCGCGCCTACGAATTCGTCGATGGTTCGGCCTATCTGCCGCACGTGGAGCGCGTGCGCCGCGCGCGTGGTGCCGAAGTGCCGGAGACCTTCTACACCGACCCGCTGATGTACCAGGCGACCAGCGCCGGATTCCTCGGCCCGCGCGACCCGATCGTCGTGGCGAGCGAGGACTATGGCATCGACCTGGAGGCCGAGGTCGTGGTGGTCACCGACGACGTACCGATGGGTGTCGGGCCGGAAGCGGCGGCGCAGCACATCCAGCTCGTCGGCCTGGTCAACGATGTGTCGCTGCGCGGCCTGATCCCCGGCGAATTGGCCAAGGGCTTCGGTTTCCTGCAGTCCAAGCCGCGCTCGGCGCTGTCGCCGGTGCTCGTGACGCCCGACGAACTCGGTGCGGCATGGCAGGGTGAAAAGCTGCACCTGCCGATGCGCACGTGGATCAACGGCCAGTGGTTCGGCGAAGCCGAGTGCGGCGTGGACATGCAGTTCAGCTTTGCCCAGCTCGTCGCCCATGCGGCAAGGACGCGGCCATTGACGGCCGGCACCTTGGTCGGCTCGGGCACGATCGCCAACCAGGACACCTCGCGCGGTGCCTCGTGCCTGGCTGAACAGCGTACCGTGGAAACCCTGCGTGACGGCAAGCCGACCACGCCCTTCCTCAGGTTTGGTGATACCGTGCGCATCGAGATCACCGACGCGGCAGGCGCGAGCCTGTTCGGCGCCATCGAGCAGGTGGTGACCAAGTACGGAGCCTGAACCATGGCATCAGCATCCCGGCTGCTCCTGTACGACTACTGGCGCTCCAGTGCCTGCTACCGGGTGCGCATTGCCCTCAATCTCAAGGGCCTGGCCTATGCACAGCAGCCGGTCCACCTGGTTCGCGCCGGCGGCGAACAACATGCTTCGGCGTACTGCGCGGTCAATCCACAGCAGGTGGTACCCACGCTGGTGGATGGCCAACGCATCATCCGCCAGTCGCTGGCGATCATCGAGTACCTGGAGGAATCGCGTCCCGAATCGCTGGCGCTGCTGCCGGTTGGCGCGCGCGATCGCGCCCATGTGCGTTCGCTGGCCCTGCTGGTGGCTTGCGACATCCATCCGCTCAACAACCTGCGGGTGATGCAGCACCTGGAACGGACGTTCGACGCCGACGAGGACGCGCGCACTGCCTGGATGCGGCACTGGATGGACGCGGGCTTTCGCGCCTTCGAGGAAATCCTCGTGGCGGACAGCTCCAGCGGCACCTGCTGCCACGGCGATCAACCCACCCTGGCCGATGCCTGCCTGATTCCGCAAGTCTACAACGCGCGTCGCTTCGGCATGGATCTGGGCGCCTATCCCACCATCGAGCGCATCGACGCGCACTGCCTGGGCTTGCCCGCCTTCGAACGGGCGCGCCCGGAAAACCAGCCCGACGCCACCGCGTAGGCATGCGGCTGGCGCGGCCGGACCGGCGCCGCCCGGCTCAGCCGGCGATGTAGCGTTGCAGATGCTCGATCTGCTCGTTCTGCTCGTCGATGACGGCCTTCACCAGGTCACCGATGGACACCAGTCCCACCACCTTGTGGTTCTGCATCACCGGCAAGTGACGCACGCGGCTGTCGGTGCACATCCGCATGCACGTTTCCACCGTGTCTTCGGGCGCCACCGTCACCACCGGCGCGGCCATGATGTCCTGCACCAGCGTATCGCGCGAGGAGCGCCCCTTGAGGATCACCTTGCGTGCGTAGTCACGCTCGGAAACCATGCCGACCAGCTCGTCATCGCGCATGACCAGCAGGGCGCCGATGTAGTGATCCGCCATCTTCGTGATCGCGGCCAGCACCGGCTCGTCCGGCCCGATCGAGTAGAACTGGTTGCCCTTTTCCTGGAGCAGATGTTTCACCTGCAGCATATGCGCCTCCAGTTGACCGCGGCCACGGGACGACCGCGTCGTCCGAGTGTAGCGCGCTTCGCGCCGACAGGTGCGGCTACGGCCGCGGGGCCGCTCAGGGCACCAGCACGGCCAGCGTGATGATCGCCAGCAGGGCCAGTGGATAGAGGCTGGCGCGGTCGAACAGGCGCGCCGCGTCGCGTCCCCCCAGGCTGCGCGCCAGGCGCAGGGCCGGCCACACCAGCAGGCCGGCACCGGCAACGAGCATGGCGAGCTGGAAGGGCCAGCCGAGCATCAGCGGCGAGAGCCGCGGCAGGGCCAGGCCGAGGAACACGGTGGCAACGAGGCCCGCCAGCACCAGCATGCCGGCCATGCGCGGGCCGAACACCAGCGGGATCGTGCGCGCGCCGATGCGCCGGTCTTCGTCGATGTCGTTCCAGTCGGCCGGGATGTTCTGGCCGGCGATCTCCCAGGGCATCAGCCAGGCCAGCATCAGCAGCAGGCCCTGCCAGGCCGGATTGGGCACCACGGCATACACCGCCGCCAGCGGCCCGGCCGACTTCACCAGCGCGCTGACCATGGTGCGCCACCAGGTCACCTTGAGCAGCTTCACGTAGGCCACTTCCAGCACCGCCGCGGCGAACAGGATCACGAGAATCAGCGGATTGAGCAGCCAGATGCCGACGACCGCCAGGGCAAACCAGAATCCGAACCACAGCCAGCCGCCAGTCATGCTGATGAGGTTCTGCGCCAGCGGATAGCGCAGCGCCGAGGCTTCGACCGCGTAGCCCGACTTGAGTCCGCCCGCCACCTTCTGCTTGTCATCCTTGACGCCGATCAGGTCGTTGAGCGCATAGATCGCGGTGTAGCCGGCGAGGGCCGTGCCCAGGCAGATCAGCAGCACCGGCCAGGTCGGGAACCGGCCCAGCCAGAGCAGCGCGACGAACCCGGGCATGGCGATGTCGAGCATGCCGTGGGTGGAGCGCGAGAGGGCCAGAAATCGCTGCATGGTCTCAGCTCCTGGTGGCGAAGCAGGCCATGTAATTGATGTCCTCGCGATCCGGCGCCACGCGGAAGCGCCGCGTAAGCGGGTTGTACATGAGGCTCGCCACGGCCCTGAACTCGAGGCCCGCGGCGCCGGCCCAGCGGCGCATTTCCACGGGCTTGATGAGCTTGGCGTAGCTGTGCGTGCCGCGCGGCAGCAGGCCGAGAATGTACTCGCCTGCGACGATGGCGAAGGCGAGGGCCTTGAACGTGCGGTTGATGGTGGAGAAGAAGGCCATGCCGCCCGGCTTCAGCAGCCGCGCGCAGGCTGCGATGACGCGCTCCGGGTGCGGCACGTGTTCGAGCATTTCCATGCAGGTGACGGCGTCGAAGGCGTGCGCTTCGCTGGCGGCCAGCGTTTCCACGTCGAGATAGCGGTAATCGATGTCCAGCCCGCCGCGCTCGGCATGCTGGCGTGCGATCTTGAGCGACAGGTCGGAAAGATCGATGCCGGTCACCGACGCACCGTGCCGGGCCAGCGCCTCGGCCAGGATGCCACCGCCGCAGCCGACATCCACCACGCGCGGTGCCGCCACGCCGATGCGATCGGTGATGAAGGCGAGGCGCAGGTCGTTGATGGCGTGCAGCTGGCCCATTTTTCCGTGCGGATCCCACCACATGTCCGCCATGCGGTTGAAGTGGGCGATTTCGGCGGGATCAACATTCGGCGATGCGTGCATGTTTCGGCAGGCTCCATTCGGTCAGGGTGTCGATCGCCGCCGCGATTTCGCGGCGCGTGATGTCGTTGGCGAAGCAGCATCCACCCAGCCCCGTCGGCAGCGGCACGTGCTGGGCGCCGTTGCGGTGCTCGATGCGGTCGCGCAGGGACTGCCACATGAGTTCGGTGTCCAGCAGTCCGGTCACTGGCGTGATGCCCAGATGCTCGATCAGGGCCAGGATGCGCCTGGCGTCGGCAGCCCCGAGCAGGTGCCGCGCGTGCGCGATGGCGCAGGAAACCAGGATGTCCAGCAATACCGCCTCGCCGTGCAGCAGGCGCTCTTCGAAGCGGGTTTCCAGGCCATAGCTGAAGGTGTGGCCGAAATCGACCTTGCGCGCGAGTTCGTCCTCGTGCAGGTTGGGCGCGAGCTCTTCCAGCATGCCGCCGATGGCACGGTCGAGGATCTCGCCGCCCGGCCCGTCCTGGAAGGCGCAGGCCAGGCTGGCCGCGCCGGACCGTTCCAGCAGATCGAACAGGTGCGCGTCCTTGATCACCGCCAGCTTGATGATCTCGCACAGGCCATTGTGCAGGTGCCGGAGCGGCAGGGTGGTCAGGAAGCGCCGATCCAGCAGCACGCACGCCGGCGGCTCGAAGCTGCCGAGCCGGTTCTTGTACCCGTTGAAGTTGATCCCGCATTTGACGCCGACCGCGGCATCCACGTAACCCATCAGGGTGGTCGGCACCTTGATGTGCGGCACACCGCGGCGGTAGCTGGAGGCGACGAAGGCGACCACGTCGGTCAGCACCCCGCCGCCGATGGCGATGATCGGCTCATCGCGGCGGTGGATCGGGAAGCGGTCGAGTGCGCGCAGCAGCCCCTGCCAGGTTGCCACCGTCTTGGCCGCTTCGCCGCCCGGGATGCGCACGATGCGCGCGTCGATCTGCTGCTGCGCGAACCACGCGCGCATGCGCTCGCCATGGCGTTCGTGCACCGCCTCATCGACGACCACGAAGCGCCGACCACCCTGGGTGCGGCCCAGCGAGGCGAGCGCAGCGCAGCTCGGATCGAACACATCGGCCACGTTGACGAGGTCATAGGCAATCGGGCGCGCGGTGCGCACCTGCCAGCGGGCCTGGCGGGCGCCGTTCATGTGACCTGTGCCCAGGCGGCACGCTGCGCCAGCACCTCGCGGGCGACCGCCTGGGCGCCACGCAGGTCGTGGTGCTGCCAGCGGCCGCACTGCTCGATGTGCGCGTAGGGCACCGCCTCGGCTGCCAGGACCCCACGCAGGATGGCCTGCGCGGCGGCTTCGATCACCGCGCGCCGCCCCTCGTTGAGCAGGGTCAGGTAGAAGCCGGTCTGGCAGCCCATCACGCCGACGCCGATGAAATGCTCGGGCAGCAGGCG
The DNA here is from genome assembly GCA_023228465.1 of Dokdonella sp. Lineage (GTDB taxonomy): Bacteria > Pseudomonadota > Gammaproteobacteria > Xanthomonadales > Rhodanobacteraceae > Dokdonella_A. Next base: position 81,769 of record JALOBC010000003.1, on the reverse strand, counting down.
CTGGAAGCCTTCCAGCAGGAAGTGCTCCAGCGAGTGTGCTTGCCTGGCGGTCAGGTACGCCTCGGCATTCGGCCGGCGCAGGCGCAGGTCGATGGCATAGACGACATCGCCGCCCGGCCCGGTGTGTACGCCGCGCAGCTTCACGCTGGGCGCCTTGAGGCGCCGGTGGTCCAATTCGCCGACCGTGTGGCTGGCCCAGCCCAGGGCCTCGAGATCGATCACGGCATCATCCCGGCTGCGCGATGGCGGCAAGATGCCGATAGCTCGAATCCAGCGCGTCCTGCCAGGATTCCACGTGGTGGTAGAGCTCGACCGAACCGTAGCCATCGAAGCCGTGGTCGTTGAGCGCCCTGAAGCTGGCCGCCAGATCGAGCGTGCCCGCGCCGGGAATATCGTGGAAATGCACGATGCCGGTGAGCGTGTTGGCGACCATGCGCTCGACCAGCGCCGGGCCGCGCACGCCGCGCAGGTGGGCGACGATCGGCCGCGCGCGCTCGAGGACGTCGAAGGGCAGGTCGGGCAGCGAGATCATCCAGGTGAAGATCTCGTCGTCCAATGGGGAGCTGCCTGCGTAAAGCGTGGCGTAATCGACCAGGCCGACCTCGCCCGTGATGCCGGCCTGCTGCAACAGCGCTTCGATGCGCCGCCGACGTGTCGCGTCCGGCGCGCGTTCGCAGAAATACGTGGAATGGTGCGCATCGACCAGCAGGAAATCCGCCGTATCGGGGAAATACACCAGCCAGCTCGAAAACGTCAGGTCGAGGGCGTTGGCCGGATCATCCTCGACCACCTTGAGGTTCCAGCCCGCGCGCGCGTCGGAGATGTGCAGGTAGCGCGCCTGGCCTGCGGCCCGGCCGAGCGCCGCAAGATAGTCCACGTCCGAGCAGTAGGCGTGACAGAGGTCGATGTGCAGGGCGAAGCGCGGGTCGCCCACCGCATCGATCAGTTCGAGCCCCTCGTCCAGGGTTTCGATGACCATGCCGGGCTCGGGCTCGATCAGCAGCGTGATGTCCTCGCCATCGCCGATTTCGGTGAGGCACTCGCGGATCGAATCGATCAGCACCTCGCGTGGCTCGATGTGCGGATTGCGCACGTGATCCGCGCGGCGGAAGCCGCTGCCGAAGGTCACCAGGTCCACGCCCAGGTGGCGTGCCACGCGGATGCCGCGCTTGACCAGGTCGATGCGACGCTTGCGGCCGGCCAGGTCCAGCGTCATGAGCGAGGGTTCGTGCGGCCGCGAGGGCGTAAAGAAGTGCGAGGCGGTCGCCACGCAGGCCGGGGCAATGCCGGCGTGATCGAGTCGTGCCCGCAGCGCATCCAGGTCGGCATGGGTCAGGTCGAATGGATTGAACTGCTCGCGATGGAAGGACAGCTCCACGCCCGCGTAACCCGCCTTCGCCACGGCATCGATGGCATCGAGGAAGGGCAGGTTGGTTAGTCCGAAGGTGCTGTAGCTGAGCTGGATCATGGTGGGCACAGGTCGCTGGACGGTCCACGGCCGCCGTCATGCGCGCACCCCGGCGTGCCGCGGTCGCGCCCACGGCGGGTGGTTGGTTGCCGGCAACGGCGGCGCCGTGCGCCGCACAGTGTGCCGGCCACGGCAAGGCGCCGTATTGATCCGGGTCAAGCCAGGGCGCGTGTCGTCGTGGCGGTGCTGCGGCGTTCCGGGAGGCACGGTCTGGCACCAGTAAAGCCACCCCGGCATTGCGCGATCCGCTCGAGGCGCTGCGCTGGCATGCGTGTGCGCGGCGGGCAACGCACCGATGGCAGCGCCCCGGCTCAGGTGGCGCGCTTGTCCTGGTGCGAGCCGATCCAGCGCGCCGCGCCTTCGCCGGCGATCAGGCCGCTGGCGAAGCACGCAGTCAACAGGTAGCCGCCGGTGGGGGCTTCCCAGTCGATCATCTCGCCGGCAACGAAGACGCCCGGCATCGCGCGCAGCATCAGGCCCGCGTCGATGGCCTCGAAGCGCACGCCGCCGGCGCTGCTGATCGCCTCGTCGATCGGCCGCGGGCGCAGCAGGGTCAGCGGCAGCGCCTTCAGGGTGGCTGCGATGCGCTCGGCGTTGTGCCGGTCGCCCCCGGTCAGGACCTCGTACAGCAGACCGGCCTTGGCGCCGTCGATGCCGGCACGCCGGCGCAGGTGTTCGCTGAAGCTGCGGCTGCCGCGCGGCTGCGCCAGATCGCGCGCGAGGCGCGTGGCGTCGCGGCCGGGCGCCAGGTCGAGGTGGATCGTGGCACTTCCCGAGCGCGCGATCGCTTCACGCAGCGCAGCGCTGAACGCGTAGATCAGGCTGCCCTCCACACCATGCGTACTGATGACGAACTCGCCCTGGCGGCGGATCGCGTGCGCATCGTCGCCACGCCATTCGAGTACCACCGGCTTGATCGGCGCGCCGGCATGGCGCGCGCTGAAGTGCGGGCTCCAGGCCACGTCGAAGCCGCAGTTGGCCGGTTGCAGCGGCGCAAGCGCGACACCATGCCCGGCCAGCACCCGGGCCCAATGCCCATCGGAACCAAGTACCGGCCAGCTGGCGCCGCCGAGGGCGAGCACCAGCGCATCGGCGCGCACGTGTTTTTCCTGCCCATCGTGGACGAATCGCAGTGCGCCGGTCGCGTCCCAGCCAAGCCAGCGATGGCCGACGTGGAAACGCACGCCGCTTGCACGCAGGCGTCGCAGCCAGCCGCGCAGCAGCGGTGCTGCCTTGAGGTCGCTCGGGAACACGCGGCCGGAGGTTCCGACGAAGGTCTCCACGCCCAGGCCGCGCGCCCATGCGCGCAGGGCCCCGGCATCCAGGCGCGCAAGCCAGCGGCCGACTTCCCCGGCGCGTGTGCCATAGCGTGAAACGAAGGTGCCGAAGGGATCGGCATGGGTGAGATTCAAGCCGCCCTTGCCGGCGATCAGGAACTTGCGCCCGACCGAGCCCATGCGATCGTAGAGATCCACCTCGACACCGGCTGCGCGGGCGGTTTCGGCCGCCATCAGGCCGGCCGGGCCGCCACCCACGATGGCGAGCCGCGGGCTCGCCCCGGCGTGCGTCGTCACGGCGCCGGAACCCCCGTTGTCTGCCGGTCCATGCCGGCGCGGCGCGCCGGCGCCGCGCAATCACCGCCACGCAGCCATGCGCCAGCGGGCCTTGGGAATGCACTCTGACCTGGCCAGATGCTCACCCGGCAGGCTCAGCCACCAACCTGGGCGATCCAGTCCTGCAGGTTGTAGCAGTTCGTCACGCGCGTGATGCGGCCGTCGCGGATGTCGAAGAAGGCGCCACCCGGCAACACGTAGCCTTGACCCCTTGCCGGTGGCAGGCCTTCATCGTCCGCCCGGTAGGTGCCTTGGACGAGGTACTCGGCTGCCGCGCGTGCCCCGTCCGGCGTAGTCGAGACGACGATGTCCGTGAGCTGCTCGGAATAGCATCGCTGCATGCGTGCGAGGAAGGCGCGGAACGCGTCGCGACCGATCTCTCGCGGCCCCTGGTTGAGATCGTGCGCCACGTCCTCGCCCAGGCAGGCCAGCATGCCTTCCCAGTCGCCGCGATTGAAGGCGGCGTAGTAAGCGAGGATCAGGGCGGTGGTGTCTTGGGCGGACATCGGATCGGCGCTCCGTGCGGTGCCCAATGATAACAGTCCGGCGAGCGCGACCAGGCTTGGGGCAAGGGCCTGACGGCCCCGCGCCGATCCGGCGGTATCGTGTGTTTGCGTCCGTCCAGTGCCACCACGCCACGCTTCAGCGCGTCGCCGGCAAGCCCGGATCGCGCCGGCCGGGCGGCGGTGGATCCATCCCCGCCAGCAGCCTGTCCACCTGCTCGATCCAGCTCGGGTCCACGCCTTCGGCATTGGCGAAGATGCCCCGCGCCAGCAGGGCATGTTCCCTCGCCAGGGCGGGCTGCTCCGTCTTCACATACAGCTCGGCCAGCGCCTGGTGCGCCTTGCCGATGCGCGGATGGCCCTTGGGATAACTGGCCTGCGCCACCTCGAGCGCCGCCAGGGCGTTGCGTTCCGCAGCGACGAGATCGCCAGCCGAGATCTGTACGTGCGCCAGGTTGAACAGCGCGGTTGCCACCTGCGGATGATTTTCGCCCAGCGTCTGTCGGCGAATCGCGAGTGATTCCTCGAGATTGGCGATGGCCTTGTCCGTCCGGCCCATGTCGAAGTAGAGGTGCGACTGGTTGTTCAGCGCCACGGCATAGGCCGGATGCAGCTTGCCGGTGGCCTGGCGTTGCAAGTCCAGCGCCTGGTCGAAGGCGGCCGATGCCTCGTCGAACTGCTTGAGGCTTTCCAGCCCGGTGGCGAGATTGCTCCAGATCGCAGCCTGCGTTTCGGCACCTATTCCCGGTGCATCGCGCGCTTGTGCGAGGGCCTTGCGGCTGAGCTCCACACTGCGCGGGAAGTCACCGGCATCTATCAGCATGCCGGCCATGTTGTTGAGGGCGTCCACACGCAAGGCAAGCGCGCGCTCCCCCGCTGCGCCGTCCAGCAACCTCAGCGACTCGTTGAAGCGCAGTTCACCGCGCTCGAAATCGCTTTCCCACCAGCACACGATACCCAGTGCGTCGAGCACTTCGGCGGTTTCGATGGCCGACCCTCCGGCGTTGCGCAGTGCCAGCGCCTGCTCCAACTGCTCGCGTGCAGCCGGGATTTCGCCGAGGTTCTGCAGTGCATAGCCGATCGCATAGCGCATGTCGGCCTCGAGCTGCGGCTGGCCGGCAAAGCGCTTGCCGATCCCCGGGATCGACTGCCTGATCGCGCCGATCAGGGTCGCGGAGCTGGCATTCTCGAAAGGATCGGCACGGCCGATCATCTCGACCAGGAAATCCCTGGCATTGCGTGCGCGACTGGCTTCGCTCAAGGCGATATCGCGCTGCGTTTGTGCCTGTTGTGCCTGCAGCGTTGCGACAATCAGGCCGGAAAGCAGTGCCACGAACGCGAAGGCGATCGCCGCCACCACGGCGCGATTGCGCGCCACGAAACGGCCGGCGCGATAGAGGCGGGAGGTGCCGCGTGCCTTGACCGGCAACCCGTGCAGGTAGCGTTCGATGTCGGCCGCGAACGCGGCGGCGCTGAGGTAGCGCTGCTGCGGCGCCTTGTGCAAGGCGGTCATCACGATCCGGTCGAGGTCGCCGCGCAGCTTCCGGCGCAACAGGCGGGCATCCTCGATACCCGGTGGCGGTGCCGATCGCATGAGCGCCACGCGCGCGCTGGGGTCGGGCGGAATGGTTTCGCACACGTTGTGCTCGATCTGGGCCGGCGTCAGCGTGTCGATGGTGTAGGGGCGCGACCCGGTGAGCAGCTCGTACAACAGCACGCCCAGCGAATAGATGTCGCTGGCCGGGCCGATCGCCTGGCCGCGCACCTGCTCTGGGCTGGCGTATTCGGGGGTCAGTGCCATCAGTCCGGGCATGGTTTCCGGAACGCGCGCGCCGAAGCCGTCGGCGTGCAGTACCTTGGCAATGCCGAAATCGACGACCTTGACCTCGCCATTCGCCGTGGCGAGCACGTTGGCGGGCTTCAGGTCACGATGCACGATGCCCTTGGCATGGGCCGCGCCGACCGCCCGACACACGGCCTGGAAGAGCTGCAGGCGTTGCTCGAGACGCGCCGTGCGTGCGTCGCAGTGCTGCGTGATGGGCGCGCCTTCGATCAGCTCCATCACCACATACGGCGTGCCATCGTCGGTGCTGCCGCCGTCGATCAGCCGTGCAATGCCCGGGTGCTCCAGGCTGGCCAGGATCTGGCGCTCGGTGGCGAAGCGCTGCAGCGCGGCATCGTTCATGGCGCCATGCAGGAACAGCTTGATGGCCACTTCCTGCTCGAAGGCCCCGTCGGCGCGCCGCGCGCGATATACCGCACCCATGCCACCGCGCCCAAGTTCGCTGATCAGCTCGTAGCGGCCGATGCGCCTGCCCAGCATGTCGGCGCCAGCGCCGTGCAAGGGCCCGGCTTCGAGAAAGGCCGCGCTGGCCTGTTCTCGCGCGGCCAGGCGCAGCACGGCAGCCATCAGCTCGCGATTGCCGGCGCAGCGCGCCTGCAGCCATTGCGCGCGTTGCGCATCCGGCTGATCCAGGTAGTCGGTCAGGCATTCCAGGGCCAGCGCGTCCAGTGTCAGCGACACGACATCCGACCCGATTGCGACGAGCAGTGCTTCACGGCATCACCGGCGCGGCCACGCGGGCCGTTGGGGCCGATGCTACTCCGTGCCCCCGCCTGGCGCGAATGATGCGACCCGCCAGGCCCACTGCGTGGCCTGCTCCCGCAAGGCGCCAGGCGGAGGCGCCAGGACGGCGAGCGCGGCCCCTGCCGGCTCCTCCCGCCCGACCCGGCTCCTGGCCGATGAGGGATCGAGGTGCCGTGCTGCGCCGACGACCGGGGGCCGGTTACTCCCGGGTCGGCACGAAATTGGCCACATACACGCCCATGCCGCCCGGCGCGCCGAGATTGCTGACGATGATGATCACCGGCGCGGGAAGGTCGAACCCGCCGGTTGCGGTATAGACCGATCCGATACCACCGGAATAGACCAGTTGGCGGCACGCCGGATGGCTTTCGAACAGGCAGCCGCGCAGCACCTCGTCGGGCGAGGAGTTGGCGGCGTTGTAGGCTTCGTTGGCCGCTCCACCCAGATCGATCACGTCGTTGATCTTCTCCTCGATGTCATTGAGGTCCTTGAAGTCCTCTGCGCTGGGCAGGTCCATGGTGATGATGTCGCGCACCGCCTCGATCAGATCCGGACCGATGATGAGGACATGGTTGGCCTCGGCCAGCTGCGTGTTGAATCCATAGCCCTCGATCACCGAGTTGGGCAGCTCGAAGACATGGATCGCGATGCTGGATCCGGTCACCAGGCCGGTGAGGGCCGTGTTGTTGACGAAGTTCTGCAACAGGTCGCCCGCGGCCATGGTCACCGCATTGCGGATCAACTGGTAGATGAAGGAGCCGTAGAGGTCGTTCATCATGTCGACCTGGATCGACATCGAACTGAGCACCGCGCCGAACGAGAAGCCCGCGATGCCGCCGCCGGCATGGGCTGCGCCGCCTCCCGGTCGACCGACCAATCCGGCACCGGCAAGCGCGTCGCGGATACGGTCGATGTTCTGGACGGTAAGCAGCGGCAGCCGCGTGCCGACCACGCTGACCATGGCCACCGAGCTGTCGAGCACGCCGTAATCGTGCACGTCGAGCTGGCCGATCGCCGCGACGTTCTGCGCGAGCTGCTGGTTCAGGTAGCGCAGGATGCTGGGTGGCGTGCCCGGATCAGCGGCCGCGCTTTCAAGTTCCCGGAGCAGCACAATGACATCCAGCGCGGCGCCCTTGTAGGCGGCATCGTCCGGACCCGGCGGGAAGCCATTGGCCGCGGCAATCTCGGGCGTGGGCATGACGCCGCCTTCGGGCGCGACCGGCCGCATGCCGCGCAGGCGGTCGGTCTGGATGGCGTCGCGCAATTCGCCGAGCTGCGCATCGATGGCGGCGATCGCGCCTTGATCGTCAGCATCCACGGCGATCTTGAGTTCGCCGAGCAGCTGCGAGAACTGCCTGAGCTGGGCACCGAAAACGCCGAACACATCCCCGGACGGGCCGCTTGAAATTGGCTGCATGGCAACCAGGTCGGCGCTGAACGATTCGGGCGTGCCAACGTCGAAGCTGGCCTGCACGCGGAACACACCCTGCCCGTTGGCGCTCGTCTGGATGCTCGTGCCGCTCAGCGTCGGTGGGGGGCCGATGAAGTCGCCCGGCTGTACTTCGATGCCCAGCGTAACGACCGGCGGCGGATCGACCAGGCTGCCGTCCGGATCGCGGATGCTGACCGAAATCTCGGCCGCGCTGCCGGCCAGGATTACCGACGGGTTGACCATAATCACCGCGCGCGGCCCGCCTGAAATGACCAGGTCGACCGGTTCGTCGGGCGGCTGCAGCGCATGCGGCGCAGGATTTTGGCTGATCACGCTGCCGAGCGGTGCCAGCGCATCGTTGGCATGGCCGATCGTACCCACAATCAGCCCGGCGGCGGCAAGCGCTGCCTCGGCATCGTCGCGTGGCGTACCGATCAGGTTCGGTACCGGAATCGGCTGCGGACCCTTGGACACATCCAGGCGCACATCGGCACCGGCGGCGACCTGGCTGCCGCCCGCAGGGGTCTGGCCGACCACGCTGCCGACGGGTACGCTGGCGCTGTAAACTGGCTCGATCGGATTGGCCGCAAGGCTCGCCGCCTCGAGTGTGGCGACGGCGGCGGCCTGCGCTTGCCCCGTGACGTTCGGCACCGTCACCGCGCCGGTCACGCTCAGCGTGTAGGGCTGGTAGGCGGCCACGCCGACGCTGTCGGTCACCGCAACCACCACCGCGTGTTCGCCGACATCGGCGGCGTCCGGTGTCCAGCGGATCACGTGATTGGCGTCGATGCTCATGCCGGTTGGTGCCTGCGCCAAGGCATAGGTCAGGGTTTCGCCGACATCGGCATCGACCGCCAGCACCGCATAGGTGTACTCGAAACCAGGCGAGGCGAGCAGCCGCGGCGTGGAAAGAATCTGCGGCGGCGCATTGGGCGGCAAGATGTTGATGGCCACCGTGGCGAGGTTGGATTGCAACTCGCCGTCGCTGGCGCGATAGGTGAAGGAATCGGTCATGTTGAAGCGTTCCTCGGGCAGGCGCTGGTTGACCAGGTTCTGATTCAGTCCGGGCAGCAGCCAGAACGGACGCTCGAACTGCGGCACCGTGCCGTCGTCGTTGATGTTGGTGACGTGGTAGCTCTCCTGGTTCCAGAGCGCGCGCATCGGCGGCCAGTCGTCGCTGGGGCTTTCGTAGACGCGGATCAGTGACGGACCGAGCGCATACGCGCCGATGGTGATCAGTTCGGCATGGCCATCGCCGTCGACGTCGGCAAAGATCGGTATCGAACTCTGTAGCGAACGTCCGGATTCGCCGCTCGGTATCTCCAGCTTCACGCTGCCGTCGCGACCATCCCACACGTGGAAAACACGAGCGTCGTCGAGATAAACCACCTCGTTGTAGCCATCGTTGTCCATGTCCATGACCGCCGCGCCCCATCCGGTGTTGGCGGTGTCTTGTCCACTGCCGGGTGCGGTTTGCGACCATTTGAGTGAGCCGTCGGCGCCGTTGAGCACGCGGAACGTGGTAGCGCCCGCCCCGGGCGGCACGATGATGTCGGCCTTGCCGTCGTTGTCCACGTCGGCAATCGAGATCATGCCGAAGCCGCCGTGTTCCTGGCCGGGATAACTCACCGTCCACAGCGTGCTGCCATCGTGGTTCCACGCAACCAGCGTGCCCGGCGGGGACGGATAGCGCGCCCAGCGCACCATCTCCGGATATGGATCGTCGTCGAGATTGGCGACCAGCGGGTACAGGTTCGCGGTTGCGAAGTTCTGGTTGAAATCCGGGTTTGACCACAGCAATTCGCCCTGATTGGTCCACGCAGCCGAGCCCATGATGATTTCCGGCACGCCATCGAGATCGAGATCGACCACGTCCACGCGCGAGCTTGGATTTGAAGTCGAACTTCCGTTCGTGTAGACATAATCGAGCTTGTTGCCCTGGTTGTCCCAGACCTGGTAGCCGATCCGGCCCAGGCCGGCAGTTGCGATGCCGACCAGGATCTCCGGCGTGCCGTCCTGGTCGATATCGGCAATGGTGATCGAGGCGTTGGACATGTTGCCTTCGTAGGCCAACCCTTGCGCCGTCGTGTAAAGCACCGGCAGCGGCTCGCTGATCCACTTGACCTGGCCGGTGTGGTCGAAGGCCATGAGTTTCTTGCCTGCTTGCGTTCTGCCCGGTTCCTGGGCGATCACGATGATTTCCGGATGGCCGTCCAGATCGAGATCGGCCACCGCGAACGCCGCGCCACCAGGAAGGGGTTCGTTGTTGTAAAACACCTTGAAGTATTCCGACCCGGTATCGCCGTGGATCGCGTAGATCTGTGTTTGACTGCCGGCTCCGTCCATCATGATGATTTCCGGGATGCCATCGCCATCCAGATCGATGATCGAGGGTATGCGTTCCGGGATGCTGCGGCCGGGATACGCCCACTTCAATTGGATGCCGACGGTGCCGGGCGGGTTGTCCGGCGTGTAGTTGAACGAACCATCGTCGAGCAGGTCGAGCACGCCCCTGATCGGCCCGCTGCCGAGAACCGCCGTGATCGGATCGCCGTTCGGATCCGAATCGTTGGCCAGCACACCGGCTGCGGGCACATGCAGCGTCGTGCCGCGCTCGACCGTGTACGGGCCATCGTCCACCGCGACCGGCGCGCGATTGTGGTCGATGGTGACGGTGAACGAGGCGCTGTCGCTGAAGCCGAGCGGATCGGAGACGCGCACCGTGACCGCGTTCGGGCCGGCCTGCTGGGTGGCCGGAGTCCAGCGGATCACGCCCGTGGCAGGATCGATCCCCATGCCGGGCGGGTGCTCGGGCAGGAAGAACTCAAGCGGATCGCCATCGGCGTCACTGGCCTGCGCGGTCAGCGTGAACGGCACGCCCGGATTGCCGCCCTGGTCGGCGATTGGCGCCAGCAGGGGCGCGGAGTTGGACTGCACCACGGTCAGCGTGAACGGTGCGGTGTCGCCCTGGCTGTTGATGTTCTCGGCATGCACCACGACCGATTGCGTGCCCAGATCGCCCACCGAGGGCATCCAGGTGATCAGCCCGGAAGCTGCATCGATCTGCATGCCCAATGGCGCCTGGGCGAGTGACCAGGTAATCGGTGCGCCACTGACCGGGCCGCCGAGGGCAGCCTGCAACTGGAACCCGCTGCCCACCAGCGCCACCTGGTCGTCGATTGGCGCAATGAGGGGCGCCGAGGTCGGCACGATCACCGTCACCTGGAAGCCCGCCTTTGACGAGTGCGCATAGCGGTCGCAGGCACGCACGCTCACTGCGTGCGCACCCGTCTGACCCGGCAGGGGCGTCCATTGCACGTGGCCGCTGTTCGGGTCGATCTGCATGCCGGCGGGCGCAGCGATCAGCTGGTAGGAAACCACGTCGCCCGGGTCCGGATCGTGCGCCATCACGTTGAACGCGAAGGCTACCCCGAGCAAGCCGGCACGGTCGGCGACCGGTTCGAAGACCGGCGCGGAATTGGCGCCATCGAAGCCGTCGGCGAGGATGCCATCATCCGAACAGGCGTGGACGGCCGGAGCGGCCAGCAGCAGACCGCCGAGGGCGCAGGTGATCAGGGCTCGCAACATGTGGAGGGTCATGTCAGCGACCTCCGTGGCGCGCGGCATTGCCGTCTGCGAATGGATTGGCGACGCGGAAAATGTCGCGCAGCGTGTTGCTGTCGCCGGCGACCAGATTGGTCGCATCGGACTCGAACGCGATCCATAGCCCGTCGCCGGAAATCACCGGCTTGTAGCTGTTGCCGTTGGATTCGCCCGAAGCCGGCTGGCTGACCCGCGCCGTGTGCGCGCTCTGGCGATCGTGCACGAAGATGTCCGAACGCTGATTGGTGTCGCCGGGCACGAGGTTGCTGGCGTTGGAACGGAACACGACGAAACGGCCGTCGTTGGAAATGTCCGCTTCGAAGCTGTGGTTGTTGCCTTGCGTGCCGTCGCTGGCGACGCTGACGCGCGTGGTGGTGCCGAGCGTCAGGTCGCGCACGAAGATGTCCCAGCGCTTGTTGCTGTCGTCGGGCACCAGGTTGCTCGCCTGCGAGCGGAACACGACGAACCTGCCGTTGCCGGAGATCACCGGCTTGACGCTGTCGCCATTGCCGAACGTGCCATCGCTGGCAACGCTGGCGATGACCAGTGCGCCGGTCTGGCGATCCTTGACGAAGACGTCCTCGTGCTCGTTGGTGTCGCCCGCGACCAGGTTGTTGGCGTAGGAATAGAACGCCGCGTAGCGGCCGTCGTGGCTCAAGGTCGGCGAAAGGCTGTCGCCCACGCCTTGCACGTTGTCGCTGGCGCGGCTGACCATCTGGATCGGCACCATGGGCGTGGTCACGCGGTCGACCACGAAGGCGTCGATGGTGGAGTTGGTGTCGCCATCGACCGGCCGCGCTTCGGGCGGATCGATCTCCTGCATCGAGCCGGTCGAGTAGAACGCGATGAACTGGCCGTCGCCGGAAACCGAGGGTTCCAGGCGCGGATAGATGGCTCCGTTGGGCATGAACGGCAGCGCCGAGGTGCCGGTGGCGCGATCGTGGATGACGATGTCGGCGTAGCCGTACCGGCCGGTCGGCAGGTAGGTGGTCATCACCACGACCTGGCCGTCGCCGGAGATGCTCGGAGACAAGCTGTAGGTGCCGTAGGGCGAGATCTGGCCGCTGACCTTCTCGGTCGTGCCGCTGGCAAGGTCGCGCACGAAGATATCCGGCCAGCCGTTGTCATCGCCCGCCACCAGGTTGCTGGCAGTGGAGCGGAACGCGACGACCTGGCCGTTGGCGGAGACCGCCGCATCGTAGCTGGAACCGTTCGCCTGGGCGCCGCCCTCTCCCGTGGTGATGCGTTCAACCTGCGCATGTGCCATGGAAGTTGCCAGCAGCAACGCAGGCAACGACGAGATCGCTGCCACCAGTGCACCTCGCAACAGGTCTGGATTTTCCGGACGATGAGCCATGGAGCGTCCCCTTGCGGCCGTGAAGGACAGGCACGCAATGTGCGCCTGCTTCAATCAATGGCGAGAAATGGCGCAAGAATGGCTCACGATCTGGCAAGCGCAGCGCCGGGCCAGTCGCATCGGGTACGCGGCAAGGGATGCTCGCGCCCACGGTGACGCGCACGCCGGCGGTGATGCTGCATGGGCGCGCGCGACGAATCTTGGAGCGTTGTTTCGCGCGCGCCGGAGCGCCTGCGCGTGCTCGCCGCCGGCCCCGACGCAACACCTTGCGGCCAGGATCGACGGCGTGGTCGAGTTGCACTGCGCCGCTTGAAACGCCGGGCGCAGGCGCGGACACTTTGTTCCGGTCGGCGGATTGCCGGATGGCGGCGCGTTGCATGGTGACCTTTTCATCCGTGCTGCGGGAATTGAAACGCCGCAACGTGCTGCGCGCGGCCGCGCTGTACGTGTGCACGGTGTGGGTGCTGGCGCAGGTGATCACACAGCTCGGTCCGGTGTTCGACACGCCGCTCTGGGTTGCGCGCTGGTTCCTCATCGCGGCGATCATCGGCTTCCCGTTCTGGGTGGTTTTCGCCTGGTTGTACGAATTGACGCCGGATGGATTGAAGCGCGAGCATGAAGTCGCGTCGGGCGATTCGATCCGCCATCTGACCGGACGCCAGCTGGATCGCGCGATCATCGCCGTGCTGGCGGTGGCGGTGGTGTTGCTGCTGACCAACACGCTCGCGCGGCACGCCGGCAACGATCTCGATGCCGACCTGCCGGCAAACCGGGAATTGTCCGTCGCCGTGCTGCCGCTGGCCAATGGCGGTGGCGAGGGCCAGCAGTTCTTTTCCGATGGGCTGTCCGAATCGCTGATCATCGCGCTGTCCCAGTTCGATGGGCTCAAGGTGATCGGCCGCAACTCCTCGTTCCAGTTCCGCGACACCACGGAGGGGAGTGCCGTCATCGGCCGCAAACTCGGCGTGGCCCATCTGCTCGAAGGCAGCGTGCAGCACGCCGGGGACGTGGTGCGCGTCAGTGTCGAGCTGATCGATGCGGCCAGCGGCCAGACCCGGTGGTCGCAGCACTACGACCGGCCCTACAAGGACCTGTTCAAGCTGCAGGACGAGATCACCAGCGCCGTGGCCGGTGCCTTGCATGCGACCCTGCTTGCGCGCGATGAAGCGGCGATCCAGAGCGATCGGCCGCCCAGCGGCAGTATCGAGGCCTACACCGCCTATCTGCAGGGTTTGCAGCGCTGGCACGAAGAGGATTTCCCAAGCGCAGCGGGGTTCATGGCCAAGGCGGTGCAGCTCGATCCCGGCTACGCAATGGCCTGGGCGCACTTGTCGGGCTCGTGGAGCACGGTCGCTGCGTTCCGGAACGAGCCCGCCACGGTGGCTCGCGCACACATGCGCACTGCGCGCATCGCGGCCGACAAGGCGTTGCAGCTGGCGCCCGGCCTGGGCGCGGCCCATGCGGCGCGCGCCTACCTGCACTTCTACAGCTTCGATGACCGCGCCGCCCTGGCCGAGTGCCGCCGCGCCGTACGGTTGGCGGCGCGCGATGGCACGGTCCTCAATGGCTGCGGCTATGTACTGGGTGGGATCGGAAAAATGGCCGAAGCACTCGGGCTCAGGGAGCGCCTGTTTTCGATCGAGCCGATGTACACCGTCAACTATTTCCAGTACGCGACATTGCTGACGGCGACCGGTCGTCTCGACGCGGCAGAGAAGTACCTGCGCATGGGTGAGGAAATGGCCACGGCGTACCCGCTGGACCACCTGAAACTCGCCGTGCTGCGCGGCGACGCGCAGGCAGCCCTGGCGATCGCCGGCCAGGCACCGCCCCAAGATCGCACCCTGTACATGACGCTGGCGACACAGATCGGGCCGGATCGGCTGGCGGCCGACCAATGGCTGGATGATCTGCTCGCGGACAAGAGCTGGGTTGAACAAGGCGGCAGCGGCGACGGCAGCGACCACCGCTACGTGCTTGCGCAGATCTATGCCCTGCGCGGCGATGCCGGTCAGGCGCTGGAATGGTTGGAGCGCAGCGTGGCCACCAACCCCTCACGCGCCTATTTCCTGCTCGCGGATCCTTTGCTCCTGCGCTTCCGCGCGACCCCGTGGTTTCTCGCCTTCTGCAGGGAACGGGGATTGCCAGCGCCAAGCGAAAGCGAAGCGCTGAGCATCGACGAGATCCGGGCGTGGCTGGCCAGCGGCTGAGGCCAGTCAGACACGCGGCCATGCGCTGGTGGTTGATGGAAGCCGGCGCGTGCGCAGGCGCGGCCACGCCGGCGCTTGAGGTGATCGGCCCGGATGATTGCGCGCCGTTTCCTCATCAGTCGCGCATGCGGGAAGCTCCTTCCACCCGAGAGGTGTCGTGCCGGTCTTCGGTGGCGGGTCGGTGACCGTCAACGAAGCATTTGCGACTCGAAGCTGCTGCGGAACACGGTATTGCGCAGATGGACGTAGGTGCCTTCCTGAGCGGCATGCGCAGGCTCGAAGCTGGCAATACGCACGACCGCATACGCGCCGCTGTCCGACAATGCCAGTGGCATGGCAGTAAATCCGGGGGCTGTCTCGGTGGGGGTCGGATAATCGGTGAGCCGCCCCAGGCCGGCGTCGCGCGTCCATGCCAGGACGTCGCCGCGACTTGAAGTCGAGCCCGGAGCGAAGCTGTACAACTGGTTGGAGCGGAACAGCACGACAGCGGCGTTGCGCGCGACCAGGGGCGTATCGTTGCCGCAGCAACTGTCGCTGCCCTTGATCCATTCGCTCGGCTGCATGTCGATCCGGCTTACCGCGCCGGTCGCAAGCTGGTGGACGTAGATGTCGCCTCCTGAAGGATTGGGGTCGCCGCCGATCGGGTCTTCGAAGGAGTTGAAGACGAGCCAGCGTCCGCTGCCATCCAGGTCGAAATGCGCGAAGGGGGAGGGACTGCCGATCTGGGCTCCACCGGGCCCGACATTGGCACGCACGGTCCGCGTGGCACCGGGTTCGTCGAACACGCCGTTGACATCGCTGTCGCGGTCATGCACGAACAGATCGGTCTTGTGGTTGCTGTCGCCCGGGACGAGGTTCGTCGCTTCGGAGGAGAACGCGACAAAGCGGCCGTCGGCACTGATCCGCAGGGGCGGCGCGAAAAAGTTCGGGCTCGACTTGTCGCCGATGACGCCCGCCGTACTGATACTCATCACCGGTGTCCGGGCCTGCTGGAGATCGCGCAGATACACATCCGATTTTCCGTTGTTGTCGACCGGATCGATTGGCGTGCTACTCGCAAAGGCCACATGATTGCCATCGTCGCTGACGGCACTGCGCACATTCTCGACCCCGGCCGGCAGCTCGATGCCGGCATTGTCCACGCTGATGCGGGCAAGGCTTGTACCGCCAGGCTCGTCGAACACGCCGTTGCCGTCGGCATCCCGGTCGAGCAGGAACACATCCGCCTTGTAGTTGTTGTCGCCCGCCACCAGCTGCGCATCCCCCGAGACGAAACTCACGAACCGTCCATCGCTGCTCGCGTGGGGGAAATAGCTGCTGCCGGTTGCCTGGCTGCCATCCGGCCGCAGGCTCAACCTGCGCGTGGTGTGCGTCTTGCGGTCGCGTACGAACACGTCCGTGGTGCCATTGCTGTCGTCCGGCACCAGGTCGGTCTGGTTGGACGCAAAGACAACCCAGCGACCATCTCGCTGATCGAGATGGGCGAGTCTGGGCCGGCATCCGCCGAGGGTTCGCCATCCGGGCGAACATCGATACGCTCCAGCCGTTGCCATTCCTGGGCCGCAAGGGGGCCGACGGCAAGGATCGAGGCCACGGCCCAGCCCACCATCGCCCCTGAAAATGACCGCCGGTCCGCCGGTCTTGCGAGCGACCGCGCGGCGACGCCAGCGCACGGTGCCGGGGAAGCCGCGTCCACGGCCGGTGTGTCGATGCATTGCCCATCATTCATTGGATTCATGTTTCGCCTTCTCTCCCGCTGACCTGCGCTCGATGCGCATCACATACCTGTGTATGCGTGAAATGGCACGAAACCGGCTCAAGTGGGCACAAGCAGGCGGCCATCGCCCTGCGCCGCTGCCGTGCATCAGGGGAAAAGGCGGCGTGAAATCACGCGGCGTCATGCCAGGGTCGCCCCGGCGCCACGGCACCTCGTGAGAGTCGGGAGAGGGATGCCTGGATGAGGCCTTGCGGGCCGAACCCGAAGGTCGGGTGGCGCGCGGGATCGCTGGCAAGTTGCCGCGGTGTGAGGAATCCGCAAATGAAAACGCCCAACCGGGAACGGTTGGGCGTTGGATAGTGGTGGCCAAGGACGGAATCGAACCGCCGACACGGGGATTTTCAATCCCCTGCTCTACCAACTGAGCTACTTGGCCAGGCTGCCGGCGCCGCGCGGGTGATGGGCGCGACGGGTCGCGTATTAGAGCCGCGTCCGGCAGGTTCGTCAAGGTTTGGCGTATCGGCGCGGCGCGCGGCCGGGTCAGTCCGTCGTTCCGGGCAGGCCGGCCGCGAGCGCGACAAAGGCGGCCGGTGCAAGCTGCTCGGCGCGGCTGCGTGGATCGATGCCGAGCGCGGCGATCCGTTCGGCGGGCAACAGGCTGGAAAGGGCGTTGGCCAGCGTCTTGCGGCGTTGGCCGAAGGCGGCACGAACCACGCGCGCGATCGCCTGTTGATCGGCGGTGGGACGCTCGGCAGCAGGCAGGGGCGTCAGTCGCACTACGGCCGAATCGACCTTGGGCGGCGGGCGGAATGCGGCCGGCGGGACTTCCAGCAGTGGCTCGACCCTGCAGGCCAGCTGGAGCATCACGGAAAGCCGTCCGTACACCTTGCTGCCCGGCGTTGCGGCCATGCGCTCGACCACTTCCTTCTGCAGCATGAAGTGCATGTCGGCGATGGCATCGAGTTGCTCGACGCAGTGGAACAGGATCGGCGAGGAAATGTTGTAGGGCAGGTTGCCGATCACGCGCAGCCGTGCGCCGCCGGCGAGTGCGCGCAGATCCACCTTGAGCACGTCGGCATGGACGATGGTCAGCTCGCCTGCGCCGACGGCCGCCCGTTGCAGGCGCGGAATGAGGTCGCGATCCAGCTCGATGACCGTCAGGCGGCCGAGTGCGCGCAGCAGCGGCAGGGTAAGCGCGCCTTCGCCGGGTCCGATCTCGACGCAGGTGCCGCCTGGCCGTGGCCCGATCGCACGCAGGATCTGCGCGAGGATCGCTGCATCGTGCAGGAAATGCTGGCCGAAACGCTTTTTGGTCCGGAGTTGCCCGGTCATGATGGTGTCGTCCCGCTTCTTCGCCGCTTGCCTAGCGCGAGCGCCAACTGCGCCGCCGCCAACAGGCTGCCCGGGTCGGCGCGCCCGCTGCCGGCAAGGTCGAGCGCGGTGCCGTGATCGACCGAGGTACGGATCCAGGGCAGGCCGAGGGTGACGTTCACCGCATGGCCGAACCCGGCGTGCTTGAGTACCGGCAGACCCTGGTCGTGGTACATGGCCAGCACCGCATCGAATCGTTCGAGTTGCCGCGGCACGAAGGCGGTGTCGGCGGGCACGGGGCCGGCGATGTCGAAACCCGCCGCGCGCAGCTGCGTGATGGCCGGGGCGATCACGTCGATTTCTTCACGGCCCAGATGTCCGCCTTCGCCGGCATGTGGGTTGAGCCCGAGCACGGCGACCCGCGGCGCCGCGAGGCCGAACTGGCCGATCAGCGCGTCGCACAGGATGCGCAGGGTGCGCACCAGGCCGGGACGGGTAATGGCGGCGGGCACGGTGGCCAGCGGCAGGTGGGTGGTGGCCAGGGCCACGCGCAGATCACCCGATCGTCCACCCGCGCCGGGGGCGACCAGCATCATCACCACGTCGCGGCTGGCGCGGCGGGCGAAAAACTCGGTGTGACCGGTGAACGGGACGCTGGCTTCGTTGATGATCCCCTTGTGCACCGGGGCCGTCACGATGGCGTCGAATTCACCGCTGGCGGCGCCGTCGGCAGCGCGGGCGAGCGTGGCCAGGACATAGGGGACATTGCGCGGATCGAGCCGGCCCGGCACGGCGCTCGTGCCCAGCGACATCGGCAGCAGGTGGATTTCGCCGGGTGCCCGTGGTTCCGGCGCGGTCCCGGCGTGGTAGGCGCGGATGTGCAAGGCGACGCCGGCATCGCGCGCTGCGGCCGCAAGCAGGGCCGGATCCATGATCGCGACGAGCTCGGCGGCGATGTCGCTGGTGGCCAGTCGCGCCACCAGCTCCGGGCCGATCCCGGCCGGTTCGCCGGCGGTCAGCGCGAGACGGGGCAGGCGGGCGGGCTCAGGCATCGATGCTGGACGCGGATGGCGAAGCGTTCGCGGGCTTCCCGGCGCCCCGCGCGCGCCCGGCACTGCCGGTGTGCGGCAAGCATGGGCTGGGCGTCGGCATGGGCTGCCGGGGCGCGCGGGCGCAGGCTACGGCGCGCCGCCCTTGGCCGCTTCGGTGCCGGGCAGGCGAATCTGGACGTAGGCTTCGCTGCGCAACTGGCGCAGGAAGGCTTCGTATTCATCCTCGGCCTTGCGCTGGTAGACGATGTTGCGTGCCTCGTCGCGCTGCAGTTCGCCGGACTTGTCGGTTTGGCGCACGTCCTCGAGCTGCAGCACGTGCCAGCCGAGCTGGGTTTCGAAGGGTTGCGAGATCTCGCCGGGCTTGAGCTCGCTCACCACGCTGGCCACGCGCGGTCCGTAGGCCGTGCCGGAAAACCAGCCCAGTTCGCCGCCGAGCTGGGCGGTGGCCTCGTCCTGCGAGGATTCGCGCGCCGCCTTGGCAAAGTCTTCGCCCGCCTCGATGCGCTTGCGGATCGCCGATGCCTCGGCGTGCGCCTGGCTGCTGGGCACGAGTTCGCTCACCTTGATGAGGATGTGGCGCGCCTTGTACTCGGTGATCAGATGCGCGCCCTGCTCACGCTGGCCGATGCGCTTGATGAGATAGAAGCCGTTCGGCCCACGCACCGGTGCGGAAGTCTGGCCGTCCTGCATGTCCTGCGCGATTTCGACCATGGCCGGCGGCAGTTCGGTGGTATTGCGCCAGCCGAGGTCGCCGCCCTGCAAGGCATTGTCGGCATTGGAGTAGCGGATGGCTGCGGCAGCGAAGTCCATGCCGGCGTCGATCTGCTGCTTGATTTCCTCGGCCTTGGCGTGCACGGCGTCGATTTCCCCCGGGGTGGCGCCATCGGGCACGTTGATCATGATGTAGCCAAGATGCATCTGACCCCGTTGCAGTTGGCCGTTGCGGATCACGCTGTCGATCTCGGCATCACTCACCTGCACGCGGCTCTGGGCGATGCGCTGACGCAGGTTGTTGATGAGCAGTTGGTCCTGCACGTTGTTGCGGAAGTGGTTGTAGTCCAGGCCCTGGGCTTCGATCGCGCTGCGCAGGCCGCTGATGTCCAGCCCGTTCTGCTGGGCGATGGCGGCCATGGAACGGTCGACCTCGGCATCGGAGACCTTGATGCCGGTGGCTTCCGCACGCGCGACCTGCAGCTTCTGCAGGATCAGGCGGTCGAGCAGTTGCTTCTCGAGCACGCTGCGCGGGGGCAGCTGGCTCGGATCGCCCGCGTACTGCTTCATCACCGATTCGACGCGCGCGTCGAGTTCGCTTTGCAGCACCACTTCCTCGTTGACGACGGCGACGATGCCATCGATTGGGACGATGTCGGTCGCTTGTGCAGCGGCGCGCGGTGCCAGGACCGGGGTGGCCGCGAGCAGGGCGAGGGTGAGGATCAGGGGAGTCTTCATACGGATTCCGGAGGGAGGCAGGCATCGATGCCGCGCGCGCTGCCGGCGCACGTGGCCCGGTGGGGTGCAACGGGTGCTTGGACAACCAGGGCGGGGCGCAGTTCGGACGCACGTCCGCGCGCAGCCATCGCCATGTTACTGGTAGCCAAGAATAGCACGCCGCAGGAAGGCGTCCGTGCGCTGGCCGAGCGCGCCGATGCCCTTGAGGTCGAGCTCGAAATAGATTGCGTTGTCGCTTTCGCCCTCGGCATTGCGGATCCAGCGTCGCGCCAGCACCCGCCAGGCCACGCAGCAGGTTTCGTACTCGATGCCGATGAAGCGCTCCAGATGGCGCCCACTGGTGCCTTTCGGATCGCTGGCGCTGGCGCGCGGCACGTTGAGCGCGTAGTTGTCGCGCGCGATCAGGCGCCAGCTCTCGCCGAGCGGGATGGCTGCACTGAGATCGACCTGCTCGAGCCAGTCGCGCCGGTAGCGGTAGGAGAAGTTCACCACGCCATTGCCGGCGAAGCGATTCTGCACGGTGACGGTGGACAGATCCGTGTGCTCGGTGTTCGGGTTCCACTGCTGGTCGAGCACCACGCGCCAGCGCTCGGACAGGCGCAGGGCCAACTCGCCGGCCCAGGTCGAACCGCTGTAGTCGGTGGGTGGGGTGCCGGGCAATTGCACGCGCTGCTCGTCGAAGTAGCGGATCTGGCCGATGCTGGCGGAAACGCGCTCCTCGCCGGTCGCGCTTTCCAGGAAGCGCGTGGTGAGCGCGAGCGACAGGTTGTTGGCGTCCATCTGCCGGTCGCTACCGACGAAGCGGTTCGGGCGGAACAGCTCGGCAAAGCTGAACGGAATTTCCTGGGTATCGAAGATCGGCAGGTCGGTCTGGTCGCGGTAGGGCACGCGCAGGTAGTAAAGGCGCGGTTCCAGCGTTTGCGTCCACGGGCTGCCGCGAAACTTGAGATCGCGTTCGAACACCAGGCCCGCATCGACGCTGAAGATGGGCAGGCCGCGGCTGGGGTGGCGACCGGTGACATTCGGGTCGGTGGCGTACTGCATGTCGTCGAGCTGGTAGCCGGTATAGCGATAACCGAGCTGGGGCCGCACGAACCAGGCCGCCGACTCGATCGGCCAGGCAATGTAGGGGAACACGTCCAGACGCTGGCCGTCGAGCGCCAGGTCCTTGGAAAAGGCGACGAACTCGGCCTCCATGCCGGTCGCGAAGCTGCCGCCGAAGTTGTGTTCGCCGGAGAACAGCGCACGCGGTAGGCGCCGGTAGGGTTCGGAACTGATGCCGAGGGTCGGATCGGTGAGCTGGAATTCATCGCCGCCAAAGCTCGCCGTCCAGCCATTGCCGCGCCCATTGATGTACGCGCGCGATGGCAGGAAGCCGATCGCCGAGCTGTACAGCCCGCGGCCGAAATCCTCGAAGTAGCGCGCATCGGACACCCGGTTGATGTCCACCGTGCTGCTCCAGCGGGGGCCGAAGGCATGGCGGTCCTGCCACTGGTACCACCAGCGGCTGGACGGCAGCGATTCGCCGTATTCCACTTCCTCGTCGCCGGCACGCCGGTCGTGCGGCAGGAAATCGAAATTGAAATGACCGCTGCCGGAATCGGCGAGGTAACGGAATTCGCCGCCCAGCATCAGGCCACGCTCGCTGAGGATGCGCGG
The DNA here is from genome assembly GCA_023228465.1 of Dokdonella sp. Lineage (GTDB taxonomy): Bacteria > Pseudomonadota > Gammaproteobacteria > Xanthomonadales > Rhodanobacteraceae > Dokdonella_A. Next base: position 59,808 of record JALOBC010000003.1, on the reverse strand, counting down.
CTGCAGGGTGGCGTCGTAGTTGGGCGCCAGGTTGAAGTAGTAGGGTACCGTCAGATCCAGGCCGCGACGCTCGCCATAGCCGATGCTGGGCAGCAGGAAGCCGCTCAGGCGGCGCTCGTCGATCGGGAAGCGCAGGTACGGGAACCACAGCACCGGCACGTTGACGATGCGCAGGGTCACGTCGCGTGCCCGACCGACGCCGGTCTCGCGGTCGAGAGTGATCTCGCGCGCCGCGAAGGCCCATTGCTGTGCGTTCACGTCGCAGGTGGAATACGTGGCTCCGCCGAGCCGCGCATGCGCCTCGTCGCTCATCACCGCCACTTCGGCAACGCCATTGCCGCGCGAGGCCAGCAACTGGTAGCTGACGCCTTCCAGTGTGCACTGGTCCTGCGCCGTATTGCCGTGGGCACGGTCCGCCCCGAGCAGCAGCGAACGGTCCTGGTAGCGCACGTTGCCTGCGGCCGAGTAGGCCGTGGTTGCGTGGTTGTATTCCAGCCGGTCGGCGCGCAGCACCAGGTCGAGCTGGCGCAGCTCCGCCTTGCCTTCGAGCAGGTAACGGTCCTTGTCTGGCGTGCTGATCTGCTCGGCGCTGATGTCCTGTGGCGCCGCCTTGCGATCACCCGTGGTCGGCAGGCCCGGCAGATAGAAGTCGAGCAGGTCGTTCTTCGCGCACATGCCCCAGTCGACCGGCGGCTTCGGGCACACGAAGGCGCCGGCCGGGCAATCCACCGTGACCGGTTCGGCCTGCGCCAGCAGCGGCAGGGCCAGCAGGATGGCGAGCACGAGGCCGCGGCGACCATACGATGGCAGGGACGGGAACGGCACGGGGGATGGCTCTGGCCAGGCGGAAGCCGCTAGCTTGCCGAATCTGTGCGCGCGCGGCAAACCTTGCCACCGGATCCCGACGCCGACGCAACGGGAACCGGCGCGGTCGCATCACCGTCGCCGACAGCATCCCCCGGCGGGCGGCATCGACCCGTCAACGGACCAGGCGCCGACGACGCAGCAGATCTACGACGTGGCATGCAGCATCGCCGCCACGTGGGCGGCGGCGGATTCGCCCAGCGCAGCCAGGTCATATCCGCCTTCCAGGCTCGAGACCATGCGACCGTCGGCATGCCGTTCGGCAACCTCGACCAGGCGCGTGGTGATCCAGGCGTAATCGTCCGTGAGCAGCGCCAGGCCGGCCAGCGGATCAGCCTGATGCGCGTCGAAGCCGGCCGAAACCATCAACAGGTCCGGCGCGAAGGCTTCCAGTGCCGGCAGCACGCTGCGCTCGCAGGCCGCGCGGAACGTCGCCGAGCCGGCGCCGGGAGGCAGCGGCACGTTGAGGATATTGCCGACGCCCTGTTCGTCGACGCTGCCGGTGCCGGGATAAAGCGGCCACTGGTGCGTGGAAACGTAGAGCACCCGCGGCTCGGCCTCGAAGATGTCCTGCGTGCCGTTGCCGTGGTGCACATCGAAGTCGACGATGGCGACGCGCTCCAGGCCGTGCGCAGCCAAGGCGTGCGCCGCGCCGACGGCGATGTTGTTGAACAGGCAAAAGCCCATGGCGGTGGCGGCGGTGGCGTGATGGCCTGGCGGGCGCACCGCGCAGAAGGCGCGCCGCGCCTGTCCGGTGATTACAGCGTCGGTCGCGGTGCAGGCGGCGCCCGCCGCGCGCAGGGCGGCCTCGGCAGAACCGGGCGACATCCGCGTGTCGGCGTCGATTTCGCGCCAGCCGTCACGTGGTGCGTGGTCGAGCACGCTGGCCACCAGGGCCGCGGTGTGCACGCGTTCGAGCTGGGCGCGGCTGGCGCGCGGCGCCGCGTTGCGCGCAAGGTCGGCAAAGCGCGGGGCCGCCAGTGCCGTCAGCACCGCCTGCAGGCGGGCGCGGGATTCCGGGTGGCCCGGGCCGGGATCGTGGGCAAGGCAGGCCGGGTGGGTGTACAACGCAACTGTCATGGCCGGCTCGGACTTCGCATGGCGTCAGGATGCCGGTGCCGGCCTGGGCCTGGGTCGCCGCTCATGGTTCCACAGCACCTCGCCGTGGCCGGAATGGCGGGCCAGCACGCGCGCCACCACGAACAGGACATCGGACAGGCGGTTGAGGTAGCGCACCACTTCGCCGCGCACGCTGGAATCGCGGGCCAGGGTCACCGCCGCGCGCTCGGCGCGCCGGCACACGGTGCGCGCGACGTGGCAATGCGCCGCCGCCAGGCCGCCACCGGGGAGGATGAATTCCTTGAGCGGCGGCAGGTCGGCGTTGAAGATGTCGATGGCATGCTCGAGGCGCTCGATGCCGGCCTCGTGCACCAGTTCCATGCCGGGTACGCACAGCTCGCCGCCGAGGTCGAACAGGTCGTGCTGCACCTGGGTCAGCAGCTCGCGCACGTTCGCCGGCACGTCGCAGGCCAGCACCACGCCGATCTGCGAGTTGAGCTCATCAACCGTGCCGTAGGTCGCCACGCGTGGCGAGTCCTTGGGCACGCGCGTGCCGTCGCCGAGGCCGGTGGTGCCCTTGTCGCCGGTGCGTGTGTAGATCTTCGAGAGACGGTTGCCCATGGCGTTGGCGAGCGGCCTCAGCGATGGCCGAGGCGCGCGCCGCGCGCCGTCGCGCCGCGCAGCTCGCGTGCCGCCAGCACGCTGGCGGCGTGCAGTGCCGCACCCACGGCTGCATAGATCAGGCTGGTGCCCAGATACGGCACATACCAGTCACCCAGGTTCTTCATCCAGCCGCCGATGTTCGGGGTGGCGACGGCCGGGCTCAGCCAGTAGAAGCTGCCATTGGACACGAGATAGCACAGGCTTGCGGAAACGAGCACGCTGCCTGCCAGCAGGCCCAGTTCACGCATGCCCAGGCCGCGGTAGCGGCGTGCAAGCCAGGCGCCGCCCAGCCACATGGCGCCGTAGGCCGGTGCCAGGAACCAGTAGGCCGGAGATACGCAATAGTGGTTCCAGAAGTTCAGGCCCTGGCCGCTGATCACCGCGTAGTCGATCAGTACCGCCAGCGCCAGCAGCAGCGGCAGCGCCCAACGCCAGGCGTGGCGCAGGTAGAAGCCGCCCGCGAAGAACACCAGCCAGGAGGCGTCCGGCAGCGCGCCGAAGTGGTGGATGCGGGTGGCCAGCATGACCACGGCAAGCAGCGCCAGGATGCCGCCGCGCGCGGCAGGGGAAAGCTCGGGTTGGGCAGTCGTCATGGTCGTGTCCCGATGAGGCAGACCCCAAGTTTAGCCCAAGCGCATCGCGTGCGCGGCGCGCCGCGCCATGCGCCGCTGTGGCCCGTTATCATGCCCGCGTGAACCACACTCTCGACGTCCTCATCATCGGCGGCGGCCTGGTCGGCGCCAGCCTTGCGATCGCGCTGGATGGTGCCGGCCTGGCCGTGGCCCTGGCTGAAGCGGTGCCGCCGCGCGCGGACCTGCAGCCGAGCTATGACGAGCGCAACCTGGTGCTGGCGCGGGCCAGCATGCATGCACTGCTGGCCCTGGGCGTGCTGGATGCCGCTTCGCCTGCGGTGCCGCTGCGCCGCATTCATGTCAGCCGCCGCGGTGATTTCGGCAGTGTGCGCCTGGATGCCGCGGCCCTTGGCCTGCCGCCCTTCGGTGCCGTGCTGCCGGCACGTGAACTTGGCAACGCGCTGCTGGCGCGCCTGGCGCGCTGCTCGGGACTGCTGCGCATGGCGCCGGCGACCGCGGTGGCCATCGTGCCGGGCGAGGACGCGGTCGAGGTCGAGTTCGATACCGACGGCGCCCGCCGCAGCATGAGTGCCCGCCTGGTGGTCGGTGCGGATGGCGCGACCTCGTTCGTGCGCGAGCATCTGGGCATTGGCGCCGAACGGCACGACTATGGCCAGAGCGCCATCGTCACCACCCTCACCACCGAGCGTCCGCTGGATGGCCAGGCCTACGAGCGCTTCACCGATTCCGGCCCGGTCGCGCTGTTGCCGCTCGGCGACTGTCGTGCCGGGCTGGTGCTGACCGTGCCGGCGACCGAGGCCGGGCGCGTGGCGGCGCTGGACGATGCCGCATTCATCGATTGCGTGCATGCACGCTTGGGCTGGCGCGCCGGGCGCCTTTCGCGACCCGGCCGGCGCAAACCCTATCCGCTCGCGCGGTGTCTTGCCGCGCGCACCACGGCCAGGCGCTGCGTGCTGGTCGGCAATGCTGCGCAGACCGTACATCCGCTCGGTGCGCAGGGCTTCAACCTCGGCCTGCGCGACGCGCTCACCCTGGCCGAACTGCTGGGCGAGGCGGCCGGGGCTGGGAGCGATCCGGGGGCGCCGGACCTGCTCGCGCGGCATGTCGCGCGCCGGGCTCCGGATCGTGCCGCCACCACCGCTTTCAGCGACGACCTGGTGCGCCTGATGGGCAACGAATTCCTGCCGCTGCGCGCGCTGCGCTCGCTCGGCTTCCAGGCCCTCGAGCACAGCGCGCCGCTCAAGCGCCGTTTCGCCCTGCGCGGCATGGGATATCGCGGCGACGTGGCCGCGGCAGGGCTGGCACCGTGAATCGGCGCGGCCTGCTCGACGCCATCATCGTGGGCGCCGGCGCCGCCGGCGGGGCGCTGGCGCTGGCGCTGGCACGCGATGGTTTCGATGTCGCCGTGATCGAGGCGCGCGAACCGCGGGCCTGGCACGTCGAGGACGAGGTGGACCTGCGGGTCGTCGCCCTGGCGCCCGATGCGCGTGCGCTGTTTGCGGACCTGGACGTATGGCCGGCCATTGCGGCGCGCGTCGGGCCCTATCGGCACATGCGCGTGTGGGACGCGCGGGCCCCGGGGGAGCTGCATTTCGATGCCGCCGAGCAGGGCGCCGCCGCACTTGGCTGGATCGTCGAAGTGAAGCTGATCCAGCATGCGCTGTTCAGCGCCTTGGGCGCGGCGCCGCGGGTCGGCAGTGCGCCGCGCCTGTACTGCCCGGCGACGCTCGAGGAACTCGACGATGGCGCGGACGCGGTGCGCGTCACCCTTTCCGACGGCACGCGCCTGGCGGCCGCGGTGCTGGTGGCGACCGATGGCGCCGAATCGGCGCTGCGCAAGCGGCTTGGCCTGGGTTTCGCCGGCCGCGACTATGGCCAGCGCGCGGTGGTCGCGCATGTTGCCACCGAGCGCGCGCACCAGCGCACGGCCTGGCAGCGCTTCCTGCCGGGTGGCCCGCTGGCCTTCCTGCCGCTCGCCGACGGCCGCTGTTCGATCGTGTGGAGCCTGCCAGAAGTGGACGCGGCGCGCGTGCTGGCGCTCGATGACGACGCCTTCTGCGCCGAGCTGGGCTGTGCCTTCGACTTTCGCCTCGGTCCGATTGTCGGCACCACCGCGCGTGCCGGCTTTCCCTTGCGCCTGCGCCTGGCCGAGCGCTATCGCTCCGGGCGCTGCCTGCTGGCCGGGGATGCCGCGCATGTCGTGCATCCGCTGGCCGGCCAGGGCATGAACCTGGGCCTGCGCGACGTCAGCTGCCTGCGGGGGGTGCTGCGCGAGGCGCGCGAGCGCGGCAGCGACCTGGGCGCGGCGCATGTGCTGCGCCGCTATGAGCGCGACCGGCGCAGTGAAACCACCCTGGCCGCGCGTGCCTTCGACCTCATCGAACGCGTGTACGGGAGCGGCCTGCCGCCGGTGATCGCCGCACGCGGGGCGGCGCTGGTCGCCGCGAACGCACTCGCGCCCCTGCGCCATCTGCTGGCCGATGCCGCGGCCGGCCGCCGCCCGGGCCCGGGCGGTCCACCCGCATAGCGTCATCGCCGGCGCCGCTGTGCCGGCCTGTGGCCGCGATCCGCGTTTCCTGGTGCCCGTCACCCGCGGGCCACGGCTGCGTCAGCGGTGCCGGGCCTGACGATCAGCCCATGCCGGTGCCGCTCGCGGCGCGACGCCGTCTGGCCACCGCCTGTTCGATCAGCGCCTTCAGCGCGGCTGCCTCGCGCAGCGGCACGCCGTGGATCTTCACGTGTCGCAATGCCTTGCCCGTGCCCTCGAGCAGATGATTCGGGTCGGCCAGGAAGGCGCCTTCATAGAAGCCGAGATTGAGATGCCGGGCGTGGATGGCGAGGTAGGCATAGTGCTGGGTCAGCTTCCTTGGCCCCACTCCGAAGCTGGCCATCTTGAGTTTCGGCCACACCAGCTCGACGCATGCGGGGTCGCAGTCGCGCACGAGGGCACGCAAGGCAAGGCCGGCCGGGTGCAGCTCGGCGCGCGCCAGGGCAAGCAGGTCGGTAAACGGCTCGCGGCCGCGGGTGGCCTTCGATGCGCTCATGGCAAGAGCCCTCGCCGTAGCGGATGCGCGCAGGTCATGCCGCAGTGCGGCGTGCAACGCGTGCGCGATGCGCGGATGCTTGCGCACCGTACGCTGCAGTACTGAGTCGCTCGACCCATGGCATGGCTGCCGCGGGGTACGAACTCCAGGCCGGAGCCGGTGCATCGCTGCTTCATCCAGCCACCTTGTTGGGGAGATACACGCATGTCTCGTTCCTTGCTGATCTTCGCGCTTGCCGCGGTATTTGTCGCGCCTGCCATCGCGCAGGATGCCTTGTCCTTCGATCCGGCCATGGCCAAGCAGTTGGCCGGCCCGCCTGCGGAAATGGAGGCCATGCGTGCGCCTTCGCCACTGGCCGGCACCATCCACTCCCATTCGGCGCTGCTCTCGATCGGGCTGACGCCGGTGGCCGGCAGCAACCTGGCGCGCTGGCAGGGCGAGCTGCCGGTGGATCGTTCGCGCGTGCGCGCCCTGGTCTTTGGCAATGCCGGGGAGCTTGCACAGTGGCAGTTGCGGCCGGGCAGCGTGCGTGGCGTGGCCGCGGCGAGCCTCGTGCAAGCGCCGGTGGAGACCCGCTTCGGCATCGGCGCTGCGCAGGTGCCCGCCATGGCGTACGAGTTTGATGGCTTTGCCGGTGATCGCCTGCCGCTGGTACTGGAAGCGCGCACCGGTGCGCGCACCGGGATCCTCCTGCTGGAGGGCGATCCGGCGACGGAGCTGGCATCCTGGCCGGTGGCCCGCACGCAGCGCGTCGGTGATGAGTTCAGCCTTGCGGCCGTGCTGGAAAGCCTGCCTTCCGGCGCCGCCCGGGCCCTCATCGGCGATGACGCCGGGCAGATCGAACGGGCCGTGCTGCGCGTGATCGATCCCGCGGGCGCGGTACGCGAATGGCCGATGCGCGAGGATGTCGCGTTCGGCGCCGGCGTGCACGTGGCGGGTTTCCCGCTGGAAATGGCCGGCGCCTATACCGCGCAGGTCGAGGTGCGCGGCCAGGATGCCCATGGCCGCGCCTTCGTGCGCACCGCCGAGCATGTGGTGCCGGCCGTTGCCGCTTCAGTCGAGGTGGCCGGCACGCGCGTGGGCGCCCGGCGCGCAGCCACGGACCGTCTCATGCTCCAGGTGCCGATCAAGCAGCGCGCAGGCGGCCCCGACCACTACCGTGCCCTGGCCGAAGTGTGGGGCCGCGACGCGGCCGGGCGTGAACTCCCGGTCGCCTGGATCGGCGGCATGGTCGCCGCCGTCGACGGCGCGCTGGAGATCGGTTTCGATGAACGCTGGATCGACCTTGCCGGCGCGCATCCGCCGTTCGAGCTGCGCGAGCTGCGCATCGAGGATCCGGATCATTCCGTCACCGTTGCCAGTGCCGCGAGCCTGGCGCTGGAGCTGCCGCGTCGCAACCGCCTGTTTGCCGATGGCGCCAGGCATGTCGATGACACCATGCTGATGGGCCCGCGCCCGCGCCACATTGCCCCCACCGGCACCGGCCAGCGCCTGCTGCTCGTGCACGGCTATTGTTCCGGTGGCGTCTGGCCGGCCTCGCAGTTCACCGGTGACTCGACCTTCCTGGATGCAAACCAGAACCGCAGCAACGATCAGTTCGCTCTGCGCATCAGGAGCTTTGGCGCCACCTGGAACTCGTTCGGCACCGTAGCCCACAGCCAGGGCGGCATGGCGGCGCTGCATCTTTACACCTACTACTGGAGCGGACTGGACAATGCCAGCGGCAATCGCCTGCTGCAGTCGGTCGGCACGCCCTACCAGGGCACCAACATCGCCGGCATCCTGGCGACCCTTGGCAACTGGTTCGGAATCGGCTGCGGCAAGCAGACCGACCTGACCTATTCGGGCGCGGCATCCTGGCTGGCCGGCATCCCGTCCTGGGCGCGGGCCAAGGTCAACTACTACACGACCGCCTTCAAGACCACGCACTGGTGGGTCAACGACTACTGCCAGATCGCCACCGATCTGGTGCTGAGCGATCCCGAGGATGGCACGGTGGAAAAGGTGAACGCCCAGTTGCCCGGGGCCGTCAACCGCGGCCATGTCGCCGGCCAGTGCCACACGTCCAACATGCGCGACCCTGCGCAGTACCTCGACGCCTCGCGCAACGCCACCATGAACGCCAACGCGGCGCGCTGAGGGCGCCGACCGGGAAGCGGCAAGCGCATCCCGCCTGGAGCGGGTCCACAGTGGTCGGGTGCCCACGCGTCGCGTGCGTACCCGGCCACTGCGAATGCGCTTCCCGGTCGCGCGTGGCCCCTGCGGTCCGGCCCCAGGCCGTCAGCGCCGAGCCCGCCTCAGCGCTCGTAACGGTAGTTGATGCCGGCGCGGCTGCCGGTGGTGGCGTTCTCGGCCTCGAAGTTCCAGCGTCGATTGAACAGGTACTTGAGGGTGACCACCTCGCCCGGCGAGAACAGTCCGACGCCATAGCTGAGATAGAGCTTGGGCGAGAGGTACTTGCCGACCGTGAACGCGGCGCCGCCAAGGGCCGCGCTGTCGGAGACGCCGGCATCGAGGCCCATGCGCGCGCCGATCTTGCTCGCCAGCAGGTCGCCCCCGGCGGAGCCGAGCGCGCGTGCCGCACTGCCGAGCATGTCGCCTTCGCCGCTCTTGAGGCCCGACAGCGGCTTGCCGGTGATGAGATAGGAGAGGGCTTCGGATTGCGCCATCGATGGGCGTGAAAACACCGTCAACACGGGGATCTGGGCAGTACCGCGCACCTGCAGGCCGACGGTGATGGTGTCGTTGCCGGGACTGCCCGAGGCACCGCGGATCTTGCGCACTGCGCGGATGTCCAGGCCCGGATTGTCGAGTGCGGTGCCGGCGAACATCACATGGCCGGTCTCGATGCTGAGGTTCTGGCCATAGGCCTTGTAGGTGCCGCTGGCGTTGAGCGTGCCGGTGCCGGTCGCTTCGCGCCCGGGGCGCTGGTCGATGTGCAGCTGGCCACTGACCTTGCCATCCAGGCCCATGCCGGCCAGTTTGACGTCGTCACCCAGGCGCAGCTCGACGGACACCACGACCGGCAGTGATTTGCCGCGGGGCTCCTGTTCGGCATCCGTGACCACCACGTCCCGCGACACGCCGGCTGCCCCGCCGCCGGGCAGGCGCGAAAGATCGATGCGCGCGGCCGGTATGGTCACGCCGCCGCCGACCTCGAGGCGCTCGTCGCTGCGCTCGATGGTCAGGTCCGGCGAGACGAGTACGTGGGCGGCCGGAATGTCGGCGGCAAGAAAATCCTGGCCGCTGATCCTGATGGCGAACGGGGCGTCGGCGGCGAGCCCGCCCGTGCCGTCGACCTGCAGCTTGCCCTGGCCCGAGGCCAGGCTGCCCTCCAGCACGAAGTGCTGGGCGTCGCTGGCACGCAGGACCAGCTGGCCGTCATGCAGTTTGAGGCCCGCGTCGGGAACTTCGACGGCGAAGCCAGCGAGTTCCAGGGCGCCGGTGAGTTGCGGTTCGGCGGGCGTGCCGGCGATGCGGTAGTTCGCTTCCAGGCTGCCTTGCGTGTTGGCGACATCCGTTGACAGGAGCTCGATGAAGGCCAGGCTGTTGAGCTTGAGGTGGAGCTGGCCGGCCAGGGTCGGCGCGCCGCCGGAGACATCGCCCAGGGTCACTTCGCCGTCGAGGCCGCCGCCGTGGTCGAGCGCGGCGGCGATGCGCGCCTGGATGGCCTGCGGCGACAGCGTGGCAGTGATGCCGGCGTCATGCCAGGACAGCAGCGCCTGGCCAGGTTGTTCGGGCAGGAAGAGGCGCCCTTCCGGCAGTTGCAGGGTCGCCGTGCCGTCCAGCGCGCCGGCGGCCGAGCGGCGCAGGTCGCCCGTGCCGGCGAGCATGCCGTCGATGCCAATGGGCGCTTCGCCGCGGGCCGCGAGTTGCGCAAGCAGCGCCAGGGGCAGGTCGGTGATGCGATAGTGGGCGGCGAGCGCGCCATCGCTGCCGGCATTGCCGCCGATGCACAGGCGCGCGCTGGCTCCGGCAAGGCACAACTCGCCGACGTCCAGGGCCTTGCCCGTCCATGCCAGCGTGGCCGGGTGTTCGAGCGCGAGCGGCGGGGCCTCCTTCACCTCGAGGTCCAGGGCCGACAGGTTGCCGACCCAGCGCCCGTCCTTGCCCAGGGTGCCGTTGAGCGCCATCGAGATGTCCAGCGGAACGCCCTCTGCATGCAGCGAGAGTGCGTGCTGGTGGCCTTCGCCGCTGGCATCCAGCACCAGCGTGGTGAACTCGAGAGTGCCGGCAGCGACCTGGCTGGCCCGCACTTCCAGCGTGCCACGCGTGACGGCCAGATCGCTGATGTCGGCCCTCAGATCGAGGTTGCCGACACGGGTGGCACCCAGTTCGATGCCGGCCCCATGGGCGTTGCCGCGCACGGCGAGCTGGGGCCACTTGCCACCGACATGGAAGTGCGCATCGAACTGGCCCTGGGCATCCGGCAGCCAGTCGCCCAGGGTGCCGACGACCAGCTTGATATCGGCGTCGGTTGCGCCGCCGCCGCGGCCGCTGGCCTGGATGTGGCTGGCACCGGCAGCGAGCACGAGGCTGCCATCGACGACGTACCCGGGCTGGAGCGTCAGATCGGCATGGCCGGACACCGGGCGCTGGCGCAAGGTGCCGCCGAGCCCTTCAAGCTTGATTGTCGCTTCGGGCCCGGCATCGGCGAAGGTGCCGTGGCTCGTGAGGGCGAAGTCCAGTGCGCCAGGCCACTCGGCCAGGAAGGCCCCCGGGTCGAGTCGCTGCGCGTTGGCTGTCACCTGCCAGCCGAGTCGCGGTCTGAGCGTGATCGTTCCCTGGGCATCGAGACCGCCGTTGGGTTGGCGCAGCGCCAGCCGCTGCAGGTCGATTGCGTCGGGCGTGCCATCGAGCAGGAGTTCCAGATCGGCCAGCTGGCCCGGCGGGCCCACCGCCAGCCGGCCCTCGGCGTGATAGGCGGCGCTGCTCGCGTCCACCTTCAGGTTGCCGTGCGTGGCCAGCGTCTGGCCGACCAGCTCGGCCGGCAGGGTCACATCGTCCCACTCCAGGCTGGCCGAGGCGGACACCGGGGTGGCGGCAAGTGCGATCGTGCCGCTGGCCCGGAAGCTGCCCTGCGCGCCGGGGGCCTTGAGGGTCAGCGTCTGGATGTCGAGGGTCTGCTCGACGAGGGTAAAGCGCAGCGGATCGAGCAGCAGCGGATGGTCGTTGAGGGTGATTTCACCGCTGAAATTGCCCTGCGACTTGTCGCCACTGCCTGCAAGGTCGAGGGCGAGCGCGGTGATGCGTCCCTCGCCGATGAGGCTGCGCGGGTCGAAACGCGGCACCTGGGCCTGCACGCTCCAGGGCCAGGTCGGGGTCTGCTGCACGCTGGCCTCGATGCGTGCCGGGGTGGGCTCGGTAAGCGTCAGGTCCACGGTGGTGCGTTTGCCGTCGCCCTGCGCGGCCAGCGTGCCGGCCAGTCGCGTGGTGCCTGCCTGCCAGTGGAAATCGACCTTGCCCTTGCCCGGAAGCCCGGCCCGTGCGGTCAAGGTGCCGGCCAGATCGACCTGACCGTCCGGCGCGCGCAGAGCCAGCGACTGGATGGAAATGCCAAGGCGTGTCCACGCGCCGGCAAGGTCGAGCCGGTCCAGTGCGAACAGCGGCTCGCCGTCCCTGCTGATGCGTGCCGCGTCGAGCGCAAGGCGATCGAGCACGATGTCGATGGGCGCGGCAAGGGAGATCGAACCCGCCGGCTGTTCCGGCCGGGGCGGCAGCGTGGCCAGGGCAACGTCGACATCGGCCACCTCCAGCGTGGTGAAGTGCACGCGCCAGGCAAGCAGGTCGAGCAGGGCCAGATCCATGTGCACACGCGCCACGCGTGCATCCACGCCGTTGTCCGGATCGCGCCAGCGCAGTTGCGCGAGCGTCAGCGGGCCGGCGAGACGGCCTTCGACTGCACCCACGCTCAGCTTGCCGTCGGTGAACGCGGCCGCGCGTGCCAGGGCGAAGCGCGCCCCCGCCTGGCTGGCCAGCAGCCAGGCCAGGCCGAACGCCAGCGCGACCAGCTGGACGAGGATGCCCAGGCCGACCCAGCGCAGGATGCGCCACGAACCGCGCCCGCGCGGCGAGGAATCGCTGGTTGGGGATGGTGGCGCGACGCTCACAGGTCCGGCCCGATCACGAGATGCAGTTCGACGGCCTTGGCATCCTTGTCATTGACCGGAAAGCCCAGGTCGATGCGGATCATGCCCACCGGTGAGCGCCAGCGCGCGCCAATGCCCACGCCGGTCTTCTGCTGATAGTCGTTGCGGTCGCTGAAGGCATCGCCGGTATCGACGAAGGCGGCAATACCCCACCTGGGCTTGAAGTAGTACTCGTACTCGGCACTGGCGACGATGAGATTGCGCCCGCCGATGACCATCGACTGGCAGCGCCGACTCGGGTTGGCGGCGCAATAGGCCTCGGCGACCGGCACCAGGTAGGCGGGCAGCGGCGGGCCGATGGTCTGGTAGCCGTAGCCGCGGATGGAGCGGTCGCCGCCGGCGAAGAAGCGCAGTTCCGGCGGCAGCTTGCTGAAGTCATCCACGCTGGTGGCGCCGAGCGTGCCGCGCGCGATGAAGCGCGAATTCTCGCCGATGCCGCGGATCCACTTGGCATCCGCGATGGCCTGCACGAAACTGGTGTCGGACACCAGGCCTTCCTGCGCGGCGCGCGCCGTGACGGTCAGTCCCCAGCCGCGACGCACGAACATCGGATCATCGACATTCTTGCGCGACAGGGTGGCTTCCGGATACAGCAGGGTGGTGTCGCCGCGGATGTTGGAGACCGTGTAGCTGCCGGTCAGGAACTTGAGGCCCAGCGTGCGCGTCCAGTCATGCCAGAGGCGGCTGTCGGTTGCGGCCAGGCTGAAGGTGCGCGAGGCGCTGGTGTCGGTGTCCTCGTCGCGCCAGTTGGCGCCGAAATTGAGACTGTGGTCGTCCGGCCCGGCCAGCGGGACCTGGTAGAGCACTGCGCCGGTCTTGAGGCGCTGGGCAGCGAGCACGTCGAACTTCAGCTTGTGGCCGCGCTGGTTGACCCAGCGCCGTTCGATGCCGCCACGCAGGCCCGGACCGGTATCGGTACCCACGAAGATGCCGCCGGTATAGAGGGTGCGCTTGGCCGGGGCGAGCATCACGGAGACCGGGACGATGCCATCGTGTGCCTGTTCGCGATCGGGCTGCACCTGGGCGATGGCAAAATAGTCCGCGTCCACCAGGCGCTGCTGGAAGCCGAGCAGCTTGTCCTGGCTGTAGAAATCGCCTTCGTGCCACGGGATGAAGCGCTCCATGAAGCTGTCGGGAAACTGTCCGCCAGTGAAGCGGGTGGCGCCAAAGCGGTAGCGGGGGCCGACCTGCCACGCCAGTTCGATCTCTGCCGAGGCGCTGGCGCGCGTTACCTTGACCACGTGGGTGACCAGCTTTGCATCCAGAAAGCCGGTGGCGTAGAGGGCTGCCTGGATGGCCGCCTTGCTCCTCTCATAGGTGGCGTGATTGAGCGTTTGCCCCTTGGCGGGCGCGAACCCTTCAAGGGCCTTCTCCACCGGTTTCTGGCCGGACGCGGTGCCGTCCAGCGCGATCGTGATCCTGGTCACCTTGACCGGCGTGCCTGGCGTGACGTGCAGTACGGCGAGCCAGTCGCCAGCGACTTGCGTCAGCTCGCCGGTGATGGTCGGGTCGTAGTAGCCGTAGGGTTCGAGAGACTTCGCCGCCTGTTCCTCGGCCCGGGCGTAGAGTCGATGCGCCTGGGCCGGCGTGACCGCGCGATCGCCATAGTGGGCAATTTCCAGGCCAGCCAGCACCGCGTCCTTGAGTTCGCCGTCGATGCCATCCACGCGCACGCTGATGTGCGCGGCCAGCGTGTTCGTGGCGCCGAGGGCGAGGATACATGCCAGCAATACACGCACGGCGTGCAGCGCCGGGCGCGATGCTTCAGGGGAGCGTCGAATCGGTGGCATGGACCCCTTATAGCAGGACTGGCCGCCGCGCCGACGCCTGTCACGTGGAAATTTTGGCAACGATGTGCGCATGCAACATGCGGCCGGTGGCGGTCGTTCGGGGGCAGGGCGCGGCACGCCCGCCATCAGGACAACTACGGAATCCGGCCGCCGGCGACGTCTGTCCGATGCCCCGTGCGGCGCTCAATCCTGCTGCTCGTCGCGTGCGACAGGCGCACTCCCCACCGCGTCGATGGCGAGTGCGCGGGCCGCCTGGCACAGCTCCTCGTTGCCCGCCTCGCTGCAGGCGGAGGCTTGCACGTGGCCGATACGGGATGTCGCATCACTGGCGCCGCGGTCTCGTGCGATACGTGCGGCCAGCACTTCGGTGCGGATGCGGCGGTAGCTTGCCTCGTCGCCGGCGGGCAGGGCCAGCAGGGCATCGGTGAGCGCCTGCGCGTCGTCCAGCCGCCCGAGCGCATGCAGGGTTTCGGCGTGGCGAAAGCGCCAGTAGCGCGTGCGTGGGTTGTCGAAACCGGCCAGTTCGGCGGTTCCGGCGAGGGTCGCGCGCACCAATGGTTCGGCCTCGGCATGCCGATCGAGCGCCTGCAGCGCGCGTGCCCGCACACCCTGTGCATTGACCTGCAGCGAAGGCGGTACCTCCGATCCGTGCAGCAGCGGGTCGTCGAGCACGCGGTCGGCGCGTTCCAGAGCGTCCGCGCCACGGCCAAGCGCCGCCTGCAGATCCGCCAGGCCGATCTCCGCCCACAGGTACTCATACGGGTTGCGGGTGCGCACCTGGCGCCAGGCGGCCACTGCCGCCTCGCCTGCCTGCAGTGAATCGTCCTTGCGGCCCAGCCCGTAGAGCACGCTGCCGCGCAGTTCCTGCAGCTTGGCAAGCTGGGCGAAAAGTCCAACTTCCGTGGTCACCGATCGGGCCACGCGTGCGACCAGTTCATCGAGCCGGGCGAGCGCGGTCGTGGCGTCGCCGCCGATGTAGGCGTAATAGGCCAGACGGCCGCCGGCCGACGCGGCAATGGTGAGTGAAGGCCGCGCCGCACGCTCGTTGGCCGCCAGGGCCTCGCGCAGTGATTGCTGGGCCAGATCGGACTGGTCCAGCGATACGTAGGTGTTGCCGATCAGGGCGAGCAGTTCGGCGGCGAGGGCCGGCTCGTCGGCCAGTTCCGCGCCGATGCGCGTGTGTGCGGCGGCCAGCAGCTCGCCGGCGGTGGTATCCACGCCCTTGGCCTTGGACGGGTCGGCCTCCAGCAGGATCGAGGCAACGAAGTCGCGGGTCGCCTCGGCCTGGCGCAGCGCGAGGCGTGCGCGCTCGGCTTCCGCACCCTTCTGTACGGCCTGCCAGGCGGCGATCGTACTGGCAGCGAGCAGGGTCGCCAGACCGAGTGCGCCGACCGCCACGGCAGCCCGGTTGCGATGCACGAACTTGGCGGCCCGATAGCTGATGCGATCCGGGCGGGCCTCGATCGGTCGGCCATCGAGGTAGCGCTGCACGTCATCGGCGAGTTGCTGCGCATCCGCGTAGCGACGCGCCGGATCATCGGCCAGGGCGCGCGTGGCGATGGCGTCGAGGTCGCCGCGCAATTGCGTGCGCGTGATTGCATCGGCGCCCGTGTGCGCGTGCGCAGTGAGCGCGGCGCTGGGGCGCAGCGTGATGTCATGGTCCGCATGCACCGCCCGATAGCGCAGCCCGGTCAACAGCTCGAACAGGATCAGGCCGAGGGCAAACACATCCGCCGAGGTGCCGGCCGACTCGCCACGCAGAAGTTCCGGCGCGGCGAAATCCTGGGTGAGGAAGCGCTGTACGGTTGCCGTGCGCTCGGGGTCGCCCGGTTCGAGCAGCCTGGCGATGCCGAAGTCGAGCAGACGCGGCTCGCCGTCGGACTGCACGAGGACGTTGGAAGGCTTCAGGTCGCGGTGCACGATCAGTTGCCGGTGGGCGTGCGCGACCGCGCGGCAGAGCTTGGTGAACAGTTGCAGCCGTTCCACCAGGCCGGGCCGCTGCCCTTGCACCCAATCCGTGAGGCTGACGCCATCGATGCATTCCATGGCAAACCATGGCCGCCCGTGCTCGTCCACGCCGCCGTCGATGAGTTGGGCGATGTTGGGGTGCTGCAGGCGGGCGAGCAGGGCGCGCTCACGCCGGAACTGGCGCAGGATGTGCACGCTGTCCATGCCCAGGCGGATCAGCTTCAGTGCCACCTGTTGCTGGAACTGGCCATCCACGCGCCGGGCCAGCCACACCGAGCCCATGCCGCCACGGCCGAGCTCGCGCACCAGTTGGTAGGGTCCGACGCGGGCGTCCGCGCGCAACTGGCTGGCCGCTTCTTCCTCACCGGCCAGCAGTTCCGCCGCACGCAGCTCCGCCGGGTGATCGAGCGGCAGGGCAGTGGCCGCATCCACGGCCAACAGCCTGCGCAGCGACTCCAGCAATGCCGCATCGTCAGCGCACGCGCGGACCAGGTAGTCCTCCCGTTCCGCAGTGGGCAGGTCGAGCGCCTCGCGCAGCAGGCGGATGCGACGCGGATCGGACTCAGTCATGTGCCGCCTGTCCTGCGCCGGCGAGAGAATCATGCAGCAGGGCGCGTGCCGCGCGCCAGTCGCGGGCAACGGTACGCTCGGAAAGCGCCAGCATTTCGGCGATGGCGACAAATTCCAGGCCGGCATAGAAGTGCAGTTCGACCACCTGCGCCATGCGTGGCTCGGCGGCGGCGAGTCGATCCAGCGCCTGGTCGAGAGCGATCACGTCCAGGTCCTGCCCCGGCACCGCCAGCGAGGTGTCGAGCGTCACATGGCCTTCGCCGTCACCGCGCTTGCGTGCGCTGCGCCGGCGGCTGGCATCGATCAGCACGCGGCGCATGGCCCGCGCGGCCAGGCGGAAGAAGTGCGCCTTGTCGTTGAGCGCCAGCGGCGAACCGGCCAGGCTGAGGAACGCCTCGTGTACCAGGGCGGTGGTGGACAGGGTTGCCCCGCCGCCCTTGCCGAGACGGCGTGCGCGCCGGTGCAGGTCCGCGTAGATCAATTCGAACAGTTGGCCGTAGGCGGCCTCATCGCCGCCCGAACAACGACGCAGCAGCGCGGCCGTGTGGTCGCCGTGGCTTGTCATGTCCCGTTCATCGTCCCCGGCCGCAGGCGGCGGATCGCGCGGCGCAACGGCAGGTTAGGCCGCAGATGCACCATCGCGCAAGCGGCCTACAGCCACTTGGCGCGCTTGAGCACGAGATACAGCACGCCGCAGATGCCGAGCGTGACGCCGATCAGCGCCGGGTAGGCGCCGTTGCTGGCAAGTTCGGGCATGTCGCGGAAGTTCATGCCGTACCAACTGGCAATGAGTGTGGGCGCGGCGAGCAGCGCGGCCCAGCCGGCGAGGCGCTTGACCACCTCGTTCTGCGCCACGCCGACCAGGGCGAGGTTGACGCTGATCGCGGCCGTGAGCATTTCGCGCAGGGTATCGGTGGATTCGTTGATGCGGGCGGCGTGGTCGTACACGTCGCGAAAGTAGGGCCGCACCTCGTCGCGGATCAGGTTGGGGTAGAAGCGCACCAGCTGGTTGAGGATGTCCTGGATGGGCGCCACCGCCAGGCGCAGGGTGACCAGTTCCTTCTTGAGGTCATACAGGCTGCGGATGGTCTCGCGCTTGAAGGTTTCCTCGAACACCTCGTCTTCCAGTTCCTGCAGTTCCTGGCGGAACTCGCCGACGATGGGGAAGAAGTTGTCGACGATGAAGTCCAGCACCGCATGCAGGCTGTAGCTCGGGCCGAGCGCCAGCAGTTCCGGGTCCTGCTCGCAGGTCCGCCGCACGCCGGCATAGGAAAGCGAGGCGCCGTGGCGCACCGTGACCATGTAGCGGCGCCCGAGGAAGATGTGGGTTTCCCCGAACTCGATGCGGCCGTTCACCGTCTGCGCCGTGTGCATGACGATGAACAGGGAATCCCCATACACCTCGATCTTGGCGCGCTGGTGGGCCGTGTGCGCGTCCTCGATGGCCAGCTCGTGCAGGCCGAATTCTTCCTGGATGACTTCCAGCAGGTCTTCGCCCGGTTCGCGCAGTCCCACCCAGACCCATTGGTCGGGCGTGGCGAGCACGTCGCTGATTTCCTCCACCGTGATCTCGCGTGCGCGGGTGCCGTCCGCGCCGTAGGCCACGCAGTTGACCACCACGGGCTCGGTGCAGTGCGGGTCGGTGGGCAGGCTGGCGCCGGGTTGATCCATGCGCGGATCATGCCTGCATCGGCGCGCGTGCGGCAATGCCGGTCCTGGCTCCCGGCCAATGGTCGTCCCCGGCCCGTCCGGGCGCGGCCGGATAATCGTGCCGACCATCGAACCTGGCCGGCCTTCCCGGGTGCCGGGTCGAGCGGTGCGCATCCAGGTTGCCGATCGGGCGCGCGGGTGCGGCTTGCTGGCCGGGAAGTGCGACGGCACTGCCATGTGCGTTGCCGTTGCCCCGCGCTTGCAGTGCGCTCGACTCGAGCCTGACCTGCGCGGCTACCTGGTGGCCGGCATCGGGGTCATCCGACGTTGCCGGAGATCCAGCGCCAGTGCTGCATGCAGCGGCAGCAGCAGGAAGATCCAGTGCGCATTGGCCTGCGGGAACCAGGGCAAAATCTTGGAAAACAGGGCCAGCCCGGCAATCAGCACCACCAGCCAGGCGATGCCCTGGCTGAGTTTTCCGGGCCGCCATGCGCGGCGCCAGGCGCCCACCCAGGCCGGCACCAGCAGCAGGCACAGCGGGTTGAGCAGGGCCAGGTTCTCGTTGCCCCAGGCGGCCTGGTGCGCGCTGCCGAACCAGAGGAACAGCAGGGCCAGTCCGGCCAGGCCGCAGGCGAGCACAAACACGCTGGCGAAGATGGCCACGGCGGCCTGCGCGACACGCTCCGGCCGGCGGCCGAGCCAGACCAGTCCGGTGCCCAGCGCCAGGCCGAGGATCAGGAACGGCCAGCGCAGGTCCGGCGGCAACAAGGGCGGCTCGGCGACCTCGCCGCGCGCAATGACCTCGGTTGCCGCCACCAGGGGCCGGCCATCGGCGCGTCGGGTCTCGGCCACGACCTGTGCCAGGGTCATGGGCACGAAGCTTTCCTGCCAGTAGTCGATGCGCTGGTCGGAGCGCGGCCCCAGGCCCAGGTCGATCAGCAGCATCAGCGCCGGTTCGGGCACCATCAGGCGCAGGGCGTCGAGACGGTAGGTATAACCACGCGAACGGCCCTCGCTTTGCAGCTTGATCCGTCCGCCCAGTACCCGGTCCAGCGCATCGCGCACGCGCGTCGAACAGTTGTCATCGAAGTAGTCGTAGCGGTACCAGGCATTCTCCGGCCGCGCGTTCCATTCCAGGAACGCGGCCAGGGCGGCTGCCTGGTCGGGATCGAGATCCAGGTGCTGCTCGGTGATCGAACGCCCCTCGGCCCGATACATGGCCAGGTCGAACGCCAGCGGATTGGCGGCCATGCGATAGCGCATGCGACCACGCGCGAAGTTCCACAGGAAGTCGTCCTCGGCAAAATCGAACATGCCGTAGTTGTAGGCGATCGCCGCATCGCGCAGCGGGTCGCGCACCACGATGGCGTTGTGGCCGAAGCGCTCGAAATAGATCTCGCCCGGGCCAATGGTCAGCAGGCTGATTGCTGGCGCGGACTGGGGATTGGGGAATGCGGATTGGGTGACGCCGGGCGCAGGCGGGGACGGCAGCGTCTGGCCGTGGAGGGCGTCGGCCAGCAGCAGGCAGCAAGCCGCGAGAGCCACGGCAAGCCACGCGCTCGGCTGCGCTGCCCACCGTGACCGGCGCACGCCCCCGAATCCCGAATCATGCATCCCCAATCCCGGCTCCCCTAGGCCTCATGCACGCGCACGACCAGTTGCAGGATGCGCCGCGGATCGGCCTTGGTCACCTGGAAGTGGAAGCCGCCGAACGTGATCTCGGCCCCGGCTTCCGGCAGCTCGCCCATGCGCGCGGTCACCAGGCCGCCGATGGTGTCGGCATCCGGACCGGAAAATTCGCTGCCGAAGCGCTTGTTGAATTCGGCCACCGGGGTCAGCGCATTGACGATGAAGTCGCCGTGCGCAGTGCTCTGGATCAGGCTGTGGTCGTCGTCGTCGTCGTCGTGCTCGTCGCCGATGTCGCCGACGATCTGCTCGAGCACGTCCTCGATGGTGATGAGCCCGGCCACGCCGCCGTATTCGTCCACCACGATGGCCATGTGATTGCGCGAGAGGCGGAATTCCTTGAGCAGGATGTTGAGCCGCTTGGACTGCGGGATCATGGTCGCCGGGCGCAGCAGCTTGCGGATATCGCGAATGCCGTCCTCGGCGAAACAGCGCAGCAGATCCTTGGCCAGCAGGATGCCGAGGATCTCGTCCTTGCTGGCGGCGTGCACCGGGAAACGCGAATGCCCCGAATCCAGTACGTCGTTGAGAATCTGGGCCGGGGTCGCCTCCACCGGCAATGAAATCATCTGCGCGCGTGGCACCATGACATCGGCGACGGTCAGGTCGGCCACCTGGATCGCACCTTCGACCATCGACAGCGTGTCGTTGGACATCAGGCCATTGGCCTGGGCGTGGCGCAGTTCTTCAAGCAATTCTTCGCGGTTCTGCGGTTCGCCCGAGAGGGCCTGAGTCAGGCGTTCGAACCACGATCGGGGTGGGGGACTACTGGGAGGGTCCTCGCTCATCGATGACTAATGCATGCCCTGCTGGGCGGGTTTGCAAGTGTAGCAAACGCCGCCGCCGCATGGTGGCGCCCTCAGCGCCGCGGATGGTAGGGGTCGGCAATGCCCAGCGAAGCCAGGATCGACCGTTCCAGTGCCTCCATCGCTTCCGCCTCGGCGCGCTCCGCGTGGTCGTGGCCGAGCAGGTGCAAGGTGCCGTGAATGGCCAGGTGCGCGTAATGGTCGCGCGGCCGCTTGGCCTGCGCGCGCGCCTCGCGTGCCACCACCGGCGCGCAGATCACCAGGTCGCCCAGCAGTCCGCTCGGCACACCCGGTGCCGCCGCGCAGGGAAAGCTGAGCACGTTGGTGGCGTAGTCGCGCCCGCGGAACTCGCGGTTGTAGGACTGCCCGGCCGCTTCGTCCACGATCAGCAGGTTGACTTCGGTGGTGCCCGCACGCGCCGCCAGTTCGGGAATCGCGCCGATCCAGCGCTCGAAGGAGCGCCGCAGCGGCACGCCGCGCCGCCCCGCTTCGTTCCTGAACCACAGGGCCAGCTCGCCAGTGTGGCTCCGCGGCGACTTCAAGCAGCCGGCCCCTGCGACCCGGTCGACGATTCGCGGCTTTCATAGGCGCGCACGATGCGCTGCACCAGTGGGTGGCGCACCACGTCGTGGGCGGTGAAGAAGGTGAAGCTGACGCCTTCGACCTTGCGCAGCACATCCACCGCGTCGCGCAGGCCCGACGCAATGTGACGGGGCAGGTCGGTCTGGCTGATGTCGCCGGTGACCACGGCGATCGAGCCGAAGCCGATGCGCGTCAGGAACATCTTCATCTGCTCGACGGTGGTGTTCTGTGCTTCGTCGAGGATCACGAAGGCGTCGTTCAGCGTGCGCCCGCGCATGTAGGCCAGCGGCGCGATCTCGATGACGTTGCGCTCGATCAGCTTCATGACGCGCTCGATGCCGAGCATTTCGTAGAGCGCGTCGTAGAGCGGGCGCAGGTAGGGATCGACCTTCTGGCTCAGGTCGCCGGGCAGGAAGCCGAGCTTCTCGCCGGCCTCCACCGCCGGACGTACCAGCACCAGGCGCTGCACGCGGCTGTCGTTCAGCGCGTCCACCGCCATGGCCACGGCCAGCCAGGTCTTGCCGGTGCCGGCCGGGCCGATGCCGAAGTTGATGTCGTGGGTGGCAATCGCGGCCAGGTAGCGTTGCTGGTTGGCCCCGCGGCCGCGGATGGTGCCGCGCTTGGTCTTGATGGCGACTTCGTGGGCGCCGGCATTCGGCGCGTCCTCGCCCGCCTCGGCCAGGTGCAGGTTGACCTGTGCCGCGCCCAGGATGCCTTCGCTGGTGGCCGCATACAGTGTGCGCAGCACGTGCTCGCCGCGGCGCACCGCGGGCGCCCGACCGCTCAGGCGGAACAGGTTGCCGCGGTTGGCGATTTCGATGCCCAGCCGCAGTTCCATCTGGCGCAGGTGTTCGTCGAAGGGGCCGGCGAGGTTGGCCAGGCGCTCGCCGTCGTCCGGTTCGAGTGCGAATTCGTGCTGGATGGGTTCCGTCATAGGCGGGCGAGGGTAGCGCGGCATGCGGGCCGCCGCCAGTCGGCGCTCGGCCGCCTGGGGCGCGGCAATCCAGCGCCTGCGTCGGGTTCGATGGAAACCGGCCGTGTTGCGCGCGCCCGGCGGGAGGGTGGCGGTTCATCGCCCCGGGCCGGGTGCACGGCATACTGGCCGCTTTTCTCCCGGGAGGAACCCCATGCGCCCCGCCATCCTGCTGCTGCCCCTGCTGCTGGCGGCCTGTGCCACGCCGCCCACGAGCGACCCGGTGCGACCGGCGGCGGCGTCCGTGGCGGACTCCGCCACCCTCTTGACCCGCTATCACTGGCGGCTGGAGCAGGCGAGCGATGCAGGTGGGCAGCGCATCTTCGCGCTGTTCGCGCGGCCCGGGCGCCCACTGCAGCTCGATTTCCAGGACGGGCGCCTGGCCATCAGCAACGCCTGCAATCGCATGGGCGCCAGCTACGAGCTGCAGGACGGACACCTGCAGCTCGGCCCGATCATGGCCACCAGGATGGCCTGTGCCGATCCCGCAGTGGCGGCCCTGGATACTGTCATCAGCGAGCGCCTGCCCGGCAGCCGCCTGCACATCGCTGATCGGGCCGGGGCGCCGACGCTGGTGTTGCTGACGCCCAAGGGTGATCGTTTGGGCTTTGTCGGAGAGCCGACCGCGGCTGCGCGCTTCGGCGGGCCAGGTGCGGTGGTGTTCTTCGAGGTGGCGCCGCAGGCCGTCGCCTGCAGCAGTGCCGTCGGCAACTGCCTGCAGGTGCGCGAGCTGCACTACGACGCGCAGGGCCTGCGTGAGGGCGAGCCCGGCACGTGGCATACGCTCACCTCGCCCATCGAGGGCTACCGGCATCAGCCCGGCGTGCGCGAGGTGCTGCGCGTGCGGCGTCATGGCAGCGCCGGCAGGGACGGCGCACTGGTACTGGAGCAGGTGATCGAGTCCGGATCCGGCGCCCCGTAGCCGCGTTGCGCGCCCGTTGCCGGCGCCCTTGGTGCCGCGCATAATCGCTGCGTTGCACATGCGTCGGCGGCCCGATGGCCGTCGGCGCCTTTCTTTTCTCAACAGGGGATCCAGACATGCGTTATCTGATTCTTGCCGCAGCCGTCGCAGTCTGTTCAGCCGGTCACGCTTCAGCCCATGAGCTGGACGTGGTCAACAGGTCGAAGACCTCGATCCATCACCTGTATCTCTCTTCGGTGAAGGCAGATGAGTGGGGCGAGGACCAGCTCGGCGACGGCAGCGGCGACACGGTCGAGCCGGGCGACACGTTCACCCTGACCGACATCGAGCGCGGCCACTACGACGTGATGCTGGTGGCCGACGATGGCACCGAATGCGTGGTCGAAGACGTGCGCTTCAACCAGAGCAAGGAATGGGTCATTACCGAGCGCATGCTGGATCGCTGCGAGGAGTGATCCCCGCGCCGGGTGCGCCGGCCGTCCGCGGCGGGCGCGCCTCAGGTAGCGTGTTCACGGCCGGTGACCCGGCCGCGCAGTGAATTGGCCAGCGCCGCGGTGATCGTCACGTCCACGAACTGGCCAACCAGGCTGGTCGGCCCGGGGAAGTTCACCTGGCGCATGTTTTCGGTCTTGCCGGTCAGCTCGTTGGCGTCCTTGCGGCTGGGGCCGGTGACCAGCACGCGCTGGGTGCCACCGACCATGGCCTCGCTGATCTTCGCCGCGTTGGCGTTGAGCGTGGCCTGCAGGCGTTCCAGGCGCTGGTGCTTGACGGCATCGGGCGTGTCGTCGGGCAGGCTGGCTGCCGGCGTACCCGGACGACGCGAGTAGATGAAGGAAAAGCTCTGGTCGAAGCCGACGTCGTCGATCAGCTTCATGGTCCGGTCGAAATCGACGTCGGTCTCGCCGGGAAAGCCGACGATGAAATCCGAGGACACCGAGATATCCGGGCGCACCGCGCGCAGCTTCCTGATCTTCTGCTTGAACTCCAGCGCCGTGTAGCCGCGCTTCATGGCCGCAAGGATGCGGTCGGAACCCGACTGCACCGGCAGGTGCAGGAAGTTGGCGAGCTTGGGCACGTTCGCGTAGGCCTCGACCAGCGAATCGGAGAACTCCAGCGGGTGCGAGGTGGTGAAGCGGATGCGCCCGATGCCAGCGATCTCGGCGACGGCGTGGATCAGCAGGCCCAGGTCGGCGGTACCGCCGTCGAACATCGGTCCGCGGTAGGCGTTGACGTTCTGCCCCAGCAGGTTGACCTCGCGCACACCCTGTTCGGCAAGGCTGGCGATTTCGGCGAGCACGTCGTCGAAGGGGCGGCTGATTTCCTCGCCGCGCGTGTACGGCACCACGCAGTAGGAACAGTACTTCGAGCAGCCCTCCATGATGGAGACGAAGGCGCTGGGGCCTTCGGCGCGCGGCTCGGGCAGGCGGTCGAACTTCTCGATCTCGGGAAAGGAAATGTCCACCTGCGGCCGGCCCGATTCGCGCCGCGCCTCGATCAGCTCGGGCAGGCGATGCAGGGTCTGCGGCCCGAATACCAGGTCCACGAAGGGCGCGCGCTTGACGATGGCCTCGCCCTCCTGGCTGGCCACGCAACCGCCCACACCGATCAGCACCGGCTTGTCGCCCTGCTTGAACTCGCGCCAGCGGCCGAGCTGGCTGAACACCTTTTCCTGCGCCTTCTCGCGGATCGAACAGGTATTGACCAGGATGACGTCGGCCTGCGTCTCGTCCTGGGTCAGTTCCAGACCATGCGCCACGCGCAGCACGTCGGCCATGCGCGCCGAGTCGTACTCGTTCATCTGGCAGCCGTAGGTCTTGATGTAGAGCTTGCCGGGCATGGCGGTGCGTGCAGACGGGAAATGGACCGCGAATTCTAGCAGGATAGCGGCGCCACGCCGGCCCTGCCGGCAGGTTTCGCTTGGCTTTGCGCGTGATACGGCGGAAACTTCGAACCCGGACACGTATCAAAGACGGCCATGTCACCCCTGTACGCCCTTGCTGCCTGCGCCCTGCTCGGTTGCCTGCCGGCCACCGCGGCGCACGCGCGCACCAGCATCGTGTATCGCTGCGATGCTGCCGATGGCAGCATCGCCTATGTCAGCTCGCGCGAGGGCTTTCACAACTGCCGGGTGGCGGCGACGTTCGTCGCGCCGGCAGCGGCCAGGGCGGCGCCCGCTCGCGCGCCTGCCGGCCCCGCGCCGGCGAAGGCCGCCACCGACGCCACCGTACCGCGGCAGCGTGGTTGGGTGTATGAGGAAGACAAGGCCGACTTTTCCAATGTCGCCGCCGGCGTGGCGAGCCTGCCGCCCGGCGTCGCGCGCGCCGACTTCCGTGCGGTGGCGGCTGGCGTGGCGAGCAGCGCGCGCAGCATCGAGCCGCAGGACTTTTCCCTGGTGCTGGCCGATGTCGCCAGCAGTGCGGCGAGGGTGGGTGTGCCGACCTTCGTCGCCGCGCCCTATCGCATGCGCCGGGCACATCCGCCGGCCGTGGTCGCGCCGCCGCCGCGCGCTGCCGCAGCCAGCACAGCCCGCCCGGCCCCGCGCGTGCTGCGCGGTGCGGTGTACAAGGTCGCACGCCAGGACGGCATCACCGAGTACACCAACATACGGCCGTCCAGCGGCAGCGCATTTGCGGTGCTGTTCACCTACATCGCGACCTGCGTCGCCTGCGACGTGAACTCGCGGATCGACTTCGCGCGCACCGCCTTGAACCTGGATGCCTACCGCGACATCGTGGCGGCGGCGGCGGCGGATTACGGTGTCGATCGGGCCCTGCTGCGCGCGGTGATCCACGCCGAATCGGCCTTCAATCCGCTGGCGATCTCCAGCAAGGGCGCCCAGGGCCTGATGCAATTGATGCCCGGCACGGCCGGCGATCTGGGCGTCACCGACGCCTTCGACGTGGCGCAGAACATCCGCGGCGGCGCGCGCTATCTCAGCCAGCTGCTGCAATCCTTCAACGGCGATGCGCGCCTGGCCACCGCGGCCTACAACGCCGGGCCGGGCGCGGTGCAGAAATACGGCGGCGTACCGCCATATGACGAAACGCAGGTGTACGTCGAGCGCGTGGCGACCCTGCGTGATCGCTACCAGAAGGCGCTCTGATCGGTTCCCGGGGCCGCCGGCTACGTGCCGGCCGCGCCCGGCGGCGGGCGTTCGGCAAGGGTGACCTCCACCGTGAAGGGCACCCCGTCGCGCCGGCCTGCGAGCCTGATGCGGGATCCCGGCACCAGGGCGGCCTCGCGGTTGCGCAGGTCAAGTGGATCGATGATCGGCGTACCGTCCAGCTTCAGCAGCACGTCGCCCGGCTGCAGGCCGGCCTCGGCGGCCGGGCTGTCAGGCACGACCCGTGCCACCAGCACGCCATGCTCACGCGTCGCGGCATCGGCGGCGGCCGGCAGTTCGATGTAGTCGATGCCGATCCAGCCACGGATGACGCGGCCATGCTTGATGATCTGTTCCAGTACCGCCTTGGCCGTGCGCACCGGGATGGCAAAGCCGATGCCTTCGGCCGAGGAGGTCCAGGTGCCGCGGCCGTCCGGTGAGGGGGTGCGCGGGTAGATGGCGGTGTTGATGCCGATCAGTTCGCCCCGCGTGTTGACCAGGGCGCCACCCGAATTGCCGGCGTTGATCGCGGCATCGGTCTGGATGAAGTCCTCGTAGGCGCTCATCTTGAGCTGGCGTCCGGTGGCACTGACGATGCCCATCGTCACGGTCTGGCCGAGGCCCACCGGGTTGCCGATGGCGAGCACCACGTCGCCCACCTCGGCTGCCTGTGCATCGGCCACCATGGTTGCCGGCAGGCTGTCGAGGGCGACCTTGAGCACGGCCAGGTCGGTTTCGGCATCGCTGCCGATCACCTCGGCGTTCGCCACGCGACCGTCATTGAGTTGCACCTTGATGTCGTCGGCGCCGCTGACCACGTGGTTGTTGGTCAACACGTAGCCGTCGCGGCTGAAGATCACGCCCGAACCCAGGCTCTGGTCGCGCCGTTTGAGCAGCGGGCCGGGCACGTAGCCGAGCAGGCGCTGGGTGAGTGGATCGGGGACCGGATAGAGCCGGCGCCCAAGCGTGGTGATCTTGTTTGCATAGATGTTGACCACCGCGGGCGCGGCGCGCTGCACCGCTTCGGCGTAGGAAGCCGGTCCGGCCTGCACGGGCAGCGCGGGTGCGGGCGTGGGCATGTCGCTGCGTGCGCCGCGCAGGCGTTCGACCAGGCCGGGCGTGAACATGGCCAGCACGAAGGCCAGTGCGAGGCCTACCACCACGCAGCGGACGATGAAGCTCAGCAGCTTGTAGACAGAATGCCTGCGCATGGCGTATTCGTGTACTCGATCCGCCGCCCACGCGTGCACGCGGCGGTGCAGCAAAAGCGCATGCCGCAAGGCACGGCGCAAGCGAATTGTGTGCTTGGGGTGCGTTCGTTAAACTAACACGATTTTTGGGGCCGGCCCTAACCGGAATGGGTGGTCACGAGCCGCGCCCGTGGGTAGGCTGCGGGTCGGGTCGTATGCGGGTCGTCGCGCTTGCGCGGCTTGGGACAACGTTGCGCGAACCGGTGCCGGGTGGCCGGTGTCGGGTTCTTTCATTCAGTTTGCGGCGGAGTGCTGATGGCAAACGATGTGGTGGTGGACAAGGGACGCCGTCGCTTCCTGACCGCGACGACCGCGGTCGTGGGCGGTGCGGGGGCGGTGCTGGCAGCGATTCCCTTCGTCAAGTCGTGGGAGCCGAGCGAACAGGCGAAAGCCGCGGGCGCCCCGGTACTGGCCGACATTTCCAAGATCGAGCCTGGGCAGAAGGTCACCTTCGCCTGGCGCGGCCTGCCGGTGTTCATCGTCAATCGCACCGAGGCCCAGCTTGCGGCCTTGCCGGGCGAGGATGCGCGGCTCAAGGATCCAAAATCGGAGAACACCGACCAGCAGCCGGACTATGCGCAGAACGAATACCGCTCGATCAAGCCCGAGTGGCTGGTACTGATCGGCATCTGCACGCACCTGGGCTGCGTGCCGGACTTCTTCGGCGACATCAAGCCCGAACCCTTCGATCCGAACTGGAAGGGCGGCTTCTA
The DNA here is from genome assembly GCA_023228465.1 of Dokdonella sp. Classification (GTDB taxonomy): domain Bacteria; phylum Pseudomonadota; class Gammaproteobacteria; order Xanthomonadales; family Rhodanobacteraceae; genus Dokdonella_A. The sequence goes on along the minus strand of JALOBC010000003.1, from coordinate 31,423 downwards.
CTGCCCCTGCCACAAGTCGCGCTTCGACATCGCCGGGCGCGTGTTCGACGGCGTGCCCGCGCCGTCCAATCTCGCCGTGCCCGCCTACCACTTCGTCGATGACACGCACATCCTCATCGGCGTCAATCCGGGGGAGAAGGCGTGATGGCCGGCGTATTCGCAAGTGTGGGCAACTGGTTCAATGAGCGTGCGCCGGGGCTGTTGCCCTTCTACCGCAAGCACATGACCGAGTACTACGCGCCGAAGAACTTCAACTTCTGGTACTACTTCGGCGTGCTGGCGTTCGTGGTCCTGATCAACCAGATCCTGACCGGCATCTTCCTCACCATGTTCTACAAGCCGAGTGCGGCGGAAGCCTTCTCCTCGGTCGAGTACATCATGCGCGATGTGGAGTGGGGCTGGCTGATCCGCTACATGCATTCGACCGGTGCCTCGCTGTTCTTCGTGGTCGTGTACCTGCACATGTTCCGCGGCCTGCTGTACGGCTCCTACAAGAAGCCGCGCGAGCTGGTCTGGCTGATCGGCATGCTGATCTTCCTGGCGCTGATGGCCGAGGCCTTCATGGGCTACGTGCTGCCATGGGGCAACATGTCGTTCTGGGGTGCCAAGGTGATCATCTCGCTGTTCGGCGCGGTGCCGCTGATCGGCGACACCCTGGTCACCTGGATCATGGGCGACTACCTGCCGGCCGACGCCACGCTCAACCGCTTCTTCGCGCTGCACGTGGTGGCCCTGCCGCTGGTACTGCTGCTGCTGGTGGTGCTGCACGTGTTCGCGCTGCATGAGGTGGGCTCGAACAACCCGGACGGCGTGGAGATCAAGAAGGGTCCGAAGGGCAACCGCTGGTCGGACAAGGCGCCTGCCGACGGCATCCCCTTCCACCCCTACTACACGGTGCATGACCTGGTCGCCATCGGCTTCTTCCTGCTGCTCGCCGCCTTCATCATCTTCTTCGCGCCGACCTTCGGTGGCTGGTTCCTGGAGCACGACAACTTCATCCCGGCCAACAACCTGGCCACCCCCGAGCACATCAAGCCGGTGTGGTACTTCACGCCCTACTACGCGATGCTGCGCATGATCCCGGCCAAGCTGCCCGGCGTGATCGTGATGTTCCTGGGTATCGCGGTCCTGTTCCTCATGCCATGGCTGGATCGCACCAAGGTCAAGTCCATCCGTTACCGTGGCCTGGGCTACAAGATCGCGCTTGGGCTGTTCGCGGTTTCCTTTGTCATGCTGGGTGCGGTAGGCGCGGGGGTCACGGCAGAGACCATCCCGGTGTGGTTCGGGGCGGAAGCCGACGTGACCTCGATCGAGAACCTGTTCGGGCGCTTCTGGACCGTGGTCTACTTCGGGTTCTTCCTGTTCCTGTGGATCTACACGCATTTTGGTTTCGAGAAGACCAGGCCGGTGCCGGAACGGGTGACCACGCATGAATAAGCCGATGACCAACCACAACCCGTTCAAGACCCTGCTGGCACGCGCCGGCATCGCATTGATCGCCTCGCTGGGCCTGAGTGGGGGCGCGTTCGCCGCGGCGGGTGCCGGCCTCCAGCAGGCCAATGTCACGCTGACTGACGTCGCCTCCATGCAGCGCGGTGCGCGCTTGTTCTTCAACTACTGTTCGGGCTGCCATTCCCTCGAATACGTGCGCTATTCGCGCATGGCCGAGGATTTGAAGATGGACCCCAAGGCGGTCGAGCAGAACCTCATCTTCACCGGCGCCAAGATCGGCGATCATGCGCTCAACAACATGTCGGTCGAAGATGGCACGCGCTGGTTCGGCAAGGCGCCGCCCGATCTTTCGCTGGAAGCGCGCGCCAAGGGCGTGGACTGGATCTACAGCTATCTCAAGTCCTTCTATCTCGACCCCACCCGTCCGCTGGGCTGGAACAACACGGTGTTTCCGAACGCCTCCATGCCGAACGTCCTGTGGGAACTGCAGGGACTGCAGGTGGCCGTGACCCGGCCCGGCAGCGGCGGGCAGGACCCGCATGTCGAGCGCCTGGAAATCCGCACGCCCGGGCGCATGGACGAACAGGCCTTCGACGGCGCGGTACGCGACATCACCGCCTTCCTGATGTACACCGCCGAGCCGGCGGCCCTCAAGCGCGAGTCGATGGGTGTGTGGGTGCTGCTCTACCTTGCCTTCTTCACCCTGCTTGCCTACCTGCTCAAGCACGAATTCTGGAAGGACGTGAAGTGAGGCGTCGGCGTCGGGCCATCCCGTCGCCACGGGGACCAGGCACCAGCGTCGCGGCCGCGTCGCGGGCAGCCATCTGCGCAGGGGGGCATGATGCGTAGTACATTGGATCATGGGGGGTCGGGCGGCCAACGGGATGGGGGAGAGTCCAGCATGGGTCTCAGCCAGCGTTCGCGCACGGTTCTGACGTTGTACTCCGCCGACGATTGCGTGCATTGCCACCGCGTGCGCATGACCCTGGCGGCCAAGGGCGTCACCCATGACCTCGTCGTGGTGGACCTGGATGCACCACCCGAGGATCTCATCGACCTCAATCCCTACAACTCGGTGCCCACCCTCGTGGACCGCGACCTGGTGCTGTATGACACCAGCGTCATCTGCGAGTACCTGGACGAACGCTATCCGCACCCGCCGCTGATGCCGGTCGATCCGCTTTCGCGCGCGCGCCTGCGCCTGGCCATCGTGCGCATCGAGAACGACTGGCTGACCCTTGTCGATCGCATCGAGGCGGGCGGCAAGGATGCCGACCAGGCACGCAAGACCCTGCGCGATGATCTGGTGAGGAACACCCAGTCCTTCAAGGCCTCGCGCTTTTTCCTGAGTCCGGACATCAGCCTGGCCGACTGCGCACTTGCGCCGCTGATCTGGCGCCTGGACAGGCTGGGTATCCGGCTGCCGCGCGAAGCGCAGCCCATCATCGACTATGGTGAGCGCATTTTCCGCAGCCAGGGCTTCGCGCGCAGCCTCACGCCGGAAGAAAAGCTGTTGCACGCCTGAGCGCGTGCCGGCGTCGCGCGAAGCGCAGCGCAACCAGAGGAGATTGCCCGGCATGACCGCACCGGCGATGAGTTCCAATCGCCCGTATCTGTTGCGGGCGCTTTACGCGTGGATCAGTGACAATCAACTGTCGCCCTACCTGCTGGTCGATGCCAACCACGAAGGCGTGCGTGTGCCGCCCGGCGTCGCCAAGGATGGGCGCGTGGTTCTGAACATTGCCCCGCGGGCGATCGATCGCCTCGACATCGGCAACGACCATGTCCAGTTCCTCGCCCGTTTTGGCGGCGTCAGCCAGTCGGTCTTCGTGCCGATGGCGGCCGTGCTGGCGATTTATGCCCAGGAGAACGGCCAGGGCATGATGTTCCCTCCCGAAGACGCGTCGGGTGACGAGCCGCCTCCCGCGCCCCCGGAAGCGCCGCCCACGCGTCCACGCCTGCGTGTGGTGAAGTAGGCAGGCGAGCGCGCGGCGGCGGCGGCCGGCGTGCGCGGGCATCGCCCGGCAACCCCTTGCCAGTCGCTACCCGTGGCGTGTCAGGCGTGCTGGCGCCGCGGGTTCGGCCGCCAGGGCGGCATCGGCCGGCAAGGGCAGGCTCCAGGCTTCCAGTCGGTGGCCACCCAGGTCGAGGTGGCCGCGATGGCGGTCGCTGCCATCCAGGCTGACCTCGAAGGCGTAGCGACGAACCAACGCCGGCAGCCCGTCGCGCCGTGCCACGCGCAAGCGATGCAGCGACACGGTCTGATCCAGCAACTGCACGCCCGCCTCGCGACACAGCGCGCGCCCGTGGCGGATGGCCTGTTCGCGCGCACGCAACGCATCCAGCCACGCCCAGACCAGGCTGGCGACGAGAAGCAGGGCAATCCAGGTTCCGGTCATGCAGCGAGTGTGGCGGCCCGGGTGACGCCTTTCAAGCGCGTCACCGCAGGCCGGTGCCAGCAGCGCGCGGGATCGGTACAATCGGAGGCTGGCCGGTCGGCCGATAACGCAGCAGGGGACTACGATGAAGCTCGTCTTTCCGGGGGGAGAACACGCACCTGTGGCGCTGGAGGAAGGGACGCTGCAGGTGGGCAGCGATGCGACCTGCCAGGTGATCCTTGCCGAGGCGGGTGTCGCGGCACATCACTGCGAGCTCAGCATCGCCGATGGCAACGTGAGCGTGACGCCCCTGGATGACACCGCGCCCACGGTCCTGAACGGCCGCCAGATCCATTCGCGCACGCCGCTGGGCGAAGGCGATCTGCTGCTGTTCGGACGCGTGGGCTGCGCCCTGGCCGGCAGCGAGCACAAGCTTGCCGCGCAGCAGCCGAGCGCGGCGCCGCCACCGCCCGCCGAGGATGATGGGCGCACGCGCGTGCGTACCAGCCTGCCCAAGTTCGTGCTGCGCGGGCTCTCCGGCCCCAGCCTCGGCAAGAGCTACAGCGTGCTCGACAACACCATCATCGGACGCCAGCCGGACTGCGCCATCCCGATCGCGGCCGCGGAGGTTTCGCGCCAGCACGTGCGCCTGAAACCCAATCCCACCGGCGTGCACGTGGAAGATCTCGGTTCCTCCAATGGCACCTTCATCAACGACAAACGCGTGCAGTCGGGGCAGCTGATGCCAGGCGACGAACTGCGTCTGGACACGATCCGCTTCGTGCTGGTCGCGCCCGGCATGGATGCGCGCCAGCAAGCCGCGCGCCTGCAGCCGCCGCCGGCGACCGCCACCAGTGGCGGGCGGTCGGCGCTGCTGCTGGGGGTGGGCGCCATCGCAATCGTCGTGCTGGTGGTGCTGGCATTGCGCCTTGCCGGGATCTTCTGAGGCCGCGAGGCGTCGAGGGCGCGCGGGGCGGGCGCCATGCGCGCCAGCCAGGCTGTTCAAGCGCCTTGCGGGTGATGCGTTCAGTCGACGAGCAGTTCGATCCGCATCGACAGGTCGATGGCGCGCACGTGCTTGGTCAGCGCACCGATCGAAATGAAATCGACGCCGCTTTCGGCAATCGCACGTACCTGGTCAAGGGCCACCGAGCCTGAAACTTCAAGCGGCACCCGCCCGCCGACCTCCTTGACGGCACGTGCCAGGTCGTGCCGCTCGAACTCGTCCAGCATGACGCGGTCCACGCCTGCCGCCAACGCCTCGCGCAGTTCGCCAAAGTCCTCCACTTCGGCCTCGACCATCAGGCCCGCGTGCAGCGTGCGCGCGCGTGCGACCGCGGCACTGATCGACCCCGCGGCGGCGACGTGGTTCTCCTTGATGAGGATGGCGTCGTGCAGGCCCATGCGGTGATTGCTGCCGCCACCACTGCGCACGGCATATTTCTGCGCCTGGCGCAGGCCGGGCAGGGTCTTGCGGGTATCGAGGATGGTTGCACGCGTGCCGCGTACGGCTTCCACATAGGTGGCCGTGGTCGTGGCGGTGGCCGATAGCGTCTGCAGGAAGTTGAGCGCGGTGCGCTCGGCACTGACCATGGCGCGGGCCGCGCCGGTGATTTCGCACAGCACGGCGCCGGCGGCGATGCGCTCGCCTTCTGCGACCGCCCAGGTGATGTCGGCGTCGGCGTCGAGCTGCCGGAAGCAGGCCTCGAACCAGGCCTGACCGCACAGTACCGCCGATTCGCGGGCGATCACGCGGCCGCGCGCGCGCGCTTCGGCCGGCAGGAGGTCGGCAGTCACGTCACCGCGGCCAAGATCCTCGGCCAGGGCGCGCCGGACATCCCGGGCGATGATGTCCGCGGGAGGCAGGGCGGCGGCGGGCGTGGTCGGCGTCATGCGGCACTCGTGGCGGCGGGCAGGCCGCGCAGCATAGCAAAGCTGCGCGGGCTGCCGTGGCCACGCGCCTCAGGCCGCCGGTCCGGGACTTGCCGGTGCCGGCCCGGGCTTGCTGTCCTCGTTGCCACGCAAGCGGGCCACGATGGCATCCAGGGCGCGGTCGAACAGGGGCACTTCCTCGAGCAGCACGGCGCTGCCGCGGCGCAGTTCGACTACCAGTGCCGCCACCGTCTTGTCGCACACCTTGAGGCCGCGCCGGTTGACGAACAGGTACTTGCCACTGATCGGGCTGATCCACGACAGCTTGCAGCGTTCGCGGTGCTCGTCCTCGTCCACGAACTCGATCCAGCTGCCGACCTTGAGCTCGCGCACGGTCTTCACGTACTCGTCGTCGGCCGGCAGCGCTTCCGCGGGTTGCTCGCTCACGGACGGCTCGGAGCTGAGAACGATCTCCTCGACCGGGCTGCGGGTCGCCGCCGGCATGGCCGGCATCCCTGGTGTTTCTGCCGTGGTCGCCGCGGCAGCATCGCTGCCCTCGACCGCAGCGACGTTGTCTTCGATGACTTCCTTTGCGCCGCGCAGTTCGACACTCTGTCCCTCGAGGATGCGGCGATAGAAGGCGCCGAGCTGCTGCATCACCTGTCTGACGTCGCTTTCGTGATAGGCGACGGTGGCCAGGCCGTGGCGCAGCGCCTTTTCCAGGTGTGGCAGCAGGCTGCGCAGGCGAGCAAGTTCGCTGTCGTTCTTCTTCGGCAGTGCGCTCCACACGAACTCGTCGGCAAAGCGCAGCGCATTGCGCCATTCCTCCGAATCCTCGCCCTGGCGGAGCAGGGTGAGCACGAGGTAGTTCGCCCACGGCCGCGACAGCACGGTGTGGACGATGGGCGGCAGTTCGCGCTGGTCGATGCGCTTGAGGATCTCGCTGGCCGCGACGCGGCGCGCTTCCTGCAGCTTCTCGCGGCCGCGGGTCGCGTCGGTGGCCCGCTGCTCGGCCAGCTCGGAACGCTTCTGATTCTGTTCAATGAAACGGTTGAACGTCGCCAGCTCGCGCTCGAAGATGTCCATGTCGTCGTCGAAGTCGCGCAGCACTGCCTCGACGGCGGCAAGGATGCTCTTGTAGAGGCGCTGGTCGCGATCGGATTCCTCGGTCCAGCTCTTGCCGGCGTCGGCCAGCGTGTCGAGCAGGCGGCGCGCCGGGTGGGCGCGCTGCGCGAACAGGTGGCGATCGAGGATGGCGACCTTCAGATAGGGAATCTGCAGGCGGCTGAGCGTGGACTGGATCCTGGCCGGCAGGTTGCGATCCTGGACGATGTATTCGAACAGCATGCCGACCAGGTCGATGGTGTCCTCGTCGGCGTTCGAGACCCGCCGCCTGGCGCCGTCAGAAAGCTTGCCGGCCTGGTCGAGCAGTTCGCGCTTGATCTGCTGTACCGCTGCAGCGGTATCCTGGAGTTCGGCCTCGCGCGCGCGCGCTGCGCTCGATTGGGATTGCAGGATGCTGAGCGCGCTGATCAGGTCGGTCGCGCTCAAGCCGGCTGACGCCGGCCCTTCCTCGCCTGCCGCGGCCGGGCGCCCGTCCGATTCCACGTGCCGGCTGGCCAGCAGCGAACGCAGGGTCTGATAGAGTTCTTCCTGCAGTTCGGACGTGGCCGCTTCCTGGCGCACGGACTGCGCACGGCCCTCGCCGGCCGCATCGTAGTGGCCGCCCGGTGGGCGTGACGGCGGCGCGGCGTGTCCGCTCGAGGCGTAGCTGTGGCGCACCTGCGGCAGCACCCCGGCGCGGATCAGCTCGATGTTGACTTCCTCGTAGACCGGCTCGAGGCCGGCCATGACGTAGCGGTCGAACAGCTTGTAGACGATGAGCTTGACCTGCACGTTGACTTCGAACTCGCGCATGGCCACGCGAAACGCGTTGCCGAGCATGGCCGGCCCGATCGGGTTGCTCGCATCATCCACCCGGGTGCCGCCGATCAGCACCGCCAGGCGCTGGTTCACCTGATACAGCGTGCGCTGCAGGCGGTTTTCGGCCTTGGCGACCATGCTGGTGACGGCCAGCGCTTCCTCCAGCTCGACGTTGTCCACCAGCGACAGGCCGCCACTGCCCGGCTGCGGATTTTCCAGCTTGACCGGCTTGAGCCTGCCTTCGGCAAAGTCGCCGAAGGCGCGCGCGGCCTGCTCGAGGAACAGGCGCTCGACCAGCTGGCGCTTCTTGCGTACCTCGCGCATGCCGTCGAAGTACTCGGTCTGCAGCGCATTGCTGCCGGCCCGTTCGGCGAGATCGAAAAGGGCGTCATCGACGTTCTCGAACAGGGTGCCGACCAGGCCGTTGATGCGCTTGAGCGAAACGCCACGCACCTGCTTGAGCAGGCCGCCCAGACGATCCACGCCGGCAGCGCCGGCCTGGCGCTGCTGCAGGTCAACGACGTTGGGAGTGTCGTGCGGAGCAGTCATGGGCATGTTCCAGGTCGGGGAGCCGGGTACCTGGCGCAGGACGCGCTGTCCGGCGCCGGCCTTGCGGCGGCTCCGGTGCGCGATCCACGGTTGCCTGGGTACCCGTTCACGGCGATGGGAAATCCTTGAGCTGTGCGGTCGCGATTGCCTCGTCGGCAAGCATGACCGGGATGTCATCCTCGATCCGGTAGATGTTGCGCTGGTCGCGCGTGATTAGACCCGCAGCGACCGGCGCGGTGATGGGCGCGCCTGCGCCATTGCACACGCGATCCTCGGTGATGGCGCGATTGAGCACCGCCAGTTCCGCAGCGTCGAGTGGACGCACGGGTACCCTGGTCGTGGGACAGCACAGGATGTCGAGTAGGCGCTTGTCCATGTCGGATCCGGCAGGTCGGCGGTGCAACAGACAGTTGTGCGTACAATAGCCTTTTACGCGGGTTGAGGCCATGGCGGAGAGCAAGCCTGAATGCAAGCGGGTCGGCGTGGTCATGGGTTCGCGCTCGGACTGGGAAACCATGCGCCATGCCGTGGACACGCTGGAGCGGTTGCAGATCGATCACGAGGTACGCGTGGTATCCGCCCATCGCACGCCCGACCTGTTGTTCGGCTACGCTGCCAGCGCCGTCGATCGGGGCCTGGCCGCCATCATTGCCGGGGCCGGCGGGGCGGCCCACCTGCCGGGCATGCTGGCGGCGAAGACGCGCATCCCGGTGCTCGGCGTGCCGGTGCAGTCACAGGCACTGAGCGGGCTCGATTCGCTGCTGTCGATCGTGCAGATGCCGGCCGGCATCCCCGTCGCCACCCTGGCCATCGGGCGTGCCGGCGCCGTCAACGCGGCGCTGCTGGCCGCCGCCATGCTCGCGCTGCACGACACGGCGCTGGCCGGGCGCCTGGATGCCTTCCGCAGCGAGCAGACCGAATCGGTGCTCGCCGATGCCGATCCGCGCGTCCCGGCATGATCGGCCTGCGTGAGTCCATGGTCGGTCGCTGACGCGGCGGCGGCTTTGCTTCCCTGCAAACGATGAGGTCGTCGATGCCTACGGTTGGAATCCTTGGTGGCGGTCAGCTTGCGCGCATGCTGGCCCTGGCCGGCATCCCGCGCGGGCTGGGGTTCCTGGTGCTCGACCCGGCGGCGGATGCCTGCGCCGGCCAGCTGGCGCCGCTGGTTCAGGCAGGCTGGGACGATTTCGACGCGCTGGCCGGCTTCGTCGACAGGATCGACGTGGCGACCTTCGATTTCGAAAATGTGCCGGCGGCCACCGCACGCTGGCTGGAAGAGCGCACCCGCGTCCATCCGGGCGCGCACGCGTTGGCCGTATCGCAGGACCGCCTGACGGAGAAGACCCACTTTGGCGAGATCGGCCTGCCCACGCCGCCCTTCGCCGCGGTCGATGACCGCGCCGCGCTGGATGCAGCCGTGGCCCGCATCGGCCTGCCCGCGGTGCTGAAGACGCGCCGATTCGGTTACGACGGCAAGGGCCAGGCCGTGCTGCGCGCGCCGGCCGACGTGGCGGCCGCCTGGGAACGGCTGGGTGGGCGGCCATTGATCCTCGAAGGCTTCGTGCCGTTCTCGCGCGAGCTGTCGGTGATCGCTGTGCGCTCGCGCAGCGGAGAGTTCCGCCACTACCCGCCGACGCGCAACTGGCACGAGCGTGGCGTCCTGTCGGCGAGCCTGGCCCCGGTGCCGGACCTGGGTGCCATCGAGCAGATGGCCGTCGCGCATGCGCGTGCGCTGGCCGAGCATCTGGATTACGTCGGCAGCTTCGCGCTGGAACTGTTCGAGCACGAAGGGCACCTGCTTGGCAACGAGATGGCGCCACGCGTGCACAATTCGGGGCACTGGACCATCGAAGGGGCGGTTTGCAGCCAGTTCGAGAACCACCTGCGCGCCGTGCTGGACCTGCCGCTCGGCGACACCTCGCCGCGTGGGTCGAGCGTGATGCTGAACTGGATCGGCGCGTTGCCCGATGCGCGCGTCGTGCTGGGCGTGGCCGGCGCCCACTGGCACGACTACGGCAAGACGCCGCGTCCCGGCCGCAAGGTGGGCCACGCAACCGTTTGCGCCGAGACGCCCGGCATGCTGGCGACGCGCCTCACCGCATTGGGTGAGGCGCTGGGTCGCCAGGCGCAGGTGGCGCCGGTGGTCGCGGCACTGGGCGCCCAGGGCTGACGGGCGCCGCACCCGACTGCCGGAACCTCAGCCCATCTGGCCGGCGGCGAAATCCCAGTTGACCAGGTTCCAGAAGGCCTCGACGTACTGCGGCCGGGCGTTGCGGTAGTCGATGTAGTAGGCGTGTTCCCACACGTCGCAGGTCAGCAGCGGGCGGTCGGCCCCGGTGATGGGCGTGCCGGCATTGGCCGTGCTGGCCAACGCGAGTCCGCCGTCCGGGCGCTGCACCAGCCAGCCCCAGCCGGAGCCGAACGTGGTCACGCAGGTCTTGGTGAACTCCTGCTTGAAGACATCAAAGCTGCCGAAGGCCTTGTTGATCGCGTCGGCAAGGCGACCGGACGGCTCGCCACCCCCATTGGGCGTCAGGCAATTCCAGTAGAAGCTGTGATTCCAGACCTGGGCCGCGTTGTTGAACATGCCGCCCGAGGCCCTGCGGACGATGTCTTCCAGCGCGAGATTCTCGAACTCGGTGCCGGCGATCTGCTTGTTCAGGTTGGTGACGTAGGCCTGGTGGTGCTTGCCGTAGTGGTAATCGATGGTTTCTGCGGAGATGTGCGGCGCGAGCGCATCACGCGCCCAGGGCAGGGGAGGGAGTTCGATGGCCATCTGGATTCTCCTTGGGTGATAGCCCGTCGAGTCTAGGCATCGGCGGGCCGCGAAGGCAACTGTCCGGCGCCAAGCTGCTACCATACGCGCCGATTCGCCTCAGCGCGTGTTCATCCTCCGCCAGAATCTCCATGGACGTCATCGAACGCATCAAATCCATCGTCGACAGCCACCCCGTCGTGCTCTTCATGAAAGGTACGCGGCAGTTTCCCATGTGCGGCTTTTCCAGCCGCACCGCGCAGGCGCTGACCGCCACCGGCGCGGAATATTTCACCGTCAACGTGTTGGAGGATCCCGAGATCCGCGCCAACCTGCCGCGTTATTCGAACTGGCCGACCTTCCCGCAGCTGTTCATCAATGGTGAGCTGATCGGCGGTTGCGACATTGCCCTGGAACTGCATGAATCCGGCCAGTTGGAGCAGCTGGTGCAGGATGCGCGGAAAGCCTGATCGATGCTGCCCCTGACACAGGTGGCGGCCGGTACGGCGGTGCCGGCCGCGCAATCGCTGCGTGGGCGCGTGGTGCTGGTCACCGGCGCCACCGGCGGCCTCGGTCGTGCCACGGTCCTGGCGGCTGCCGCGGCCGGCGCCAGCGTCATCCTGCTCGGGCGCAAGCTGCGCCCGCTGGAAGCGCTCTACGACGAGGTAGCCCAGTCCGGTGCGCCGCAGCCGGCGCTGTATCCGATGGATCTGTTCGGCGCCACGCCCAGGGACTACGCCGACCTTGCGGCCACGATCGCACGTGAAATGGGCCGCCTCGACGGCATCGTGCATGCGGCCGCGCACTTTGACACCCTGCAGCCCTTCGAACAGCAGACCGCCGATGAATGGCAGCGCCTGCAACAGGTCAACCTGACCGCCCCGTTCCTGCTCAGCAGCGCCTGCCTGCCGTTGCTCAAGCGTGCCGCGGACGCGGCCATCGTGTTCGTGTTCGACGACGTGGACCGGGTCGGAAAGGCCTACTGGGGCGGTTATGGCGTGGCCAAGCATGGCCTGCAGGGGCTGGCCTCCATCGTGCATGAGGAAACTGAAAATACCGTCGTGCGCGCGCATGCGATCCTGCCGCCGCCGATGCGCACGGCCCTGCGCCGTGCCGCCTATTACGGCGAAAACACCCTCGAACGGCCCGATCCGTCCGAGGTTGCACGCGCAATCGCCTGGCTGCTCGGCCCGGCTGGCGCGGCCGTGCGCGGCAAGCTGCTGGATGTGCGGCGCGGCTGACGCGCACCGATGCGCCAGGCACATGCGTGCCTGTGCAATATCCCACTCCCCAATCCGGGCACTCCCATGGAATCGCAGATGAGCACCCTGTCAGCCGGCATCATGCTGTTCCTGATCATGGATCCGCTGGGGAACATCCCGCTGTTCCTCAGCCTGCTCAAGGACGTGCGCCCGGAGCGCCGGCTGTGGGTGTTGACGCGCGAGCTGCTGATTGCGCTGGTGGTGCTGTTCGCCTTCCTGTTTGGCGGCGAGTATCTGCTCAAGCTGCTGCAGCTCAAGCAGGAATCGGTCAGCATTGCCGGCGGCATCGTGCTCTTCATCATCGGCGTGCGCATGATCTTCCCGCCCGGGCGTGGCATCTTCGGCGACATCGAGGGTGGTGAGCCCTTCATCGTGCCGATGGCGATCCCGGCGGTGGCGGGCCCCTCGACCATGGCAGCGGTGATGCTGCTGGCCAACAGCCACCCCGGCCGTACGGTCGACTGGAGCGTCGCGCTGTTCGTGGCGTGGCTGGCGACGGCGGTCATCCTGCTGTCGTCAACCTGGCTGTTCCGCATCCTCGGCCATAGCGTGCTGGCGGCCGTGGAACGCCTGATGGGCATGCTGCTGGTGGCGCTGTCGGTGCAGATGTTCCTCGATGGTACAGTCGCCTACATGCACGCCGCGGGCATTCCGTGACGCGCGGGTGCCGCCGTCGACAAGCTACGGGACAGGACAAGGAACGCGACATGAAGCAGGCGGTACAGCACGCCACGGTCAACGCGCGGATCTCGCCGCACGCCGGCATGGATCTGCTTTCGCGGCGCGAGGTGGCACACCTGCGCGATGCCAGCTCCGGCGGCTTGCACGCGCGACTGCGCCAGTGCGCATTGGCCGTGCTGACCCAGGGCAGCCAGAGCGATGACGCGCGCGCATTGCTGACGCAATACCCGGATTTCGACATCCAGTTCCTGCAACATGACCGCGGCGTGAAGCTGGAGCTGGCCAATGCGCCTGCCCAGGCGTTCGTGGACGGGCGCATGATCACCGGCGTCAATGACCTGCTGTTCGCGGTCGTGCGCGATGTCGTGTTCCTGCACAACCTGCTCGAGCGCGGACGCTATGACCTGTCCGACTCCGGTGGCGTGACCGATGCGGTGTTCGGCATCCTGCGCAACGCGCGCGTCCTGGTGCCCAACCTCGAACCCAATCTGGTGGTCTGCTGGGGTGGGCACGCAATCCCGCGCGGCGAATACGACTACAGCAAACAGGTCGGCTATGAACTCGGCCTGCGCACCATGGACATCTGTACCGGCTGCGGCCCGGGCGCGATGAAAGGGCCGATGAAGGGCGCGACGATCGCCCACGCCAAGCAGCGGCGCAACGACAATCGCTACATCGGCATCACCGAGCCCGGCATCATCGCGGCCGAATCGCCGAATCCGATCGTGAACAACCTGGTCATCATGCCGGACATCGAGAAGCGCCTGGAGGCGTTCGTCCGTCTTGGTCACGCCATCATCGTGTTCCCGGGCGGCGTCGGCACCGCCGAGGAAATCCTCTACCTGCTCGGCATCCTGCTGCATCCGGCCAATGCGGGCATGAGCTTCCCGTTGATCTTCACCGGACCACGCGAGTCGCAAGCCTACTTCGAGCAGATCGACCTGTTCCTGCGCACCGCGCTGGGCGAGGGCGTGGCCAGGTATTACCGCATCATCATCGACGCGCCCGCGGAAGTGGCGCGCGCGGCCGCGCAGGGCATCGAGCGCGTGCGCCTGCAGCGCCTCGACGACCAGGATGCCTTCTACTTCAACTGGGGTCTGCACATCGAACGCGACTTCCAGGAACCCTTCCAGCCGACGCATGCCGCGATGGCGGCCCTGAACCTGCATCGCGACCGGGCGCCGCACCACTTCGCGGCCGATCTGCGCCGCGCGTTTTCGGGTATCGTCGCCGGCAATGTCAAGGAAGAGGGCATGCGTGCCATCGACGAGCAGGGCCCGTTCCAAATCGACGGTGATCAGGACGTGATGCAGGCGCTGGATGCACTGCTTGCAAGCTTCGTCGAACAGCAGCGCATGAAACTCCCGGGCACCCGTTACCTGCCCTGTTATCGCATCCACGCCGGCGGGACGGATGCGCAGGCGCCCCGCGCGCGTGACTGCAGTGGTGCCTGAGTGCGTGGATGTGACGCCCGGGAGCCGGTTGTGACCCAAGGCGTCAACGGCTGGTCGCGGCCTGCAGAACGCGCAGCGCATGGCGCGCGACCGGATGCGCCTGGTGAAGTGCCAGGTTACTGATTTTCCACGCATTGGCGCGGCCTGAGCGGCCGGAATCGACATCCGGCCCCCGGCCTGGCCCCGGTCTTGCTGGTGCCGGGTATCCCGGCATCCGCGAACGCCTTCGATGAACCAACCCAGGTATGCCTCGATCTTGGCGGTCTGGCTGGCCCTGCTGTGCAGCCCCGCGGCAGTGCTCGCGCAGGAACCTGCATGCGCGCAACTGGAGGCGCTCGGCGTGGAGATCGCGGCGGCGCGCGACTCCGATCCGGCTGCCGGCGTCGAGCGGGCCCGCGCAGCCCTGCGCATGGCCGAGGCGGACGCGAGACCCTGCCCTTCGGGCAAGGCGATGTTGCAGGGGGCGGTTGCCGTCAACCTGGACATGCTCGGACGCCATGGCGAAGCCGTGCAGCAATACGAAGCCGCGCTGGCGACCCTCGATGTGGCCGGTACGCCGACGCAGCGGGTCTTCCTGCATCGCGGCCTCGGCACGGCCCTGATCGCCCTCGAGTCGTACGAGTCCGCACTGCAACACCTCCTGACCGCGCTTGCCGTGAGTGACGAGGCGGGCCTTGTCATCGATTCCGCCAAGAGCGCCGGCAACCTTGGCATCCTCTACACGACGCTCGGTGATTTCGAGCGGGCGCGCCGCTACCACAAGCGTGCGCTGGAAGGCTTCGAGCGCGCGGAATTCAAGCCTGGAATCGCCGGCAGCCTGATCAACATCGGCGCGGTGGCAGCGAAGTTCGGGCAGCAGGCATCCCGGCAGGGGGACGCGGCGACGGCGTTGCGCGAGCACCAGCGGTTGCGCGAGACCAACGAGCGGGCGCTCACGCTGTTCAGCGAGCTGGGCAACCAGCGCGGGGTCGCCTACGCGGAGAGCAACATCGGCCTCGCCTGGGACCGGCTGGGCGAACCGGATCGGGCGCTGACCCATCACCAGCGCTCGCTGGCCCTGCGCGAAGCGATCGGTGACCAGTCCGGCACCATCGATTCGCTGCTCGGTATGACCGGCGTGCTCACCCGTCTCGGGCGCTACGCGGAGGCGCTTGGCGTCCTGGGGCGGGCGGACGGGCTGATTCCGCAGGATGCCTACAATCTGCGCAGAGAAGCGGTGCGGCAGCGCGTGGACCTGGCCGAAGCGCGGGGCGACCTGGCCGCCGCCCTGCTGGCCCAGCGCAGCCTGACCGAGCTGGTGGAGCAGTCCGCCGATGCCACCCAGGTCGAGAAACTCGCGCAGATGCAGGATCGCTTCGATGCGGACCAGGCCGAGCGCGAGATCGCGCTGCTGCGCAGCGAGGCGCGGGTCGATGAACTGCGACTGCAGCGCCAACAGCTCCTGACCCGCCTCAGCCTGCTGGTGGCGCTGCTTGCGGTCGGCCTGTTGCTGGTGCTGTTCAGCCGCTACCGCATCGGCGTGACCAGCGCACGCAGGCTGGCGGAGGCGGCGCGTACCGATCCACTGACTGCGCTTCCCAATCGACGCCACATGTGGGAACTGCTGGCGCAGGCAGCGGCTGCCGCGAACCGGGGTGGACCGCCGTTCTCGCTGCTGATGGCGGATATCGACGACTTCAAGGCCGTC
Organism: Dokdonella sp.; assembly: GCA_023228465.1. Lineage (GTDB taxonomy): Bacteria > Pseudomonadota > Gammaproteobacteria > Xanthomonadales > Rhodanobacteraceae > Dokdonella_A. The sequence goes on along the minus strand of JALOBC010000003.1, from coordinate 15,410 downwards.
AACGACCGCCACGGCCACGGCGGCGGCGATGGCGTGTTGCGCGAAGTGGCCCTGCGTCTGCGTGACAGTCTGCGCGGGCAGGATGCGGTCGCCCGCTGGGGTGGGGAGGAGTTCCTGTTCCTGCTGCCCGACTGCGATCGGCGCGGGGCGATGAGGACGGCCCAGCGCCTGCGCGAGCGGATCGCCACCGAACCGTTCACCGTCGGCAGCGCGCATGAACCGCTCATGGTCACGTTGACGATCGGCTGCAGCGAATTCCGTCCGGGCATGTCGGTGGACGAATGCATCCGGGCCGCCGACCTGGCGCTCTACCAGGGCAAGGAGCTCGGCAAGAACCGTGTCCAGGGGCAACCGGCCGCGACGCGCGGCCCGGAGCATGCCGGGTCCGCGCTGCACGGCCCGGAGCATGCCGGGTCCGCGCTGCACGGCCGGTCCGACGCCTTTCCAGGCATCGAATAGCTCCGCCGCTGACCGAGCTCCGCTGCTGACCGAGCGTTCGCGAGGTCGGACAGGGCGGCTTGCCAGTGCAGAAGACAAGGGTTCGAGCGCGCGAAGACGCCTGGCATGTCAAGTTTCCGGATTTCTCCAAGAGCGCCGTGCCGGCCCCACCCAGGTTGGCAGAGCCTGGGTCACCTGCAGGAAATTGTCTGTGCGCTTGTCCGCAGCATGTTGCGGGCGACGCGCCGCACAAGGGAACGGGCGTACGCCGCTTGTGCCGGAGCGGGCCCGCCGCCTGAAGGCAAGTTGACGTACATGCAGGAACACGCTCGGTATCGTTCACGGTTCGTGAGCACCCAACCAACATGACCGGCTGTTGAAGGTGTGTCTTGTCCCGCGCGGCGGCTTGCTGCACCTGTGCACCTGCTACCCGCCGAACGCGGCCGAAATCGCGCTCTACGAGAGCAAGGCATTCGGGGAAGAGGAAGGAGTGGCATCAACGAAAGACTGAATGAAGCCTGGGACTCCGGCCAGCTCGGCCGGGACATCGCCCATGCCCGGCGCGCGCCCGCCGAGCTCGAGGCCGAGGTGGAACGGACGTTGGCCATGAAGCTGGTGTCCATTCGTCTGCCGATACCGATGATCGACGCCCTCAAGGCGATCGCGCAGTTCCACCAGATCGGCTACCAGCCGATGGTGCGCGATCTGCTGAGCCGTTTCGTTGCATCGGAGATCCCGACCATCCTGGAGCGGATGCGGCACGAGGCCGAGGCGGTGGCGGAAGGGAAAACCGCGCCGGTAGACAGCTTCCTGGGGCCGGAGAAGACGGCCTGCGGCTGACGCTCCGTGGCGGCGCGGAACGCGCAAGAGCTGCGCCGTAATGGGCGGCGCCCGACGCAATGGACAAGAAAGGGCCTGCATCGCTGCAAGCCCTTGAAGGATATGGCGCCCGAAGTTGGACTCGAACCAACGACCCCCTGATTAACAGTCAAGTGCTCTAACCAGCTGAGCTATTCGGGCGAGCCGCGCATTTTCACGAAGTTCGCCGCGGGCGTCAAGCGTAGTGGTTGGCGTGGGGAGGCATGGCCTGGCCCGTTCAGCCGGCAGCCTGCAGGCAGGCCGCAAGGGCCGCCGGGGTGGCCGGCGCGCTGCGCACGCGCCCGGCCTGGCTGATGATGAGTGCGGTAGCCGTGGAGCCATCCCGACGGTCGCAGATGGTCAGGGTCTGGTTGGTCCCGGTGGCGCTGCCGTCGGGGCGGTAGTTCACCCGCGTGCGACCGACAGTACTGATGATGGCGGTGCCGCTCGGCATGGCCTGACCCACCGCGAGCAGGGTGTCATGCGGGCCGGGCACGCCGTCGCGGTCGAGGTCGGCGAACATGATCCAGCCATGCTGCCAGGCGGTGCCTGGATGGCACTGCGCGCCGTCCAGGCTGGGGCACATCACGACGTGCCGGGCGCGGCTGACCGCGGTGGCACGCGCCTGGCTGAGGGCGGTGGCGAGCAGGTTCTGGGCCGCGCGACCGTGACTGCGGCCGATCAGGCCGCCCCAGGAAGGCGCGGCCAGGCTCATCAGGACGGCCAGGATGGCCAGCACGATGAGCGCTTCGACGAGGGTGAATCCGGCCGGCGACGATAGCTTGCGGGACGACATGACGTGGCTCCTGTGGATGGCCAGGTCATCCTAGGCAGGGCGCCCACGGGCGACGATGGCGACCAGCCGTCGCGGGTTGTAGGAAATCGCCGCAGCAGGATGCGGGAAAGTCGCCCGGCGCGGCCGCAGCGTCCGGGCGTGGCACGCTTCGGCGTTCGCGCCAGGCGGGCGGAAAGCGATCCTCGCGGCGCCTGCAAATGCGCGTGTGCTGTAATTTCCGCTTCGCCGGCCCCATCTCGCGCTGCATGACCGATCGATTCCAACTGGTATCGCCCTACCAACCCGCCGGCGACCAGCCGCAGGCGATCGCGCGCCTGACCGAGGGCTTCGAGGCCGGTCTGGCACAGCAGACCCTGCTTGGCGTGACCGGCTCGGGCAAGACCTTCACCATGGCCAATGTCATCGAGCGGGTGCAAAAGCCCACCATCGTCATGGCACCCAACAAGACGCTGGCAGCGCAGCTTTATGGCGAGTTCAAGCAGTTCTTCCCGCACAATGCGGTCGAATACTTCGTCAGCTACTACGACTATTACCAGCCGGAAGCCTACGTACCCTCGCGCGACACCTATATCGAGAAGGACGCCTCGATCAACGAGCATATCGAGCAGATGCGCCTGGCCGCGACCAAGGCCCTGCTGTCGCGGCCCGACGCGTTGATCGTGGCCACCGTGTCGGCGATCTACGGCCTCGGCGACCCGGACGACTACCTGTCCATGCGCCTGATCCTCTCGCGCGGCGAGCACACCGACCAGCGCAAGCTGATCCGCCACCTCACCGAGCTGCAATACACGCGCAACGACATGGAACTGCGTCGCGGCACCTTTCGCGTGCGCGGCGAGGTCATCGACGTGTTTCCGGCCGAATCGGAAGTCGAGGCGCTGCGCATCGAGCTGTTCGACGGCGACGTCGAATCGCTGTCGCTGTTCGACCCGTTGACCGGCGCGACCCTGCGCCCGGTGCCGCGTTACACGGTCTACCCGAAGACCCATTACGCGACCACGCGCGCCAGCGTCCTGAACGCGATCGAGACGATCAAGCTGGAGCTCAGGGAGCGGCTCGATTTCCTGTATCGCGAGAACAAGCTGGTCGAGGCCCAGCGGCTGGAGCAGCGCACCCGCTTCGATCTGGAGATGATGGCCGAGGTCGGCTACTGCAACGGCATCGAAAACTATTCGCGCCATCTCACCCGGCGCCAGCCCGGTGAAGCGCCGCCGACCCTGTTCGACTACCTGCCCCCCGATGCCCTGCTGGTGGTGGACGAGTCGCACGTGACCATTCCGCAGCTCGGCGCCATGTACAAGGGCGACCGCTCGCGCAAGGAAACCCTGGTCGAGTTCGGCTTCCGCCTGCCCTCGGCGCTGGACAACCGGCCGCTCCGCTTCGAGGAATGGGAAGCGCGCGCGCCGCGCACCGTCTTCGTGTCGGCAACCCCGGGCCCTTACGAGATCGGCAAATCGCAGGGCAGCGTGGTGGAACTGGTGGTACGCCCGACCGGACTGGTCGATCCGAAAGTGGAGATTCGCCCGGCCCGCACGCAGGTGGATGATCTGCTTTCCGAAGCCAACGCGCGCATCGCGCAGGGCGACCGCGTACTGGTGACCACCCTGACCAAGCGCATGGCCGAGAACCTGACCGACTACTTCGACGAGCAGGGCGTGCGCGTGCGCTACCTGCACTCGGACATCGAGACGGTCGAACGGGTGGAGATCATCCGCGACCTGCGCCTGGGCAAGTTTGACGTGCTGGTCGGCATCAACCTGCTGCGCGAGGGCCTGGACATGCCCGAGGTGTCGCTGGTGGCAATCCTCGACGCCGACAAGGAAGGCTTCCTGCGTTCCACCGGCTCGCTGATCCAGACCATCGGCCGGGCGGCGCGCAACCTGCGCGGCACCGCCATCCTCTACGCCGACCGCGTCACCCGCTCCATGCAGGCGGCGATCGACGAAACCGATCGCCGCCGCGCCCGGCAGGTCGAATACAACCTGGCGCACGGCATCACGCCCAGGTCCGTGGTACGCGAGATCGCCGACATCATGGAAGGCGCCCGCGAGGCCGCCGAGGCCGATCGCGGTCGCGGGCGCGGCGGTGCGCGCAAGGTGGCCGAGCCCGCCGTTGACTACCGCTCGCTTGCGCCGGGCGAAATCGCGGCCAGGATCCGTCAACTGGAAGCGGAGATGTACAAGCGCGCCGAAGGCCTGGAATTCGAGGAGGCGGCACGCATCCGTGACGAGATCCACCGCATCCGCGAGCAGGGCCTGATCGGGCAGTAACGTCGCCTGTGGCAGGCGGGCTGTGGCGCCGGGGGCGCATGGAAAGGCGTGGCCTGCGCCATTGACAGATAAACGCGAATGATTATCATGCGCATGTATTTCCAATACTGCTGCCCATCATGCAGGAACCATCCGGCACCGCCGTTGCCGCAATGCTGTGTAAACCGGACTTCTTTCGCACCCGCGGTCGCTCCCGCATCGACACTGCGCCCGGCGACATGCGCGGCGCTCCTTCTGCCCGGTCCTGCACGCGGTCGCGAGCACGTACCAGATGCTGTTGGCACGCCGCATGAGCGAGGGCAGCAGCATGGGATCTTTCGTGGCCTGTACGACCGGCCTGGTCGATGGTTCGCTGCGCCCGCGGCGGGTCAGCGAATCAAGTGCGCCGTCAACGGTCTCGGCGGCCGGTCCCGCGCTGGCGGATCTGGCTGCCTGGTTGCCCCGGCTCGGCCCCATCCTCTGGCTCGAGCGTTGCGGCGGCCAGGCCCTGTTGCCGCGTGACAATCCGCCCGTCCGCGGCATCCTTCTCGGCAGCCCCGTGCTCGAGCCGCTGGTTGCCTGTACCGGCGTGGGCACGCATGCCCGCGTGACCACCCAGGGCCCGCGCGAGTGGTTGAGCTTCAGCGACGCGCGCGGCGAGGCGCGCGCCAAGCTGTACCTGCTGCCGGATTCCGATTGCCTGGCCTGGGATGAGATGGTTGCGGCGATGGGCGCCGTGCCCGTCCGTGAAGATCTGCCGCGGCTGCGCGGGCATTGGGCCTTGCTGCGCGCTGCCGTGCTCCGTTTCGGCCTGGCCTGGCGGGCTCGGGTCCTGCGCTTCGAAAGCGGCCAGCTCGCCTGGTTGCCCACCCTGAACGCCACGCCGCCCCTGCGCCTCTCCCTGGTCGGCCTGGATGCCGTACGCGCGATTGCTCAGGAGGAGGCCGCGCAGTTGGTCAGCCCGCTCTATTCACCCTGCTGAACCCGCGGGTTCTCAGGTACTGCACGCGCGGGTGAGTGCGGCATGCCTGGTTGGGACGACTGTCGCCGGACTCTGCCCGAAGCCGGCATTGCGGGATGGAACCCGGGTGCGGTTCGACCTTGTGGCCACGGGAGGCGTGTGGTACTTTGCGCGCCCCTCGCAGCCGGCACGGTGCCAGACGGGCGGTTAGCTCAGCGGTAGAGCACTACCTTGACATGGTAGGGGTCACAAGTTCGATCCTTGTACCGCCCACCAATCGAAACAACGACTTGGGCCACCTCCGCGGTGGCCCTTTTCGTTCGTGCGTTGCCAGGAGCAGGGGGGCATGCGGCGACGACGTTGCAATTGTTGGCGTGACCCAGGCGTCAAGATCGGCGACCATGGCAAGCGCGGCGTGCCATGCGCGCCGGCATGTTCCCCGGGGGCGTTGGGTCGAAATGGCGGGCTTTGCGCGTTGGCTGATCGCTGTGCTTCTGCTCCTGCACGGCGTGCCGGCGCTGGCGACGACGGCTGCGCCGGATGCGGGTGACGCGGACCGGGTGCGCGATTGCTTCGTGCACATGCGCGGCGACCCGCATGCGTCGATCGCGCTTGCCCGCGCACTGCTCGAGGATGCTTCCCTGTCGCCGCTGCTGCGCGTGCGTGCCATGGTCTGCGAGGGTCAGAGCCTGCTCGCGGTCGGCGACGTCGCGGCGGCGGATGCGCTCGCGCAACAGTTGATCCACCTGCTCGATGGTGAGGGCTTGCCGGCCGGAGAGCGTGTCCGCGGCTATGCTGCGGTTGCTTCGATCCTGATCGCCAACGGTGATGGCTACCGTGCCATTGCGCTCATGGAAAGCGCCAACGAAGTGGCGCAGGAGAGCGGCGACCCGGACCTGCGCCTGGTCGTGCTGGACATGCTCGCAATGATCCGCGCAGCCCAGTTCGAGGATCACCTCGGCGCCGAACCATATTTTGTCGAAGCGGTCGCCCTGGCCGAGACGCTTGGCCGCGGAGAAGTGCAGCGCGACTACAACCACGCGCTGAATCTGGTTTCCCTGGGTCGCATGGCTGACGCCGAGGAGGCGTTCGACCGCGCGCTGGCAAAGATCGAAAGGCAGGGCGTGCCGGATCTGCTGCGCTATCGCATCCAGGCCAACCGCAGCGATATTCTGGCGGCGCGCGGCGATCATCGCGGGGCGCGCGAGGAGCTGGAGCAGGCGATCGCCGGGCAGCTCGAGGTGCACGACGTGCAAGGCGAGTCGGTCAGTCGCGCGCGGCTCGCCAGCGCCCTGCTGGCGGATGGCGAAACGGCGGTGGCGCTCGAATCGGCGCAGCGCGCCCTCGCCCTGGCCGAACAGGGTCATTTCGCGCGCGAGCAGCGCGAGGCGCTGGAGGTTCTCGTGCGCACCCTGGCGACCAACGACGAGCCGGTGCAGGCACTGGCCATGCTGGAGCGCTTGCGCACGCTGGAAGTCGAGCAGCTCAGGGCGCAGAACCTGCGCGGCATGGCCGCCCTGCAGGCGCATCTGCAAAACGATGCGATCGAGCTCGAGAATGAACGCCTGCAACTGCAGGCTGAACGAGCGCAACTGCTGCGCAACCTCGTCCTGATCCTGCTGGCGCTGGTCGTCATCAGCGCGGCTGGGGCGGCATGGCACCAGCATCGGTTGCGCAAGCGGCTGTGGCGCCTCGGCGCCATCGACCCGCTCACGGGCCTGTTCAACCGGCGCGAGGCCGCGCGCCGGCTGGCGGCGCTCTCGGACCAGCGCACGCGCACTGCGCTGCTGCTGCTCGACATCGATCATTTCAAGGCAGTCAACGACGTGCGCGGCCATGGCGCGGGGGATCAGGTCCTCGGTCACCTTGCGGACCACCTGCAGGCTGCCTGCCGGGCCGATGATGTCGTCGCGCGCTGGGGAGGCGAGGAATTCCTGCTCGCCTGCCCAGGTCTGTCCCTGGAGCAGGCAGCGGCCCTGGCCGAACGCCTGCGCACGTCACTGGCTGGCATGCGTGTGCAGCCGCGCGAAGGCGGGCCGCTCTCCGTCACGGTATCGATCGGCATGGCGCCTTTCCCGTTCTTTCCCGGGCGCGGCGAGGGAACCTGGCAGGACGCGGTACGCCTGGCCGATCGTGCGCTGTACGCCGCCAAACGCGGTGGGCGCAACGCCTGGGCCGGGGTGTGGGGCAAGGACGCAAGTGGTGCCGCGACACTGTCGGCCGTCGAGGCGGGGCTGTCGCAGGCCGCCGATGCCGGCTGGGTCGAGCTGCGGGCCAGTCGCACCATGCACTGGCAGAGCGCTGCCACGGAGCGGCGCGCTGCGCCGACCGATGGGCGCCCGCGTCCTGCCGAGCCTCTCGCGACCGGCCCATGAATGCACGCGTGACGCGGCACCTGCCATGCAGCGGGCGTCGCAGCATTGACAGTCGCTGCGTGCTGGTCTAGCTTCGTCGTTCCACGAACAGCCAAGGTGGCCCGCGGCAACCCGCCGGTCGAGTGTGCGACATGGATACACGAACCCGCCACGTCTGATTCCACGCCGCCGGTTCGCTTTCCTTCCAAGGGCGCCGGTGCGCCTTTTTTGTTGTCTGCGGCCCGCTCTGCGTGCGCCGCCGACTTCGATTCCATGGAATTTCGCACATGATCACCATCACGCTCCCCGACGGCAGCCAGCGCCCGTTCGAGCATCCCGTCACCGTGCAGGAGGTGGCCGCGTCGATTGGCCCGGGCCTGGCCAAGGCCGCGCTGGCCGGCAAGGTCGACGGGCAGCTGGTCGACACCGGGCACCTGATCGATCGCGACGCCGCGTTGGCAATCGTGACCGAGAAGAGTCCCGAGGCGCTGGACATCATCCGCCACTCCACCGCGCACCTCCTCGCCCAGGCGGTGCAGCGCCTCTTTCCCAGCGCCCAGGTGACCATCGGGCCGGTGATCGAGAACGGCTTCTATTACGATTTCGCCTTCGAACGCCAGTTCACGCCCGAGGACCTCGCCGCGATCGAGGCGGAAATGAAGAGGATCGCCGCCGAGGGGTTGCCGATCACGCGCGAGGTGATGGCGCGCGACGAGGCGGTGGCCTACTTCCGTGGCAAGGGCGAGCTGTACAAGGCCGAGATCATCGAGGCGATCCCGGCCGACGAGGCGCTTTCCCTCTATACCCAGGGCGAGTTCACCGACCTGTGCCGCGGACCGCACGTGCCCGATACCAGCCGCCTGCGCAGCTTCAGGCTGATGAAGGTGGCCGGGGCGTACTGGCGCGGCGATTCGGACAACGAGATGCTCTCGCGCATCTACGGCACTGCGTGGCTGAACGACAAGGATCTGGCCGCCTACCTGCACCAGATCGAGGAGGCGGAAAAGCGCGACCATCGCCGCATCGCCCGCCAGCAGGACCTCTTCCACATGCAGGAGGAGGCGCCCGGGCTGGTGTTCTGGCACCCCAACGGCTGGGCCATCTGGCAGGCGGTCGAGCAATACATGCGCAAGGTATATCGCGATTCAGGCTACCAGGAGGTGCGTGCGCCGCAGATCCTGGATGTGTCGCTATGGAAGAAGTCCGGGCATTGGGACAACTATCAGGAAAACATGTTCTTCACCGAGTCGGAGAAGCGCACCTACGCGGTGAAGCCGATGAACTGCCCGGGTCATGTGCAGATCTACAACCACGGCCTGCGCAGCTACCGGGACCTGCCGATCCGCTATGGCGAGTTCGGCTCCTGCCATCGCAACGAGCCCTCCGGCGCGCTGCACGGGCTGATGCGCGTGCGTGGCTTCGTGCAGGACGATGGCCACATCTTCTGCACCGAGGCGCAGATCGAGTCCGAAGTCGTCGCCTTCCACCGCCAGGCGATGGCGGTGTATGCGCACTTCGGCTTCACCGATGTCGGCCTGAAGATCGCGCTGCGCCCGGAGCCGCGCATCGGCTCGGATGAGAGCTGGGACAAGTCCGAGGACGCGCTGCGCAAGGCGCTGGCGAGCTGTGGCGTGGAATGGGAGGAACTGCCGGGCGAGGGCGCCTTCTACGGGCCGAAGATCGAGTACCACCTCAAGGACTCGATCGGACGCGCCTGGCAGCTGGGCACCATGCAGGTGGACTTCTCCATGCCCGGGCGCCTGGGTGCCGAATACGTCGGCGAGGATTCGGCCCGGCATACGCCGGTGATGCTGCACCGGGCGATCGTCGGATCGATGGAACGCTTCATCGGCATCCTCATCGAGCACCATGCCGGCGTCTTCCCGGCCTGGCTTGCGCCGGTGCAGGCGGTGGTGATGAACATCACCGACGCGCAGGCCGACTACGTGGGCGAGGTGGCCCGCCAGCTCCTGGCGCAAGGTTTCCGCGTGGCGACGGATTTGCGCAACGAAAAGATCGGCTATAAAATCCGCGAGCATACGCTGGCCAAGGTGCCCTATCTCCTAGTCGTGGGTGATCGCGAGAAGGAGGCGGGCGCCGTTGCCGTGCGTACGCGTGCGGGTGAAGACCTGGGATCGATGCCGGTCGCTGCCTTTTCCGCACGCCTTGAATCCGACTGTGCCGCAGCCTGATGCGGCACGGCCGGTCGTATTTTCTCCTGGAGGATTGACGTATCGCCACCGACACCAAGACGAACCGCCGCAATCATGAGATCCGTGTTCCGCGGGTGCGCGTGATCGGCGCGGAGGGAGAGCAGGTCGGCATCCTGTCCCGCGACGAGGCCCTCGCCATGGCCGAAGATGCGGGCCTCGATCTGGTCGAGATCCAGCCCCACGGCGACCCACCGGTCTGCCGCATCATGGATTTCGGCAAGTTCAAGTTCGAGAGTCAGAAGAAGGCAAACGCTGCCAAGAAGAAGCAGAAGCAGGTCGAGATCAAGGAACTGAAGTTCCGCCCGACCACCGACATCGGTGACTACACGATCAAGCTGCGCAACCTGCGGCGCTTCCTGGAGGAAGGCGACAAGGTCAAGATCACGATCCGCTTCCGCGGGCGCGAAATGGCGCATCAGGAGTTGGGTCGGGCGATGGTCGACAGGATTACCGCCGATATCGCCGAGGAAGCGGTAATCGAACAGTTTCCGCGCATGGAAGGGCGCCTGATGGTGATGATGATCGCGCCGAAGAAGAAGGCCTGATCCAGTCAGCACGGGGCACGCCGCATTCGCCTTCACGCGAGCGCGGCATCTTTGCGCAGGGGAAGAACGGGCGCCGCACGGCGCCCTGAAGGACCTGGCCCGTTCGCGGGCCCTACAAGCCGGTTCGAGCAGGATGGAAAGCGCGGGGCAACCCGCCGCTCGCGCCAGTCAACAAAACCACCCAAGGAGATCGGGCCATGCCCAAGATGAAAACCAACCGGGCCGCTGCCAAGCGGTTCCGCAAGACCGCGTCCGGCAAGTTCAAGTGCGGCCACGCGTTCAGGAGCCACATCCTCACGAAGAAGTCGACCAAGCGCAAGCGCGGCCTGCGGGCCACCAACTACGTGCGCAAGGAAGACGCGGGGCGCGTCGCCCGCATGCTGCCCTACGTCTGAGGAGGACTGAACCATGGCACGAGTCAAGCGTGGCGTCATCGCCAAGCGCCGTCACAAGAAGATCCTCGGCAAGGCCAAGGGTTACTACAACGCGCGTCGCAAGGTATTCCGCGTCGCCAAGCAGGCGGTGACCAAGGCGCACCAGTACGCCTACATCGGCCGCAAGCAGAAGAAGCGCAATTTCCGCTCCCTGTGGATCGTGCGCATCAATGCCGCGGCGCGCCAGTACGGCCTGTCCTACAGCCGCCTGATGAACGGCCTCAGGAAGGCCGGCATCTCGCTCGACCGCAAGGTGCTGGCCGACATCGCCGTGCATGACATCCAGGCGTTCGGCGCGCTGGCAGAAAAGGCCAAGGCCAACCTGGCGGCGTAAGTTTCGACCCGCCAGGCCGGTTCGGCCGGGCGGGTTCGAGGAAACTTCGATCAGCGCGGGGAGGGGGCCTGGCCTCCTCCCCGTTTTCGTTTATCGGCCCCGGACGCGGCGCGTTCGGGCGCCGGCCGCCGACAGCTCGGCGCGGGTGGCCGCGCAACGGGGATTCAGGATGGATGCACTCACGCAGATCGACCGCGCTCTCGGCGACATCGAGGGCGCCGCTTCACTCGATGCGCTCGAGGCCTTGCGCGTAGCCCTGCTGGGGCGCAATGGCGCGGTCACGGCAGCGCTGAAGGCGTTGGGCAGCTTGCCGCCGGAGCAGCGGCGCGCGCGTGGCGCCGAGGTGAATGCAGCCAAGGAACGCCTGGCCGAAGCCATCGCCACGCGGCGGGAAGCGCTCGAGCACGTTGCGCTGGAACGCCGTCTGGCGGCCGAGCAGCTCGACGTCACTCTGCCCGGGCGCGATGCCGGGCGCGGCAACCTGCATCCCCTGACGCGCACCCTGGAGCGCATCACGAGCATCTTCGCCCGCCTCGGCTATGACAGCGCCGATGGTCCGGAGATCGAGGATGACTGGCACAACTTCGGTGCGCTGAACTTTCCCGCCGACCACCCGGCGCGCACCATGCACGATACCTTCTGGTTCCCGGACGGGCGACTGCTGCGCACCCACACCTCGCCGGTGCAGATCCGTGCGGCCCGGGGGCGCACGCCGCCGATCCGGCTGATCGCGCCGGGCAAGGTGTACCGCAGCGATTCGGACCAGACCCACTCGCCGATGTTCCATCAGGTCGAGGGACTGCTGATCGACGAGAGCTCGAGCATGGCCGACCTCAAGGGCACGCTGCGCGAGTTCCTGCGCGCCTTCTTCGATCGCGATTTCGAAATGATGTTCAAGCCGACCTTCTTCCCGTTCGTCGAGCCGGGTGCCGACGTGGTGATCCGCTGGGATCTCCCGGATGGCGGCTCGCGCTGGCTGGAAGTGCTCGGCTGCGGCATGGTGCATCCGCAGGTGCTGAAGAACTGCGGCATCGACCCGGAACGCTACACCGGCTTCGCCTTCGGCATGGGCGTCGAGCGCCTGGCGATGCTGCGCTACGGCGTGGTCGACCTGCGTGCGTTCTTCGAGAACGACGTCCGCTTCCTGCGCCAGTTTGCCTGAGCGGCGCAACTGGGGAATCGGGAATGGTTTGAAGCAAACGCCTGCTGCTCCAGGATTCCCCACGAACCCCGCCGGTGACCCGCACCGTTGCTCGCGACGATTCCCGATTCTCCATTCCCGATTCCCGGCTCTTGCCCATGAAAATCTCCGAAAACTGGTTGCGTTCGCGCGTTCCGCTGGCGGTCAGTCGCGATGAACTGATCGAGCGGCTGGACATGATCGGCCACGAAGTCGAAGGGGCCGAGGTGGTCGGCAAGCATCTCGATGGCATCGTGGTGGGCCAGATTACCGCCTGTGCCCGGCACCCCGAGGCCGACCGCCTGCAGGTATGCAGCGTCGATGTGGGCACGGAAACGCTGCAGATCGTGTGCGGCGCGCCGAATGCGCGGGTGGGCCTCAAGGCCCCGCTGGCGCGGATCGGCGCGCGCGTCGGCGAGCTCACCATCAAGGCGGCGAAGCTGCGTGGCATCGAATCGTTCGGCATGCTGTGTTCGGCCAGGGAACTGGGACTGGACGCCGACGCCTCCGGTCTGCTGGAGTTGCCGGGCGAGGCGCCGGTTGGCGCGGCGCTGGCCGAAGTGCTGGGCCTGCCCGACTGCACGCTGGATCTGGGCCTGACCCCCAACCGCGCCGATTGCCTGTCCCTGGAAGGCCTGGCCGCCGACGTCGCCGCCGCCTTCCAGCTTCCCTGGGCGCCGCTCGCGGTGGACCCGCTGCCGGCGCAGCCGGGCCGGCAGATCGAAATCCGCCTCGCGGCACCGGCCGATTGTCCGCGCTACTGCGGGCGTTTCATCACCGGCATCGACGCCACCGCGGCAACGCCGGCATGGATGCGCCAGCGCCTTGCCCACAGTGGCCTGCGCCCGATCAGCCTGCTGGTGGATGTGACCAACTACGTCATGCTCGAACTGGGCCAGCCCCTGCATGCCTTCGATGCCGGCAAGTTGTCCGGGCCGATCGGCGTGCGCCGCGGGCGCCCTGGCGAGCACCTGCGCCTGCTCGACCAGCGCGAGGTGGCGCTGGATGACGAACTGCTGGTCATTACCGACGCCGATCGTCCGGTGGCCCTGGCCGGCCTCATGGGCGGTTGGGACACGCGTATCGATGGTGCGGTGGACGCGGTATTCCTCGAAGCCGCACATTTCGCGCCTGCCGCGCTGGCCGGACGTGCCCGGCGCCTGGGCATGGCCACCGATGCTGCGCACCGTTTCGAGCGGGGCGTGGATGCCGACCTGCCGCGCAGGGCGCTGGAGCGCGCCACGCGCCTCATCCTCGACGCCGCGGGCGGCAGTGCCGGCGAGATCCAGGAAGCCGTGGCGGCCGAGCACCTGCCGGCGCGGACGGCGGTGCCGCTGCGCCGCGCGCGCATCGCGCGCGTGCTGGGTATCGAGGTGCCGGATGGCGAGGTTGCACGCATCCTGCGCGCGCTCGACATGCAGGTCGTGGACACACCCGAGGGCTGGCTCGCGACGCCGCCGGGGCGGCGCTTCGATATTGCCATCGAGGAAGACCTGATCGAAGAAGTTGCGCGCATCCATGGCTACCAGCACATTCCGGATCGGGCGCCGTCCGGCCAGCTGTCGGCACCGGTCGTGGATGAGCGGCTGGTCGGCCTGCCGGCGTTGTGCGAGCAGCTCGCCGCGCGTGGCTACTTCGAAGCGCTCACCTATGCCTTCTGCGCGCGCGAGCTGCTGGCGACCTGGGGCCTGGCCGGTCGGGCCATCGCGCTGGCCAATCCGCTGTCGGCCGAACTGGCCGTCATGCGTACCAGCCTGCTGCCCGGCCTGGTGGCGGCGCTGGCGGCCAATCGCAGTCGCCAACAGGCGCGCGTGCGCCTGTTCGAACAGGGGCGCATCTTCGCTGCTCCGGCCGAGGCTGCCGGCGCGCCCACGGAGCTGGACCGGATTGCCGGTGCGGTCAGCGGGGCGGCGCATGCCGAGCAGTGGGGCGAGCCGGCGCGGGCGCTGGACTTCTTCGATCTCAAGGGCGATATCCAATCGCTGCTCGCGCTGACCGGCGATGCCGCCTCGTTCGACTTCGTCGCCGCCCGTCGGCCCTGGCTGCACCCGGGCCAGAGCGCCGAACTGCGCCGTGGCGAGACGCTGGTCGGCATCATGGGTGCACTGCATCCCGCGCTGATCGCCGCGCTCGGCCTGGAGGACGACGTGCACGTGTTCGAACTGGATCTCGCGCCGCTGCGCGCCCGCGCCGTGCCGCGCCCGGTGGCCCTGTCGCGCTATCCGTCGGTGCGCCGCGACCTGTCCTTCGAGCTGCCGGCCGAGGTCGAGTACGCACACGTGGAGTCCACCGTGCGCGCTGCGGTGGGCGAACTGCTGGTCGATGTCGTGCTGTTTGACCGCTACGCCGGGGGCAAGCTCGACAAAGCCGTGAAGAGCCTCGCTATAGGCTTGATTTTGCAGGACAGTTCACGCACCCTAGCGGATGCCGATGCCGATCGATGCGTGGCCCTTGCCGTCGCCGCGCTGGAATCGGCTTGCAATGCCAGATTGAGGGGGGCAGGATGACGTTGACAAAGGCGGAGATGTCCGAGCGGTTGTTCCTGGACGTCGGACTCAACAAGCGCGAAGCCAAGGAGTTCGTCGATGCCTTTTTCGAGGTCATGCGTAGCGCATTGGAGAATGGGGAGCAGGTGAAACTGTCGGGATTCGGCAATTTCGACCTGCGCATGAAAAATCAACGTCCCGGGCGCAATCCCAAGACTGGCGTCGAAATTCCGATTTCGGCGCGTCGGGTGGTGACGTTCCGTCCGGGACAGAAACTGAAGGTTCGGGTGGAAGCCTATGCTGGACCAGGGCAGTAACGCCGAACTGCCGGTCATCCCGGCCAAGCGCTACTTCACCATCGGTGAGGTCAGTGAGCTGTGCGGCGTCAAGCCGCACGTCCTGCGTTACTGGGAGCAGGAGTTTCCCAACCTCAAGCCGGTCAAGCGACGTGGCAACCGCCGCTACTACCAGCGCCATGACGTGCTCGTGATCCGCCAGATCCGCTCGCTGCTGTACGAGCAGGGCTTCACCATCACCGGCGCGCGCCAGCGCCTGGAAGGCA
>JALOBC010000032.1 GCA_023228465.1 Dokdonella sp. | reverse complement strand
GGCCGGTTTCCGGCGTGACCTCGAGCAGAGCATAGCGCTGCTGCGGATACTTGCCGATGGCGATCGGGACTTCGGCCACGGCCAGGCGCCGCCAGCGCGTCACGGCCGGTCGGGCTGCACCGCGCAGGCGGGCGCCGCTCAGCGGGTAATCGATCACCCCTTCTTCTGCCGGCCAGCCGCGGACCACGGCCAGGTAGGTCTTGACCACGCTGCGCGCCATCATCTGGCGACCGAGCTCGGCGGCGATGCCAGGCGCGCGCGCGATCAGCAGCACGCCGGTGGTCGCGCGATCCAGCCGATGCACGGCGTGCAGCGGTCCATCCACCTGCAGGCGCAGGCGGTCGATCAGGTAGTCGTCGTCGCTGCCGACCAGCCGGCTGCGATGTACGGCGATGCCTGCCGGCTTGTTGACGGCCAGCAGGTGCGCGTCGATGTGCAGGATCTCGATCGCGGCCGGCGCCGGCGCGGCCGTGCCAGTTCCCTGAACACTCATCAGCGCACCAGGACCAGGGACAGCTCCGGCCAGTAGGTGATGACCAGTACCGCCACCAGCATGATCAGCGCGAACGGCGCGCTGGCGCGCACCAGGGTCAGGATCGGCCGGTCGAACCGCATGCTGGCGATGAACAGGTTCATGCCCACCGGCGGCAGGAAGATGCCGAGCTGCAGGTTGGCCAGGAACAGGATGCCCAGGTGTACCGGATCGATGCCGTAGTTGAGCGCGACCGGCAGGGCCAGCGGCACCAGGATGATGATGGCGGGAAACCCTTCGAGCAGCATGCCGAACACCAGCAGGAAGGCATTGAGCACCAGCAGGAAAACCGCCTTGCTGGCGATGTGCTGCTGGATGGCGCCGAACAGACGCTCGGGCACCTCGGCATCGATCAGCCAGTTGGTGAGCGCCAGCGAGCAGCCGAGGATGATCAGGATTGCGCCGACCAGGAGCATGGATTCGCGGGCAATCGCCGGCAGTTTGGCGAGCGGAATCTCGCGTCGGATCAGCACCGTCACGATCAGCACGTACAGCGCGGTCGCGGCGGCCGCCTCGGACGCGGCCAGCTTGCCCGAATAGATGCCGCCGAGGATGACGAACGGCAGCGGGATCTCCCAGGCCGCGCCGCGCACGGCGGCGAGGAGTTCACGGCCGCTGACCAGGTCACGCGGCACGCCGACACCGCGTGCATGCCAGACGCTGTAGATGCCGAACAGGACGACCATCAGCAGGCACGGCAGGATGCCGGCGATGAACAGCGCGTCGATGGTGACGGGCGGCGTGGTGTGGAACTGCTGGGCGACCACGCCGTAGAGGATCAGTGGCATCGAGGGCACGAGGATCAGCCCGAGGCTGCCCGAGGCGGTCAGCAGGCCGAGCGAGAACTTCTCGCCGTACTTCTGCTGCACGAGCGCCGGAAACAGCACCGCGCCCAGGGCGACGATGGTGACACCGGTTGCACCGGTGAAGGCGGTGAACATGGCGCAGGCGAGTACCGCGACGATGGCCAGGCCGCCCGGCAGCCAGCCGAGCAGCGCATTGGTCATGCGCACCAGACGTTGCGGCGCCTGGCTTTCGGCCAGCAGGTAGCCGGCCAGCGTGAACAGCGGGATGGCGATCAGCGCCGGCATGTCGGCCAGGCGGTAGAACTCCACCGCCACCACGACCCCCTCCTGCCCCGAGGCCTGGAAGCCGAGCAGCGCGATCGCCGCGATGATGGCGAACAGCGGCGCGCCGATCGCTGCCAGCACGATCAGGCCAAGGATCGCCAGGACGATCACGGCAGCTCCGGCGCCAGCACCGGCAGCGCATTGCGCGGTGGCAGGAACGCATGCAAGGCCAGACGCAGGGCAAGCAGGCCGAAGCCGACCGGCACGATCAATTCCACCCACCAGCCCGGAATGCCGGCCACCCTCGCATCGCTGCCGTAGTCGAGCTCGACCAGGCCCACGCCATACCAGCACAGCGCCGCTGAGATGGCCGCCGCGAACAGCAGCGTCACGCTGCGCAGCAGGCGCTGCGTGCGCCCGCGCACGAAATGCGCGATGAAGTCGATGCCGATGTGCTTGTCATCGCGCGCTGCCGCCAGCGCACCGAGCATGGCCACCCACAGCACCATGGCGCGCAGCAGCGGATCGGCCCAGGCCAGTCCGGTATCGAAGAAGTTGCGCAGCACGATCTGCGCGCCGGCCAGCAGCACCATGGCCAGCACCAGCAGCGCGATCAGCCCGGTCTCGAGGCGCTCCAGCCAACCCAGCAACGAACCGGCGCGCTGCGTCACTTGCCGCGCTCGCCGCGCACCTCGGCCAGGGTCCTGGCCAATGCATCACGCATCTCCTGCGAGAGCGCATCCTGCGCCACCAGCCCGTTGAAGACCTCCTGCCCGATCGCTTCGAAGCTCTGGCGCTCATCCGCATTCGGCTCGACGATGTGCATGCCCTGTGCCACGAGGGCCTCACGGGCGGCGGCATTGTCCTTGCGGTTGAGCTGGTCGAGCCTGGCGAAGCCGGCGGCGAAAGCCTGGTTGACGAGGCTGCGATCTGCTTCATCGAGCTTGTCGAAGGCCTTCTTGTCGATCACCAGCTCACCCACCACGTAGGAAAGCGGCAGGTCCACCATGTATTTCAGCCTGGTGTGCCACTGGAACGCGATCGCGCCCGAGGGCGTATTCTCCGCGGTGTCGATCAGGCCGGTCTGCAGGCCCGTATAGACGTCGGCCAGGGGCAGCGGGATCGGTGTCACACCGGCTGCCTTGAAGGCCATGGCGGCGATCCGATCGTTTTGTGGTACCCACACCTTGGCCGCCTTGAGGTCTCCGCGGCCGGTGATGTCGCGCGTGCTCATCAGGTAGGCGAACCCGCCGCCGCTGATGCCGACCAGCTCGAAACCTTCCCTGGCGAACTGCTGCTTGAGCATGGGGTCCAGGCGCGCGCGCACCTGGTCGATCTCGGCCTGGTCGCGGAACAGGAACGGCAGGCTGTACACCTGTGCATCGCGGGTGATGATGGACGCTTCGCCGCCCGTGAAGGCGCCGCCCTGGAGCTGGCCGATCTTGATCTTGCGCAGCACCGTCGCGGCGTCGCCCATGACCCCGCCGGGGTAGTACTTGATCTCCACACGCCCCGCGGTCTGCGTCTTGATCGTATCCCCGACCTCGCGCATCTCGCGCATCCACGCCGTGCCATCCGGGGCCACGGTGGCGATCTTGAGGGTGGCGGCCTGCACCGCACCGGCGGCACCCAGGCCGAGTGCGGCAGCGATGAGGAGTCTGCTCAGTGAAGTCATGGTGATTTCCGCTGTCATGGGGGATCGAAGGCCGGTCCAGGTGCCTTCCCTGATGGTTTCCCGGTCGGCTTCCGGCCATCCCGGTGGTGCGTGGCGGCCTCGTCCGCCGCCCAGGGCTCAGAAATACGCCGCGCCCGATTCCAGCAAGGCCCGCGCACGCTGCTGGGCCAGCACGTTGATCAGGGTCAGTCCGGGTGCGTGCGGATCGGCGGCCAGCACTTCGTGCAGCAACCGGTCATGCAGGGCCTGGTCGAAGACCAGCCGCGCGTAGCGCTCCGCGTACAACACCCGCACCATCTGATTGCGCCCGCCGGACAATTCCAGCGCCTTCTCGAAATCCGCCCTGCCCTGCTCCGGCTGCCCGCCCAGCGAGGCCGGGCGCAGCGTTGCCAGCACGCCAAGATACATCCAGGGCTCGCCATCGGCGTAGGCGGGATCGAGGGCGACCACGCGCTCGAACAGCGCCTGTACCCGCGGCACGTCGGCAATCGCCTTCCAGTCCGCGCTGTTGGCCTGGATGCGGCCCGCCCAGGCGCTGGCCAGGGTGTAGAGCGCGCCCACGTGATTCTTGTCGGCGTGGGCAAGCGCGGCCTGGAAGGCTTCGAACGGCGCATCGAGCCGGCTGCACAGGGCCGGCAGCCGGATGCAGAGGGCGCGTTGCGCGTAGTCGAAACTGCGTGCGCTCAGCCGCTGGGCGCGCGTGGCATCCTCGACCAGGCCGCCGGCATAGGCGCCGTACAGGCGCGAGCCCGCCATCAGCAGATCCGCATTCTGCGGATCGCCCTGGATCAGGCCATCGACCAGCAGCAGCCAGGCGGGTATGCCGTCGCGCGCCAGGGCCGGATCGTCCTGGTCGAGGATGCCCGCGGTGAGATCGTCGGCCAGGCGCTGGCTGGCGCGATTGACCATGCTGGCGCAACCGCACAACACGAGCGCCAGCACGCACGCAGCGAGACGCAACAGCGAAGATGGACGGGGTCGCGACATCTCTCGGATTCCGGTTTCCCGCGCGGCGCCGAAGCGGCGCCGGCGGACTCAGTCGAAGAAGGTTTCTGCCGCTTCCAGGGTATTGCCGATGAGGGTGGCGACCGTCATCGGGCCGACGCCACCGGGTACCGGAGTGATCCACGAGGCGCGTTCGGCGGCCGGTTCGAACTCCACGTCGCCCACCAGGCGGCCGTCCTCGAGACGGTTGATGCCGATGTCGATGACCACCGCCCCGGGCTTGATCCAGGCGCCCTTGACCAGACCCGGCCGACCCGCGGCGACGGCGACGATATCGGCGCGGCGCACTTCGCGCTCCAGGTCGGCAGTGAAGCGGTGGCAGCCGGTGGTCGTGCAGCCGGCCAGCAGGAGTTCCAGGATCAGCGGTCGGCCGACATGGTTGGATACGCCGATCACGACCGCGTCGCGCCCGCGCACCGGGCGATCGGTGTGGGAAAGCAGGGTCATCACGCCCTTGGACGTGCATGGGCGCAGGCCGCGCTGGCGCAGCACCAGGCGACCGACGTTCTCGGCCTGGAAGCCGTCCACGTCCTTGCGCGCATCGATGCGGTCGATCAGGGCCGTGGCGTCGATGCCCGGGGGCAGCGGCAGTTGCAGCAGGATGCCGTGCACTTCAGGATCGGCGTTCAGCCGGTCGATCAGCGCCACCAGTTCGGCCTCGCTGGTGTCGGTCGGCAGGTCATGGTCGAAGGAGCGGAATCCCACCTGCTTGCAGGCCCGGCGCTTGTTGCGTACATACACCGCAGAGGCGGCGTCACCGCCAACGAGGATCACCGCCAGGCCGGGCGCCGGTCGGCCTGCCGCCACACGGGCCCGTACCCGCGTGGCCACGCCGTCCAGCACGTCCTTGGCGATGCGTCGACCATCGAGGAGTCGCGCGGTCATTGGGCACCCGCCGAAAAACGCGCAGTATCCCATGCGCAGCGTGCCGCGCTCAAACGCGGTGCACCCCTCCCCCACCTCCTGGACCCGAACATGCCCGACCCCACGATCGAACTCGAAGCCGCCACGTTCCGCCGCCTGCTGGCCCATCTTTCGGCGCGCAGCGACGTGCAGAACATCGAACTCATGATCCACGCCGGCTTCTGCCGCAACTGCCTGGCCGACTGGTACCGCGAAGCGGCCGCCGCGCGTGGCCTGCAACTGGATCGCGAGGCCGCGCGCGAGCGCATCTACGGCGAACCCCATGCCACCTGGAAGGCGCGCCACCAGCGGCCGGCCACGCCCGCGCAACGGGCTGCACTCGAAGCGGCGCAAGGGCGACGTGGCGACCCATGAGGGCCAGAAGGCCCGCCGCATCGCGATCAGGCCGGTGACGCCCGCCCGGTTCCACAGCCCGGGCAGTCCGCCGCGCGCGGCAGGCGCAAGCTGCGGAAGCTGGCCGCCAGCGCGTCGTAGCAGAGCAGCCGGCCGACCAGCGGTGCACCGATCCCGAGCAGCAGTTTCATGGCCTCGGTCGCCTGCAGCATGCCGATCACGCCGGGCAGGACACCCAGCACGCCGGCCTCGCTGCAATTGGGCGCTTCACCCGCCCCGGGCGGCGTCGGGAACAGGCAGCGATAGCACGGCGAATCGCTGCGGCGCGGGTCGAACACGCTGACCTGGCCGGTGAACCGGTGCACCGCGCCATACACCAGTGGCAGGCCCAGTCGGCGACAGGCCGCGTCGAGCAGGTAGCGGGTCGGGAAGTTGTCGGCGCCGTCGATGACCAGGTCGTGCCCGCGCAGGGCTTCGACGTTGTCCGAACCCAGGCGCGCGGTCAGGGTGCGTACGTCCACCGTCGGATTGAGCGCGGCCAGCGCGATGCGCGCCGACTCGACCTTGCGCAGCCCGACGCGCGCATCCGTGTGGAGGATCTGGCGTTGCAGGTTGGAACGCTCCACCCGGTCATCATCGATCAGGGTCAGCCGACCCACCCCGGCGGCGGCGAGATAGAAGGCCGCCGGTGCCCCCAGGCCACCGGCGCCCACCAGCGCGACGCACGAGCGGGCGAGCCGGCGCTGGCCGCTGACACCGACTTCCGGCAGTGCCAGCTGGCGTGCGTAGCGCTCGCCGGCATCGCCGCCGAGCTCGCCCGGTTCGAGGGGCAACCCTTCGGCGTGCCAGCGCAGGATGCCGCCGCGGACCGAAGCACAGTTCACATAGCCCAGCGCACGCAGCGGCTCGAGCATGCGCAGCGAACGCTGGCCGCTGGCGCAGATGAGCACGACCGCCTGCGCTCGATCCGGCGCCAGTGCGCCGATTCGTTCGGCGAGTTGGGCACAGGGCACCCCGGCGGCACCGGCGAGACAGCCACTTGCGCGCTCACCCTCCTCGCGCACGTCGATCAGCAGCGCACCTGCGCGCTGGCGCGCCAGCGCCTCGGCGGGTGCGATCTCGGGCGTTTCTCTGGCGCGGGCGGCGGCAGGCGTCGTCATCGGGCTAGCTGTGATTGGCCGGCAGGACGTCCACCAGCGTCCCGGCGGCAAGCTCGCGCGCCGATTCCGGGATGATGGCCAGCGCATCGGCGAGCGCGGCGCCGCGCAACATGCCCGAGCCCTGCTGGGCCAGCGGCGTGGCCCAGCACGTACCGTCCTCGCGCAGTTCGAGGGTGACGCGCGGGAATTCGCTGCGGTCATGCTTCTTGGCCACGGGCACCGCCAGGCGCGCACGCCGCACCGGCAGCGGGTCGCGCGCGCCCTGCAGCGCACGCAGGGTTGGCGCCACCAGGGCAAGAAAGGTGGCGATGGTGGACACGGGGTTGCCGGGCAGCGCAAACACCAGGGCCTGGCCGATATCGCCGCACAGCACCGGCATGCCCGGCTTCATGCGCACTTTCCAGAAGTGCACCCGGCCCAGCTCAGCGATCAGGCCGGGCAGGAAGTCCGCCTCACCGGCCGATACCCCGCCGCTGCTCAGGATCACATCACAGTCGCTGCCCGCTTCGCGCAGGGCCGTGCGAAGGATGTCCGGGTCATCGCGCAAGTGCGCCACGCGCACCGGCGCGATGCCGAGGGAGCGCAGCAGGCCGCCGAGACTGTAGCGGTTTGAGTCGTGGATCTGCCCGGGGCCCAGCGCCTGCCCGGGCGGCACCAGCTCGTCGCCGGTGACGAACAGCGCGACCCGCGGACGGCGCGCAGCGAGCACGCTCGCCGCACCGCACGCCGCCAGCACGGCCAGGCGGGCCGGTGTCAGCACCTCGCCGGACTGGAGCAGGGCTTCACCCTGCCGCCAGTCCTCGCCGGCCGGCCGGACATTGGCGCCGGCGCGCTCGCCGGCACGAATGATGACGAGGTCGCCTTCGATGCGCACGTTTTCCTTGATGACCACCGTGTCCGTACCCGACGGCAACGGCGCCCCGGTGGTAATCCTGAGGCACTCGCCGGCCTGGCAACCGGGTGGCGCGCCGGCCCCGGCCAGCACCGTGCCGGCGAGCCGGAAACTGCGCTCGCCAGCCGCCGGCAGTTCATTGCCGCGCAGCGCAAAACCATCCATGGCCGAGTTGGCAAACGGCGGCTGGTCGCGGGGCGCGACGAGATCCGTCGCCAGGTAGCGGCCGAGCGCATCGTCGGTGGCCACCTGCTCGGCGGACAGGCGCCGTTCGCGCGCCAGGGCGAGCGCCAGCTCGCGCGCCTGCTCCACGGAGAGCTGCCGCGGGAAGTCAGGGGGTGCTGCGTGGCGTGTCGGCATGGGCGAGGAAGTCCCCGGCTGTGTTGAGATTGCGAAACTGCGCTTGGCGGTCGCTGAAATCAAGTTCGCGCGCATCGATGGCGTCCTGCCACTGCCACACGCCCTGCCCGCTCTGCGCTGCGCGCTCGGCGCTGGCGGCCAGTTGCGTGCGGTACAGGGCAAACAATGGCTGGCGGCGTTCGCCATCGTGGGCCACCCAGGCAGGGCCATCGCCACCGGACGTTGCCGACACCAGGCGCGCCGCGAGGTCGGCGGGCGGCGTCGGGCAATCGACCGGCAAGGTGAGCAGCCATGGCGTCGCCGCGCCAGCCAGGGCGGTGGCAATACCGGCGAGCGGACCGGCGAAACCGGGCAGTGAATCGCGCAGGGTCGGCGCGTAGGCAGCATAGGCCTGCCGATGGCGATTGGCGATGATGAGCAGCGGCAACGCCGCGCCCATCTGCCGGCTCGCCTGGACGACCCACTCGATCAGTGGCCGGCCGGCGAGCCGTTCCAGGCCCTTGTCGCGTCCGCCGAGCCGGCTTGCCCGGCCACCGGCGAGGATCGCGACGGTGAGCGGGGGCATCTCCATGACGAAACGACCTTCAGCGGCCGCCGCGCCGGGCGTTGCGGATGACGCGCGCGCGCCGGCGCTGCTGGCCTTCGGTCAACACGTTGCGCTTGCCGGCAAAGGGATTGTCGCCATCGCGGAACTCGATCTGTACCGGCGTGCCTTCGAGGCGGTAGCGCTTGCGGAAGAAGTTCTCCAGGTAGCGCCGGTAGCCATCGGCAATGTGCTTGGTGCGCGCGCCGTGGATGATGATGGTCGGCGGATTGGTGCCGCCGGGATGGGCGAACTTGAGCCTGGGTGCATGGCCGCGTACCAGCGGTGGCTGGTAGGCCGCGCAGGCCGCTTCGACCGCCCGCGTCAGTTCCGAGGAACTGAACTTGTGATTGGCCGAGGCGTGGGCACGGTTGACCGCCTTCATCAGCTCGCCGATGCCGCTGCCGTGCAGCGCCGAGATGGTCACCTGGCGTGCCCAGGGTACGAAATCCAGGCGCCGGGCCAGCGAGCTCATGCACTGCTCGCGCTGGTAGCGATCCAGTCCGTCCCACTTGTTGACGGCGATGACCAGCGCCCGTCCCGACTCCAGCACATGGCCGATGAGCGAGGTATCCTGTTCGGACACGCCCTCCCGTGCATCCAGCACCAGCACCGCGACGTGTGCCGCCTCGACCGATTGCAGCGCCTTGATGACGCTGAACTTCTCCACCACGTCCTCGACCCGCGCGCGGCGGCGGATCCCGGCGGTGTCGATGAGGGTGTAGCGGCGGCCATCCCGTTCCAGGGCGATGCGGATCGAGTCGCGCGTGGTGCCCGGCACGTCCGAGGCGATCACGCGCTCCTCGCCGAGCAGGCGATTGACCAGCGTGGACTTGCCCACGTTGGGCCGGCCGATGATGGCCACGCGAATGCCGTCATCGGCGGTTTCAGCCAGCGGATCGGTACCGGCCTGCGGCAGCAGCGGCAAGATGCGCTCCACCAGCCCGGACACGCCGCGGCCGTGCGCCGCCGACAGCGGCAGCAGGTCGGCGATGCCGAGCACGGAAAACTCGGCCAGCGCGGTGTGCTCGTCCAGGCCGTCGGTCTTGTTCACCGCCAGCAGGAAGGGCTTGCCGGATCGGCGCAGCCGATCGACCGTGCTGCGATCACCCGGCAGCAGACCGTCACGGGCATCGACGACCAGCACGACCAGATCGGCCTCGTCGATCGCCAGCCCGGCCTGGCGATGGGTGTGCAGGTCGATCCCGTCGGCTTCCTCGACCAGCCCGCCGGTGTCCACCGCGACGAAGGGACGTTCCGGATCGAGGCGACAGACACCGTAATGACGATCGCGTGTCACGCCGGGCCGATCGTGCACCAGGGCAGCGCGACTGCGCGTGAGCACGTTGAACAGTGTCGATTTGCCGACGTTGGGGCGCCCGACCAGGGCAACGACGGGAAGCATGCCGATGGCGGCTGCGCTGCCTTGCGCACGCGGTTCATTCATGGCCTGGCTGCCGCAGCGCCATGGCGGGCCACTCAGGGGCCGAGCCGGTAGGCGCCGATGCGTCCCTTGACGTCTTCGACATAGAGCGTATCGCCCATGACCAGCGGCCGGTCCTCGATCGGGTTGCGGCTCAGGCGTTCGCGTGCCGCGAACTTGCCTTCGGCCAGGGTGAGCCAGTGGATGTAGCCCTCGCTGTCGCCCACCGCCACATGGCTTCCCTGAATGGCCGGCGCGCTCAGCCAGCGGAACTGAAGCTGATCCTGCTTCCACAGGTTCACGCCGGTATCGCGGTCGAAGGCCCAGACATTGCCTTGCGCATCGACGATGATGACCATGTTGCCGCTCACGGCCGCGCTGACGTAACTGGAAAGGTCGCGCTGCCAGACCGGCCGGCCGGTGCCGCTGGCCAACGCCATCACCTGGCCGCGGTAACCCGCCGCATACAACGTACCGCCGTCGATGACCAGGTCACCATCGACGTCGGACAGGCGTTCGACTTCGGTACGGCCTTCGCCGGCGGAAAGGGTCTGCACCCACTGTTCGGCACCGTCATCGAGGCGCACGGCCGCGACCTTGCCGTTGTCGAAGCCGTCATACACGATGCCATGGGCAATCAGGGGACCGGAGTTGCCACGCAGGCTGAGTGCCGGTACCGGCTGGTCGTAGATCCAGCGATGACTGCCGTCGGCGGCATCGATGCCGGTCAGTCGCCCGTCGTTGGTGCGCACGACGACGATGCCGTCCGCCACCGCGGGCGGCGAGATCACTTCCGAGCTCACCTGCGTGTGCCAGCGTTCGCTGCCATCGGCCGCCGAAAACGCGTACAACTGGCCATCGAGGCCGCCGGCGAGAAGCAGATCGCCATGCACGACCGGGCCGCCGGTCCAGCGCAGGGAATTGGGGCCACGCCGCCACAGGCTGCCCTGCCGCTTGCCGAGACGCTTCTTCCACACGACCCGGCCGCTCGCCGCGTCGAGCACGGCGAGGGTACCGTCGATGCCCGAGGCGTAGAGCTTGCCGTCGGCACCGGCGGGGCCAAGGCTGGCGCCCGACATGCCGGCGCCGTTGCCGATGCTGCTGCTCCAGAGGCGATGCGCCGTGATGCTGGGCGTGAACTTGGCCAGTGGCGTCGGCGGTTCGACATTGTCGCTGCCGCCGAGGGTCCTGAGCCAGCTGCAACCGCCCAGCGCCAGCACCAGCGCGGCCAGGACGAGCAGGCGATGAAAGCGCAGCCGGCTCATCATGAATCGCTCTTCTCGGGTGTGGCGGCCGGCGCGGCGGGTGCCGTGGCCGGTGTGGCGGGCGCCGGGGCCGCAGCGGCGACCGCCGGGGCCAGATCGTCGAGCTTCATCTGCACGATGGGGCGCCCGGGCGCCTGTGGATCCAGATGCGCGAGCGCACCCTCGTAGGCGCTGCGCGCCGCGTCGCTGCGACCGAGCTTCATCAGGGCATCGCCGCGCACTTCGCCGACCATGCCGGCATAGGCCTCGCTGGTGATGCCGTCGAGCAGCTTGATGGCGCCTTCGGCATCGCCTTCGGCCAGCTTGACACGCGCCAGGCGCAGTGCCACCAGGTCCTTCATGGCCGGGTCGCCGGCATGCCGGTCGGCCCAATCGAGGGCCTCGGCGGCGGCCGCCATGTCGCCGTTGAGGCTGGCGATCTCGGCCTGCTGCAAGGCGGCGAGCACGGAATAGACGCCATCAGGCGTCTCGTCGCGCAGGGTCCTGGCAATGGTCTGCACGTCCTGTTCGTGGCGGGCGGTGACCGCGGCGACCAGTGCCTGGTACTGCGCGGCCGCCTGGGCCAGCTGCGTGGCACGGTGCGACTTCCACTGCTGCCACCCGAAGATCAGCAACAGTCCGAGGACGATGCCGACCACGATCGAGAGGGCATTCTCGCGCAGCCATTTGCGGACCAGTTCACTCTGTTCGTGTTCGTCAAGCAGCTCGAAGGACATGCATTCACCTGGAAAACGGACGGACGTAAGTACGACCGCAAGGGGCCGGCCGCGAGACGCGCAAGAGTATCAGGAAACCGCCACGCGGCGATCCGGTCGCCTGCCGCCGGGTCGGTTCCGGGCCGGCTATTGCTCCGGGCGGATCGGCGCTGCGCCGTCGCCGAACAGCTTCACGTGAGCGACGTTGCCCCGCTGGAAATCGGTCAGGTCCACAGGCTTGCCGTCGCTGGACAGGCGCGCGCCCTGCGCGTTGCCGAGCCGCACCAGGACCGGGCCGTCACTGCGATAGGCGTGGGTGCTGTTGGCGGCGAGCATGCCGTACTCCAGCCGGCGACCGTCGGGCGCCGTGATCTCGACCCAGCTTTGCTCCGACAATGCCAGCTCGATCAGGTGGCTGCCGTTGCCGCTTGCCGGCGTTGCGGCAGGCCCCGGGGCCGCGACCGCCGGCTCCGCGCTGCGCGGCGTGGCAAACGGGGCCATCGAGGCGAGCAATGGCGACACTTCCGCTTCCGCGGGTGCCGCCAGCGGCAGCGGCGTGACCACGCTGGCGGCCGGCGCGCTGGTGGCGGCCCGGCTCGTCGCATCCGGTGCAAGCGCGACATGCGTGTCCGCCACGATGGCCGGCGGATCCAGCGGCGCGGTACGCATCAGATTGCGCTCGAGGCCGCCATGCGTGGCCAGCCATACCGCCGGTACGACGATGATGGCGGTCAGGATCATGTAGGTGGCGCTGACGGAGTAGCGGTTCAGCAGGTAGCGCGAGTGCGGCACGGTGCCGGTAGCCACCAATGGCACGGCTTCCGCATGCTCGTCGGCGGCCGCGATGGCGTCTGCCTCGGGCAGCCCGAGCAGGCGCGCGTAGGCGGTCAGGTAACCGCGCAGGAACACCGCCTGGGTCAGGCCGGTGTAGTCGTCCTGTTCCAGGCGAGCGATCAGTTGCAGCGGCAACTTGAGCCGACCGGCGACCTCGGCGCGGGTGAGCCCGGCGCGTTCGCGGGCGCTGGCCAGGCGCTGGCCAAACCCCGGGCCTGCCTGTGGCAGCTCGCGCTCGACAGGCATCGCGGGCTGGATGGCTGCGAGTTCGTCCGCGTCAATCGATTCGTTGGCCTGTTCGGCACTCACGGGAATGTTTCCTCCTGGCATGTCAGCCTGTTCCGGCTGTTCTGCGGCCCGCCCCTGTGGAGCCAACTCGGCTCCCAACGTGTCGGCCACGATGACTGCGTCGCGGTCGGGCCTCTTCTTGCGGTTGCCGCCCCCCGGCGTCCGCTTATTTCGCCTGCTCATCTCGCTGGATCCTGACGTTGAGGGTTTGCGCCTCCGCGGAGTCGGGAAAATCCCGCAGGAGCTTGCGCGTGTACTCGCTGACGCCCTTGGCGTTACCGAGTTTGAGTTCGATATTGCGGCCGAGCATCAACGCACCGGGCCGTGGCTGGGCGACCGCTTCGAAGCGCTGGATGAAGCCACGCGCACTGAACCAGTCGCCCTTGACATACGACACCTGCGCGAGTTGCAGCAGGGCTTCGGCATTCTGCGGATCGCGCTGCAGGGCCAGGCGCAGGCTGGCTTCGGCCGCGTCCGGCTGGCCGGCGTTGAGCTGGCAGGTTCCCGCGTTGGTGAGCGCCACTGCCGGCGTCTTGTAGAAAGGATCGGCCAGGGCACGCTGGAAATACTTGCCGGCCTCCTCGTAACGGCCAAGCTTGCACAGGAAGGTGCCGTAATTGTTGAGCGCGGCGCCATTCCTTGGCTGCAGTTCGGCGGCGCGACGATAATGCTTCTCTGCCTGCGCCTCGTCGCCGATGCGCTCGTAGAGCACCGCGATGACGGTATGCGCGTCGGCATAGCCGGGATCGTAGGACAGCGCCCGCTGCAGCTTCTCCATGGCCATTTCAAGCTTGCCCTGGCGCAGATACTGCTGACCCAGATCGGTGTTGATGCGCGCGGCGTCCTCACGTTGCGTGGCGGCGCTTTCCTTCTTGATGCTGCCGGAAGTGCTGCAGGCTGCCAGCAGCAGGACCAGCACCAGCAGGAGGACGTTGCGCTCAGGCGACATGGGTTGCCGCCTCCTCCAGCTTGCGCCGGAATTCCGCCTGGCGCCGCGTGCGATCGACCACCTGGCCCTTGAGCTGACCGCAGGCCGCGTCGATGTCGTCGCCGCGCGTGCGCCGGACCATGGTGAGTACGTCGGCATCGAGCAGGATCTTCTGGAACTGGCGGATGACGACCTCGTCGGATCGCTCGAACTCGGTGCCGAAGAAGGGATTGAAGGGAATCAGGTTGACCTTGGCCGGCAGGCGACGCATCAGCTTGATGAGCTGGCGCGCCTGCTCGGGATGGTCGTTGACGCCCTTGAGCATGGTGTATTCGAAGGTGATCGTGGTACGCGGGCGCCGCGCTGCGTAGCGCGCGCAGGCCTCGAGCAGATCGCCGATCGGGTACTTGCGGTTGATCGGCATCAACTGGCTGCGCAGCTCATCGGTCGGCGCATGCAGCGACACCGCCAGGGACACGTCGGCGACCTCGCCCAGCTTGTCGATCATCGGCACCAGGCCCGCGGTGGACAGCGTCACGCGCTTGTTGGCCAGACCGAAGCCCAGGTCGTCGCGCATCACGCTCATCGCGGTGACGACGTTGTCGAAGTTCAGCAGCGGCTCGCCCATGCCCATCATGACGACATTGGTGAGCTTGCGCTGGCGGTGCGGCACGTTGCCGAGATGACGTGCCGCCACCCACACCTGGCTGATGATCTCGGCGGCGGAAAGATTGCGGTTGAAGCCCTGGGTACCGGTAGAGCAGAAGCGGCAGGCCAGTGCGCAGCCCACCTGCGAGGACACGCACAGCGTGCCACGCGAGGTTTCGGGAATGAACACCGCTTCGATGGCATTGCCGCCATCCATGCCGAGCAGCCACTTGTGCGTGCCGTCGGCCGCCTGTTTCTCGAACAGGGTCTTCGGCGGGGTGATCTCGAGCGCGTCGGCGAGCTTATCGCGCAGCGTCTTGCCGACGTCGGTCATCCCGGCAAAGTCGGTGACGTGACGGTGATACACCCACTTCATCACCTGGTCGGCGCGAAAGGGTTTCTCGCCAAGCTGCACGAACAGTTCGCGCAGCCCCTGGCGGTCATAGTCGAACAGGTTGGCCCTGGCCGTCATCGTCACGTAAGGGTGCTCGTCAACGAATGGTCATGTTCAGCGTGGACACAGTTCGGTTTCTGCGAAGAAATACGCAATTTCCGCACGCGCCGTTTCGGCCGCATCCGAGCCGTGCACCGCATTGGCATCGATCGAATCGGCGAAATCCGCGCGGATGGTACCCGGCGCGGCTTCCCTGGGATTGGTCGCGCCCATGAGTTCGCGGTTCTTCGCCACCGCATTCTCGCCTTCCAGCACCTGGATCATCACCGGGCCGGAAATCATGAACTCCACCAGCGCCTTGAAGAAGGGCCGTTCGCGATGCACGGCATAGAAGCCCTCGGCCTCCCGGCGCGACAGGTGCATCATGCGCGCAGCCACGACCCTGAGGCCGCCCTTCTCGAAGCGCGAGTAGATTTCGCCGATGACGTTCTTGCCGACCGCATCGGGCTTGATGATGGAAAGAGTGCGCTCCAGCGCCATGTGCTCCGGACTCCGTGGGCAGGTTGAGGGAAAGCGAATGGGACACATGACCGCCACGGCAACGCCCCACGCTGCCGTGTCCATGCCATGCGCCCTGCGAGAATGCGAGCGATTCTAGCGGGTTTCGATCGGTTTTTCACACGCTGGCGCAGCATGATTGACCGCGCACCGGTGCTCGCCTACCATTCAAACGATCGTTTGATCGTCTTGGGGCGCGCGCTTGACCGCCAGCACGTCGAACTTCTCCACCCGCGAGCGCATCCTCGGCGTTGCCGAGGTCCTGTTCGCACGCCACGGCTTCGCCGGTGCCTCGCTGCGCCAGGTGACCTCGGCGGCCAAGGTCAACCTGGCGGCCGTCAACTATCATTTCGGCTCCAAGGACGGCCTGATCGAGGAAGTCTTCCGCCGCCGCCTGGATGAGCTCAACCGCCAGCGGCTGGCCTCCCTGGCCGCAGCGCTCGCGCGCCCGGCGTGCACGCTCGAAGACGTGCTGGATGCCTTCATCCGTCCGGCACTGGAGCAGTCCATGGACAGCGCCGGTGGCGCCGCCTTCGTGCGCGTGCTGGCGCGCGCCTACGCCGAGCATGACGAGCGCCTGCGCAGGTTCCTCGCCGACAATTATGGACATGTGCTGCGCGAATTCGTGATCGCGTTCGCACGCCTGTTGCCCGGGCTGGCCCGCGAGGAGCTCCACTGGCGCCTCGATATCGTCGCCGGCGCCCTCACCTATGCCATGGCCGATTTCGGCATGATCAAGCGCAGGCAGGAAGTGAGCGAGCACAGCCACCGCGACATGACCATCCGGCATCTGATCCAGTTCACCGCCGCGGGCCTGCGGGCAGGATGCGCGCATGCCTGAGCCGCGGTTGCGCGCGCCTTGCGCATCCTGCCGCGCCGCCACCGGCGCCGCACCCGTTTCACGGCCGCCTGCAGCGGTCCCGCTTCCCATCCCCACCCGCCACGGAGTCCATCTGCCATGAGCCACCCTCCCCTCCGCATCCGCAAGGCCGCCGTACTTGGTGCCGGCGTCATGGGCGCGCAGATCGCCGCCCACCTCGCCAACGCAGACGTCCAGACCCTGCTGTTCGACCTGCCGGCGAAGGAAGGCGACAAGAGTGGCATTGCGCGCAAGGCCATTGCCCACCTTGGCAAGCTCTCGCCTGCGCCGCTGGCGGAAGAATCCAAGCTGGCCGGCATCACGGCCGCCAACTACGACGAGCACCTCGATGCGCTGAAGGACTGCGACCTCATCATCGAGGCGATCGCCGAACGCCTCGACTGGAAGCTCGACCTTTACACGAAGGTCGCCTCCTACATCCCTGATTCGGCGGTGTTTGCAAGCAACACTTCCGGCCTGTCCATCAATGCGCTGGCCGATGCCTTGCCAAACGACCTGCGCGCACGCTTCTGCGGCGTGCATTTCTTCAATCCGCCACGCTACATGCATCTGGTGGAACTGGTTCCCGCGCAGGCAACGGACCGCGATGTGCTGGGCGGGCTCGAAGCCTTCCTCACCACCACGCTCGGCAAGGGCGTGGTGTACGCGCGCGATACGCCGAACTTCATCGGCAACCGTATCGGCGTGTTCTCCATCCTGGCGACCATGCACCATACGGCCGCCTTTGGTCTCGGTTTCGATCTCGTCGATGCCCTGACCGGGCCGGCCATCGGGCGCCCCAGGAGCGCGACCTACCGCACCGCCGACGTGGTCGGACTGGACACCATGGCGCACGTCATCAAGACCATGGCCGACACCCTCCCGGAAGACCCCTGGCACGCGCACTTCCAGTCGCCGGACTGGCTGAACGCGCTGATCGTCAAGGGTGCGCTCGGCCAGAAGACCGGCGCCGGCATCTACACCAGGCGCGGCAAGGACATCCTGGTGCTGGACCTGGCCAGGCAGGACTACACGGCGGCCGGCGCCAAGCCGTCGGAGGAAGTCGCCGCCATTCTCGCCATCCGCGAGCCGGCCGAGAAATTCGCCAGGTTGCGCGCCTCGGCCGACCCGCAGGCGCAGTTCCTGTGGGCCGTGTTCCGCGACCTGTTCCATTACAGCGCCTACCACCTGGCCGACATCGCCGAAACCGCGCGCGACGTGGATCTGGCCATCCGCTGGGGCTATGGCTGGAAGCTCGGCCCGTTCGAGACCTGGCAGTCGGCCGGCTGGGCCGAAGTGGCCAGGTGGATCGGCGAGGACATTGCCGCCGGCAAGGCCATGAGCAATGCGCCGTTGCCCGAGTGGATCGCCAAGGTCGATGACGTTCACCGCGCCGCGGGCTCCTACGCTCCGGCCAGTGGCAGCTATCTGCCGCGCTCGGCACATCCGGTCTATGCGCGCCAGCTGTTCCCGGATGCGCTGATCGGCGAACAGTTCGACCGCGGCACCACGCTATGGGAAAACGCTGGCGTGCGCCTGTGGACCCTGGGCGAGGACGGCATCGGCATCGTCTCGTTCAAGACCAAGATGAACACGGTCAACGACGCCGTCCTGGATGGCATCCAGCGCGCCATCGAGCATGCCGAGCAGCACCTCAAGGCGCTGGTGATCTGGCAGGACAGCGACAAGGCCTTCTCGGCCGGCGCAGACCTCAAGGGCATGGCCGGCTTCGTGCAGGCCGGAGAGATCAAGCGGCTGGAAGCGATGATCGCCAATTTCCAGCGCACCAGCATGCGCATCAAGTACGCGCTGGTGCCGGTGGTGGCGGCGGTACGTGGCCTGGCCCTGGGCGGCGGCTGCGAATTCCAGATGCATTGCGCGCGCACGGTGGCGGCGCTGGAAAGCTATATCGGCCTGGTCGAGGCGGGCGTCGGCCTGCTGCCGGCCGGCGGCGGCCTGAAGGAGCTGGCCGTGCGCGCCGCGCAACAATCCAGCGATGGCGACGTGTTCCCCGCGATCAGGCGCCAGTTCGAAGTGGTCGCCCAGGCCAGGACCTCGGGCAGTGCCTTCGAGGCCAGGCAACTCGGCCTGCTGCGACCGGACGACGTGATCGTATTCAATGGGTTTGAATTGCTGTACGTCGCAAGGCAGGTAGCCGCGGCGATGGCTGAGTCGGGCTACCGCCCACCGCTGCCGGCGCGGCAGGTCACGGTCGCCGGCGACGTCGGGTCGGCCACCCTGAAGATGGCCCTGGTCAACATGCTGGAAGGCCGCTTCATCTCTGAACATGACAACGTCATTGCCACGCGCATCGGCGAGGTGCTCTGCGGCGGCGACATCGAGCGTGGCGCGCAGGTGGACGAGCGATGGCTGCTCGATCTCGAGCGCCGACACTTCTTCGAACTCGCGCAGATGCCCAAGACGCTGGAGCGCATCGCCCACACGTTGACGACAGGCAAGCCGCTCAGGAACTGACCAGACCGGAAATCGGGAATGGCGCATCGTCGCCAGCGAGCAGTTCGCGACGGCAACGCCCGCTTCGACCATTCCCGATCCCGCATTTCCCATTCCCGGAGAATCCAATGACCCGCCAGATTCAGGACGCCTACATCGTTTCCACCGTACGCACGCCAGTCGGCAAGGCGCCGCGCGGCGTGTTCCGCAACACCCGGCCCGACGACATGCTCGCGCACGTGCTGCGCGCGGCACTGGCCAGGACGCCGGACATCGATCCGGCGCGCATCGGCGACGCCATCATCGGCTGCGCCATGCCGGAGGCCGAGCAGGGCATGAACGTGGCGCGCATCGGCGTATTGCTGGCCGGCCTGCCAGACAGCCTGCCCGCCGTGACCATCAACCGCTTCTGTTCTTCGGGCCTGCAGGCCGTGGCCATGGCGGCCGACCGTATCCGCCTCGGGGAAGCCGACCTGATGCTGGCCGGCGGCACCGAGTCGATGAGCATGGTGCCGATGATGGGCCACAAGGTCGCCATGAACCCGGCCGCCTTCAAGGACGACAACGTCGCCATCGCCTATGGCATGGGCATCACCGCCGAGAAGGTGGCCGAACGCTGGAAGATCAGCCGCGAGGACCAGGACGCCTTCGCCCTGGCCAGCCACCAGAAGGCCCTGGCGGCCACGGCCGCCGGCGAATTCGGCGACGAGATCGCGCCCTTCACCCTGGACGATCATTACCCTGACCTGGCCAGTCGCGAGATCCGCACCGACGCCCGCGTGATCAGCCAAGACGAAGGCCCGCGCAAGGACACGACGCTGGAAGTGCTGGCCAGACTGCGCCCGGTCTTCCGCAACGGCGGCAGCGTGACGGCCGGCAACTCCTCGCAGATGTCCGACGGCGCCGGTGCGGTGCTGCTGGCCAGCGAGCACGCGATCAAGGCCTATGGACTGACACCGCTGGCACGCTTCGTCAGCTTCGCCGTGGCCGGGGTTGCGCCCGAGATCATGGGCATCGGCCCGATCGCAGCCATCCCCAAGGCGCTGGAAGTGGCCGGCATGCACAGGGACCAACTCGACTGGATCGAGCTCAATGAAGCCTTTGCCGCGCAGTCGCTGGCAGTGATCCGCGATGTCGGCCTGGACCCGGAGAAGATCAATCCGCTCGGCGGCGCGATTGCCCTTGGCCATCCGCTGGGCGCCACCGGCGCGGTGCGTACCGCGACCATCGTGCACGGCCTGCGCCGGCGCAAGCAGAAATACGGCATGGTGACCATGTGCATCGGCACCGGCATGGGCGCCGCCGGCATCTTCGAAGCGTTGTAGGACTGGAACCGGCGATCCGACGCGGCCTGCATGCCCTTGAGGCCGCGTCTGCCCCGCGCAGCGCATTTACGCCATGCGCGTGCCGTTGGGTACGGGACGTTCCAGGGTGGTCACGACCACACCGTCTTCGGTCGGGAAGCCGGTGAGCAGGAACTGCGAGCGGAACGGCCCGATCTGCTTCTCCGGAAAGTTGATCACGCCGACCACCTGGCGTCCGACCAGGTCCTGCGGGGCATAGAGGGCACTCACCTGGGCGCTGGTCTTCTTCTCGCCGTAAGGCCCGAAGTCCACCCACACCTTGTAGGCGGGCTTGCGCGCTTCGGGAAACGGTTCCACCTGCGTCACCGTTCCCGCGACGATCAACACCTTCTCGAAATCCGCCCAGCTGATCGGGTGCATCGGTTTCCTCGCATCGCGCCAGCAGGCACGTCCCACGCGTGGTCGCTAGTGTTCGGGTGATTGTTGGGTGGCACCGGCCTCGCGCTGCAGTCCCACCTGCAGCCAGCCCAGGTTGATACCGATGTGGGTGGCTTCAGGGTTGGCCCAGGCGTAGGCCAGCGTGCGGCCGCTGGCATCGTCGATGACCGACAGCTTCAGCACCGGCACGTTGCCGTCCCGATAGGTCAGGCGCGCCAGGTCCAGCGACCAGCCGCTGGGCGCGCCATCGCGCCAGGCCAGCGGCACGCGGCTGCCCTCGTTGCCGAGGCGCAGGTTGCGATTCATGTGCCAGTCCGCGCCAGGCACGCCGTTCGGGCCGCTGCCATTGATGGCCGCCCAGCCTTCGAAAACCTGTACCCGACGCAGGTCCTCGCGCGCCGCCGCGCCGCGCGCCTGGTCGGCATGGAAGCGCACGCGCAGCCATTCGCCGCTCTGTTCGACCGCCAGCGGCAACAGCGCCGCAGCAGCGCCGATGCCGGGGACCAGCGCGGCGCAGCTGGCGACATCGGCCTGCACGTGGGCGCTCGCCGCGTCCACGGCGCCGCGCAGGGCGCAGGCATCCAGCGCCACCCACTGGGTCGGGTCGAACTTCAGTGCCGGTGCCGCAGCGGCAAGGCGATGGGGCACCAGGCGCCCGCCCTCGCCCGCGCCGCTCATGCGCTGCATGGCCCAGGTCGCCTCGATCAGTGGGGTCGCGCCATAGCGCACCTGCCAGACCGACCAGCCGGGCAGAGCGGTGCCGGCGATGCGGACTTCCACGCGGGGTGGCGGCAGCACGCTGCCATCGCTGCCTGCCGCCCAGACCTGCTCGTGGTTGTCATAGGTGCCGACGGGCGGCGCGCTGGTGCCCCTGGATGCGGAGGTGGCCGGTACGTGCTGGCAGGCGCCGAGCGCAAGGGCAAGCAGCGCGACGAGGAACTTGTGGCTCATGCGCCAAGCATACAGGGCCGGCAAGGCCTCGCGACGACGCCGCTCCGCGCAGGTTCGCGCAGCGTGCTTGCCGCTATAGTGGGCAAGGTCCAAAGGGAAACCTGGCATGGAATCGGAAGTGGTGCGTGCCGACGCGCGCATGCGCATGTTCACCCTGGTCGTGCTGGCCATCGCCGTGATCGCGGCCGTGGCGTGTGTGGCCGCCTTCAGCCATTGGCTGGGCGCGCGTGCCGCGCGGCTGCCGACCGACCTGCTGGTGGTTGAACTGCGCCATTGGATCGGCATTGCCTGCACGGGGATGGCACTGTGCCTGTTGCTGCTCGCCGGCTATGCGATGCGCCTGGCGCGGCGCGTGACCGAAGCGCGCCGCTGGCCACTGCCTGGCGCACGGCCCCTGCGCGACACGCCGCTGCGGCGCAATGCGGCCGCCTTGCGCATGGCCGGCTGGTTTCGGGCCGGCGCAGTGCTGGCCCTGGCGCTGGCGCTGGCCTGCGGTGCCATTGGTCTGCGCCTTTCGCTGCTGCCTGCCTGAGCCGTGCGCGCGTTGGCCACACCGGCACCGCCGCTCAATGCCCGGCCCCCAGTGTTTCCTTGATATACGCCCGCGTGGCATCGGCGAGCTGCGGGTCGGCCAGGGCCATGGACAACGTGGCCTTGACCAGCCCGAGCTTGTTGCCGCAATCGAAGCGCGTGCCCTCGAAGCGCCAGGCGAGCACGGATCGTTCGCCCAACAGGGCCTCGATGGCGTCAGTCAGCTGGATCTCGCCGCCGGCACCGGGGCGGGTCGCTTCGAGCAGATCGAAGATGCGTCCGGGCAGGACATAGCGCCCCACGATGGCAAGGTTGGACGGCGCCTCGTCCGGCTTGGGCTTTTCCACCACCAGGCGGATCTTCGCCGCGCGTTCGGAAATGGCCGTCGCATCGACGATGCCGTAGCGGTCGGTCTGCGCGCGCGGCACTTCCTCGACGGCAATGACGCCAGCGTCGTTCTCGCGCGCCGACAGTGCCGCCATCTGGCGCAAGGCGCCCGGTCCGTCACCGTTCCAGATCAGGTCGTCGGGCAGGATCACCCCGAAGGGTTCATCACCCACCACCGGCCTGGCGCACAGCACGGCATGGCCGAGTCCGAGTGCCTCGGGCTGAGTCACGAACACGCAGCGCACGTGCTTGGGCAAGGTGCCCTGCACCATCGACAACAGCTCGCTCTTGCCCGCCTGCGCCAGCTTGCTTTCCAGCTCATAGGCCTTGTCGAAGTAGTCGGCAATCGCATGCTTGTAGCGGTTCGTCACGAACACCAGCGTATCGGCACCGGCATCGACCGCCTCATCGACGGCGTACTGGATCAGCGGCCGGTCGAGCACCGGCAGCATCTCCTTGGCGACGACCTTGGTCGCCGGCAGGAAGCGCGTGCCGAGGCCGGCGACGGGAAATACCACCTTGCGCAAATGCGTACTCATGCAATGTCCCTGTTCAAGCGGGGGCCGAGGGGAATGACGATGCCGTCCTGCGCAGCGACGTTGCCGGGAAACTCGGGCAGCAACTGCTCGAGGATGCGCCGCAGGCGCGGCTCGTCGAAATCGCGCGCCGCAGCCTCGCACTGCTGGAGCTGTGCGTGGAGCTGGTTCCAGGGCGTGCAGCGCGGCTGGGCGAGGAGGATCTTGGCGTGCCCGGTGCTGCTGTAATGTTCCTGCGGGTGGAACAGTTCCTCGAACAGCTTCTCACCGGGGCGCAGGCCAGTGTAGATGATGCCGATGGGTTGGTCGCCCGGCTGGCCGGCGAGGCGGATCATCTGCTCGGCGAGGTCACGGATACGCACCGGCTCGCCCATGTCCAGCGCGAAGATCTCGCCGCCCTGCCCCAGCACGGAAGCCTGCAGGATGAGCTGGCAGGCTTCGGGAATGGTCATGAAATAGCGCGTGATTTCCGGATGCGTGACGGTAAGCGGACCACCGGCGCGGATCTGCTCGCGGAACAGCGGCACCACGGAACCGGCCGAGTCGAGCACGTTGCCGAAGCGCACCGTGATGAACCGCGTACGCGAGCGGGCCGCGAAGTTCTGGCAGAAGATTTCCGCCACGCGCTTGCAGGCGCCCATCACGCTGGTCGGATTGACCGCCTTGTCGGTGGAAATGAGGACGAAGCTCTCCGCGCCGTGGCGATCGGCCGCCTCGGCCACCACGCGCGTGGCCAGCACGTTGTTGCGCACCGCCTCGCGCACCTGGCCCTGCAGTAGCGGTACGTGCTTGTAGGCGGCGGCATGGAACACGATCTGCGGACGTACGGCGGCAAACACGCGCTCGGCGGTCATGGCATCGCCACAATCGCCCAGCCAGGCATTGAACATGAGGTCGGGAAAATCGCGTTGCAGCTCGTGGCCGATGGTGTAGAGGTTGAATTCGCACTGCTCGAGCACGGTGAGCGACTCCGCGCCGAGCCTTGCCACCTGGCGGCACAGCTCCGCGCCGATCGATCCGCCGCCGCCGGTGACCAGCACGCGCCGGCCCGCGAGGCCGGTGCGGATGGCCGTCCAGTCCAGGTGCACCGGCTCGCGCCCAAGCAGATCCTCGATCGCCACTTCCTTGAGCTCGTTGAAGCTGGAGCGCCCGGCAACCACGTCCTCCAGCCGCGGCACGGTGCGGAACGGCAGCTTGCTGGCCTCGCACAGATCGAGCGCGCGGTGCATCTCGGCCTTGTTCGCCGAAGGCATGGCGATGACGACCATTTCAGCGGCCGTCTCGCGCGCGATGCGCGGGAGCTGGTCGAGCGAGCCGAGCACCGGGATGCCGTGCAGGCGCGCGCCGCGCAGCTTGGCGTTGTCGTCGAGGAAGCCCACCGGGATGTAGCGGTTCTCGCGCTTGAGGTCGCGCACCAGCGCGTCCCCCGCCTTGCCCGCGCCCAGCACCAGCACGCGCAGGCTCGGCAGGCCGGCGCCGAAATCCAGGCGACTGTCCTTCCAGTAGCGGTACAGCATGCGCGGCCCGCCGAGCAGCACGGCCAGCAGCAGCGGATAGACCGCCAGCACCGTGCGCGGCACGCTGGCCAGGCGGTTGTAGAGGAACAGCGTGATGCCCACCGCCAGCGCACCGAGCAGGCAGGCGCGGGCGATGTTCCAGATATCGGGCATGCTGGCGAAGCGCCACAGCCCGCGATACAGGCCCGTCCACCAGAAGATCAGACCCTGGGCGGCGAGCACCAGCCAGGCCTCCACACCGAACAGCGACACGTCCTGCGGGTTCGGCGCCAGCGACCAGCGGATCATGCTGACCAGGGTCCAGGCGATCCACACCATCAGCATGTCGTGCACGACGACTGCCAGGCGCGGGTGGATGGCGCCGATCAGCTTGCGCAGCATGCCGACCTTTCCTGGCGCAGTCTGCGCAGGCAGGCGCGCTTGCCCGCCCACCACAGCGCAATGCCTGCAGCGTACACGGCGATCACGCAGGTGATGCCCGCAGCGCGCTGCGCGATGGGATCGACCCGCTGGAGTATGACGATGACCGGGACCACGACGAGCAGGTTCCACCCCATGTAGAGCAGCACGACACGCGCATGCGAAAGCCCGCGCCGCACCAGCCACTGGTACAGGTGTTCACGGTGTGCACTATACCAACGGCGTCCACGCACGAGACGCGACAGCAGCGTGCAACTCGCATCCACGACGAAGGCTGAACAGGCGACCAGGCCAATGGCCAGGATCCCGGGCTGCCTTGCCAGCCACAGCAACCCGGCCGCGATCACCAGGCCCAGCGCCGCGCTGCCGACATCGCCCATGAAGACGCGCGCGTGTGGGAAATTGAACGGCAGGAAGCCCGCCGTCGCCGCGGCCCACAGGGCCAGCACGCGCGCCTGGGCCAGCTCGCCGGCATGCCAGCCCAGCAGCGCGAGCAAGACGAACACGAAGATCGCCTGCCAGGCCAGCAGGCCGTCGATGCCATCCATGAAATTGTGCAGGTTGATCGACCAGGCCACGCCGAGCGTGGCCAGGGCGACGGTTCCGGCGGCCGGCAGCCACGGCAGGCCCGGCACCGCGCTGGCGGGCAGCCAGGCGAGAACGACCAGCAAGGCGGCGACGCAGTGGGCGGCGAAGCGCCAGGCGGCATGCAGGCCGCGGTGGTCGTCGGCCCAGCCAACCGTGGTGACCAGCACGATGGCAGCGGTCACCTGAAGATGCTGCGCAGGCAGGCTTGCGGCGGGCAAGAGCAGCATCGCGCCGAGCGCGCTCGCCACGATCGCCACGCCGCCGCCGCGCGGGGTCGGCACCCGGTGCGAGCGGCGGCGCCCGGGCTGGTCGATGAGCGCGCGTCGGTGTGCATAAGTGATGCTGAGGCGGACCAGTGCCGCCGACACCAGGGCCGTGGCGCCCAGCAGCACGATCAGGCCGGTGCCCTGTAGTTGCAGCACCCCGCTATTCCCCGATCACGCCGTGGATCGGCCGCACCGTTCCCCAGCTCTTGCAGCTCGGACACTGCCAGTGAAGGGCCTTGGCGCCGAAGCCGCACTGCGTGCAGCGGTACATGGACTTGCCTTCGACCAGCTTCTGCGCCAGCTCGCGCAGGGCCAGCAGGCTCTGGCGCGTTTCTCCGTCCGCGCCGTGCAACTGCACGTCGATCAGGGCCATCAGCGCGCGTACCGAGGGACGCTGGCGCAGGATGCGGTTGAGGAAGCCCACGGCTGCCGCTTCGCCGCGCGTGGTGGCATACATGCGCGCCAGCGCCAGCACCGGCGAGACACCCTGGTAGCGCTCGATGATGCCGAGCAGGAACTTCTCGGCACGATCCATGCGCTGCGCGCGGGCGTAGCTGTCTAGCAGCGCCGAAAGGATTTCGGGCATGTAATCGACATCGAGCTCGGCGACGCGCTCGAAGGCCTCGATGGCGGCCTCGAAGTTGCCGGCGCCCGCTTCCACGTAGCCACGGATGAGATAGGCGCGCAGGCAGTCCGGATCCACCGTCAGTGCATCGGCGATGCTGCGGCGCGCGGCATCCAGGTCGCTGCGCAGGCGTGCGCCTTCGGCCAGTTCGCAGTGGAACTGGGCGATCAGCGCCACCTGCGGTTCGCCACTCGCCACCTGCAGCCGGCGCGCATGTTCGATCGCCTTGTTCCAGTCGCGTTCGTGCTGGTAGATCGAGATCAGGTGCTTGAGTGCGGGTGGCGCCAGTGCATCCATGGCCACCAGGTCGGCGAACAGCGTTTCGGCACGGTCGAGCAGCCCGGCACGCATGTAATCCTCGCCCAGTTCCAGCAGCACTGCCGTCTTCTCCTCGCGGCTGAGGTTCGGCCGCGCGATGAGGTGCTGGTGCACACGGATGGCGCGATCCACTTCGCCGCGGCGCCGGAACAGGTTGCCGAGCGCGAGATGGGTTTCCACGGTGTCACGGTTGATGTCGGCGAGCTTGAGAAAGACCTCGATGGCCTTGTCCGGCTGCTCGTTCAGGAGGTAATTGAGGCCGCGGAAATAGCTGGTGGAAAGCTCGCTGACGCGCGCGCCCGAAGTGCGCTCGCTGCGTCGGCGTCCAAGCACCCAGCCAGACAGCGCGGCCAGCGGCAGCAGCAGGAACAGGAGTGCAAGCGGGTTCATGTCGGCGGCCGCTCCCCGGCTGCCGAATCGCCTGCCGCGAGACGGCGCCGCCGTCGCAGCTCGCGGCGCAGGCGCGCCTGGCCGACCCATGCGGTGAGCCCGCCAAGCAGCCAACCGGCGACGAGCATGGCGAGCAGGCTGGCACCCAGCGGCGCGCGGACCTGCACGAAATGCAGGTCGATGGGCACGCGTATCGTGTTGAGGGCGCCAAACAGGGCCCCCGCCACCAGCACCAGGAGAATCAGCCCGGCGAGGATCAGGCGCATGGCCGGCCCGCCAATGGCTTGCCGCGATGCCACATGGCGCACGCGGGACGATCAGGCGCGAGTGGACCGCAACGGGCGGGATGTTCAGGCCGATCCGGCAGCGTCCGGCGCCGTGACCTTCTGGTTGACCCTTTCACGCAATTCCTTGCCCGGCTTGAAATGGGGTACGTGCTTGCCGGGAAGCGCCACTGCTTCGCCGGTCTTGGGGTTGCGGCCCATGCGCGGTGGCCGGTAATGCAGCGAAAAGCTGCCGAAACCGCGGATCTCGATGCGCTTGCCATTGGCCAGCGACTGGCTCAACTGCTCGAGCACGTTCTTCACCGCAAGTTCCACGTCGGCGGCGGCCAGGTGCGTCTGGCGCGCGGCCAGTGCTTCGATCAGTTCGGACTTCGTCATCGCGGAGCAGCCATCCAAAAAAAGGGCGCACCGTCGCCAGTGCGCACGATGAAATTGCCCGGCGCGCGGCCATCGCCGCGCGCCGGGTCTGGATCAGCGGTTGAGCTGTTCCTTCAGCAGGGCGCCAAGCTTGGTCGTGCCGCCCGTCGCGCTCTGGTATTCCTCCAGGGTGCTGGCCAGCTCGTCCTCGTCCTTGGCACGGATCGACAGCTGCAGGCTGCGACCCTTGCGATCCATGCCGACGAACTTCGCCTCGACCGTGTCGCCCACCTTGAGGTGCTGGGCGGCGTCCTCGACACGCTCCTTGGCGATGTCGTTGGCGCGCAGGTAACCCTCCACGCCTTCGCCGAGGTCGATCGTCGCGCCGCGCGCATCCACCTCGCGCACGGTGCCGGTCAGCAGGCTGCCGCGCGGATGCGCCGCCATGAACTGGCCGAACGGATCCTGCTCCAGCTGCTTGATGCCGAGCGAGATGCGTTCGCGCTCCGGATCGACCGCCAGCACCACGGCTTCGACTTCCTCGCCCTTCTTGAAGTTGCGTACGAGGTCCTCGCCGGAAGCCTGCCAGGAGATGTCCGACAGGTGCACCAGGCCGTCGATGCCGCCGTCCAGGCCGACGAAGATGCCGAAGTCGGTGATCGACTTGATGGTGCCCGATACCTTGTCGTTCTTCTTGTGGATGGCCGCGAAGGCTTCCCACGGATTGGCGCTGGTCTGCTTCATGCCGAGCGAGATGCGGCGACGCTCCTCGTCCACGTCGAGCACCATCACCTCGACCTCGTCGCCCACCTGGACGACCTTGGCCGGGTTGACGTTCTTGTTGGTCCAGTCCATCTCCGAGACGTGCACCAGGCCTTCCACGCCCGGCTCGAGTTCGACGAAGCAGCCGTAATCGGTGACGTTGGACACCTTGCCGAGCAGGCGCGTGTCGGCGGGGTAGCGGCGCGCGATGTTGACCCAGGGATCCTCGCCGAGCTGCTTGAGGCCCAGTGAAACGCGGTTGCGCTCGCGGTCGAACTTGAGCACGCGCACTTCGAGTTCGTCGCCGACGTTGACGACTTCGCTCGGGTGGCGCACGCGCTTCCACGCCATGTCGGTGATGTGCAGCAGGCCGTCGATGCCGCCCAGATCCACGAACGCGCCGTAGTCGGTCAGGTTCTTGACCACGCCCGGGATGACCGCGCCCTCGACCAGCTTGTCGAGCAGCTTCTCGCGTTCCTCGGAGAACTCGCTCTCCACGACCGCGCGGCGCGACA
Organism: Dokdonella sp.; assembly: GCA_023228465.1. Classification (GTDB taxonomy): domain Bacteria; phylum Pseudomonadota; class Gammaproteobacteria; order Xanthomonadales; family Rhodanobacteraceae; genus Dokdonella_A. Next base: position 5,207 of record JALOBC010000032.1, on the reverse strand, counting down.
CCACCACGTTGTTGCGCTTGCGGTCGAGCTTGATGATCTTGAACTCGAGTTCCTTGCCCTCGAGGTAGGTCGGATCGCGCACCGGGCGCACATCGACCAGCGAGCCTGGCAGGAACGCGCGCACGTCCTTGATGTCGACGGTGAAGCCGCCCTTGACCTTGCCGGAAATGCGACCGGTGACGGCCTCGTCGGCGGTCTGCGCCTCTTCCAGTTCGTCCCAGACCAGCGAGCGCTTGGCCTTCTCGCGCGAGAGGATGGTTTCGCCCAGGCCGTTCTCGATCGCGTCGAGCGCCACCTTGACGGAATCACCGACGTTGATTTCGAGTTCGCCATCCTCGCCCCTGAACTGCTCGATGGGGATGATGCCCTCGGATTTGAGGCCCGCGTTGACGACCACCATGTCGGAGCGGATCTCGACCACGATGCCGCTGACGATGGCGCCGGAGCGCAGTTTGCTCAGCGACTGCTGGCTCTGTTCGAACAGTTCAGCAAAACTTTCAGTCATGTTGGTTCCAGTCATGAAACAGGTCGCCATCCACAGATGACCGACCCACCTTCAAAGGATGCGAATGCGCCGCATCGTTGCGTGCCGGCGACCACCGCCGGACTTAGTCCCTCCTGCCTCAGGCACCACGCACGACAGCCAGCACACGGGCAACCACCGTCTCGACCGGAATGCCGGTCGTGTCGACGATGATCGCTTCCGGTGCGGGCCGCAGCGGCGCCACCTCACGGGCGGCGTCGCGCTCGTCGCGCGCCTGAATCTCGCGCAAAAGGGATGCAAGATTAACAGCCAACCCCTTTGCCTTCAACTGTTTATAGCGCCGGTCCGCACGCTCCTGCGCGCTCGCGGTCAGGAATACCTTGAACGGCGCATCGGCGAACACGACCGTGCCCATGTCGCGCCCGTCGGCGACCAGCCCGGGTGGCCGCCGAAAGCCCCTCTGCAGCTCGAGCAGCGCATCCCGCACGGCCGGAATGGCCGCGATCGCCGACGCCGCCGCACCGGCGGTTTCGGTGCGGATCGCGTCGGTCGCGTCATTGCCATCGACGATCACGCGAAGCTCGCCGGCGTCGCCCGCGGCGCGGAACTCGATGCGCGTCGCCGCGGCGCACCGCGCCGCCGCGCCACCGTCACTCACATCGATGCCGGCGATGCCGGCCGCGTGCCCCACGGCGCGGTACAGGGCGCCCGAATCGAGCAGATGCCAACCCAGCGCCTCCGCCACCGCACGCGCCACCGTCCCCTTGCCGGCCCCGGACGGGCCATCGATGGTGAGCACGGGAGCGGACGGGTGGGCTGACTGCATGCGGCGGCGATGGGCAGCGGCGCAATGGCGCCCAAAGCCGGTGATTGTAGCGCGAACGGCGGCCGCACGGCACACCGGATACACCATCGCCGCTGGTCAACCCGGCGCACCCGCGACCGGGATGCGCCACGCCCGCCCTGGATGGTGACTGTCCCGAGCCTCCCCTTCCCTTTCCAGGATGGGGCGGGAAAGGGATGGTGCGCGCACGTACACACCATCCCGCAACAGGCGATCGCCCGCTCAGTCGTAGCCGATGCGGAACGCCTCCAGGCGAATGCCGCTGACCGGGTCTTTCGACACGATGCGCCCATCGCCGATGTTGGCGTAGGGCAGCGGGAACCGCACGCCACCGTCGAACTCCGGGAACATGCCTGACGGGTACTCCAGCTCCAGCCCGCATTCCAGGTCGATGGTCGATGGCGGGCTGCCTTCCCCATAGGTCGTGCAAAAGAGCCGGCCTATGGGAAACACCTCGCCACTGGACACGGAGGCAAACGTCCAGTCGATCGCATGCGGCTCATGCCCGCCCTGCGCGTCCCGGACCTCGCGGGATCCGAATACACCGCTGATGGAGCCAACACGCTCGAACCAGGCGCCCGCACCTGACTCCGCCTTGAACGTGAGCACCCAGGCGCCTTCCGGATCGGGCAGCGCGTAACGCATCGTATCCCTGAACTCGCCAGCAACCGCGGAATTGGCATGCAGTGGCACGATATGGATCGCTTCGCCGCCATCGATGCGGTAGATGCCATGGTTGCGCTGGTCGAATACCAAGCTGATATGGCCTGGAAGTCCAGCCTGCTCGGGCGCGGCAGGCGCGCAACCGATGCAACTGCCGTTACGGTACTCCTCGAGTGTCGCCTCTGCACGCAGCAGGCCCGGGCTGTCGTCGGCACGCTGCAACCGGGCGGTGAAGAGATACCAGACGGGCGCACCCGTCGGCGCGTAGCCGTAGTACATGCCGAACATGACCTCGTTCTGCACGTACATGTGGATCCCGATGCCGACTTCCTGCGGATTGCCCCAGAAGCCCGAAGCCGGCATGTCGAACAAGGCTACCTGTTCGCAATCGATGCCGGTGCAAGGCACGTCCGGCCCGCGCGCGAACAACAACGCAGGCAGACCTGCAAGTGCAAGCAGCATCAGCACGAGAAAGCGCGTCAAGAAACGATGGTGATTCATCAGTCGTACTCCAGGCGATACATCGTCAGGCGCACACCGGTCTGCGGATGGACGGCAGAAATACGGCTTGCGCCGATATTGGCATAAGGAACGGGAAAGTAGAGACGCTCGCCGAGCGGACGATCCGGTAAGTCCACGATGTCACTCAGCCAACAATCGGGCACGTCGTGCGAATGGGGGTCGTCAACACCGGGAATGCCACGATTGAAGGCACAGTATAGACCCAAAATAACGTACTGATCGAGTGGAGTCCATGATTCAAGCAAGTTCCAATTGGCGTACCTGTCGAGTTTAGAACTGGAGCGCAATTCGCCTATATGAGAGTCATAACGCCAGTTTCCATCCGCCTGCGGAACCTCCTGTACGGCGACCCACGTACCATTCAGATCTGGAAAGTTGTAATCCGTATAGCTGGGAAGCAGTCGCGCATAACCAACACCGGCAATGAACGGCAGCATCGTCAATGGCTCGCCGTCGTCGATGGCGAACGTCGCATGGTTGGCCTGGTCAAACTCCAGTGTTGCCTCGCCCGGGCTGGGCAGAAAGTCCGGTGCCTGATACCCGCAACCGAGGCACGGCCCGTTCTCCACGCGCTGCAGGTTGGCCCTCACACGCATCTTGCTCGGCGCGTCCTCCGGCTGCTCCAGCGGGCCGGTGAACAGGTACCACAGCGGTGCTCCGGTCGGTGTAAACCCGTAGTACATGCCTACCAGGAAACCATCCTGCACCGTGATGCTGAGTCCCGTGCCGGGGCGCTCGAGCGCGTACCACAGCGCGGACGATGGCATCGTGAACAGCGGACGGTCCTCGACGCAACCCTGGCACGGATACCCCGGCCCTCCCTGCGCGAGTACTGGTGTCAGCCACAGCGGTGCCAGCCACAGCGCCAGCAGCAGGCCAAAGATCCATTTCATGTCGTTTCTCCTGTGGAGATGCCCGGTGCGTGGCGCAAGCCACGCACCGGGCAAGTCATGACTACAGACAGCCGGTGTAATACTCGGCATACTCGGTTCCAGCGTAATTGCTGCAACCGGATGAGTTGCAGGCTTGAACACGATAATAGGCACCACTACTGGGTACATTCGCGTGCACTGCTATCCCACCACCTTGGTAAACCTGCGTGGGCGCAATAAAGCTGCTTGATATTGACTGGAACAATCGGTATTCGGTTGCACCGGAGACCGCCGTCCACTTGATCAGGTTGCCGCCCCAGCACATCAGATTTTCATGAGAAACCACTGGTGATGAGGTTGGCGCCGGGTTCGCGCCGTTGTTCCGCCACGCAGACACGACCGGCATGCTGCTTTCCAGCCAGCTCTTCATGTCCGAACGCCCGGGAACACCGATCACGTTGCCGCCGGCAGCTGCAGGCGCTAGAGAAGGGTTGGAGAAATAATTGATACGTACGTTCGTGGCTGGTAAGCCGTCGAACACACATGGCTTCAAGTATCCACCCATGATGGTCATCCAAGAGCAATCGGATGCAACCACCGGATAATATAACTCGGAAAGAGTACCGCTACGCTCATGCCGGCCTCCAAACACGTGGCCGAGTTCATGAACCGCTGTATTATCACCCAGCGCGTAGGTGATCGTAGAAAGCGCAAAGGGCAAGCCCTCTTGCAAAATATATGCATGACCACCAACTCGTCCGTAACCCGGGAAGTCCACAGCCGAAGCGTCCTCGGTCAGCATAAGAAACGCAATATCCGCGTTTGTATGCACCATCCAATTATCCAACTGCGTGAACGGAGTGGATCGGTTCACCATTTTTAGAGAGATTGCATACCTATCCAGGCCAGCGAAGCTGCTGGCAACCGGATATACGCCGACACTGGTAATAGAATTGTTAGTTGATATCAAACTGTTGTTCCGCACCAGAGTGAAACGACCAACAATGTCGCTTGCGCGTAAACTGGGATTTATGACATCACTCGCGTAGAGGAACAGTACGTCGACGCCGCCGCTGGTTCCAGCCATGGGAATCGGAAGCGACGTAGGCACTAAAATATCAGCCACTGTCCCAAGCTCAGGGCCGACTTCGTCATCGGGAACGCGAGGTATCAGATCGCGATGCACCTGGCGTAGCAAGTGACCCCCACTTTCCTGTGGCTCTATGAGCCAGATGTGCTCCCCATCCTCTATGGTTCCGAGCAACTTGTCGCCCTCGAGCGAAAGCACGAAATCACCATTGGCTTCATTGGCCAGCGAGCCGATCATGGTGGTGACACCGTCAACGACCTCGACCAGTCCATTGATGACAAGTTCCAGTTCCCCGCGCGCAGGAAGATCGACCACGAATCGTGCACCGATGGCGGGATGACCGACATCATCGCCTCCGCGCTCCCGTGCTGTGCGCGGGAGCGCGAACGCCTGCGGATCAATGGATGTGAGCCATCGTCCCTGTTCAGCGTCGCCCAGCTCCGAACGCGCTTTGGGAGCGCCCAGGTTCACGGACCCGTCCATGGGTCCAGCACCGGCCCTTCCGCAAGGGCGGCCGCGGACGCCATAACGCAGACAATAGCTAGAATCGCACGGGCTCTGCACATGCAAGCGCAAATCTTATGCTCTTTTGAATCCATGCAGATCCTGAGGTTTCCCCACGAACTTCCGTTCAGGCTCAGAGGCTTACCGATTCGTAGGGTGGAAAGAGATGCGCGCATGGCGCAGTCTTCCAGGTGACGAACCAACGAAGGCTGCAGGCCCATGCGCGCC
>JALOBC010000069.1 GCA_023228465.1 Dokdonella sp. | reverse complement strand
GCCTGGTTGCTGCCGCTGCCCGGATAGGCGGCATCGCTGCGGCCGGTGCATTGGGCGGGCGTGCCGCCATCGGCGCGCACGTACCAGGTGGTGGCCGCCATGGCCGGCAGGGCGCCGACGCACAGGACGGCGAGCAGGGTCGCGCCGAGCCAGCGTGTCCAGCGCGGGGCCGGGCTGGTGCATGGCGACCGATCGAGGGCGCAGGGAGTCATTGTGCAGCCGCCGGCACCGCCCCGGCCGCCACGGGCGTGTTCGACGTTCGCCTGGGCGTGACCCCGCGATTGCGATGGATCAGCTCGGTGGCGAAGGATTCCTGCAGACGATTGGACGCGCCGATTGCATGCTCGACGTCAAGCACACGCGGATCGTCCTGCGGCAGCCGATCGTCCACGTCGAAGGAGAAGCGCGGACCCTCGTACACCGCGTCCCACATCGACTGGAACATGAAATAGTTGCCATCGTCGACGTAGCCATCCGCACCCCCATAGGCGTTGGCGTACAGGTAGATGCGCTGATCCCGGCGACGCTGCCACAAGGGCGTGCCCTCCATCCCCGTGAGCGCAGTGGTGTTGCCAAGCAGCGCGAGCAGGGTCGGTGCAACGTCGATATGCGAGGACGGTACGTCGATGAAGCGCGTATGGGCCAGGGCACGCGGTGCATAGATCAGCATCGGCACGCGGAACATGTAGTCATCGATCTTGCCGACCACGATGGACGGATCCTCCGAGCGCGCGCGCACGCCATGGTCGGCCGTGACGACGATGAGGGTGTCGTCGAGGCGACCGGCGTCCCGGATCGTGTCGACGAGCTCGGCCAGCCACTGGTCCTGCAAGTGCATCAGGTCGCGACCGCGATCCAGCGCGAGCGAGCCGGCGCGCAATGGCAGCCAGGGTCCATGCCCGATCTGCGGCAGGTACATCATCACGTAACGCTTGTGCTCACGCACGGCGTTGCGGATGTCGGTCTTCATGGTCTGCAGGGCAAGCAGGTCGTTGGTCAGCACGCGCCGCAGCCGATCTTCTTCCTCCTCGTTCCACTGCGCGCCGGCCCGCGCGAATCCGCTCATCATGGTGGCCACGCGGGCGCTGACGCTGGCCCGCAGCGGATCATCGGGATGCGCGTCGGCAACATACATGCCGTCGCCGCCGGAAGTACTGAACAGGCGATCGTCGGTCTCGTTGAAGTAGAGGCTGGGCATGTAGATGTGCCTGACCGGCACCTCGCCGGACAGCGCTTCCATCAGACCACCGATGTCGGTCACCCGCGGATCGCGCAGCAGCCGTCGCCGGCCCTGCGGATAGCGTCCGGTGAGCATCGAATAGAGCGCATCGCTCGTATAGGGGTAGCTCGTGTAATGCTCCTCGGCGATGAACGAATGCGCGAACAGCTGCCCCGTTCCAGGCAGGCTGGCGCCTTCGCTCGCCAGATCCAGGCCGCGCGCGGGCCCGGTCTCCATGACGAAGAGCAGGACATCGGCGCCGCGTTCGCTGCCCACTTCCGGCTGCGATGGATCGAAGGGCGGCGTGCGTGTCACATTGCGCATGGTCTGCAACTGTTGCCCCGGCGCGATGGCGCCCAGGCCATCGCCGGCGGCGCCGTCGGGACGCGCCATGGTGGCCACGACACGGCCGATCGCACTGTGGCTGGCAGCCAGTTCGGGGTGCCGGTTCGGCAGGCCGATCAGCACCAGCACCACGGCAGGCACGCACACGGCGAGCGCCGGCGCCAGCAGCAGGAGCTGCTGGGCGCGGGTGCCGCGCCCGGCCGCCTCGTTGCGGCGCGCGCGGCGCGCGATCAGTGCAATCGCCGCGATCCCCACCAGCAGCAGCAGCAACTTGAGCGCGCTGAGCGGGGTGAGGTAGGCGCCCAGGCTGCCGGGGTCGGCAGTGCCCCAGCGCAAGGCCTCCATGATCAGATCGCGCGACAGGAATTGACCCACTTCGTGCAGCGCCCGCTGCTGCAGGAAGTACAGGAGCACCAGCACCAGGGCGACCACGACGCCCGCGGCCACGCGATGGCGCCGGAATACCAGCGAAATCAGCGCCGTCAGCACAAGCGGCACGAGCAGAAGGTTGATGGCGATGTCGGTGGCATAGAAGCCCACCTGTTCGGCGAACGTGAACCGGTAGCCCAGCGGCATGCCGACGAACAGACCCAGTTCTGCCCACGGGCTGTCCATCAGCGTGGTCTTCAGGTTCAGACCGAGCAGGCCGAGCAGTACGAACAGGTCGAACAACGCCAGCGTGGCGCTGCGGGGAAGTTGAATTCTGTACATGGCTGCCTCCGGCCGTAACGACAGAATCAGTCAACGCGGATGGGACTGGTGGCCTTGATGCACGCAAGGATCGGCGCATCGCGCCACGCGCGCGGCGCCTGGATACCGGCGGTCACGCGAGAACACCGCGCTCGCTCGTCGCCCTGCCCGCGCGCGTTCATGGATGCGCCGAACCGCGCGAGCGCGGACCGACGAAGATGCGTCGCACAAGCCCCTTCCAGGCATCCACGCGCAAGGGATCGTTGGCCAGCGCACGCATGAACATGCGCAGCGCCGGGCGCATGGAACGCTCGACCGCCAGCTGGTGGCCCAGTTCGGCATCCACCGCGGCCAGGGCGCGACGGTGCAGGCCGCGCGCCCGGGGCCGGGCGGAGAACTTGTCCACCAGCAGGCGCTGCGCACGCCACATGCGTTCGGCGTTCGCGCTCATGTTGTTGCCGTGCACACGGTAGTGCGCATGCAGCTCGTCCAGGTAGACCAGATCGGAAACTTCGGCAATGCGCAACCACATGTCGCGATCCTCGCTGCCGAGGCGGTTGAAGCGGGGGTCGAAACCCCCGACCCGCTCGACCACGCTGCGGCGGAACACAGCGGTCAGGCAGGCGACGTTCTGGCGGCGCAGGAGCATCGCCCGGAACGGGTCGCGCGCCGCGCGGCGCGGCCAGCGCAGACATGGCACGCGCGCGGCAAGTACCTGCCCCGAGGCATCGATATCCTCGGTGTCGGCGTGCACCAGGCCGACGCTGGAATGGCTTTCCAGCACGCCAACGCAGGCGGCCAGGTGCCCCGGCAGCCACAGGTCGTCGGCGTCGAGCAGGGCAAGGTAACGCCCGCGCGCGACGGCGATGGCGGCATTGCGCGCCAGCGGCAGGCCCTGGTTCTCCTGGTGCACCACCCGCACGTGTTGCGGATGTTCGCGCGCGTAACGATCGGCCAGCTCGCCACTGCCATCGCTGGAGCCGTCATCGACGACGATCACCTCGAATTCGCGCAGGGTTTGCGCCAGCACGCTGTCGATCGCCTGGCCGAGGAAGGCGACGCCGTTGTAAACCGGCATGATGACGCTGACCAGCGGGAGCACGCCCTCCCGGCCGGTCATGACCAGTGCATCATCGACCGTCATGCGCTCGACACCGCGTGCGGGGCGACCCTTTGCATCGAACACCTCGAGGCCCGCGATGGCGGCATAGGTATGGCAGCCTTTCGATCCCGGCATCCAGGCCGCATCCAGCCGCGCCAGGCGGCGCTCACTGTAAGTGGTCGGTGTCAGCTCTGTGACTTCGTTGAACACGACCGCGATTCCGTAGTCCGGCGCGCAATCCTGGGCTGGGCGGATCAACCGGCCGGCATGCATGAACAGCGGACCCGCCGAACGCGCGCAGCGCACATCCTTGACGATCGGATTGCACGGGTGCGCACGGTAAGGGCCAGTCAGTGCATCGGCGCTGAACAGGAACAGCTCATCGGAAGAGCCGGCCCCGGCATCGGAAATGTTCACGAACAGGTACCAGCGCCCCGCGTGCCGGTACAGGGTCGGATCGACGCAGACACAATCATCGATCAGATCGGCCACCGGCTCCCATTGCAGCGGAAATCCCGCCTCGCGGTACAGGCGCACGCGCCGCGCACTGCCCGACTCCACCGTCATGTAGCGCGTACCCTGGTCGCTGAACACCTGCGGGTAGGACAGGTGGCAGGCTTCATCCAGGGCGATGCCGAGCCGCCGGGCGCTGCCGTCGGGCCGCAGCGCCACGCAGGCGATGACGCCGCGCTGATCGCGCAGGCCGTATTCCTCCACGAACAGGAGCGGGCGTCCATCATCGTCGTAGAGGAACGGGTCGGCCCAGTAGCAGCTTGGCGCGCCCACCAGGGCGCTCACCACGCCCATCTGCGGCAGCGCCGGATCGATCGGCACCGGCGCGCGCCGCACCGCCACGAACCACATTTCCTGACCATGCCAGCGGTCACGCCACCAACGCAGGGTGCCGCCCACCACCCTGCGCAACGCGCGCACGCCGGCGCCGCGCGGGAGCGGCGCGGTGCCGGCGCCGAACTGCAGCCGCAAGACCTGGCGCTCGGGCGCCGCCGTCGTGCCGCGAACCAGATCGCGCAGGGCGCGTGCCAGCAAGGCGGGCAGCTTGCGGAATGCCAGATCGCGCTGCAGTGCGAAGGCACCACCCTGGGTCGCCCCGGTGCTGCTGGCCAGCAGCAACGACATCCCCGAGGGCGCCTGCAGGCGCAGGCAGGTGGGCGTGACCGGCTCGCCATCGAGCAGCGGCGGCAACAGGGCCAGGCCGGCACGCCACGGATCGGCAAGATCGCCCCCGACCTGCCAGCAGCCCCACTGGATGCCGGTTGCGACTTGTGCCGCGACTGCAAAGCCGGCGGCCGCGATGAGCAGGTCGGCCGGCGCCTGCAGGAGGTAGCCGCGCAAGTCCGCGTCGTTCGCGATCATGCGCACCTCGACGCCCGCGGCCTTTGTGCGTGCAGCCAGATCCACACAGGCGAGCTGACCGTCGTCACCACGCCGGCGCAGGCGTTCGAGGGCCAGGAAAAGTCGCACGTCGAGCGCAAGCGGCGTTTCCGCCGGCCCGTTGCCGGCAGTGGGCAGCAGACCCACGCCCAGCGCGATCCAGGACTTGCCCGCCAGATGCTCGATCGTGGCGGCCAGCCAGGCCGGCGCCCGCGCGGGCGCCAGCACCACGATCCGCAGGCAGCTTTGGCTGCGGGGCCCCCCGTAAACGCTGAATGGCATGGGCGCGCACGGATCAAGCATGCCCGACTACCCGGCGCAGCCAGCCGCGCACCCGCTGCCCGAGCAGGCCTTTGGCGACGCCCTTGGCCTGCAGCCAGCGCATCGGCAGCGAATCACCCACGGCGACCTCGACCAGGGTGACGCGATCGGACGTGAGGGCCGCCTGCAGCACGGCTGCAAAGTCACCGTGCACGCGCCGGTGCCTGGCCCCCACCGCCGCAGCCAGCGCCGCGTAGTCCACTGCCGGCCATTGGGTGCCGTGCGCGTGACCATGCTCGGCCAGTTGTTGCAGCCGGATCAGGCCATAGGCGCCATCGACCAGCACGATCACGGTCAGGCGCAGCTTCTGGCGCACGGCGGTGAGCAATTCCAGCCCGGCCATGTCGAGCCCGCCGTCACCCACCAGGGCGAGCACCGGCCGCTCCGGGTCGGCCAGCGCCGCGCCGATGGCCGCACCGATGCCAAAGCCCATGGATTGCAGGTTGGTCGGGGTGATGAGTCCGCGCGGAGCCAGCACGCGAAAGTGACGCCGGGCCAGGCCCTGGTGCAGTCCGGAATCGGTGACCAGGCAGGCATGGCGCGGCAGCGCCGCGCGCAGGAGGGAAAGGAACTCGGCCGGCGTGCCGGATGCGCCGGCGTGGATGCGCGGTTCGATGAGGGCGTCTGCATCCTCCGCCCGGCGACGCGCGCGCCAGGCATCCAGTTCCGTGGAAGCAAAGCCTTGCGCCTCGGCGGATCGGGCGCCCAGCGCCTCGAGCATGGCGCGCAGGAAGCGCCCGGCATCGGCCTGCACGGCCCAGCGTGCCGGGTAGTTCGCGCCCAATACCGCGGCAGCCGAATCCACGTGCATGAGCTTGTCGGCGGGTAGCACCAGGCGAAAACCATGGCTGCCGTTGTGCGAGAACTTGCAACCGATCGCCAGCACCAGGTCACACCGTTCCACCAGCGCGTTCAGCGTCCTGGCGCCGTTGCCGGCGAACTCGAAGGCCAGTGACAGCGGATGATCCTCGGGCACCACCCCGCGCCCCGAGGTGGTGGTGACGACCGCCGCCGCCAGACGCTCGGCCAGCTGCACGAGCAGATCTGCCGCTGCATGGGCGCCCTGCCCGGCCAGGATCAGGCAGCGCCGGGCCCCGGCCAGGGCGTCGGCCAGCGCCGGATCGGCAGCGAACTCCGGCGCAGCCGGCGCCGCGGCGACGGCCATCGGCGTGGTGGTGCGGGCCTCGAGCGCGGCACGCGAGATTTCGACCAGCACCGGCCCGGGTTCGCCGGCCAGCGCCTGGTCATGCGCCACGGCCAGCACCGCCGGCACCTGTTCCACCGCCTGGATGCGATGCACTGCCTTGACCACCGGGCTCGCCATCGCCGCCTGATCCAGCGCCTGCAACTGGAAGCGGCGGCCCGGCGCCGCGGCCGGGGCGCCGGCCAGGTGCACCAGGGCAGCCGAATCCAGCCAGGCCTCGGCCAGGCCGGTCAACGCGCAGGTGAAGCCCGGGCCCGGGATCGTCGCCAGGATCCCGGGACGACCGCAGGCGCGATAGTAGCCATTGGCCATCATGGCCGCCGAGCGTTCGTGGGTGGCGACCACGGTGCGCAGGCCGGACCGGCGCAGCGCTTCATACAGGGCAACGTTCTGGGTACCTGGCAAGCCGAACACGCAGCGCACGCCGGCCGCCTGCAATGCATCACAGACCCACTCGGCGCCGCTGCGGCCAGGCGCCGTCATGGCGCATTCTCCCGCGCGCGCCGGCGCAGCATGCGCAGGGCCAGTTCCTTGCAGCGCTCGGGCAGGCCGCTCGCGCCCGCGTGCAGCCGCCAGGCCAGCCGGTCGGGTCGTGCAATCTGCAGGCCCAGGCACAGCTCACCCCCCAGTTGGCTCTTGAAATGGCTGACCGGATTGAGCGCAGCATCGGTGAGGTCGTTGCCGCGATAGCCGGCGCGCGAAAGATCCTCGAACACTTCCCAGCGCAGGAACGCCGAAGCGCCGAGGTTCAGGAACTGCGCATCGGCGGCTGCGCATACCGTATGCGTCACCGGGTGCGGTCCGGTCAGCACCAGTTGCGAGGCGATCGCCCGCCCATCGGGCAGGCGTGCATGGTAGAGCCGCGCCAGGCCCAGGGCCTGAAGGCGCGCGACATAGCGGGCAAATGCCTCGCGTGGCAGGTACAGATGCGCGCCCTTGCGCTGGTGGGTCTGCGCGTGCAGCGTGTAGAAGATCTCGAAGTCATCATCCCGGCTGAGCGTCAGGCCCTGCTCGCGGCAACGGGTCACCAGGCGGCGCAGGTTCTTGTCCACGCGCGCCCAGGCCGCGGGCAGATCCGCGATGTCCACCACGTAGCTGTAGCTCGGCTGCGCGGCCCAGCCCCGCGCGCAGAACGCGCGGACATCGCTCAGGGTGCTGCGGCTCTTGATCTTGAGATGGGCATAGCCCCGCTGCGACAAGGCGCGCTCGAGCGCACCCAGCGTCTGCAGCCGCCAGGCTTCGCGCTGCGAGGGATACTTCGTCGCATGCGCCATCAACACGAAGCCGTTGTAGTACAGCAGCAGTCGCGGCGCGACGTAGCAGCCGGCGCGCAGGCTGCGTTCGTACAAGGCGATGCCGCCGACGATCTCGCCGGCGCGTTCGGCCACCAGCACGCGATAGCGCCCGCCGGCCACCTCGCACAGGACCTCCAGGTATTGCGGCAACGCATAGGCGCTGCCATCCGGCGAGACGGCGACCTGCTCGGCCCAGCGGGAATGCTCGGCCGCCCCGAGCACACGGGTGGTCACCTCGCTGGTCATGTGCCGCCTGGCCGATCGGCCGTCCATTTGCTGCGCCAGCAAGGGAATATGCGCCGAATGCACAGGGAAAAAAATCCCCACGTGTACGCCGCGCGCGCACGGGAGTAGAGTCTGGTTCCGGCATGGCGCGGCGCGAACGCACGATGAACCCGCCCTCGACAGGCTCCGGCGCTCCGCGCCTGAGCGATGCTGCGCCCGCGGCGCCTGCCGCGCCGATGGGCGCTGCACCCACACGCGGCCCAGCCGCCGCACCCATCCGTGGCGCCCGCGCCACGGACCACCCGATCCCGGCCATCATCGTGGCCCGCGGCCCGACTGCGCTGGGCGCGCTGCGCTGCCTGCACATGGCGGCCATCCCTGCGTTTTCCGCCTGTCCCGCCGGCGACCTCGCCTCGCGCAGCCGCTGGTACCGGCCCGCGCCCGGGCCGCTCGGCTGGGATGGAACACCCGGGGCGCCGGGCCTGGCGGTGCTGCGCCAGCTGCCGCTGGACGCAGCCGTGCTCATCCCGGGCGCCGACGACATCGCCCTGTGGCTGGCCGATCTGCCGGCGGACGCGATCGGCACCCGGTTCCGGGTCAGCAGCAGCTCGCGCGCCAGCCTGGAAATCCTCCAGGACAAGAAGCGCTTCGGTCAGTTCCTGGCCGGCGCCGGCGTGCCGCATCCGCGGACCTTCCCGCTGGAGCGCGACAGCGATCTGCAGCGCATTCCGCTGGACGAACTCGATCGTGCGTTTCTCAAACCTGCCGACTCGCGCCGGTTCAACGCCGTCACCGGCGTCAAGGGCATGTGGGCGAACGGTCGTGCGGAGTTCGAGCGCCTCTGGCAACAGCTGGCGCAGCAGGATCTCAAGGTCATCGTCCAGGAATACATTCCCGGTCCGTCCTCGGAGCACTATTTCATCGATGGCTTTCGCGACCGCCATGGCCGTCTCACCGGGCTGCTGGCGCGTCGCCGACTGCGCATCTTTCCGCCGGACTTCGGCAACAGCTCCTACTGCGAAAGCATCCCGCTGACGCAGGTGGCGCAGGCGGCCGAAAGCCTGGAGACGATCCTTGCGCAGCTGCAGTACCGTGGCATATTCAGCGCCGAGTTCAAGCGCGACAGCCGGGACGGCCTGTTCAAGATCCTCGAGATCAACACCCGCGCCTGGTGGTACGTCGAATTCGCCGCGCGCTGCGGCGTCAACGTATGTGAAATGGCCTGGCAGGATGCGCTCGACCTGCCGGTGACGCAGGCGAGCCGCGCTTACCGCATGGGCGCGGGTTGTCTCAACCTCCACGACGACCTGGCCGCGGTCACGGCACTGCCGGCGGCGACCCGCGGACCCTGGTCGAGGATCCTGCGCCAGTGGAGCCGTTCCTACCTGCATGTGTTCCGCCTCGATGATCCGCTGCCGGCGATGTTCCTGTGTGCCCACCTGCTGAAGGGCCGCTGGCGCCGTCTGACCGGCCGCAGGCAGCCGCCGGCCGGCGCCGCGCCGGTGCAGGCCCTGCGCAAGCCGCCCCGTGACAGGGGCACAGGCGACCCGTGAATCGCCGCTGGTGGTCCGCGGGTCATCCGTCGGCCTGCCCGACGTGCAGGGTTTCGTGGCACCGGCCGGCCCTTGTGTGAAGTAGAAGCCGAAGAAGTTCGGCAGGGTGCATTCGGGATGGAAGGGCACCTCGGTGTGATTGTCCAGGCAGGCCCAGACGTCTGCCTGCCGGTATCCCAGCGCCGCCATGTCGGCGACGAAGCGCTCGAGCTGGTCCACGCGGCACGGGCTGATCGAGTATCCGGTGTTCTGCAGCGTGATGTAGGCGCTGCCGGTGGTCAGCGCCAGGCGGTTGATGATGATGTGCGGCGGCGGCGCGGCCAGCCCGCTCAGGATGGCCGCCAGGGGTTGCTCCAGGTACTGCAGGCAGCCGGCCGTGAACAGGATGGCAGCACCGTCGACCTCACTGCGATCCGTGCTGAAGCGCAGGTGCGGCGCCCAGCGCTGCGCCGCGATCGCACGTCCCCTGGCGACCACCTCGTCCAGCTCGCAGACGATCCACTCCCAGTCGTCCGGCAGGCCGAGGCGATCACGGTAGCTGTAATAGGATGCGCCCACGCTGCCCCCCAGATCCACGAGCCGGCGGCCCGCGCTCAGCGCCATGGCGCGGGCAAGCCAGAAGAGCACCGGGTAGTCGTGTGTCTTGAGCAGCGCATGGCGGCGCAGGATCGCTTCATGATCGGCACCGAAGCGGGTGCGTGCGTGGAAGCGCTGCGCATAGGCAAGCGCATCGGCAAACGTGTCGAAAACACCCCAGTGCAGGTTGTCCCAGCCGCGCGCCGCAAAGAATCGGCGCTGCAACCACGGCTCCAGCACGACGCGCGGCACGATGGGCTGGACGATGCGCAGGGCAGCGGACAACGGCGATGGCATCAACCAACCTCCCAGCCCACCCAGCGGGTGAATGCGCGCTGTACACGCGTATCGCCGGATAGATGCGCTTACCCGCTTCTCGTGACAAAAAACGTGACGCAGCGCACACTATAGCGCAGGGGCGCGCGCGCAACGATCGGGGCAGCGGCTGCGCCCCCCGGAGGCTGCCATGACCCGTGCTTCGTTCCATGTCGATATCGACTGGACAACATTCGACCCCTGGCGCATCCAACCGGTCGAGCACACCTACGGCAGCCATCCGCTGCTGCAGATCGAGCAACTCGTCGAGCTCGGCAAACGGCTGGAGCAATGTCACCAGACCTTCTCGTTCAACGCCACGGCACGCGCGG